>JAAEZD010000029.1:0-39332 GCA_018223035.1 Paracoccaceae bacterium
CATCGTGCTAATGGACCAGAGGCCGACGATGCACTAACAATCAAACCGGACCACCAGATGGGGGCATGCCAGTCGGCGAGGATATCCACGAGGTTGCCCTCGGTGACAACGTCGACGCGGACCTCGGGAAACTGCCTGAGGAACTCCAAGACCAGTGGGGCCAGGATCTCGCGCCCCGCCGTGGCGAAAGTGTTGATACGCAGCGCCCCAGACGGCGTTTCCTGCTGCGCGCGCACCGTGTCGAGCGCCTGGTGGATGTCGCGCAGGGCGGGGCTCACCTGGTCTACGAACCTGCGCCCGGCGCCGGTCAGCGACACGCTGCGGGTAGTGCGGTTGAACAGGCGCACACCAAGATGCTCCTCGAGCCTGGCGATCGCGTTGCTCAGCGCGCTGGTCGACATGCCCAGATCGAGCGCGGCGGCCCTGAAGGAGCCTCTGCGGCTGATCGCCAGAACTGCGTGGAAATCCGTGAGCTTGTAGATGGCCATTATCCTGAAATCCGCAATTCCGCATCTCATTTTGTCCCGGTTATCGGCATCGCGTCAACGCTCTAGATTTGGGTCCATCAACAAGGGAAATGCGAAGAACAGGAGAAATACCATGAGTATCGATCTTCCCGAAGTCATCGACGCCTATTTCAAGGCCGACAAGAAAAGCGACGCCCAGGCGATCTCGGAGTGCTTCACACAGGACGCCGTGGTTGTCGACGAGGGCAACACTTATACTGGGCGCGACGCGATCCGGCAGTGGATGGCGAATGTTTCGACCAAGTTCACCTATACCGTTGAGCCCTTCGCGCTGGCGGAGGAGAACGGGCACACCGTCATCACAAGCCATCTCGTAGGCAACTTCCCCGGCAGCCCCGTGGACCTGCGTTTTTTCTTCGTCCTGAGGGACGGGATGATCGCCGAGCTGGAGATCGTTCCATGACTCCCTTCGTGACTCTTGAGGGCAAGCGCGCGCTTATCACCTCCGGCACGCGCGGTGCCGGAGCCGCTACGGTGCGGCTCTTCGAGGAATTGGGCGCGCAGGTGCTCACCACCGCCCACAGCAAGCCGGCCGACCGGGAGAGGACGCAGTTCGTCGCCGCCGATCTGACCACCGCTGAGGGCTGTGATAGCCTCGCCGCAGCGGCGCAGGACCAACTCGGCGGGGTGGACATCATCGTCCACATGCTCGGCGGTTCCTCGGCCCCCGCAGGCGGCTACCGGGCGCTCAATGACGCCGATTGGCAACGCGAGCTCAACCTCAACCTGATGCCCGCCGTCCGGCTGGACCGCGCACTGCTTCCGGCGATGGAGGCGCAGGGCTCGGGTGTGGTGATCCATGTCACCTCGATTCAGAGCCAATTACCATTGCCGGAGGCGACCACGGCCTATGCCGCGGCAAAGGCGGCGCTCTCGACCTACTCCAAAAGCATATCGAAACAGGTCTCGCCCAGGGGCGTGCGCGTGGCGCGGGTCTCTCCGGGTTGGATCGAGACGGAGTCGGCCGTGGAACTGGCAAGGCGCCTTGCTACGGAGCACGGAGTGAGCGTGGAGGAGGGCAAGCAGATGATCATGGACTCGCTCGGCGGCGTGCCCATCGGGCGGCCGTCAAAGCCTGAAGAGATTGCGAACCTAATCGCCTTCATCGCGTCAGACCGCGCGGGCACCATCACCGGCACGGAATACGTGATCGACGGCGGTACCGTGCCAACGGCTTAATCCAAGAGTGAGTAGTATCAGAAGTCCGAAGCAACAGGACACCAGTTTTCTGATATCTTGCTTTGTCGATATCTAAATCACTGCGCAGGCGAAAATGACCCGGTTTCTTGTCTTCAAGAGTACTCATCAAACCTTCCCATAAAGTTCGCGACTCCGCCGAAGGAGTACATGCGGCGAAGTTGCCATTCTTCATAGGGTGATGAATCGACCGGCGCTAATTCAAAGGCGTTGGCTAAGGTCAATAAGATGTGGAGCTTTCTAAGGCGTTTGTCCTCGATGCCAAGGGTACATGCCTGCTCATAGAATTTGATTGTTCGAACCGGCCCCAACTCCGTCGGATACCTCGTCGGCAGCTGTCTGAGTGTTGCAGAGTATGGCCGGGTCGAGATCGGTTCCTTCGAGGATGGCGCCATCGAAGACAGCTCCTTTCAAGTCATCCTCTTCGAAAGACACTTCAGTAAGATGGGCGCCTTACCTCGTGCAGCTGAAGCGCCCCATAATCTTTTCTCGCCGTCGATTGTGTCGGAGCGATGCTTCGCTCCCGTTGTTCAGCCTTGGCGCTAGCGATGTTCCAGGCCGGGTGCAATCTCCACCTTAGCGGTACCATAGGAGCGAAGTTTGTCCATCACCATAACACGCGGCGCGCTCCAACGTTTCAAAAGCTTGAGCAGAAACCGCTTGGTGGCAACTTTGTTTCACCGAGATTGGACAACAATGTCGAGGACGCCGCCGTTCGCATCAACCGCACGCCACAGCCAATGTGTCTTGCCTTTGATCCGGATGACAACCTCATCGAGATGCCATTTGTCGGCTAGCGCTCGCCGATCAAGCCGGGTCTTGGCGGCGAACCCGTGGCCGAAGCGGTTCACCCAGTCGCGGATTGTCTCATAGGAAACCGTGACACCCCGTTCCGCCAAAATATCCTCCACGTCGCGCAGGCTCAAAGCAAACCGGTGATAGGCCCAGACGGCATATCCGATGACACTCTTCGGAAACCGGAAGCCTTTGATCCGAGGCAAATCTTCGATGTTCAATATGGAGCTGAACTACCCGGACGTTGCGACGTCAGCAAGCTGACAAAGCCGTTCCATCTGGGACGCGGCTGGGTTTGAACGTTACTGACTCCCGCTGTACGGGTTGAAATAGTCTCGCCCATAGAGCGTGCTCGCGCAGAGACGCACGTTGCCAGAGTTATATTCCGCACTAATTAATTGCTAGATTCTTCTTGTTTACAGCTTCATCCAAGGTAAACTAATCAGAAACATTAGAGCTTAGAAACGCAACTGAATTCAAGGGAAAAAAGGATACACATATGCTGAAGGAATTCAAGGATTTCATTGCAAAAGGCAGTGTTATGGATCTGGCTGTCGGGATCATAATTGGGGCAGCATTTACCGCGATAGTAAAAAGCCTGGTCGACGACCTAATTAACCCTGTCATAGGTCTTATCATAGGCGGAATAGATTTCACTTCAATGTATGCAGCTCTCTCCGGCGATGTTCCTCACGGTGCAACTTTGGAGGCCGCCCGAGAAAGCGGAGCGGCCATTCTTGCTTACGGCTCATTTTTCACTTCTTGTATTAACTTTTTGATTATCGCGATAGTTGTATTTTTTCTGGTAAAAGCCGTTAATAGGGTCAAGTCAGTTGCGGAAAAACCAGATGACATAGAACCTGAGGTAGACTCAGGTCCATCCGAACTAGATGTGCTTATTGACATACGGAACCAGCTGGCAAAACGGTAAATATCCCAGAAGCCAAGTTATAACAATAGAGGTTTTTAACCCGAAGTGCGGAAAATTGCGATGCGATCTTACCCTGAACCATTTAACGAGAAATCTAGACTCCTTGAACTTCGCAGAACCGTAAACCGTACTGCCAATGATGACCCGCTGCTAAACGAAATTGTAACCTGGTAAGAAAGCTCTTTGATTGTCCGACAGCCCTTGTGAGCCTCGTAGAAGAGGACGAACAGTGGTTTAAAGCAAGAGACGGATTTAACATAAGTAGAACGCCGCGTGACTATTCTTTGTGTGCGCATACGATAATGTCTGATGAGTCGTTGGTAATTTGTGACACTCTGTCAGATCCAAAATTCAGCAACTACCCGGTTGCAATTAACGACCCAAACATTCGTTTTTACGTAGGCTCCCCTATAAATTCTTTCATCCGGCTACAGGATTGGAAGTTTATGTGGTATAGATTACGTCGCTCGCGAACGACCTTCCGATGAAAAACTAAACCTGCTGAACCGCCTTGCAAAGGAAACCGCCTCTCATTTGGAACGACTGGGAAATATTGAACGTGAGGTCGAACTCGATCATGGGGCGTTTGACCTTGATGCACGACAAGAGTTCATATCTCTCGTAGGTCACGAACTTCGTACGCCGCTTACAGTATTGCTGGGAAATTCGGCACTGCTTGACGCTAAAATTACCGACGCCACCCAGAAAACAATGATTGAGGCAATTGTTAGATTCGGAAAACACCTTCAAGGATTAATTGAAAGAGTAATATCCTTTTCCAGCCTCCACACGGGAGACCTAAGTTTAACAGAAGAACTGTCCACACTTTGTGAGATTATAGATCCTGTTGTGGAGTCGCTTAGGCCCATTGCGATATCCTTGGACAAGACGATCACCGAGAACCTGTCATCAGACGTTGACGAAATTCTGTTGGGCAAAGAGCAAATCCGCCTCGCTTTGTCCTGCATACTTGCTAATGCATGCGTTCACGGAGGCCAAAATGTTAGAGTTTCTGCTGGAAACGACTCTGATGGAAATGTGCTGATCACAGTATCCGATGATGGCCCAGGCATTTCAATTACGCAGTTAGAAAAGGCGAGTTCGCCATTTTTCGTGGGGGAGGACGTTTCAACACGGAAAGTAGGCGGGATGGGCTTGGGGTTGCCGTTGGCAAAAAAGATCATCGAATTGCATGGTGGTGAAATTTCGGTATGGGCTTCAGATGGTTGGTCGACATCGGTTTCCTTGGCCCTGCCTTCTTGGCGTGGCAAAGTTAATTATAAAACAAAAGCTTGAGATTGAATGACCGGTAAATCGGTTCATGAATGCTCCGGCAGCGAAAGATAGAGCATGATACAACGTTGAGCGTCATAATTGGCCCGGCTTGTAAAGTGCTCGCGGGGAATAACTTAAAAGAAAGCGCTGACACCCTTAGCTTAAGTCAGCGAAACGGTGGCTTGGCTGTCAGAATGTTTTCCACATCCCGATTTTTATTGCAGCTACTGCTCGGCGTGTTTCATACGATAAACCGACTTCGAACCGGCTGGTCTCCGACAACGGAAAAACATACGAAGGCGCCACGACAAGTGTCGATATGTTGTTCGACGGGTTGGAGTATTGGAGCTGAATCATCGTCAACGCACCATTGTCGTGATTAACTCCGAAAGTTCCATCGATTTTAACTAGATCTTCGCCATTTTCGTAAAAAGCTAAAGAACTATCTATGCCCATCCAGCCTTGCAGTGAAGGCATATTAATTGGACGGCCCCAAGAGAGACCGGGACGCAACGTTGCTGAATCACCTCTTGTATGGTCTGTCCAGCCGACGCCCAACTCAAAGGCAAATTTGTTGGTCCCAGACGACAGGTCGAGTGGATACCGGAGAAACGCAATTGCGGTGATTTCGTCAGTTGCAATATTTCGACCGCCATCGAATCCGAAAGTTAATTTATCACTCAACCCGTGCTCAAGATACAAAGTAGAATATGTTCCGAAGTCAGGTCCATCGAGTGTCGGCTGGATAGAGAAAGATAAAAATGTGGTGCCTTTTTCGCGTGGCCATGCTGAAGCTCGAAGCGAGGTTCCATAGGTCAATAGGCATACCGACGCGATGAGCCATAGAATTGTTTTAGACAAAGAGTACTTGAAAAAAGGTTTTTTCATCCAGCCTACAACTTTCGTTCTATCACCCTTTAGGTAAAGCGCTTCACTGTAAGCAGGTACCGCTCAAACCATTTAGAAGCCCACACTATAGAGATCTCAAAAATCCCGCCAACTTCAATGGCTTGAACGGCTTGTGTAAGATGCAATCGGCTCCGGCTTCGCGAAATTCTTTCTCCGCTTCAAGTGACGTTTGAGCCGTACACATTACAATTTTTGCGCCATTGACATTCGCGTTCGCCCGCGCGACGCGTAGAACTTCCAAACCGTCCGGTGGCGGCATCATTACATCCAGAAGGATGATATCGAAGGGTTGGGTCTCTATCATTGAAATAGCTTCAAGCCCAGACCCCGCAAAACTCGGTTCTATGTCGTCTTCAGTGACGATTGCGAACTCGATTAGCTCGCGGATGTCATCCTCATCGTCTACGAACAGTACTTTCATCAGCAGACCTCATTTTCCGGCAGCAGGGATCGATGCAGTGGCAAATGTACGTAAAAACTGGTACCAGATTTGGCTTCACCGTCCTCAAAGGATCTCGTATCAAACGTCAGTTTGCCATCATGCCTTGTCACGAGTTCTTGGGTAATGGCGAGCCCAAGACCGGTTCCGCTCGCCTGCAACTCGCGGGAATGGATTGGTTTTGCAAAGCGTTCAAATAGTTTTGACCAAGAGGATTTGGGAATGCCTGGCCCCTCATCACGGACATGGAAGACCACAGAGTCCTCAACCACTTCCGCACCCAAGGTGACTTTACCGCCTGAAGGTGAATACTTGATTGCATTCGAAATAAGGTTAGAAAAAATCTGCTGTACGCGCGTCTTGTCTACAAGAATATGACCCGTCGTATCGTCGGGCATGGAGTCGATGGTGAGCGCGACATCTCGATTGAGACCATAACCAGAATTTGTTGCCAAAGCTTCGGTCAGGACCTCTGCGGCGCTTGAAGGTTCCTTGGCAATACTGAGCTGTTTCTGATCAATTGCCTGAAGAGTAAGGATATCATTCACGAGCACCAACAGACGATCTGCATTCCTCGACGCCATCGCCAGCAGCCGGTCTGCTCCGGACGGCAATTCCTCTCCAAATCTATCCTGAAAGACCTCCAATGCTCCAGCTAACGACGTCAAAGGCGTTCTCAGTTCGTGATTGACAGATGTAACAAAGGCCGCACGAGCCGAAGCCAACCTTTCCTGCGCGGAAATGTCCTCTAGGACGCAATAAGCAATATCCTCACCATGAAGGTGAAGCTTCATTACGCGACATTGGACGGCTTGCTTTATCCCATCCCTATCCGAGACCGAAAGCTCAATTCGGTAGGTTGCCAGATCGGACTCCATTTCAGTCAACGAAGGGAGCATTTCACGTAAGCGGACGACAGCCGCTTGATCATCCGGCACGTCCAGGAATTCGCGGGCTTTCCGATTGGAGCGATGCAAACCGTTCAAGTCGCTAAAGACGACAATTCCGTCCCCTACATTTTCGAAGATCGCGTCAAACTCGCTTTGAGCCGCTTGAATCTTCAAGCGATCCTGCTCCGAACGCTGCAACCCTTCGGCCAGCAGCAGCGATTGCTTTCGTGACCTAATTGCAGCCCAAAGGATCGAGAGAAATAGAGCCGTGCCAACCACTATGAACACCGACGTTCGCTGCCAATAACCACGCATGACGGCTTTTTTACTGCGCGTGACATGAATGTGCAGATCGAGAGCAGGAAGTTCCTTTCTGGCTTCTATTAAAGCTTCTCCAGCGTCGCGATCAGTGTTATCCGACACAAAAGCCGCTTCACCATTGGAAGTAATGATCTCTACGTGCATGTCCGGTTCAATCCCGTTCAAACTCAAGAGATCCGAGTAGTATTCTTCGCCCAGCGACGAAGCCACAACGCCCAAAAAGCGGTCGTTTTCGCCAATTAGAGACCAGGCAATAGGCGTAACACGGCGTCCGGAACCTCGAGAGATTAGCGGTACACCGACGGTGTATTCGTTGACTCCAAGATTGAGTGCTTTTTGGAAGTAGCTTCGGTCTCCGAGATTACGACCGATTAGAGCTTCGGAAGTTGACCAGATCACTTCCCCATTTGGTGCAATTAGTAAAAGGCTGTCAATCTGCTGGATAGTCTCGACTGCGGTCCGCAGCGTGGGACCATATTGTTCTTCGGTGGTGGCCGTATTTTCGATAGGACCTCTTGACAGGTCTTCGAGCAAGCTTGTCATCTGAACATTTGCCACCGAGAGGGACGCGTTGACGGCCTGTTCGTACAGTTCAGCAAAATGACTCAGCTGTAAGTTTGCGCGCGCGACAGCACGGCGGTAGTCCGAAACAACGAGTAAGCCCATTCCTAGGAAAAAAATTACGAAGACGACTGAAATTAGCGTCCAAAACACATTTTTTGAACGGATGCTAGAAACATGATCCATTTCGGATAACTGTTCTGTATCAAACATATTACTGTTGGGAATTTTCGTTGTTGGACATCAATATCACCGCTCCTGTCTGGCGAGAACGGCCTGCCTTTTCGGCGCCCTGAATCCCCTTTGCTAATGAGTTCGCCAGTGAGCTTTTCCCGGGGGGAACAAGGCAGGCGCTTATGGATGTCGGACGATTTTTCCAGTCTTTCCGCATGGCGTCATGGGAAGATGTCAGCGCTTTGATAAACTGTTCAGCGCACTGTTGCATCAGGTCAGGGCTGGCATCTAGCATTGCGAGGCAAAATAGATCATCTTCCCAATGCGCGAACATATCCTGGGCTTTGATTTTCACTTGTCCCAGCAGCGATGCGACTTGCGATTTCATTTGCTCCCATTCAATAGGAGAGAAGTCTGCCTTGGAGTGTTCACCATCGATTTTAAACACAACCAGGCCGACCTGCTCGTGAACTTTGCGCGGCAAGGCCAACAGATTTGCCTCAAATCCGGCTTTGCTCCCAATGAGGTTTACGATGCCTTGTGCGGCACTTAGGTTTCTTCGAAGTCGACGGCTTTTTGCTTCTCCGGATCGACGACGGTCCAATTCTGATTTTAGCCGTAAACAACTCCGCATTCGCGCTTGAAGCTCGATTCTGTTAAAGGGTTTGGTGACGTAATCATTGGCTCCCGCAAGGAAAGCTTCAGAAAGAGAGTCCATATCCGTTCTGCTGGTAAGCATGATGATCGGTACATCTGACCACTCTTTTAGGCCGCGAACACGTGCGCACAGTTCGATCCCGTCAATTTCGGGCATCATGATGTCCATGAGTATCAAATCAGCGACTGCATCACCTTTTTCCATCGCACGTAAAGCCTCGCGCGGGTCGATAAATCCGACGACATCTTCAAAGCCGATATCGGCCAGCGTCGCACGGATAAAATCCTGTGCAATATCTGAATCATCAACCGCGATTATGCGTTGGCTCATGAAAGCCCCTCTATTCGTCCATTCGTTCAAAGACGCGCCAAAACGCGTTCTGGTAAACTACGCGATAGTTCGGCAACGAGCCTTCTTTGAGTTGTGGAAACCTCCGAAGAACTCTGTCGGCCCGCACCTTTGCATCATCCTGCCTTGGAACAAGAATATGTCTTGCTTGAGGCAGTCCTCCCTCTAAGGGCCAGTCATATGCAGGTTGCCCTGCCACGACCAACCTTTCAATGCCGTTAAGAGCGGTGACAATTTCAGGATTTCTTTCGGCATCTACCATGATGTCAGATTTAGCGCGCAAGAAATTTGCAACATGTTCAGTAGGTTCACGAACCTGCGAGGGTTCTCCGCGCAACGCGTTTCGCCACGCTTCTGTTTCAGTATGAGAAGTATCCTGGAGCACCAGGTAAGACATGGTAAGACAGAATCCAACGAGGAATACGGCAATCGGTCCGCGCAGCGGTAACTCTGGCCAAAAGCGTATACTTGCTACAAGAACTGACAGCATTGGCGCGATGGCAAGAGCAGGATCGGCTTCAACTTTGTATACATTGTTGAGGAAATACGCACCTAGGACGGTCCCGGTCGCAGCGAACAAAGGCATAAACAAACGCGGTAGCTTGATGTTTCGGAAAACAGCAACCAAAGTGGCTGGCCCAAGGCCAGATAGCAAAAGCGCATGATTGGGTGGTCGTAAAGTTTCGGAAGGTTCACTTGGGTTCGGTAGAAGCGACGTGTCAAAAATCATGTTGACAAACAGAAGCGATCCGATCCCTGCAACAACCGGGTAAAACATAGCAAGCATGTAGCCTGTTGGCGACTTTTCGATCATGCTTGGGCGTGCAGCAACGATCATAAACGGCAGTGCGCCGAGGCAGAGCATTAAGCCGAAGCTGTCCGATAACGCCACAACGAGCAACCCAACAGCGACTTTCATCATATCCGGAGCATTTCCAGTCAGCCTGAGATTTACAAGGCCGCGTGCAAAAACCCATGTGCCTAGAATGCAAAGTACAGATTGTGGCCCGTCGGATATGGATCGTAGGAAAAAGGCGTTTAAACTGAGTAATATGATAACCAACCCAGAAACAAATGACGGAAAGCCGTTATCTCGCAGGTTGAAATACCAAAGCACCAACACAAGAGCTCCCAACATAGCTGAAAGCAGAAACGGCACAGGTACCTCTGGGCTACGCAGAGCCAACTGGACAACTAAAGATAAACCATAAGGTACTGGCGGGTAGAAGGAGTCGGTCGATTTAAAAGGCACCGAACTTTCGACTTGGACAATTGTTTTAGCCCACAGCTCAACCATGTTGTTGGAAACAAACCCGTTTGCTTCTGTCCAGGCGAGGCTCATCAGCAATAAGAAAAACAGTGAAATGTAGATCGATATCCAACTGAAATTGCGGATCATTGTCTTACCTTGGCTGTCTCGAAGGTTGCTTCGGCAACTTCATTGGCCGTGTGTTTGGACAATCCATGCTGGGTTTTTTCCCAGTAAAATGGGTTCGCAATTAACTGCCATAGCGCTTTGTAGGCAGCAACTGTCATCAGTACCCAGTAGCCTATTACTGTGATCCCCCACGGAGCCAAGTCGGTCCATCGTCGACGGAACGGTGCAACCATGGTCAGGTAAATCAACAACCCGTTGCCTGCCAAAAGATTTATCAACGATAGGTATAGAACAGGCAACGGGAAGTACGGCGCTACTACATCCGTTCCGAGAAGCATCCAAACTGCAAATATCGTCCAGAATACCGGATTGAGCAGGCCTGAAAGAACTGTACCACCAATGAAGAAGACAAAACCGAATACACCGGCTGCCCCCACCGACTGCCATAGATGTAACGGTCGGCGACTGTGCACGAGGAAGGTCTGCATGTACCCCTTTATCCAGCGTGACCTTTGTCGAATCCAGTTGGGAATGGATACATTGGCCTCTTCGTAAGTAGTGGAATCAATGACACCAACGCGATAGCCCTTTTGAGTTAACCTTATGCCTAAGTCTGCATCTTCAGTGACGTTGAAAGGGTCCCATGCATTTAGCTCGCGCAAAACCTCCATACGGAAATGGTTTGAAGTTCCCCCCAACGGTATCGGAACTTTAAGCCGCTCCAAACCTGGAAGCATCAAATCGAACCACAATGAGTAATCGAGCGTGAACATACGCGTCAGCCAGTTTTCTCGGGCATTGTAGTAGTTCAGGCGGCATTGGATACAGGCAGTGTGGTCAGGTGACTGGTTGAAGGCAGCTATGACCTTTTTAAGTTGATTGGGTTCGGGCTTATCCTCAGCATCAAAAATTACCAAAAACTCCCCTTGTGCATAGCGTAGGGCAAAGTTACAGGCCTTAGGCTTTGTTTGCGGATGTGAAGCTGGTACTCGAATAATCTCGAACACACCCTCCAGGTCTAACTTTTGAGCCGCCTCAATAGTTTCGTGGTCACCTTCTTCTAAAACAATTTTGATATCTAGCTTCGCCAGAGGATAGTCCAGATTACGTAGAGCCTGCGCCAAAATGGGCAGAACCTCAGGTTCCCTAAACATAGGCACAAGTACTGTGTATACTGGCAGGTCCTCATCTCTCAATAGGGAAGCCTCGGCGCTGATAGCGCGTGAAGAAGCTTCTTGCGCCGCGCCTCCTATCCAAACAAGGGTCGCTTTGAAAAGGAAATTACCCGTATAGAAAATAGTCAAGCAGACATTCAAGACGATTAGCGACTCGACAGGCTTGTAGGCTAAACCCAAAAGCAAAATCGAAACCAAAATATATATGACCAGTATTTGAGGTGGGGTCACGACGCTTTTTGCGGACATGTCCGGATCCAGCTCCGACAAGGCAAAGACGGCATCGTGTGAATGTTTTTCGCGGAAAGCTCGTTGCAAAGACCATGACACGTCAAAGTGCGAAGCTACCACCAATTTGGTGCGATGGCCGTAAGTCTCGCGAACATGAAGAAGGACCCGAGGGCCTGGCCGGGAAGTCGCGACCGTAACGACACCGTTTGAGTTGCTGATCGGAACGGTAGAAAACTCGTTCATAACAGCGGGATCGTATCTCTTTATCAAATCATCGTCCGCTCGGCTCTTTATCAAGTCAACGAGTGGAAGATCATAGTGAAAGGCTATTTGTTCGTAGATCTCTTTCGTAGTTAGCCAACGACGAGAAAGCAGCACCTTTACCAGCGGTACATCCCAATCTTGCGCCAACTCTTCTGCTGCAACCAATTGCTCGGCCGTAAGCTTGCCGCGATCAAAAAGCAGCTCCCCAATTGCATCGCTTTCGGCATCCAAAGCCATAGCGCGCTATGATCCGGACTGACTGCGTCTGGTACGATAAATGCGCTGGAAAGCCATTAAAACGCCCAACGTGATCAGTAGCCAGACACCGCCAACGATCCAAGGACGATATTTGGAGAGCACACCAAAAATGGTGACGCGATCAGGATAAGCCACCTCGATCAATGAATCCCGATCAGTTGACGTTGATAAAATAACGCCGTTTTGGCCAATCAGTGCTAAATTTCCTCGATCAAGTACAAGAGGGTTTTCGGGAGAAAGGACGGGACCGGGTCCGTTGCCGGGGCGCAACCAAAGCCCACGAGTCCCGTCTCGCGACACGATTTGTAACACTCCCGTGTTGGACAGATCTGCGCCTGCAAAAATGGTATCGCCAAGTCTATCACGGATTTCAACGCGCCCTTGATCAAAAGATATCGCAGGGTCGCTGTCACCAGGGTTCGTTTCCGACACAATGAAGAAAGGACGCCCTTTTTCAATCAGCTCGGTTGAGGCGCGCGGATAAATCGTTGCCCGGCTAGGGATCATACTACCTGCGGTTCCGACAAACCAAGGCAGAACTTCGTCAAACCTCGTGTCGAGATCAGAGTCCAGAACAACCTGCACACCAGCACCAAAACTTTGGCGCAGCGAATAAAAATCTTCATCCGATTGCTTAGCATCAGACAACTTCATTGTGCTGCCGGGAAGGATTTGAACGGGATAGCCTTGCGGCTTGAAACGACATTCTCCGCCGCTCGCTTGACGCTGAAAAGCAACACGAAGCAAGTTGTCACGACCGATCAAGCCTTCGGGTATCGAAAATGACGTGCGCTCTGGCATTCCGCTCGTAAGCCTTCGGCTGGCCAGCAGTGTTTCATTGAGAAAGATGCTTGCGGTCGCTCCGCGACCCTCGGGGTCGAGGGCAGCCGCTAAATGTAAGTCAAGCCCAGAGATGTATTTACCAACTGGTATGTCGGATGATTGAAACGAAATCAGAAAATTTTCGTTGGAAACCAACTGGCGCGCATTAAGATCCGCATTGAAAGCCCCTAGTGATAGCCGATCAGCAGGGCCGTTTTTGTCTCCGGCAACGTCAATCACCGAGGTATCAGTATTTGCAATTCCTGCCCATTCGGACGCCAACATCCACAGCCCGATTTGCGGATCGCTTCCTTTCACCCTCAAGCTGGGGTAGCCTGACTTAGACTCCGCAGTCATCTCACTGGCTGTCCCAGAAGCCGTCGCTTCAAGTGAAATCGTTCCTTGCTTCCAGAACTTGTCTGTTGAATTCTTGGTCGCCTTAAAACTTAACCTTCCGGCTTCTGCCCCAAACAGCGCTGCAGCACGAGTGATAGCGGCCAGCTCCGCTAAGGACCGTTCACTGTCAAGCACAACCTGCGTATCCGGAGGACGAAGTTCTGCAAAGGCAGAAGGTGTCGAAACTGACCTAGCGTCAAACAACAAGGTCATTGTAGAAGATGGCTCAATGACCAAAAAGTCACCTGACGCGCGTTCATCAATGCAAACTCTGTCGCTAAAGGCGCCCGAGTAGTTTATCCGAATAGGAATGAATCCTGCAGAAGCATCTCTCGCCGCCAAAGGAATTCGGAGTTTTGCTTCACCAGACGTGCCGTTCAACGCTTGGGACGCGACGGGCCGATCCGCGACGAAAACTTGCAAATAACGATCCGAAGCCGCCGTCGCGCCATGGCGAATTTCTAGCTGAAGAATGGCCCTGTCAAACTGCGCGAACTTGGGCACGGGAATATACAACTCAGAGCTACCAGACAGCTGACGAAAGGTAATACCGTTCTGAAAACCAAGTTCGGCAAGAGTCGTCTGTCGAGCAATCATCCCTTCCTCGATTTCATCGAAAACCGGGACCGCGCTAGTCTCGCCGGAGAATGCTTGCGCGATAGACTGAGACGGGAGAGAACAGATCGCCGCCAGGCAAACTGCAAGAACCTTCATCGTTAGTTATCTTCCTGTCTACGGGTAACAATTTTGGCAGTTTCTCCCAGAACACTGTCGATTTGATCGATGTCGCGTTGCGACAATGTTGTTCGTTCGTGGTCCGCTGCTTCTGCTATAGACAAACCTTTTCTGATTGAAGCTTCGATGTGCACGAGTTCGAGCATAGCTGCATTCCCTGCGATGTCATGCAGCATCCTGTGTACTTTGCGCGTTTTAGACTCCAGTTCATGAGAGGAATCCTCCGTGCGCAACGTAGTACTGATCAACTCGAGTCTGACGGGCAAACTGTCGATGAAGCGCGCCCTAGTCGCCTTCACTCGTTCTTCGTAGGTTTGTTTGTGCTGCACTGCCTAACCTGCTTTTTTATTCGTATTGCAGCGGAGATGGAGCAACCAATACAACATTCAAGCGTGACGAAAGTTAGGCAGCTACGATATTCCTTTATCTAAGGGGAACAGGAGCAATCGACTCACAAATTCGTGATCACCTCTGCTTAACCGCCCTCTGTCTTAACGGTCGTTTAGCAAATCTGCGAATACGCTGCCTGTGTGTGCCGAACGAGCGGAGAACGGAACCCAAGTCCCGCTCTCGCCACATTCTGACCCAAATCCACAGCATTGGAACAGAACCTGGAACTAGTACATTTCTTTAGGCGTCAGTCTGAACCTGATGGCGTCGAATGCCGGGCGGCGCAACTCAGAATTCGGTAGTGCTAGCTTGGCTCCGTCACTAAACTCAAATTCGATACTGGCAACCGCTTGACGGCTACGCGGTTTGCCGCCGCTGCTATTTCTAAAAGTCACGACAGTTAGAACGGCATTTTCAAGCTTGTTCTCAAGATCCTCACATTTTTGCATTACAAAACGAGTCCATTGGCAGCAACTACGTGACCTTGGTTTCAGAAGTTCCCGGCCAACGCTTCCTTCTTAGAACTATTTTTTGCGAGGCAGATCTGTCCGCGTCTTGACTGCTCACCTTAAGGTTGTGTAAGCCCTAGCGCAAGCCAATTTATCGTTCGACAACTTACGGCCCAGGCAGCACATCATCCCATAATCGACAAAGATTAAAGCGAATCGTTTGATGTCTAAGTTTCAGCACCGCCTTAGTCGCTGGGATCTATCTAAAACGATCCACTAGTTCGAGTTTGACCACCAACCGTCGTTCCGGGTTCCGCCTTCCTCAATGCAAAGGCAATCTGTTCGTCGCTGAATCGTTTCTTCGGCATCGGTACACTCCTCTGTTGCCAGAAATTTATCCAAAATTCCGCACTCAGTTCGGATTAAGGTCAGGGGTCAAGATCAACCACCAGTCACCAGGCGCACAGATGATCTGCAATTGAGACCAGCTTGTTTGGCTGAGATGACGTCTTGAATTGCAGCTCTACAGCACCTTCGCGCACGTACTTTCTGATGGCGTCGGCAGACAAGCCCGTGCGGTTCTGTCGCAAACTTACGGCCGCCCTGAAATGACCCTTTTCTTCGGACGCAATTATCCTGCGAGACTCGCAAAAGTCTGAAATGGCGAGCTGATCATGTTGGCGATCTGGCCCTTTCTGATCATATGGGCGACCTAGATCCCGGCGAGGGTGGCGGCCGCCGAATGGAAAGCCTTGAAACCCATCATCGGTCGGGTGATCCGCTTTATGAAGCGGTGGTCTTGTTCCAGTATGTTGTTGAGATATTTAACCTGCCGCACCGCGATGATGCGCCCGTTGCCGGTGAACTTCAGGATTACGTTCACCGCCTGTAGGCCGGCTATGTTGGCACCGCTCTTATCGATCACAATCCGATCCGGCACGCCGTTGGTCCCGATCGCTCGCTTGAGGAAGCGCCGGGCAGCGGACAGATCTCGGCGTTCGGAAAGCAGGAAATCAAGGGTTTGGCCGTCGCGATCCACGGCCCGGTAAAGATAGGTCCATTTGCCCTTCACCCTGATGTAGGTCTCATCCATCCGCCAAGATGTGGCGGTCGGCCGCTTCTTCGATTGAGCTCGGGCCGCGATCAGCGGCGCGAACTTTACCACCCAACGGTTCAGCGTAGTATGGTCGACCTTCACACCGCGCTCCGCCATGATCTCCTCCAAGACACGGTATGAGACGTCGTAGCGGAGGTAGAAGAAAACCGCGTGCAGGATCACGGACTTCGGATAATGTACGCCCTTGAACTCGATCACGCCAACCGCCTCTTGCCAACTCACTGACGACGCTGACATATCACGTGCGCCCAGAAAGTCGAAAGTTTGCGACAGTACCCCAAGTCTGTGCTTGCCACCAGACGAGTTCTGTCGGGGCGTCAGTCCAAGCCAGGCAGCAAACTCCCGCCCTGATCGAAACGCCGACGGATCGGGGATGCTCGTTGCAAAGGCTGTTGCGGTAATCGGCCCGATCCCCGGTATGGTCGCAAGCAAGCGACAGATGGAGTTGGTTTTGTGGATCTCCGCCAACCGGAGGTCGATGCCGTCGATCTGCCGGTTCAGCGCATCCAGTTGCCGGACGAGGGCATCCAAAGCGAAGCATGCATCTTCTGGAAGGTCCTCTCGTATCTCGTCCAGCTTCGCGACGAGGGCATCGACCCGGTGCCTACCCTGTGCGACGATAACTCCATACTCGGCCAAATGCGCCCGGAATGCACAAGCTGCCATTTCTCTGACGGACCAAAAGCCCGCGGGCTCTATGCAGCATCACAAATGCCTGATCCTCGCGCGATTTAATCGGGACAAAGCGCATGTTGGGACGGGTCACTGCTTCACAAATGGCGGCTGCATCAGTGACGTCGTTCTTCGCGCCCCGTCGCACGAAGGGTTTCACGTACCCTGGAGGAATGAGACGAACGTCATGGCCGGCCCTCTGCAACTGTCGAGCCCAGTTGTGGGCAGTTGCACACGCCTCGATGCCAATCAGGCAAGGGGGGAGTGACTCGAAGAAGGGTAAGAGCTCACGACGCGAAAGCCTCTTGCTGTCGAGCGTCCTGCCGGACGCGTCGGCGACATGGACGTGAAATACGTTCTTGGCCAGATCAAGGCCCACGGTGGCTGGGTTCATGGAAATGCTCCTTCTGCAAAGTAGGACCAGTATACGGTCCCATCTCAGGAGCGGGGCCGTCTTCCCCATCAACGGGCCGATGCCCGACGAATGCTTGAATGAACATCTGTTCGACAGCCTGCGCCATGCCCGCGCATTGGTGACGGCATGGCGTACAGACTTCAACCATCACCGCCCACATTCCAGACTCGCTGGTATGACACCAGCAGAATACGTTAATCGGTCAATGAAGGACCAAAACCTGAACAGAGCTAACCCATAATAGCGGACTCAAAGGGGAGCAGGTCACGCTTGTCTTCGTTTTGAAGCAATTTTCGACGTTAGGGCGATACCACCTTCGAAGCGAGAGTGCTGGTGGTGCGGGCTAGGAGTATTGGGGGGGCATCCATTTCTGGAATACCGCTTCAGGTGCCCGACCGAGGAGCGGGAGAGGCTCAAACTCGGTCGGGCGGTTGGCCGCCCCGGCTGTTATTGTTTTGTGAGTGGTGGCGAGGCGCGCCTGTTCGATGCCACACGTAAGAATGGCACCGTACATCAAATCAACTAGAAGTTGAAAGAGTTACGTCAAGTCAGCTTTGAGGTGCGAACGAGAATTCCAGCGGCCCACTCTGAATTTGGAGGGACCTTTGGGGTAAAAGGTTTCAGAGCAGGGCTTTGTCAGGTTGCTGACGTCGCAGCGTCCGGGTAGTTCAGCTCCATGTTTAACATCGAAGATTTGTCGCGGATCAAAGGCTTCCGGTTTCCGAAGAGTGTCATCGGCTACGCCGTCTGGGCCTACCACCGGTTTGCTTTGAGTCTGCGCGACGTGGAGGATCTTCTGGCGGAACTGGGTGTTACGGTTTCCTACGAGACAATCCGCGACTGGGTGAATCGCTTCGGCCACGGGTTCGCCGCCAAGATTCGGCGTGATCGACCGGCGCCGGCCGATAAATGGCATCTCGACGAGGTTGTCATCCGGATCAAGGGCAAGACACATTGGCTGTGGCGAGCGGTCGATGCGAAGGGTGATGTGCTCGACATTCTCGTCCAATCCCGGCGAAACAAGGCCGCCGCCAGGCGGTTTCTGCTCAAGCTTCTGAAACGTTGGAGCGCGCCGCGTGTCATGGTGACGGACAAGCTTCGCTCTTATGGAGCCGCTAAAGTGGAGATTGCACCCGGCCTGGAGCATCGCCAGCACAAAGGTCTGAACAACCGGAGCGAAGCATCGCACCGACACACCCGACGACGAGAAAAGATAATGGGCCGCTTCAAGTCTCCGATGCAAGCACAACGATTCCTGTCCGCTCATGACCAGATTGCCTGTCTGTTCCGCTTAAAACGCCACCGCCTGTCCGCCGAATCGTACCGCCACGCGAGAAACGATGCATTCGACTTGTGGGCTGGCTATGCAGCGGAATTGGCCGCCTGAATGGCAACGGTCGCGCCAAGCTGAGTCTGAGCGTCCACAACCTGACAAAGCCGTCCCGTGCTCTCAGTCCTTTTTCGAACGGTCGCTGCGCCGAACAAAAATTTTGAACGCCTTTGATATTGGCCGCCGGTGATGAAACCTATCAGCGGGTTAGGCAAACAATCTTATCTTCTTTGAACACAAATTTTGTTTCACTTATTGGTCGAATCAGTGTCACTTAGCGGAACAACCGGGTTGGAGGACCCGATCGGGGGAGGAAAGCTGTGCCGGAGACTGGCGTTGCATCCGTGCAAACTATCGGGCGTGCTTCGATGGTGTTGAAGGTGCTGTCAGAGAGCGATTCTGAAGGAATGCGCTTGTCTGACGTGGCGTTGGCCGTTGGGCTTGGCAAATCGACTGTTTCCCGCCTTCTGCGCGCGCTTATTGATGTCGGCTATGTCGAGACCGACGAGCTGGGAAAGCGCTATCGCCTTGGATATTGCCTGTACAATCTCGGCCATGCAGCCCGACGGTTTCATATCATCGAGCTAGCGCGGCCGGCACTGTCGCGATTGGCGACGTCAACCGATGACACAATCTTTCTATCGCTGCGCGATGGGGATCAGGCTCATTGCGTCGCCCGCCAGACCGGTGCCTATCCGATCCGCACGCTGACGCTGTCGGTCGGTGACCGTCGCCCGCTGGGCGTTGGCGCTGGATCGCTGGCCCTGCTGGCCTTCGAGCCAGAGTCCGAAACCGATCGGATCATTGCCACCACACGCGAGGCGCGCCGCCCATTCGCGGCCTTCGACGATGCCGCGCTGCGCGAAATGATACGTGCGGCGCGGGCGCGGGGCTATGCCTTCAACGACGGACATATCGTCAGCGCGATGAATGCGGTGGGCGTGCCGGTGATCGACGCGGACGGCCGGGTGGTCGCGGCCCTGTCGGTTGCCGCGATCCGCGAGCGGGTTGCCCCACCCCGACTGGACGAGATGGTGGCCCTGTTGCGGGCAGAAGCGTTGCAATTGGGCAGCATGATTGGCCGCCGACGCGATGTGCACGAATTGGTAGCGACTGAAAAGGAATAAGACATGACGGAAGGCTCCAGCCCGCGCCGTGACAATTTCAACCGGGAGCGATTCCTGGACCTGCTGGGATTGATGCACCGCATCCGCGCCTTCGAGGAGGAGGCCATTGCCGGACAGAAAGAGGGGCTGGTGCTGGGCGCGATCCACCCTTCGATCGGTCAGGAAGCGGTCGCTGCGGGCGTTTGCGGCAATCTTGAAACCGGCGACCTGATGTTGTCGACCCATCGTGGACACGGGCACACGCTGGCCAAGGGCGCCGACCCGCTAGCGATGATGCGCGAGCTGTTCGGGCGTCAGGGCGGAACCTGTGGGGGCAAGGGCGGGTCAATGCACATAGCCGATTTCGGCGTCGGGATGCTGGGTGCGAATGGCGTGGTCGGTGCGAATATTCCGATTGCCACCGGTGCCGCCCATGCGCTGAAGCTGCAAGGCTCGCGCCAGATCGTGACCTGTATTTTCGGCGATGGTGCGGTGAACCGAGGGCCATTCATGGAGGGGCTGAACTGGGCCCGGGTGTTCAACCTGCCGGTGCTGTTCGTCTGCGAGGACAACAATTTTTCTGCTACTACGCGCACGCGCGAAATGACCGGCGGGGCAGGGGCCGCGGCGCGGGCCGAGAGCCTTGGGATCGAGGCGACCGAGGTCGACGGCAACGATCTGGTGGCTGTCGATGCGGCGGCGCGGGTCGCAATCGAGGCGGTGCGAGCGGGGCAGGGGCCTAGATTCCTGACCTGCCACACCTATCGGATGACCGGCCACACTTCGGTCGATCCCGCCAGCTATCGCCCGGCGCAGGAGGTCGAGGAATGGCGCGGCAACGATCCGATTGCGCGGATCGAGGTCGCTTTGCGGGTGGCGGGCGTGGATGACGTGCATCTGGCCAAGCTGCACCGCGACGAAGCTGAAGCCATGGCGCAGATTGCCCGCAGCGCCCGTGACACGGATTGGCCGGAGGCGGCGGGGGCCTTCACCGATGTGCAGGATGTGGGTGACCCGCGCGAGAGGGCGTTCTGATGGCGATGTCGACCTATCTGGAAGCCGGCCGACGGGCCGTCATGGAGGAGATGCAGCGCGACGGCACGGTCTGGGCGCTTGGCGAAGACCTTGGGCGCGGCGGCGTATTCGGCCAGTACAAGGGCCTGCAAGAGATGTTCGGCGCGGGCCGCATCGCCGATACCCCGATTTCCGAGGCCTGCATCATGGGCGCCGCCGTCGGAGCCGCGATGACCGGAACCCGGCCTATCGTCGAGATGCGATTTTCCGACTTTGCGCTTTGCGCCGTGGACGAGCTGGTGAACCAAGCCGCCAAGGCGCGGTTCATGTTTGGCGGGCAGATGCGCGTGCCGCTGGTGGTGCGCGAACCCGTGGGCATGTGGCGTTCATCGGCGGCGCAGCATTCGCAGTCGCTTGAAAGCTGGTACACGCATATCCCCGGTCTGGTGGTGGTCGCGCCCGCGACGGCGGCCGACAACCTCGGGCTGCTAAAGGCGTCGATCCGCTGCGACGACCCGGTCGTCTACATGGAACACAAGAACCTCTGGTCGATGGAGGGTGAGCTGCCCGAGGGCGAGCATGTGGTGCCGCTGGGCCAGGCGGCCATCGCCCGCGAGGGCCACGATGTGACCGTCGTGACGTGGTCGGGCATGCGCCATGGCTGCGTGAAAGCGGCCGAGACGCTGGCCGGCGAGGGCATCGAGGCCGAGGTGATCGACCTGCGAACGTTGTGGCCGTGGGATCGCGAAGCAGTCTTTGCGTCGGTCGAAAAGACCGGGCGGCTGTTGGTGGTTCACGAAGCTGTGGCCGTGTCGGGATTTGGCGCCGAGATCGCGGCGAGCGTTGCCGAGGCTTTGCACTTTCGGCTGAAAGCGCCGGTAGCCCGTCTGGGCGCGCCGCGCATTCCCGTCGCCTATGCGCCAACGATGGAGGACGAAGCACGCGTCAGCACCGAGCAAATCGTGGAGGCGGTGCGCAAGACGGTGCAGCCTGAAACCGTTGCGTGAAAGCTGGGGCACCGTGAGGGCGCCCCTTTTTGAAAATCATGGGAGGAGAAATCATGATGAACTTCAAGATGTTGGTCGCCGCGAGTGCGGCCCTGACAACGCTGGGATTCACCCCGGCTATGGCACAGGACAACTACAAGGACGAATACCGTGTCTCTACGGTTGTGCCTGCGCCCTTTCCATGGGGGTTGGCTGCCGAACGCTGGGCCGAACTGACGGCCGAGCGGACCGATGGCCGGATCAAGATGAAGATCTATCCTGGCGTTCAGCTGGTGCAGGGCGATCAGACCCGTGAATTTACCGCGCTGCGTCAGGGCGTAATCGACATGGCGGTTGGATCGACCATCAACTGGTCGCCGCAAATCAACGAATTGAACCTGTTCTCGCTGCCCTTCCTGATGCCCGATTACGCGGCGCTGGATGCGCTTACCCAAGGGTCGGTGGGCGAGAAGCTGTTCGATATCGTCGAATCCAAGGGCGCCATTCCGCTGGCCTGGGCTGAAAACGGGTTTCGCGAAGTGACCAATTCAAAGCATCCGATCCGCACGCCCGAGGACATGCAAGGCCTGAAGCTGCGTGTGGTCGGCTCGCCGATCTATAATGATATGTTCACTGCTATGGGTGCCAACCCGACCCAGATGAGCTGGGCTGATGCGCAGCCCGCGCTGACCACCGGTGCGGTCGATGGGCAAGAAAATCCGCTGACCATCTACAGCGTGCTCAAGATGCACGAATTGGGACAGACCAATGTGACGCTGTGGGGCTACGTCGCCGACCCGCTGATCTATGCGGTCAACCCCGAAGTGTTCAACAGCTTTACCCCCGAGGATCAGGAGATCCTGCGCCAGGCTGCAATCGACGCCGGGGCCTATGGGGTCGAGGTTGCACGTAAGGGTCTGACCGATGGGGACACCTCCTTGATCGATGAGGTCAAGGGCTACGGGGTCGATGTGGTCACCCTGACCGACGAAGAGCGCCAGCAATTCGTCGACGCGACCCGCGGTGTCTATGACGCGTGGAAAGAAAAGATCGGCGCCGAACTGGTGACCGAGGCGGAAAAGGCAATCGAAAACCGCTGATACGTCCCGGGATCCGCGCGGACAGTGTGCGGGTCCCGTTCCACCTGACTAATAGAATGAGGAGCGCACAATGGCGACAAAGCCGGACGGCGAACCCGCCGATACGGACACCGCCCACACCATCGTTCCGGTGCGCATCGAAGAGGCGCTTGGCGCGGCGGCCATGGCGGCGATCTGCCTGATCTCCTTTGGCAACGTTGTGGCGCGATATGCAACCAACGTGTCTTTCGCCTTTACCGAGGAATACTCTGTCTTTCTGCTGGTGTTCATGACCTTTGTCGGTGCCTCTGCCGCCTTCGCGAGCAACCAGCATATCCGCATCACTTTTCTGCTCGACCGTCTGCCCCCGACGCTGAGGTGGATTTGCGAGTTGATCACGCTTGCAGTGACCACGCTGATGTTTTCGCTGGTGCTCTATTATGGCGCACGGGTCACCTATTCGGAATGGTATTGGGAAGAAACCACCCCCGGTCTGGGCAATCCGGCTTGGGTCTACACGATCTGGATGCCAATCCTCTGCGTCGCGATATTGCTGCGCGTGCTAGGGCGCGGCTGGGCGGTTCTGATCCGCCGAAGAGGGAATGCGCAATGATCACTGCCAACCTTCTGCTGCTGGTCGTTTTCGTCAGTCTCATGGCTATTGGCACTCCTATTGCCGTTGCACTGGGCATCGGCGGTGCCGTCGGGGTATTCCTTGGCCTCGATGCCACTGCAATGGGGATGATCGGGCCGAACACCTATGCTGCGATTGCCAAATACCCACTGATCGCCATTCCGCTGTTCATTCTAACCGGTGCGGTATTTGAACGCTCGGGCGTGGCAGCGCGGCTGGTCGAATTCGCCCAGTCGCTTGTCGGGCCGCGCCGGGGCGGGCTGGCGCTTGTCGCGATTCTGGTTTGCATGATTATGGGCGGCATGTCCGGGTCGGGCCCCGCCGATGCGGCGGCAGTGGCAACCGTTATGCTGCCGTCGATGGTCAAGGCGGGCTATCCTAGGCCGTTCACCGCCAGTGTCATCGCGGCCTCGGCCTCGACCGCGATCCTGATCCCGCCTTCCATCGCAATGATCGTCTATTCAGTGATCATCCCGGGCTTGGACCTGCGCGCGCTCTTCGCCGCGGGCCTGATCCCCGGCATCCTGCTGGGCACCGCCGTCGCGGTTCCGACGCTGATCCTCAGCCGAAAGCATGATTTTGGCCTGCTGGAAACCCCAGAGCGTCCGCCCTTATGGGCCAGCCTGCGCCGGGCCCTGCCGGGGCTGATGGCGCCGGTCATTATTCTGGGCGGCTTGCGTTCGGGGCTTTTTACACCGACCGAGACGGCGGTAGTTGCGGTTTTCTATGGGCTGTTTGTGGGCACAGTGCTCTATCGCACGATGGGCTGGCGGGACGTTTACAACGTGCTGGCGGAAAGCGCCAAGATCTCGGGTGTGCTTATGCTGATCCTGTCGCTTGCAGGGCTGTTCGCCTGGGCCGGGTCGACCATGGGCGCTTTCGATGCCACCACCCGCGCGCTGCTGTCAGTCAGTGACAACCAATGGGTGATCTTGGTGCTGCTGATGGTGTTGATGATCCTCGCCGGAATGGTGCTTGACGGGGTGTCAATCTATCTGATCGCTCTGCCGCTGCTGGTGCCTATCGTGCAGACCTTTGGCTGGTCCTATGTCTGGTTCGGCGTTGTAATGGCAATCAACATCGCTATGGGTCAGTTCACCCCGCCCGTCGCCGTCAACCTAATGGTCACAGCCAAGATCGCCAATGTGCCGCTGGAATCCACTTTCCGCTGGGTCGGCTGGCTGCTGCTGGCAATGACCGTCGCGCTGGGTCTGATCCTGGCATTCCCCGAAATCGCGCTTTGGCTGCCACGGTTGCTGGGCTATCGCATCACCTGAATGGACGAGACACATGACTGACACGAACGAAATGACCGGCGGCGAAGCACTGGTGCGCGCGCTGCTTGCGCATAAGGTCGGCCCGGTCTTCGGAATGGGCGGCTTTCAGTTGCTGCCGTTCTACGATGCCGCACGGCGGCTGGGGCTGAACCACCACCTGATCAACGACGAACGCTGCGGCACCTTTGCCGCCGATGCCTATGCCAAGGTGTCGGGCAGGGTCGGACTGGTGGATGCCACGCTCGGGCCGGGGGCGACGAACCTTGTGACCGGGCTGGTCGAGGCGCTGAACGCGGGTTCTCCCATCGTGGCCGTCGTTGGCGACACGCACCGCGATCATTCGTGGAAGAACATGACGCAGGAAACCCATCAGGCCGAGATACTGCGCCCCGCCTGCAAGGAAGTGATCCGCGTCGAGTCGGTTCATCGTATCCCTGAACTGCTGCGCCGCGCCTTCATCGTGGCCACCACCGGGCGCCCCGGACCTGTAGTGCTGATCGTGCCTGAGGACGTGGCGCACGGCACATACGGGTTCGGGGATGAGGATTTCCTTTGCGATTCCCGGTATGAGGCCGCGCCTGCCCTGCGCTGCCGTCCCGAGGCCGCAGCGCTGGCCGAGGCGACTGCGCTGCTCGTGGCGGCCGAACGTCCTCTGATCCTTGCAGGGGGTGGAGTTCACATCTCGCAGGCAGCCAAGGATTTGCAGGACTTCGCCGAGGCGATGCAAATACCCGTCGCCCACACCATGAGCGGGAAGGGTGCCATCGCCTGCACAAGTCCGCTGTCGGCGGGGCTTTTCGGGCGATACGACCGCATTGCCAACGCTCTGATCGAAGAAAGTGATTGCCTGCTGGTGGTCGGCTGCAAGCTGGGTGAGATTGCGACCAAGCGATACACGGTGCCAACACTGGGGAAGCGGGTGATCCACCTCGATATAGTGGCCGAGGAGATCGGACGCACCTATGCGCCCGAGTTGCCGCTTTGGGGCGATGCCCGCGAAGGTATCCGCGACCTACACGCGGCACTGAAAGACAAACCCGTACCAGACGCGCGGCAAAGCTGGTGCGAGGGCGTGGTTAGCAAGATGGAAGAGTGGCGCAAGATGGCCAGCGCCCGGCTGACCAGCGAAGAAGTGCCGGTCTCAATGGGCCGCATGATAGGCGAGCTGAACAACAACCTGCCTGATGACGCGATTCTGATCGCCGATGGCGGGTTCGCGGCGCATTGGGGCGGGCTCCTGTACGAAAGCCAGAAACCGGGCCGGGGCTTCGTGCCCGACCGGGGCTTTGCTTCGATTGGTTACGGACTACCGGGTGCCATCGGCGCCTGTCTTGCCGCGCCCGAACGGGCTGTCTTTGCCATCACCGGCGACGGTGGATTCAACATGGTGCTGGGGGAAATAGAGACCGCGCGGCGCATGAAACTGGCGCCCGTGGTCATGGTCGTGAACAATGCCGCCTCGGGCTATGTGAAGGCGCTCCAGCACCTGATGTATGGCGAAGGCAGCTACCAGTCGAGCGATCTGGCCGAGACGAACTATGCGTCGGTGGCCGAGGCAATGGGTTGCCTTGGAATCCGCGTGGAAACGCCGGATGAGTTGGGCGAGGCGATCCGCAGAGGGCTGGCCGAAAAAGACCGTCCCACGGTGCTCGATGTGGTGGTGACACGCGATCCGGGCAAGATGCTGCCTGCCGCGGACAGCCGCGCCGTCAAGGTGAAGAAGGGCGACCGCGTTGCCTGAGCCGCTGCTGGCGGATAGTGTGACGAAGCTGGATGGCGCGCAGGAGCGCGTCGTCGTCACCGGCTCGCACGGGGGGGTGTTTGCCGCCTGTCTGGCCTTCCGGTCAGGGTGCCGTGCGGCGGTGTTCCATGATGCAGGCGTCGGGTTAGACAACGCGGGCATCGGTGGACTGGATTGGCTTGACCGAGCAGGCATGGCGGCGGTCGCGGTGGATCACCGCAGCGCTCCCATCGGCGATGCTGCCGCGATACTGGGGCAGGGGGTCATCTCGCACGTCAACGACAAGGCCCGGACGGCGGGCGTCGCGCCCGGCATGACCTGCGCCGAGACCATGCAGCATCTGATCTGCGCGGCAATGCCTTTGGGTGAGACGGTGGAAATCCGCGAGGCGCGCGAGGTTCTGGGGCAGGGCGCGCGGTGCCTTGTGCTGGTGGATTCTGCCAGCCTTGTGCGCCCCGAGGATGCAGGTCAGATCGTGATCACCGGCTCACACGGGGCGATCTTCGGCGGCAATCCTGCCAACGCGCTGAAGGTTGACGCCTACCTCGCTCTATTCAACGATGCCGGGGGCGCGGCGACGTCGCGTCTCTCCGCGCTTCAGGACCGGGGCGTGGCCGCCGCAACCGTGGCTGCAATGTCGGCCCGGATCGGCGACGCGAGGTCGAGCTGGGAAAACGGAGTGATTTCCGCCTGCAACGATCTTGCCGCCGGGATCGGGGCCAGCCCGGGTATGTCCGCGCGGGATCTGGTTGCACTGGCACAGTCCCTGTCATAACTGTTTTGTCAGGTCGCCTGGTCCTTAGTGCGACGATCCGCCAACATGGTTTTCAGACGGCCAGATTTGCTGCATATTCGGCCCAAAGGCTGAACGCGCATGACGGTGTGACTGGGTGGAGATGCGATGGCGTTTCGGGAGTAACAGGGTAGCGGGGATTGCAAAGTTGATTGCGCTTGCTTGAGATGTTCGGGTGTTCCGGATTTCATGTAGTAATTTCGACAGCACAGCCGTTCCAGAGGTCAAATGCATCAACCTGACAAAGCCGGTCAATCTTAAGGCCGAACTGGGTATTCTCCAGCTTCATGAAAAGCTTGACCGCCAGATCGCCCACCAGTGGTAGAAGCGTGCAGAACTGGTAGCGCGCTCCTTGCCGTGCCAAAACATCTCATAATCAGAATTATCTTAAATTCGTTGATGTTTGAAATGAATTTTTCCAGCGCGAATATATTGAGGGCACTAAGATTTGAGCGGTTGCGCCGGTTGTTGAGCCCTTTGTGCGACCAGTGAACTAGTCTGGACACGAGCTCTCGCTTGGCCGCGCCATATGAGCGGATCTTGTCCGTTATGATCCGCTTTGGAACAGATCCCGCGCTTTTCAACAACTTGCGCAGAAGCCGTTTGGCGGCCCGTTTGTCCCGCCGGGCCTGAAGGATCTCGTCCAGAACGACGCCGTTTTGATCAACGGCGCGCCAGGGCCAGAACCTCTTGCCGGAAATCTTCACTACGATTTCGTCCAGATGCCAGATGTCGCCGGGGAAGCGCTAGCAACGCCGCAGGTTCCTCGGGATCTGCGGCCCGAATTTGGCCGTCCAGCGCCGCACGGTTTCATAGGAAACGTCGACGCCACGTTCGAGCAACATCTCCTCGACCTCCCGCAGACTCAGATCGAACCGGACGTACAGCCAGACCGGGTGGGCGATGATCGAGGGCAGGAACAGGTGCCGATTGTAGCTGATGGAAGATGCTGCATCGCTATGACCTACGTAGCAATCAGCGAGCAGGCAATCGCTACCAGCTTAACTTGACAACTCGCCGGCGCCGCAACTACCGGACCGGCCAAGAAGCGCGACGGTACGTGTTCGACTACATCGAGATGTTCTACAATCCAAAGCGCAAGCACGCTCGGAACGGAATGCTGTCGCTTGTCGAATTCCAGCGGCAGCAGAAACTGAGACAAAAAGGCTTCTAGGAAACTCGAGGCTATTCAACCCGATCGCGGAGGCGGACAATGATGCTGCTAGCATTGCGACGCTCCAAAATTTCAACGACCACACGTCTTGGTCCGCATCGGTACCGAGTGTGCCGCGCCTTCGCCAAGACGCGGCCCGCCTGTCATGCCGACTGATACATCGTCACCACGCAGGCTCCGCCTAGGCCAAGGTTATGCTGAAGCGCCGTCTTTGCGCCCTCGACCTGACGGTCGCCTGCGGTGCCACGCAGTTGGTGAGTAAGTTCATAGCACTGGGCCAGACCTGTGGCGCCAAGCGGATGACCCTTGGACAACAACCCGCCTGACGGATTAACCACTACCTCCCCACCATAGGTGTTGCCTCCATCCGCGATGAATTTCTGCGCCCCGCCATCCGGGCACAGGCCGAGCCCCTCGTATGTTATCAGCTCGTTCTGGGCAAAGCAGTCGTGCAGCTCGACCACATCGACATCTGCGGCACCAATGCCGGCAGACTCGTAGACCCTGGCAGAGGCTTCGACGGACATATCGTATCCGACAACACGCATCATGTCGCCGCTATCGAATGTGCTGGGCCGGTCGGTGACCATGTCCTGTGCGACGATACGCACATCTTTCCTAACGCCATGGCGGCGGGCGAATTCGGGCGAAACTAGCACGGCGGCGGCGGCGCCACAGGTCGGCGGGCAGGCCATGAGACGCGTCAGAACGCCTGGCCAGATCTCCTTCGATGCCAGAACCTCTTCAGCCGACATCTCGTCTCGAAACAAAGCCAGCGGATTGCGCGCCGCGTGCCGACTTGCCTTGGCGCGAACCTCGGCGAAATCACGGAGCGTGGTGCCGTGCTTTTCCATGTGCGACAAACCTGCGCCGCCGAAGTACCGCAGTGCCAATGGAACTTCGCCATGACCAACGATAGCATCGGTGGAATTGTCGAACTCCTGGAACGGGCTCGGCCGATCCTCGAAGACGTTGCCAAGGGCTCCAGGGCGCATCTGTTCGAAGCCGACCGCCAGAACGCAGTCGGCTGCGCCGCTTTCGATTGCCTGGCGCGCCAGGAACAGGGCCGTCGATCCTGTGGAGCAGTTGTTGTTTACGTTGATAACTGGGATGCCAGTCATGCCGACTTGGTAAAGTGCCTTCTGCCCGCTGGTGCTATCGCCATAGACATACCCGGCATAGGCGGATTGGATCGCGTCATAGTCGAGCCCTGCATCGGCCAGCGCCTCGCGCACTGCGTTAGCAGCCATTAAATCGTAGGTTTCAGATCGGCCGGGTTTTTCGAACTTCACCATGCCGACGCCGGCGACGAGAGGCTTCTTGGTCTGAGTCATGATCGCTTAGCTCCATTTTTGCAAAAATCTCTGGCACTCACGCGGGCTGAGGCTCCGCACCGTTTCCTAGTCCGGACAGCAAAGCCATAACGTCCTGCCGGCTGGACAGATAATCCGCCTTCGTGCCCTCCCAGACGATCCGACCGCCATCCATCACGGAAAAGGACGTAGCCAGGGCTTCGGGGACGGTGAAATTCTGCTCCACTATGATGACCCCTGCCTGCTCGGCGACGATCTCCTTCATCGCTTGGACAAGGGCAGCGACCACCACCGGGGCAAGCCCTTCGGTCGGTTCGTCGAGCAGAAGCAGACGCGGTTGACACAACAGGGCGCGGCCAATAGCCAGCATCTGTTGTTCGCCACCTGAAAGTTCCTGGCCATAGGCTCGGCGACGTTCCTTCAGCCTCGGGAACAAGTCAAAGACACGGTCGATCGTCCAGCCGCCGTCCAGGCTGGCATGTGCTACGGTTGGAATCACGAGGTTCTCGCGCACCGTGAGAGAAGGGAAGATCTGCCGGTCCTCTGGGATATAGGCGACTCCCAGTCGACTCAACATTTCGGGCGTCGGTCGAATAAGTCGCTTGCCATCAATGCCAAGCGACCCGGAGCGCGCCTGTAGGTGCCCGGCCAGCACCTTGAGCGTCGTACTTTTGCCCGCGCCGTTCCTGCCCGCAAGCGCCAGCACCTCTCCGGGACGGACCGAAAGAGTCACCTGGTGGAGGGCCTGCGCAGCGCCGTAATAGGCGTCGACCTTTTCAAGAGTCAGCATTGCTATTCTCCGAGATAAGCATCGCGAACGCGGGGGTCGGTTCGGATTTCGGCCGGCGTGCCTCGTGCCAGGACCGCTCCACCAAGAAGGACGACGATTTGGTCAGAGATTCCCATGACCATGTCCATATTGTGCTCGACTAGGATGACCGTCCGGCCTTCCGTGGCCTCACCAATCAGCGCCGCGAATTCGGTCATCTCCGAATGCCCCACCCCGGCGAGCGGTTCGTCAAGCAGCAGCAGTTGCGGATCGTTGACCACGACGATTGCCAGCTCGAGGGCGCGCTGCTTGCCATGCGACAGGGTCGCCGCCTGCGCGTCGGCGAGATCTGCAAGGCCGAACCGGTCCAGAACCTCCATTGCGTCCCGGCGGCTGCCCGCCATCCGGTGAACAAGCTGCCACGGCAAAGCGACTTTCAAATGCTTGCGCTGCCGTGCAAAGCAGACGTTTTCCAGCACCGTCATGTCTGGAAAGATGGTGACGATCTGGAATGACCGTGCGATCCCGAGGGCTGCGCGCCGATGCGGCGGCAACCGCGTGACATCCCGCCCGTGGAAGGCAATGCGTCCACTGTAGGCGGGCTGGATACCGGACAGTACGTTCAGAAGGGTGGTCTTCCCTGCTCCGTTCGGCCCGATGAGAGCGGTGACACGACCGGTCGGAAAGTTAAGGCTTATATCAGTCAGAGCGCGGAAATCGCCGAAGCGGACGCCGATCCCGGTGCAGGTCAAAGCATGGGTCATGTCACGCTTTCCGTCGGTGCGGTCGCGCGGCTCCGTGCCGTGCGGCAGTCGATCCGGTCCCGGATCAGTCCAACCACTCCGCCCGGCATCCACAAGGTGACCGAGATAAAGACCAGCCCGAGCAACCCATGCCAGTGATCGGACACGTCGCTCACGCCCTCGCGTAGGAATTCGAACAGCGCGACACCGACCACCGGGCCTAGAAAAGTACCGCGCCCCCCAAGAACACTCATGATCAGGACGTCGCCGGATGTCGCCCAATGAGTCATCTGTGGCCCGACGTAGTAGATCAGCCCCCCTAGAAGCGCCCCGGCCAGACCCGAAACGCCGCCAGAGACTGAGAAAGCGGACAGCTTGTACATCGACACGTCATAACCAAGCTGCGCGGTCCGAACGGGGTTCTGCCGGATCGAACTCAGTACCTGTCCGAAGGCTGAAGCCCGCAGCAGCGCATAACCGAGAAGCACGATCCAGAAGATCGCAGCCAGAACCATGAGGTATACGTGGTCGTCATAGACATTCAGTCCAAGCAGCTCGGGCCTCTCCACCCCCGCGATGCCATCCGTTCCGCCGGTCCAACGTTTGAGCTTGATGGAAATAAGGTGGTTGACCATCTCAGCCATGATCAGAGTGGTCAGGCCAAAATAGATGCCGGAGATCCTCAGGGACACGGTGCCGAAGAGGATGCCGAGAACCGCACCGACCAGGATGGCCGCCCCAAGCGCCGCTAACCCCGGAACACCCCAGTCGAGCGTGAGGATTGCAAAGGTGTAGGCCCCGATCCCGAAGAAGGCAGCATGTCCGAATGAAATGATCCCGGTCAGCCCGAAGATGAGATCGAAGCCAATGGCGAAGATCGACCAGACGACGATCAGCGCCAGAAGCGTGTGCAATTGTGCCCCGCCTAGGAAAGACAGGATGACGATCGCCAGCGGGATCAGCGTGGCCAACAAGAGGTGCAAGTGCCAGTTTCCGCGCGTCATGCCTTACGCCCCTTGGTGAAGGTGAACAGGCCCTGTGGAAGAACCAGAAGGACAACCATCAACACGACATAGGTCGACAGTTCGATCCATTCCGCGAAGTATTGTTGCCCGAAAGCTCGGACGACCCCTAGAAGGAGCGCGGCCGCAATGGCGCCGCGGATGTTGCCCAGTCCGCCGAGGATCACGACGATGAAGCAGTCAACGATGATCCCAAACCCCATTCCCACCTGAACCGGGATCAGCGGTGCGGCGATAGTGCCGGCAAGCGCCGCAAGCCCGCCGCCCAAAGCAAAGACAATAGTCCGGATGGTTGAGATCGGTATGCCCAGGCTGCGGACCATGGACGGGTGGGTCATCGCTCCACGCAGAACGATGCCGAGTTTCGTCCATTCGATCAGCGCGAATAACCCGATCCCCGCAACCAAGCCCGCCCCGATGAGGAAAAGGCGATAGAGGGCAACATCCGAACCAAGCACAACCATTGTGCCGGACAGGCTCTCGGGAAGAGGAATGTCATGATAGCCGAGCCCCCAGACGGTACGCACGAATTCGTCCAAGACTAATATGACTCCAAAAGTCATCAGAAGCTGTTCAACGTGATCCCTGTCATAAAGCGGCCTGAGCAGCAGGATCTCGAGGAGGGCGCTCAGCGCCGCCACCACCAGCGGTGCAATCAGCAGCGACAGCCAGAAGCTGCCGGTCTGCCGGACGATCTCGACGGCGACGAAGCCGCCCATCATGTACAGAACGCCATGCGCAAAGTTGATGACGCCAAGCATTCCGAAGATGATCGTCAACCCCGCCGCCAGCAGGAACAGCATCATCGCAATGCTGAGGCCGATAAGGATGGTTCCGGTCATGATCTTCTCATACTTTCGGATTCAGACGGCACGGGTTTCGCCGGTCCAATATTGCTCGCGGATCTCGCGTTTGAGAATCTTGCCCGCCGCGCTGCGCGGCAGGGTCTGCCAGACTTCGACGCTCTTGGGGGCATGGACCCCTCCCAGTTTTTCTTTCACTAGGCTGATGATTTCGGTTTGATCGACGGTGTGGCCGGGTTTCATTTCCAGAACGGCCTTTACCGCCTCGCCCCATTTGGGATCGGGGACGCCAACCACAGCGCAATCGTTGATCGATCCATGGGAAAGGATCACCTGCTCCACCTCGGCGCTGAAGACGTTGAAGCCGCCGGTGACGATCATATCCTTCTTGCGGTCCACGATATAGAGGAACCCATCCTCATCGCGGTATCCGACGTCGCCGGTCAAAAGCCAGCCGTTGCGAAAGGCCTTCGCCATCGCTTCCGGATTGTCGACGTAGCCATCGAAAACCAATGGCCCACGCACCGCGATCTCGCCCCGCTGTCCGTGTGCCAACTCGGTGCCTTCTTCGTCAAGAATAGCAACCCGGACGCTCAGGCTCGGGCGGCCGCAGCTTGCGAAGCGATTGTTTGCGTTGCCCTGCGCAGCATCTGCAAGGATGTCACGATCCAGGAACGAGATGAACATTGGCGCTTCGGCTTGGCCGTAACACTGGCACATGACCGGCCCGAAGATCTCGACGGCCTCGCGCAGTTTGTCTGGCGCGCATGGCGCGGCGGCCAGCACGAAATATTGAAGGCTGGAGTAGTCGTAATTGCGCACCTTCGGATGCGACAGCATCATGTAAAGGACCGTCGGTGGTAGGTAGATGTGCGTGATACCGTGGTTCTCGATACTCTGCATGATGAGCTCAGGATCGGCCTTCGGGATCACCACGTTCGTCGCCCCACGCGCCATCGCCATGACAGCCAGCCCGCCGGCGGCATGGGTCATCGGTCCGGCGACCAGGTGCACCGCACGTCCCTGGCTGGGCATGTTGGTCCAAAACTCCGACACCATCTGGCCCCAGGTTCCATGGGACCACTCTGCGCCCTTGGACAGGCCTGTCGTCCCGCCCGTGGGAAAAACAGAGGCGATCCGGTCGTCGTCGTCCGGAACAACGGGCATCGAGCCCGTTCCGGTCGCCGCGAAGGAGGCCAGCGATATGGCTCCGTCGCGACCGGTGCGGTCAAGACAGACCACAAGCTTGAGCGAGGGCACCTGACAGACCATGTCGAGTGCGGCATCCTCAAGCTCTCCGTGATAAAAAAGCACCTCGCATTGCGTCAAGTTCAGGAGATGCACGTTGGCCTCGACCGAGTTCCGAGCGTTGGTCGGCACCCAGATGTTGCCAGCATGGAATATCCCCACGAGTCCGACGAACGCCGCCGCGTAGTTCGGGCTGAACAGGGCAGAGCGGTTTCCACCGGCCAGCCCTTTCCCTAGCAGAGCGGAAGCGATGCGTCGGCCCATCTCGTCCGCCTCGCGGTAGGTCAGCCGCGTCCGTGCATCGATAAGCGCAGGGTGGTCGGGACCGTATTCCAGGCCCTTCTGAAAGTAGTCGATCAGTCGCATATGGTGTCCGTCATCATGATCGGCGGATGAAAAAAGGGCGGCCCGTCAAGGTGCCGCCCCTCGGTTAGTCGCAGGCCGGGAAAAGGGTTTCACTGTCGAACTGGTAGGAGATGGCCATCGTCACGTCCGGATAGGGCGCCTCTCCCTGCACAGCCTTGCCGAAAAGACCGGACTGCGCGGCTTGGTGGTCACAGGCGCGCATGATCTTCACACCCTCGATTGAATTGGTGTTGGTCGAGGTCGAAAAGGCTTCAATCCACGCCTGCTGATCCCATACGCCTGTCTGATCGACGACGTCTAAGAACCAGGCCATGCCGTCATAGGCCTCTCCAGCCGCTTGGTCAGGGTAGGTACCGTACTTATCTTGGAAAGCTGTGACGAAGGCGCGGTTGACCTCGTTGTCGATCGCGAAATGGTAGCGGAGAGTCGAATTGACACCGTAGGACAGATTGCCGACAGCCTCGCCCATCATCTCGTCCATGACCATGGTTCCGAAAATTTGCTTCTCGTCCTTCAGACCGACCTGACCGGATTGCTTGAGAAAGGTGATTGCGTCGCCGCCGGTCATGATCATCACGACACCATCAGCGTCCGTCTTTTGAATCTTGTCGATAATCAGCGCATAATCCCGCCCGCCAAGAGGGGGATAATCCTCGGCTACGATTTCCGCCCCGATCGAAGTCAGCCGACCCTTAAGATCTTCCCACATGTCGCGCCCGACACCATAGTCGGCAACGACCGCGTAGATCTTGTCCAGTTTTTCCCGCCCGGCAAACTCAGCCATCATGGTATTTTCCATGCGCACGGGGTTCGACGTCCTGAAGGTGTTGGAAGCCATGTCCTCACCAGTAATCCGATCACTGGCGGACAACGTGACCAGCAGAGGGACACCGCGCCGTTCTGACACCTTCATCACCGCCAGTGTAGAACCGGAACTGACCGCGCCGAACAGCATGTCGACGCCCTTGCCAATCAGCCCCGATGCCTTCTGCACCGCGATCTGCGGATTTGTTTCCGTGTCTTCCCACTCGAACACGATAGGAGCGCCCAGCACTGTCCCGCCGCGCACATCTGCCGCCAGTTCGGCTCCTTTGCGCATGGATTCTCCGATCACTCCGTATGCGCCGCTCAACGACACGATGCCTCCGATGCGGAATGCGTCTTCTTCAGCTTGGGCCGACGTCGCACCAAGCGCTGCGGCCGCCGCGACGATGAACGCCGCCTTGCGATATTTTGTCATGACTTCCTCCCTTGCACGACCGGAGTCCCGGTCATGTGGGCGAGATCACAGCATCGGCGATTTAATGTCAATAAGATTGTTATAGTTTTGTATTAGGCATAGTTTGAATCTTGAGTATTCTGGCGGCCCCGCTAAACATCCTGTGACACCAAGAAGTTCACAGGGTCCCTAGCCACATGCGGAAATCCCAAAACGCAGCGACCGCGCCGCTCACCCCCCTCGCCAAGGATGACTGGCCCCCGGTCAGCTCTCCGACAGCGCCTTGGCTGACGCTGGAGCTGCACTTCCTCGCCCATCTCAATTTGATTGATGACGCCGACCGCCGCATCGCGGACCTCGGGCTCGGTCTCGGACGAGTCCACCACCGGATACTGTACTTCGTTACCGAATCGCCGGGTATCACGGTCGGTCAACTTCTGGAGTTGATCCGTGTAACGAACCAGAACATTCACCGCCCCATGGGCGACCTCGTCAGGATGAAGCTGATCGAGCAACGAACCTCGCAGGTCGACCGCAGGCAGCGACATCTATACACCACACCCGATGGGGTCGAGCTGCTGAACGCACTCACATCGTTCCAATTCGAGCGGATCGAGCGCGCCAGCAAGGCGGCAGGGGACGAAGCGGTAGAAGGCTTCTGGAAGGTACTCTGGCACCTGATCGAGGACCGCGAACGCGATTGGGTCGAAAGGCACCGGCGCGGCGCGGAAGCCCTGTCGAATTCAAGAAGTCCAGAACCTTCCGATTAGCCAGGCACAGACCGCCGCTCCGCGCGAGACCATGCCGGCGACGAGCATCGCTCAATAAAACAGTAGGAGCCAAGCTCTCCTGACGGAGTTGTCACGTTAAGCGGGTAGCGATTGCCTGCTCGCTGATTGCTACGTAAGTCATAGCGATGCAGACATCTTCCATCAGCTACAAGCGTCACCGGTTCCCGCCCTCGATCATCGCCCATGCGGTCTGGCTGTACGTCCGGTTCAATCTGAGTCTGCGAGAGGTGGAGGCGGTGTTGCTCGAACGTGGCATCGACGTCTCCTATGAAACCGTTCGGCGCTGGACGACCAAATTCGAGCCGCAGATCGCGAAGAACCTGCGGCATTGCCAGCGCCTCCCCGGCGACATTTGTCATCTTGACGAAGTCATGGTGAAGATTTCCGGAAATACGTTCTGGCTCTGGCTCGCCGTTGATCAACACGGCGTCGTTCTGGACGAGATCCTCCAGTCCAGGCGGAACAAACGGGCTGCTAAACGGCTTCTGCGCAAGTTGTTGAAGCGGGCAGTATCTGTTCCGAAGAGGATCATCACGGACAAGCTCCGCTCATATAGCGCGGCCAAACGAGAGCTCGAGCCGGGGCTGGAGCACTGGTCGCACAAAGGGCTCAATAATCGTGCCGAGAACAGCCATTTGCCGTTCCGAAAGCGGGAGCGCATGATGCAGGACTATCGCTCACCCCGCGGCCTGCAACTCTTCTTGTCCATCCACTCCGCAACCCGCAATTGTTTCTCCGTTCCAGCTCACCGACGCGCCGCGCTGACCATTCGCTACCACCGATTAGAAGCTCTCCGCGCGTGGATAGCAGCTGCCAGTATCGCCTAAGACCTTAATCAAGGGTGCTGACCGCTGTTCCTTTGGTTAACGTGGCAACTCCCGACGAGGAGATGGCAGAGATGATCGCTGGGCGTACACGCGGACGCGCCGTCGTCGCCTCCTTCTACGGTTGGGACGGGTATGAACGACGGCCCTGAAAGGGATGTTGGCCAGCCGACAAAAGCCGCCGCGTACCAACATCCCGGGTAAATACGATCAGCCCCGCCTTTAGGGAATAGCGGGGCTGACAGGTGAGTTCAAAGCCTTCACTCGGTTGCAGCCGCGACCGATTGCGCCTTGAAGTAACTCTCTATGACCGCCGCGTAATTTGGGGCGACCAGCGCGTAAAGCTGAGCCAAGTCTGCGGCTTCGGGCCGGTTCCATGTGCGGTGGGCCTCTGACAAGACGGCGTTGGTGGTGGTCGGCACGACGCCCGCTTGCGAAAATCGGCTGACGGAAACCCGTGAGGTCATTTCGCTTGGATCACCCGAAGCATCGATCACGGCGTAGACGTCGTATCCAGCGGCTTTTGCATCCAGTGCGGGAAACATGACGCAAACGCTTGTCCAGACACCGGCCATGATCAGGGTTTTGCGGCCGGTGGCTTCGACGGCGGCGACAAAGTCTGCGTTATCCCAAGCGTTGACCTCTCCCTTGCGCGGGACATAGGTCGCGTCGGGCGCAGATTCTGCGATCTCGGGCATGAGCGGACCGTTCGGACCGTTGGGCTCCTAGGCCGTTGCGATAACCGGAATGTCGAGCAAGGTGGCAAGCCGCGTCAACATCACGACATTCCGACGCAAATCGTCCACATCTATATCCTTCACCGTCTGAAACAGGCCGATCTGATGATCGAGCAGCAGGATAACCGCGTTAGACGGGTCAAACAGAGCGGCCCCGCCTCCGGTAGGCAGAACGCTGCCGCTGGCGGACGGTGTTTCGGCCCAGATCCTCGGCGCTTGCACCAAGAACCCCGCAAGAATGGCAGCCGCCAGCAAGGGCGTGGAAATGAATGGCAATCTCATGATTTTTGCTTCCTTATGTTCAATGCGCGATGCGCGTTTCAATCCAGTCGAGAATGTCCCGCAGAATCTCGTCTTTTCCGATGTCGGCCAGCAGGTCGTTGTAGTGGCCTTCGTAGAGTTTGAGAGTCTTGTCTGGTGACCCGGCATCCCGCGCAAAGACTTCGCTGCCAGCGGGCATGGTCGCTTTGTCGGCCGTGCCATGCAGAATAAGGACCGGCATCGTGATGCGAGAGAACTCCCGTTCCAGCCGTTCATTCGCCCGAGCCATCGCGGCAACGGTCACGGCGGGCTGGGTTTCTTTCAGAACCATCGGATCGGCGTTCAGCCGTCGAAGCGCATCGGGATCACGGGTGAAATCGCGGTTTTTCAGCCGCAGAACCGGCAGATCGGGCAGCACCCGCGCCACCCCCTTTATCACCGCCAGCACCGCCTTTTGGCGCCGGTACACGGAAAGCAAAACTTTCGCAGACAAGCCCGGCCAGAGCCTCGGGATGATCAAGCGCATAGGATGTTGCCGTATATACTGTCGAGCGATGCCTCCCAATCTCAGCTGCGATCTTGCTCACCGGCATCTTGGTATTCAACATGTCGTCGATTGCGCGTCTATCGCGCAAATCCAGCTCTGCATGGGCCATGTCCGTTCTCCTTGCTTTCCAGCAAGACAAGGGAATTGTCGCAAGCCAGTTTACGATGTGCTCTTGATGGCTCAAGGGTCGTTGCGACAGTTTCCGCTATCTCAGTTTCATCATCTCTT
>JAAEZD010000083.1:0-3227 GCA_018223035.1 Paracoccaceae bacterium
GGTCATAATGTTGCGCCGGAAAGGGGCATTCTTTTCCGGAAAATTCAAGAGGAAATCGCCGCGCCGCAGCAAAACTCCCCGCCATCCCCGCAGCACCTCCCTGTCATCCCTGCGAAAGCGGGGACCTCCCAACCAACCGACCAAGCCCTAAGATCCCCGCCTGCGCGGGGATGACAGGTCTCATCGGAACGAAAACACCCCGGCCGGGCAATGCGCCAAGGACGGCCCCTCACCCCAGCCCGTCCCAGATCAGCTTGCCCCCCGTCACCAAAAGCAACACGTAGGTCAGCCCGAAGAACAGCCGCTCGGGCACCAGTTCATGCGCCCGCACCCCCAGCCAGGTGCCCAGCAACGCGAACGGCGCCAGCACCAGGTTCGCCGCCGCCGTCTGCCAGGTGAACATGCCCAGAAAGGCATAGGGCACGAACTTCACCATATTGAGAACCCAGAAGATCAGCACCGTGCTGGCCTGGTACCGCGTCTTGTCCAGCCGCTGCGACAACAGGTAGAGCGCCGCCGGGGGGCCACCGGCATGGCTGACGAAACTGGTGAACCCGGTCACCACCCCCGCCAGCAGCCCGGCCCAGCCCGGCAGCCTGTCGCGCGACACGCGAATCCAGCCGCGCCGCCGGACGAACTGCCAGCCCACGAAGGCGATCGATATCCCGCCGATCAACAGCCGCATCAGGTCCGCGTCCGCCACCCGGTAGAGCGCAACGCCCAGCGCCACGCCCGGCACCCCGCCCAGGATCAGCCGCCGCGCATCGGGCCAGTGCCAGCGCCGCCAGTAGGGTTTCAACGAGGCCGCGTCGATCAGCATCAACAGCGGCAGCATCACCCCCAGCGCCTGCCCGGGCTCAAGGACCAGCGCCAGAATCGTGGAGGCGGCAAAGGCCGCGCCCGAGCCGAAGCCGCCCTTGGACACCCCCGCAAAGATCACCGCCGGCGCCGCCACGGCGAAAAAGCCGGCGTTCAACTCCAACATCGCAAACTCCCCTAACGCGCCGTGTTTTCGACGTTTTTTTGGCCCAGCCTTGGTCGGGCCACTTGCCGCACTGCGGCATCCGCCCGTGCGTAAGCCTTGCGCGCGCAACCGTAAAGCACTACGCAACGCGCAATTCCAACCGGATCGGAGACTATTCCCATGGCCAGACCCAAGATTGCCCTGATCGGCTCAGGTCAAATCGGCGGCACGCTCGCCCACCTCGCCGCGCTGAAAGAGCTTGGCGACGTCGTGCTGTTCGACATCGCCGAAGGCACCCCCGAAGGCAAGGCGCTCGACATCGCCGAGTCCGGCCCCTCCGAGGGCTTCGACGCCACGCTCAGCGGCACCCAGTCCTATGAGGATATCGCCGGCGCCGACGTCTGCATCGTGACCGCCGGCGTCCCGCGCAAACCGGGGATGAGCCGCGACGACCTGCTCGGCATCAACCTCAAGGTTATGAAATCGGTCGGCGAAGGCATCCGCGACCATGCGCCCAACGCCTTCGTGATCTGCATCACCAACCCGCTCGACGCGATGGTCTGGGCGCTGCGCGAATTCTCGGGCTTGCCGCATGAAAAGGTCTGCGGCATGGCCGGCGTGCTCGACTCGGCCCGCTTCCGCCACTTCCTCAGCTTGGAATTCGGCGTCTCGATGAAGGACGTCACCGCCTTCGTTCTGGGCGGCCACGGCGACACCATGGTGCCGCTGGCGCGCTACTCCACCGTCGCCGGCATCCCGCTGCCCGACCTGGTCGAAATGGGCTGGACCACGCAGGACAAGCTCGACAGCATCATCCAGCGCACGCGTGACGGCGGCGCCGAGATCGTCGGCCTGCTGAAAACCGGCTCGGCCTTCTACGCGCCCGCGACCTCCGCCATCGAAATGGCCGAAGCCTATCTCAAGGACCAGAAGCGCGTCCTGCCCTGCGCCGCCTATGTGGACGGCGCTCTCGGTCTCAAGGGCATGTATGTCGGCGTTCCGACCGTGATCGGTGCCGGTGGCGTTGAAAAGGTCATCGACATCCAGATGACCAAGGACGAACAGGCCATGTTCGACAACTCGGTCAACGCCGTTAAAGGCCTCGTCGAAGCCTGCAAAGGAATCGACAGCTCGCTTGCCTGAACGGGGCGATTTTCGACCTTTTGCGCCGCTCCGGACCATCCGGGGCGGCGTTTTTCGTGGCGCAACGCCCTTTCGCAAGGGCCAAACCGCCAAAGTCGCACACAACCCTTTGCTGTTTTCCGCCTAATTCTCCCGCACAACCGGCGTTTGTGATCACAGCTTTTTGGCCTGTGATCACAAATGTCGTTTTTTTTGTCAAAACCTGTGGCCACACCCCATTTTTGGGTTAACCCGTTATCAAGACAGGGCGTATAGCCCCGAGCAAACGCAAGCAGACGGGAACGACTTTCATGAACATCCACGAATATCAGGCCAAGGCCCTTCTTCGCAGCTACGGCGCCCCGGTGTCCGACGGCAAGGTCATCCTCCGGGCAGAAGACGCGAAAAACGCGGCCGGCGAACTTGATGGACCGCTCTGGGTCGTCAAGGCGCAGATCCACGCCGGTGGCCGCGGCAAGGGCTCGTTCAAGGAAGCCGAAGCAGGTGAAAAAGGCGGTGTGCGCCTCGCCAAATCGGTCGAGGAAGCCGCTGAGGAAGCCAAGAAGATGCTTGGCAAGACCCTCGTGACCCACCAGACCGGCCCGGCGGGCAAGCAGGTCAACCGCATCTATATCGAAGACGGCTCGGATATCGAGCGTGAGCTTTATCTCGCCCTTTTGGTCGATCGCGTTTCCAGCCGCGTTTCTTTCGTCTGCTCGACCGAAGGCGGCATGGACATCGAAGAGGTCGCCGCCTCGACCCCTGAAAAGATCCTCAGCTTCAGCGTCGATCCCGCCACCGGCTACCAGCCCTATCACGGCCGCCGCGTCGCTTTCGCGCTGGGTCTCGAAGGCCCCGCCGTCAAGCAATGCGTTCAGCTCATGGGCATCCTTTACAAGGCCTTCATCGAGAAGGACATGGAGATGCTGGAAATCAACCCGCTGATCCTTATGCCCGGCGGTCAGCTCAAGGTGCTCGACGCCAAGCTCGGTTTTGACGGCAACGCCATGTATCGCCAGCCCGAGGTCTCCGAACTGCGCGACACGACCGAGGAAGACCCCAAGGAACTCGAAGCCTCCAAGTATGACCTGAACTACATCGCGCTCGACGGTGAGATCGGCTGCATGGTGAACGGCGCGGG
>JAAEZD010000030.1:0-38614 GCA_018223035.1 Paracoccaceae bacterium
TGACAGGCGAAGCTGTCCTTTCCAGAGTGCGCGTGATACCATGAGCCGTGCCTTTCCTGAAATGAGACTTGCAACGTCAGCAACTAACGCATGAAGGCGCCTTGGGTTCAAATTCGACCTGGCAACAGCATCTATAACCCGACGTAGGAAAAGCTGAAGCTTCGCACGATTTGGGCAATCAGAACGTTTTTCCAGGCGGCGCAGGGGCGAAAGCGGAACTATCCATGAGCCGCTGAGTTGGGCTTTAGTGGTAATGGGGGCTGGTCGTTTCGCACGTCTGAGCGGCCAAGAAATTATTAGCGGCCCGAAGGCTTAATGCGCATGGACAGGATTTACTGCGGACAACCGCCGCCGCCCACGGAACTATGGGCAAGCTGGAATCTGGATCTGGTTGTCCTTGCGGCGCTGGTATTGTTGTCGGTGCTGCTGCGCCGCTCCCCTGTCGGGCTGGCGGCGACATTTGTCATGTTTGTCGCTTTCGTTTCACCTTTGTGTGCTCTTTCCTCTGCTCTGTTTTCGGCGCGGGTGCTGCATCACGTCCTTCTGGTGGCGGTGGCGGCGCCGCTTCTGGCAGTGGTTTGGCCCGGGCGCGGCAGAGCCGGCCTGGCACTGCCCTTCATGGTTTCGACGGCGGTCCTGTGGGTATGGCACCTCCCAACAAGCTATGACCTGGCGTTGTCCAATGTAGCCGTCTACTGGGTTATGCAACTGACCCTGCTGGGCAGTGCCGTGTGGTTCTGGCAGGGCGTCTTCACGACCAATGACGCACTGGTAGATCGGCTTGTTTTCGTGGTGGCAGGGTTCGCGCAGATGGGCATGCTTGGTGCCATCCTGACATTCGCCCCCGCGCCGCTCTACGCGGCGCATGCCGTGGCGCCGTTTCTCTGGGGCCTCACGCCGCTTCAGGACCAGCAGCTGGGCGGGCTGATCATGTGGGTGCCGGCCGGTGTTCCCTATGCGGCAGCCGCCATCGTCCTGGCCCGGCGCTCCTGGTTGAACCTGTCTTCGGGTCCGGCGTAATGATCGACTGGCTCCTCTCGACTGTGCCAATGGTCAAGCTGGCGCATATCGCCGGGCTGACCCTGTGGTGTGGCGGGCTGCTGGTTCTGCCCGTCATGCTGGCCCGCCACGATCCAGCCTTGGTGGCCGACGATTACCGTGTGATCCGGCGGGCGACCCATCTGACCTACACCATGATCGTCACCCCCGCCGCCGTGCTGACCGTCATCGCGGGAACCTGGCTGATCTTCCTGCGCGAGGTTTTCGTGCCGTGGCTTTATGCCAAGCTCGCTTTCGTCGCGCTCCTTGTCGCCATTCACGCATGGATCGGCCACGTTCTCATGAAGGTCGCCGAGAAGCCGGGCCGACACAGGCCGCCGCACCCCATGCTGCCCGTTGCCGCCGTGCTGTTGCCCTGCCTGATCATACTAACCCTCGTTCTGACGAAACCCGAACTGGACTGGATCAGCTTTCCTGGCTGGATGACCGAACCGCGTGGTGGTCAGCTACCCTTGGACGTTCCCAGCCGATAATCGAAGACGAGCTTGCCACCATGCCATCCCGTGAAGCCTACCACGCACACGCTAAGCGCCGACATCAGGATGCCGTAGGGCAGCACCGCCTCCTGATAACCATAGAGGCGCTGACCCCAGTTGGCACCCAAAAGGCTCAGCAATGTGACAGCGATAATGAAATGCGTCCAAGCCGGAGCCCGCGCGCGGATGCCCGGCACCAGCAGAAGCTCGGCCGTGCCCGAAAGTCCCGCGAACATTCCGAACAGGAACCCGGTGCCCGCGGCCCACAAGGCCGCGCGCGCCCAGAACGCGTCGCCGGTCCACCAATAGAGCGCATCCGCCCCCAGAGTGCAGAAGGTCAGGGCCACTGGGAAAGCCACGCTCATCGCATGGATTGGATGGCCCAGGATCGCGATCTGCGATTCCGTTTCGCCATAGCCGGGACGTTTGCTGATCGGGTCGATCAACTCTTCGTCCTGCTCGTTCACCATCGGTTCCGTCGTCATGTCACCCAACTGTGTCGCACTTTCCTTGCGACCACAACGCTTCTAACGCTCGCAGGTTGCGAAGGGGCGCTGTCCGTCGTCGATCCCGCCGGACCGGCCGCCCGTGAGATCGCGACCCTCTGGTGGGTGCTGCTGTCCGGCGCCACGCTGATATTCGTCCTGGTGACGGGTCTGGTTGCCTTGCCCTTCCTCCGTCGCAAAGGAACGGCCAGCGAAAGGCATGAAATTCGCACCTGGGTGATCGGCCTTGGCCTGGCCTTCCCGATGACCGTGCTTGCCGCGTTGCTGGCCTACGGTCTGGTGATCGGTGAGCGTCTGCTGCCCCGTCCCGGCGACGCGGTCGTCGAGGTTGCCGCGACCGGCAGCCGCGACGGCTGGATATTCACCTATTCCGACGCAGCCGACCGGACGACCAGTGCGGTGCTGCACATTCCCGCCGGGCGGCCGGTCGATGTGGCAATCACGACCGAAGACGTGATCCACTCTTTCTGGGTGCCCCGTCTTGCCGGCAAGCTTGATGCGATCCCCGGCCATGTGAACGTCCTGCGGATCGAGGCCGACGCGCCGGGCACCTACCAGGGCCTCAGCGCAGAGTTCAGCGGCCCGGGCTATGCCGACCTGACCTTCACCGTAACCGCGCATGACGGGGCCGGTTGGAGAGCCTTCCTTGCAGGTAAAACCGAATGAACGCACTCCGACGCCATCGCGCCCTGTCACGCATCTGGGCGTCCGAGCCCGGCTTTCGCGGCTGGTTCTCGACCGTAAACCATACCGACCTGGGGCGGATGTTCCTTGTCACCGCCTTCTTCTTCTTCGTTGTCGGCGGACTTCTGGCGATGCTGATCCGGGCCCAGCTTGCCACGCCGCATTCGGCCTTCGCTGGTCCAGATATCTACAACCAGATATTCACCATGCACGGGACCATCATGATGTTCCTCTTCGCCATCCCCACCTTCGAGGGGCTGGCGGTCTATCTGCTGCCCAAGATGCTGGGCACCCGCGACCTGGCGTTCCCGAGGCTTACGGCCTATGGCTACTGGTGCTACGCCTTCGGCGGAACGATGCTTCTGGTGTCGATGCTGCTGGGTATCGCCCCCGACGGCGGCTGGTTCATGTATCCGCCCCTAAGCGGCGCGATCCATTCCCCGGGGATCAACACCGATTTCTGGCTGATCGGCATCACCTTCGTGGAAATCTCGGCCATCGCGGCGGCGGTCGAGATCACCGTCTCGATCCTGAAATACCGCGCGCCAGGCATGTCGCTGGACAGGATGCCGATCTTCGCCTGGTATGCCTTTGTTACCGCGCTAATGATCCTGACGGGGTTTCCGCCGCTGATCCTCGGCTCTGTGCTGCTGGAGATCGAGCGCGCCTTTGGTCTGCCCTTTTTCCAGGCAGACCTGGGGGGGGACAGCCTGCTCTGGCAGCACCTGTTCTGGCTGTTCGGGCACCCGGAGGTATACATCATCTTCCTGCCTGCCGCTGGCGTGATCTCGACCGTGCTGCCGGTGATGTGCCGGACCACGTTGCTGGGCTATGGCTGGATCGTGGCGGCCGCGGTGGCGCTGGCCTTTCTGTCCTTCGGGCTGTGGGTCCACCACATGTTCACCACCGGCATCCCTCATATGGGACTGGCCTTCTTCTCGGCCGCCTCAACATTGGTGGCGGTGCCCACGGCGGTGCAGATCTTTGCCTGGATCGGGACGATGTGGCGGGGCCGGCCCGAGCTACATATGCCGATGCTGCATATCCTGGGTTTTTTCGTGACCTTCGTGATCGGCGGGCTGACCGGCGTGATGGTTGCCGTGGTACCTTTCGACTGGCAGGCGCATGACACCGCCTTTGTCACCGCGCACCTGCATTACGTTCTGTTCGGCGGCTTCGTCTTTCCGGTGCTGGCCGGCCTTTACTACTGGCTGCCGCATGTCACCGGGCGCCGGCGGTTCTTCCGTTTGGGAGAATTCGCCTTTGCGCTGATCTTCATCGGCTTCCACGTGACCTTCCTGGCGATGCACTGGGTCGGTCTGATGGGCCAGCGCAGGCGCATCTCGACCTATGCGCCCGAGGACGGCTGGACAGCGATCAACCTGGTCTCCTCGGTCGGCAGCTTCGTCCTGGCGATTGGCCTGGCCATGGTCCTGTTCGATATCATCCTCAATTCCGTGACGGCCGTGCGGGGCCGGCGCGATCCCTGGAAGGCTGGGACGCTGGAATGGGCGATGATGGTGCCGCCTCCGCCCTACAACTTCGCCAGTCTGCCGCAGGTCTCTGGCCGCGATCCGTTGACCGATGACCCGGATCTTGCGGTCCGGCTGGCCCGCGGCGAAGGCTATCTGGGGAGACCCCGGCACGACTGGCGCGAGACGCTGACCGTGGACGTGGCCACCGGACAGCCGGATTTTCACGTCGTCTATCCGTCGAACACACGCCTGCCGATCGTGATGTCGGCGTTCACGGGCCTGTTTTTCCTGTCGCTCCTGCTCAAGCTTTACTGGCTTACGCCCCTGGCTCTTGCCGGCGTGGCCGCGCTGGCCTGTCGCTGGGTCTGGACGCTGGGTCGTGCCGATGATCTGCCCGCGCAGGACATCGGACATGGGTTGAGTTTGCCCCCCGCAACCGCGACCGACCGTGCGCCGGGCTGGTGGGGGTCGGTGTTCCTGCTGACGGCAAACGCCACCTTCTTCGGGTCGCTGTTGTTCGGGTTCGCCTTTCTCTGGACCGTCGCGCCGGGGTGGCCGCCACCGGCCTGGTTCACGCCTTCGGCCCTGGAGATATGCATCGGCCTGGCGGGCGCGGCCACCGGACCAATAGCCATACGATGGGCAATCCAGGCGGTTCGCCAGGAGGCCAACGCGATGCCCGCGCTCGCAATCACGTTCGCTGCCGCTGGCGCCATCGGGGTCGCCTGTGCGGCGATGATGTTGCGCGCGCCGGACCCCGGCGGGCACGCCTACGGCGCGACCATGACGGTGCTGAGCGGATACGGTCTGTTCCATGCGGGCCTGGTCACTCTGATGATCGCCGTCCTGATCGCCAAGGTTCGAAGCGGGCTGACGTCAACCCGGCGCCGGTCGGATTTTCCGGTCGTCGGCCTGTGGGTCGACTACCTGGCCGCAACTGGAACACTGATCCTTCTGGCCGGGCACCTGCCCGGGTTCTTGGCATGACGAAGGTCCTGCGTATCCTGGTCTCGCCCCTGGTCTGGCTGGCCGCGTTCGGTGCGGTCTACGGGCTACACGGATTGATCTGCGGCCACGGCCTGACGGGGACGGTCCTCGGTGTGGCGCTGCCCGGTCTGCTGCTGGGCGCAGGCTATGCCCTGGCGATCTTGGCGCAACTGGCGCTTCTGGCGGCGCACTACTCTTGGCCGCAGCCGTCATCCGACCTGGTCGACTTTGTCAGCCGCACCGGAGGCTGGGTGGGTCTGGTCGCCACGATCTGGACGCTTCTGCCGGTTGTGTCCATCACGACATGCAGTTGAGGTGCAGCTTTGACTTTATCGGATCCGATCACACCCTCGGGAGGCGGAGGCCGGAACCGGCAGAGCAAGTGCAGGCAGGTGAAGGGATGACGAACCCGGGGCGGCGGGCATATGGAAGATTGAGCATACTCGGCCGCCTCGTCAGCCTCGCCGGGATTGCGCTTCTGTCTGGATGCATCGAAGCGGGAGTCCTTCACCCCGCCGGAGAGGTCGCGGCACGACAACGAGCACACCTGATGACGATCGTTCTCTGGATGCTCCCGGTCATCGTGCCGGTGTTCCTGGCCTTGCCATTCATTGCCTGGCGCTATCGAATTGGCGGGCCGGGCCGCTACGCGTCCCGATGGTCGTTCTCGTGGCCGATGGAGCTTCTGCTCTGGGGCCTGCCCGTCGTCGTGGTTTGCGTGTTAGGGTGGAATCTCTGGCGCCAGACGGTCTCGATGGACCCTTACCGCGCAGTCGGGCCGGGAGAGGTGCTTCGGATCGACGCCGTCGCCTATGACTGGAAATGGTTGTTCGTCTATCGCGACGCCGGTGTCGCGTCTGCCGATCGGCTGGTGCTGCCCGTGGGGCGGCCCGTCGAGCTGCGGCTGACCAGTGGGACGGCGCTGCAGGCCTTTGCGGTGCCCCGGCTCGGCGGGCAGATCTATGCGATGCCGGGTATGGCATCGCGTTTCAACCTGCGGGCCGATGCCGAGGGGCAGTTTGCGGGGTTGAACACGCAATACAACGGGGCGCAGTTCGCGCGTCAACATTTCGTGGCCGAAGCGGTGACGCCCGCCGCCTTCGATGCCTGGCTCGCCACCGCCCATGCAGCGCCGCCACTCGATGCGGGAACGCAGGCCAGGCTGGCCGAACCCGGCGTGCTGGATGCGCCCGTGGCCTTCGGCAGCGTCGAGGGCGATCCGTTCGGCGAGACTGTGAAGCGTCTGAAGGCGGGTAAGGCGCCGGCTGACGATGGCTGAGCCGGCGCACCCCCTTCTCGGCCTGCTCGACCGGGGCGATATCGTCTTTGTCGATGCCTGGCGCCAAGGCACATCCAGCGCGGCTGTCGCCGCTGCCGCAGGCGGCATTGCCGTGGCCGGGCTGCTGGCGATGCTCGTGCTGCTCACGGTCAGGGGCTGGTGGCGGCCGCTCTGGCGCGACTGGCTGACCAGCCTCGATCACAAGAAGATCGGCATCATGTATATCGTCCTGGCGCTGGTGATGTTTGCCCGCGCCCTTGCCGAGGCGGTGGTGATGCGCACCCAGCAGGCGGTGGCGGTGGGCGATCAGGGGTTTCTCTCCGGCGAGCATTTCGGCCAGCTATTCTCGACCCACGGTTCGATCATGATCTTCTTCATGGCGATGCCCTTCCTGACAGGCCTCATCAACTACGTCATGCCGATCCAGATCGGGGCGCGGGACATGAGCTTTCCCTTCATGAATGCGGTGAGCCTTGGGCTGACGACTGCCGGGGCCGCGCTGGTCATGACCTCCCTGGTGATCGGCAGGTTCTCCACCGGCGGCTGGAGCGGCTATCCACCATTCACGGGCATCGACTTCAGCTCAGGCCCAGGCGTCGACTACTGGATCTGGGCGATCACCCTGACCTCGGTCGGCTCGACACTGACGGGCATCAACTTTGCCGTTACCCTCTACAAGGAACGCGCGCCGGGGATGCACCTGATGCGGATGCCGCTGTTTTGCTGGACGGCTCTCTGCACCTCGATCCTGATGGTGTTTTCCATGACGCCGCTGACGCTGGCCACGCTGATGCTGTGGCTGGACCGGCATTTCGGCTTCCATTTCTTCACGGTGGCGGCGGGTGGCAACCTGATGAACTACGCCAACCTCTTCTGGTTGTTCGGTCACCCCGAGGTCTACATCCTGATCCTGCCGGCCTTCGGGGTGTGGTCCGAGGTGATCTCGACCTTCTCAGGCAAGGCACTCTACGGCTACCGCTCGATGGTCTGTGCCACCATGTGCATCGCGGTGCTGTCCTTCACGGTCTGGCTGCATCACTTCTTCACCATGGGTCAGAGTGCGCAGCTCAACGCGGTCTTCGGCATCGCCACCATGGCGATCGGCATTCCGACCGGGGTCAAGGTCTATGACTGGCTGCTGACCATGTGGCGCGGGCGCATCCGCTTTACGGCACCGATGCTGTTTGCCACCGGCTTTCTGGTGTCATTCGTGATCGGCGGGATGACCGGCGTAATCCTGGCCAATCCGACGGTGGATTTCGCCGTGCACAATTCCCTGTTCCTGGTGGCGCATTTCCACAACATGCTTATCCCGGGCCTGCTGTTCGGAATGATCGCGGGGTTGCAGTTCTGGTTCCCGCTCGCCTTCGGTTTCCGGCTGGAGGAACGCTGGGGCATCGTCGCCTTCGCGCTGTTCTTCGCGGGCTTCTACCTTGCCTTCATGCCGCTTTATGCCATGGGTCTGATGGGCGCCGCGCGGCGCAGCTCGATGTGGCAGGATGCCACCTTTTCGCCCTGGCTCACTGCTGCGCTCTTTGGCGCCCTGATGATCGCCGGAGGCTTCATCGCGCTCATCGTCCAGATCACACGCAGCATCCGCCACCGGGCGGCGCTGTCGGTGCCTGCAGGCGATCCATGGGACGGGCGCAGTTTGGAATGGGCCCTACCTGCCCCCACGCCGGAATGGAATTTTCCGGTGCAGCCCGAGGTCTCCTGCCGCGACGCCTTTCTTGAAGCGAAGCGCGCCGATGACGCCTATCAGATGCCGGACAGGTTTGAGGACATCGACATGCCGCGCCACACCGCCGTTCCAGCGGTGATCGGCGCTGCGCTCTTCCTGGCCAGCTTCGGTATCGTGTGGCAGATCTGGTGGCTCGCCGGTGCCGGTGCATTGGGTGCACTTGCAGCCTGGATCGCGCGCAGCTTCCAGCGCGAGACGACCCGCACCATCCCCGCCGCCGAGATCGAGCGCGTCCATCGCGACTGGCTCGAAACCCTGAGTCAGACCGCGCCGGTGCCGCGCGAACACGAGTCCACCGCCGCGAACCGCGGCCTGGCCAAGGAAACCGCGACATGAGCGAGAACAAGGTGCTCCATCCTGGTCTCAACCTCCACGGAACCGACCCCGCCCGTCATTCGCAAGCCGAGACCACCATCTTCGGGTTCTGGGTCTTCCTCATGGCCGACCTCGTTCTCTTTGCGCTGCTGTTGGCAACCTATGACTCCATGTCTGTGCATGGGGTGGCAGAGGGCCCGGGGCCGGGCGACCTGTTCGAACTGAAGATGCCGCTCATCCAGACATTGGTCCTGCTCGCGTCGAGCTTCACTATCGGCATGGCGATGCTGCATGTGAAATACCGTTCCGACCTGCGCGGGTTGACGCTCTGGCTCACGGCAACCGCGCTGCTCGGGCTCATCTTTCTGGCTCTGGAGGCGCAGGATTTCCATCGTTTCGCGGTGACGGAGAACGCCCCGCCACAGCGTAGCGGCTTTTTGTCGATCTACTTTCTACTCACCGGCACGCACTGGCTGCATGTTGCCTGCGCGCTGATCTGGATGGCCCTACTGGCGGTGCAGACGGCGGTCTGGGGCATTGCCTCTCCGGTCAAACTGCGGCTCCTACGGCTTGGCCTCTACTGGCACATGCTCGATGTGGTCTGGGTCGCGATCTTCACATTCGTCTACCTGTTCGGAGTAGTCCAGTGAGCGAGGGCAAACGCAAATACAAACTTGCCGAGAGCGAAGACCTCGGACGCGGGGAAGAACTGCGCCGATATCTGCTTGGCGCGGCGTGGACGCTCCTGCTGACACTCGTGTCCTTTGCCGTGGTCGCCTTCGGGGGCTTCGAGAGGGCCACCACACTCATCACCGTATCCGTTCTGGCACTGGCGCAGATCGCGGCACATTTCCGCTTCTTCCTGCACATCGACCTGTGGAGATCCCACCGCGACGATCTGATGCTGATCCTCTTCACGGCGCTCATCATCCTTCTGATGGTCGGCGGAACGACATGGATCCTTTTCGACCAATGGTCGCGGATGATGTGATCCCCGGGTTCAGTCCTCGGACGCACCCCCATTCGAGCCAGGCAGTGGTTCGTCATTCCGCTGCCACGGTCGCGATAGTCCGGCCTGTCGGCAGACGTCCCGCAGCGCCGTCTGCAGCCCCTCCTCGATCACCGGATGGTAGGACGGCAGATCCAGCATGTCCGAGGCCGTCATCTCGCACTGGATCGCCCAGGCCAGCAGGTGCGCCAGATGCTCGCCACCCGGGGCGCAAAGCGCCGCGCCAGTCAGACGCCCGTCTTCGGCGCTGGCATGGATGCGGGCCAGGCCTTGCGCCCGGCCTTCCACCTTGGCGCGGCCCTGATTGCCATAATCCACCTCGCCGCATACATACCCCGTGCCGTCCGGGATCGTGCCGATGACCGCGGCTTCCGGCCGCGTGAAGGCAATGCTCAGCGGCACTTTGCGGGGCGTTCTGCGCACCTCGGGCCAAGCCGCCGCATTGCGGCCCGCCACCGTGCCCTCGTCGGACGCCTCATGCAGCAGCGGCCGGTCATGGTTGGCGTCCCCGGCGATGAAGACCGGCGCATTGCCGCATTGCAGGGTGCCCGGATCGAAGACCGGCGTGCCGTGATCGTCCAGCTCCAGCCCGGCCTTCTCCAGAACAAGGGCGGAAAGGTTCGGTGGGCGGCCGGCGGCGATCAGCAGCTTCTCGAACCGCGTCTTTCCCCCGTCCCATGAGAGGGCGACCCCCGTATCGCTCGCGGAAGGGTCAGGCTTACAGTCCAGATGGATCGGGAATGCCTCGGTCAGTATCCCGTGCAGCGCATCGCTCGCCTCCGCAGGTAGCCCAGCCAGCCGGTTGCCTGCGTCAAACACCTCCACCCGCACACCCAGTCGGTGCATTGCCTGCGCCAGTTCCAGCCCCAGTGGACCCGCCCCGATGACTCCAACGCTCTCTGGCAGATCCTCAAGCTCGAAGATTGTCTCGTTGGTCAGAACGTGATCCTCCACCGCCTCATACGGCTCGGGCACTGCCGGACTGGCCCCCGTGGCGATGACGACGGCCCGCGCTTCGACGCGATCGCCAGTATCAAGCGCCAGAACGCCCGGAGCTTCAAAGCACGCTTGGGCGGTCAGGCAGGTGCCCTCCGGCAGTTCTTCTATGGACTGCCGCACCCCTCGGGCGAAATCGTCGCGCAGCCGACGCACCCGCTTCAGCACGGCACGCCCCTCTATTGCGGGTTCGGCTGTGATGCCGAAATCTATTGCGTATCGCGCCGCTTGGGCGGCGTCCGAAGCAGCGATCAATAGCTTTGAAGGCATGCAGCCGACCGTCGCACAGGTGGTTCCCGCAAAGACCGGGTCGATCAACAGAGTGGTTGCGCCTTCCTTGCGGGCATGGCGCTCCGCGGCCAGCCCGGCGGTTCCGGCGCCGATCACCGCGACATCAGTTTCATATATTGCCATCGCTTGCTTTCTCTCCACCTGGTGACCACACATCGAGCGTGGGCCGAAGTTCCCGGGAGAACAGATCGCCTACCAGTTCAGGGGCCGGTTTTTTCGAATGCTCAGCGTACCCCGTCGAACTCGCGCCCGTCGTTCGCGCACCACACGCATCTGCAGGACTCTTGCGTCCTATCGCGTTGGAAAGCCTTGGCCACAAGGGTCACCGGCGGTCAGGCCTATAACCCGACCGCCGGTGGTGTCGCGTCAGGCAGCCTGGTTCAGGCGCATCTCCGCAACCTTGGTGAGCTTCTCGTCAGCGGCCTTCTCTTCCTCAAGGGTCTTTTTGAAGATCCCGGCACACTCCGATCTCCCAAGCTCTTCGGACCATGCGATGAGGGTCCCGTAGCGAGTCATCTCGTAGTGCTCCACCGCCTGCGCGGCGGCAGCCAGAGCGGCGTCCAGCACGTTCCGGTCGGCGATGTCGCCGGCCACGTCGTTGGCTTCCTTGATGATCCCGTCGATTGCCGGACAGGTGGTGCCCTTCGGCTCTTCGCCGATAAGACGGAACACCTCTTCCAGCCGTTCCACATGGCCGTGGGTTTCTTCGAGATGCCCCTCGAAGCCCTTCTTCAGATCCGGATTACTCGCCTTCTCGATCATGTCAGGCAGAGATTTCTCGATCTGCTTCTCCGCGTAGTAGATGTCTTGCACCATGTGCAGATACAGGTCTTCGAGAGTTTCGATATCTTTGGAAAACAGTGCCATCGTTCGTTCCTTTGCGTTGAGTGAAGGTTGCCCTTGAACAGGGCCCGGAGAGCAATGTTCCCGACTCCGCGCATCGCAGCGCGGAACATCCGCTCCGATCGGCCGTTCTCCTACCATCTCCACTCACAACCGCAGGGCCGCCGCCCAGGCCGGCATCGGAAAGGAAACGACATGGTCAGATTTCTACTCGGCGCAGCGGTCGGTCTGCTCGCCTACCGTGTCTGGAAACACAGCCGCCCGTCGCCGCCGCGCCAAGTGCGTGACGCGGGCCCCTCCCAGATGCGCAACCCGCCCGGCCGGTGGGATTTGGTCGACGAGACGGCGGATGAATCCTTTCCCGCCAGCGACCCGCCCGGCACTTATTGATCCAAGGCCCAGCCTCAGTTCCCGAACCGGCTCGCCGTCTCCTTGACAAAGGCCCCGGGCGCTTGAGGCGAGATCAGCGAGAACCCTAACTGTCCACCGGGTGGCGTCATGGTTGTCGCCGATTCCGGATCATCACCCGATGCAACGAGACTGAAATCGGCTCGGGAACATTTGCAACACCGGCCTGTTCTTTGATGCGGATGCGGACCGATATTCCGCAACTGCAACCGAAGGAGGACACCATGCAGGTCAACGAAGTCATGACACCGCACACGGTTACGCTGACCCCAGATCAATCGCTCAAGGACGCTGCCGAGATCATGCGGCGGATTGAAACCGGCTTCGTGCCCGTTGGGGAGGATGACCGTTTGGTCGGGACCATTACCGACCGCGACATCGTCATCAGCGGCATCGCACAGGGGAAATCGACCAACGCGGCGGTCGGCGAGGTCATGTCGCGCGACGTGCTCTACGTATTCGACGATCAGGAAGTCGCCGAGGTCGCGCGCAACATGGGTGAGAGCCAGGTTCGCCGCATGCCGGTGGTTGATCGCGACAAGCGATTGGTGGGCATCGTGTCGCTCGGCGACCTCTCCACCGACGGAGATCCATCCGCCGCCGGCGTCGCTCTCGAGCAGATATCCAAATGATCGGCGACGCCGCTGCCTCCACGTGCATTCCTGTGCGCGGAGGCGGCGTTGCCTCTCTCCTCGTCCCCGGCGAACCGGGACACTGGAGAACCATCCGCGGGCGGACCATCACCCGCTAAACAGAGCTGATCGCGCCGAACCGGCAACAACTCGCGGGCGGGAAACATTCTCGCGCCCCCCAAAAACACAGATGAGGATGAACCACCATGCCTGCAAAATCGAAAGCTCAGCAAAAGGCCGCAGGGGCCGCCCTTGCCGCGAAACGGGGTGAAATGAAGAAAAGCGACCTGACCGGCGCCGCCCGCGAGATGTATGACTCCATGTCGGCAAGTCAGCTGGAAGACTTCGCGGAAACCGACCGGAAAGGAAAGCCCGAGCACAAGAGCTGACCTGGTTCAGGTCATGTTCAGACTGCTGCTGATCTTTCGGACCGCGCGAGAAAGATGGCAGCGGCAACCATGAGCCCTGCAGATGCGCGGTTCAGGACGAGTCGTTTGAGTGGCGTCAGGGCATGAGCTCCGAACAGGGTCCCGGCACTGACCCAAAGCAGAGCCGCAAGCCCCTCGGCAACGATATAGAGAACGCCGAGCGTGAGGTGTTGAGGTGTCACGGCCGCGGTTTGATCCACGAACTGCGGAAGAAATGATGTCAGCAGCAGGTAGGCCTTGGGATTGCCCATCAGGGTCCAGAACTCGCGGCGCATGAGGCGCGAGGTGGTGGGGGTCACGATCTCGGTGGAAACATCGGCCCGCCAGAACTGCCAGGCGAGATACAGAAGATAGAGAACACCGAGCCACTTCAGGGTCACGAAGGCGAATTCCGATGTCCGCAGGATCGCGTCCAGTCCGAGTGAAACGAGGACGACAAGAACCGTCCAGGCCGCGATGCGTCCAAGAACACCGATGGCCGCGCGCCGCCAGCCTGACGTGGCTGCCGAGGTGAAGGCCAACAGATTGTTCGCGCCCGGCGAGGCACCCAGCGCAAGCGCTGCCGACAGGAAAACCAGAATGTGCTGGAGCATCATGAGGGGCTTTGTTCCTTTGCGGGCACGGTCACGAGGACGGGCGGCGCGGTGCAAACCGCGGGCCGCCCCGAATATTGAATGGAGGTGCCCCGAATGCAAACCGACGACCTGAAAGCCCTTTACCTAACAGAACTGCAGGAAGCCTGCTCTTTCGAGGCCCAGTTCACCAACGCGCTTCCCCGCCTCGCCGAAAAGGCCGAGCACCCGAACCTGCGCAATTACCTGTCTAAGGAAATCGCCGCCACGCAGAAGCGCGGCGAACAGCTTTGCGGGCTGCTCGAAGTGCACGATGCCAAAGATGAAAACCACACCGATGGATCCATGCAGGCGATCTTGCGCGAAGCGCGGGACTGGGCCGAGGCCATCGCCAGTCCGGCCGTGCGCGACGCGGCACTCATCGCCTCCCTCCAAAGGGTGCTGCATTATGGTATGGCGGTCCATGGATCGTTGGCCGGATGGGCTCGTCAACTGGACCTTGAAGACAGGCAAATCCTCGAAAACGCTGTCGAGGAAGAGCGCCGCGTTGACGCCCGGCTAACCCAGATCGCCCAAGAGCTCGTCAACGGCAAGGCCGCGTAAGCGGGGGCAAAAATGGCCCTATAGACGATTTTCGGCAGCACCAAATTTCCTGGCAGTCGCATCGTTCGCCACCTTTCGGCAGAGGGCCACCCGGTTCGTGCGATTGCCCGATCTCCGTCATCGCACGTCTCCGGAGCGTGCAGTCTGAGGCATCAGGGGAACAAACCGCTCTCGCACCTGTTTTTCCATCACAACTACGACACATCAAAGCGCTGTGTCTCACCGGCCTCGCGCCTCTCCACGCGGCGGCCCTTTGCGCCATCCCTGCCCCGCGCCCTCGCGCTGGTGGCTCCGACAGCAAGGAATACCGATGCAAACCACACTCACCGTGAACGGCATCCGACACCAGCTCGAACTGGACCCGCGGGTGACCCTGCTCGACGCCCTGCGCGATCACATCGGACTGACCGGCTCAAAGAAAGGGTGTGACCATGGCCAATGCGGCGCCTGCACCGTCATCGCGGACGGACGGCGCATCAACGCCTGCCTCACCCTTGCCGTCATGCACGATGATGCCGAGATCGTAACCGTCGAAGGGTTGGCCGAAGGCAAGACCCTTTCGGCCATGCAACAGGCCTTTCTCGACCACGATGGTATGCAATGCGGCTACTGCACCCCCGGCCAGCTCTGCTCGGCCACCGCCATGCTGGAGGAAGCGCGGGCGGGGCGCGCCAGCCACGTGACCGAAGACCTTGAAGGCACGACCCGGCTGACCCGCGACGAGATCACCGAGCGCATGAGCGGCAACCTCTGTCGTTGCGCGTGCTACTCCGGCATCGTGGCGGCCATCGAGAAGGTGGCGGCCGAATGAGACCGTTCGACTATCACCGTCCCGAGACGTCCAATGACGCCCTGAAACTCGCCGGCGAGGAGGCCGCCTTCATCGGCGGCGGCACCAATCTTCTCGACCTGATGAAGCTGGAGGTCATGACCCCAGATCAACTGGTCGACATCAATCGTCTTGGCCTCGATCAGATCGACGAGGTAAGCGGCGGCATAAGAATCGGGGCCACCGTGCGCAATTCCGATCTCGCCGACGATCCGCGCATCCGCCGCAACTGGCCGGTCCTGTCCCGGGCCCTGCTGGCTGGTGCTTCGCCGCAGCTTCGCAATCGCGCGACCACCGCCGGCAATCTGCTGCAGCGCACGCGTTGCCCCTATTTCCAGGACATCGACGCGCCATGCAACAAACGTGTGCCCGGTTCGGGCTGCGCGGCGATCGGCGGCGAGCTACGCAACCACGCCGTTCTCGGCACCTCGGATCATTGCATCGCGCTGCATCCCAGCGACATGGCCGTGGCGATGCGGGCGCTGGATGCAGAGGTGATCATCCGCAGCGCGGTCGGCGGCACCCGCACGACCGGGCTGGCCGAGTTCTACCGCCTGCCCGGAGACACGCCGCATATCGAGACCACGCTCGCCCCCGGCGAGCTTATCACCGCCGTCCATCTGCCCGCACCTACCGGTGATCGCCAAGTCTATCGCAAGGTGCGCGACCGCGCCTCCTACGCCTTTGCACTGGTCTCCACCGCGGCCGTGCTGCGAATGGAAAACGGCAAGATCGCCAGCGCCTCCCTCGCGTTCGGCGGAGTTGGCACTCGGCCCTGGCGTGACGCCCAAGTGGACGCGCTTCTGACGGGAGAGGCCCCGTCCGAAGCACTTTTCGACAAGGCAGGCGAATTGCTGATGAAAGAGGCCGAACTGCGTGAGGGGCTCGAATTCAAGAAGCCGTTGGCCCAGCGGGTCCTCAAGGCGGTGCTGACGGAGGTGACACAATGACACTCGACTACCAGATCGACGGCCCGGAGAACGCCGAGCTGACGAAACCTTCGCACGACGGCCCGCTCGGCGCCGACATGGAGCGGCGCGACGGGCGCGACAAGGTGACCGGATCGGCCCGCTATGCCGCCGAGCATCTGCCGGACGGGCTGTTACACGGCTTTCTCAAACGCGCGCCCGGGCTTGGCACCGTTCGGCTCGAGAATGTCGAAGAAGTTCGGGCGATACCCGGTGTGCGGCTTGTGTTGCAGGATGAGCGCATGATCCGCAACGCCGCCCAAGGTACCGCGGGCGAGGCCCCGATGCAGGGGGTTGACACGGCTGAATACGTCGGCCAACCAGTTGCCCTCGTTGTCGCCGAAACCTTCGAGACCGCCTGGCACGCCGCCAACCGGCTCCAAATCTCCTGCGGAGGGGCCAGCCTGCCCGTCTTGCCGGAGAACGGCGAGGTGGACGACGACATGCAGGAAAAGTCGATCACAGGACAGCCCGAGACTGCCTTTTCCGGTGCCGAGGTGCTGGTCGACGAGACCTACACCACCCCCGCCCTCACCTCGGCCCCGATGGAGCCGCACGCCGCTGTGGCGGAGTGGGACGGCGACCGCCTCACCCTGCACGGCTCACTGCAGATGCTGCGTTACAATCGAGCTGAACTGGCCGACAGCCTCGGCATCAACCCCGAAAAGGTCCGCTTGCGTGCGCCATTCGTCGGCGGCGGCTTCGGTTCCAAGCTCGGGATTTCGGCTGACTGCGTCGCCGCGGCGCTTGCTGCGCGCGAACTGGGCCAGCCGGTGCGGGTGGTTCAGCACCGCCGGCAGGTCTTTGAGGTCAACACCCGGCGTTCCGAGACGCGGCAGCGCATCCGCCTCGCCGCGGGACGCGACGGCAGGCTCACCGGCCTTGGCCACGAAGCCCGCGTATCCAACCTGCCGGGCGAGGAATTTTCGGAACCGGTGCTGCAGGGCAGCTACTTCGCCTATGCCGCGCCGAACCGGCTGCTGCACAGTGATCTCGTCCGTCTGAATCGCCCCGCCGCCGGATCGGTCCGCGCGCCGGGAGAGGCCGTAGGTGTCACCGTTTTCGAAGTCGCCCTGGACGAACTTGCCGGAAAGTGCGGGATCGACCCGGTCGAACTCCGCCTGCGCAACCTGCCCGAGACCGAACCGGGCAGCGACCGGCCCTTCTCGTCGCACCGCTTGGCGGATTGCCTGACCAAAGGCCGCGACAGTTTCGGCTGGGACGACCGACCTGCAGAGCCGCGCCAACGGCGCGAGGGCGAGTGGTGGATCGGCACGGGCATGGCCGCGGCGGTCCGCGTCAACATGGTGATGCCCGCCGAGGCCCGGGTCCGGCTGACCCCTGAAGGGCGCGCCGTGGTGGAAACGGATATGACCGACATCGGAACCGGCACCTACTCGATCCTCGGCCAGATTGCCGCGGAGGGACTGGGGCTGGCGGTGGACGATGTTGACGTTTGCCTCGGCGACACTGATCTGCCGGCGGGCTCCGGCTCGGGCGGGTCCTTCGGGGCGGCCTCGACTGGCACGGCCGTCTGGCTTGCCTGTGAGGAAATCCGCCGCGAGGTCGCTGGGCGCATGGGCTGCGACGCTCAGGAACTGACGCTTTCCGACGGCCATGCCGCCTGCGGAAACGACCGCCGTTCCCTGCCCGAAGTGCTGGCCGGCGAGCCGCTGTCCGGTCGGGGCAAACTGGAACCCGGCGAGGCGCTGGAGAAGGTGCGCCAGGCAACTTGGGGAGCGGTGTTTTCGGAAGTTGCCGTAAACGATGTCACTGGCGAAGTGCGCGTGCGCCGACTGCAGGGCACCTTTGCCGTGGGTCGCGTGCTGAACCAGCGCACTGCCCGCTCGCAGGCGCAGGGGGGCATGACTTGGGGCCTCGGCCTGGCGCTCACCGAGGGAATGGCGCACGACCGGCGCGACGGTCACATCGTCAACCGCGACCTGGCCGAGTATCACGTGCCCGTTAACGCCGATGTGCCGCATCTGGATGTCCACCTGCTGGAGGATCTCGACCCATGGGCCGGACCGCTGGCGGCCAAGGGCATCGGCGAACTGGGCATCTGCGGTTCGGGGTCAGCGATCCTGAACGCGATCCACCACGCCTGCGGCGTCAGAATCCGCGACCTTCCCGCGACGCCTGACCGGATCCTGTCCGGGCTGACATGATCTGCAAGGGCGGGTTTCGGCAGCTTTTCGGCGCCCCAAGGAACAGAAGGGCAAGCCGGCCCGTTATCGTCCTGAGGAGAATTTGACAGATCGGACATTTCGTGCGCCTCTGCCCCGCCATCCGGCCCTGCCACGGCGAACGTGCTCCGCCGCCGTCGATCCTGTGAGACCGACAGACACAGCACGCCAGACCGGAGCAAGCCGAAATGACACCGAAATTCCTTCAAACGTCTCGCCGTACCTTCCTGGGCGGGTCCGCGGCGGCGGCCGCGTTGAGCGCCCTCAGCGAACCGGCGCTGGCGCAACGGAACCAGCCGCCGCTGGACCAATACGAACCAGTCTACCTGACCGCGGCCGAATGGGCCTTTGTCATGGCCGCCGTGGCGCGGGTTATCCCCTCTGACGGCGACGGCCCCGGCGCGATCGAGGCCCGCGTGCCGGTTTTCATCGACCGCCAGCTTGCGGGTGATTTCGGGGCGGCCAGCGATCTTTACATGGAAGGCCCCTTTGCGCCCGAAGCCGACATGAACCTTGGCACGCAATCGCCGCTGACCCCGGCCGAGATCTACCGCCAGGGCATCGCCGCCTTCGACGCTTGGTGTCGCTCGGAACAGGGGGCCGCCTTTGGTGATCTGGACCCCGACGCGCAGGACGCCGCGCTTCAGGCACTGGCCGATGACGCGGTCGGGTTGAAGCCCGAGCTGCGCGAATTCTGGACGCTGCTTCTGCAGAACACCAAAGAAGGCTACTTCGCCGATCCCCGACACGGCGGCAACGCCGGGATGCAGGCTTGGGTTTATATCGGGTTCCCCGGCGCGCGAGCGAATTTTCACGAATGGGCCGGCCGGGACGAGGCATATCCCCTGGGTCCTGTCGATATCGCTGGCGAGAGGGCCTGAGACATGGCGCGGACAGATCCGAAGAAAGACGTCGTCATCGTAGGCCTGGGCTGGACTGGCGCGATCATGGGGATCGAGCTGGCCAGCGAGGGACTGGAAATCCTTGCGCTGGAACGCGGCCCAGACCGATCGACAGTGCCGGATTTCAAGTATCCCGAGGTCATAGACGAACTGGAATACGGCATCCGCTTCGGTTTCATGCAGAAGCCGAAGAACTCGACCATCACGGTCCGCCGCACCGGCGACGAGGTGGCCCAACCGATGCGGCGGCTGGGGTCGTTTCTACCCGGTGATGGAGTGGGGGGCGCGGGCATCCACTGGAACGGCCAGACATGGCGCCCGATGGAGAACGAATATCGCCTGCGGTCCTATGTCGAAGAGGAATTCGGCGCCGATGCCATCCCCGAAGACATGACGATCCAGGACTGGGGTGTCACGGCGGAAGAGCTGGAACCCTACTATGACCGCTTTGAATACATGGCCGGGATTTCCGGGCAGGCTGGCAATATCAACGGCGAGATCATAGAGGGCGGCAACCCGTTCGAGGCCCCCCGCTCGCGCGATTACCCCCTGCCCCCGCTCAAACAGACCGTCGATGCCAAAATGTTCGCCGAGGCCGCACGGTCCATGGGCTACCATCCCTTCCCGCGTCCTGCCGCCAACGCGTCAGAGGCTTGGACAAACGAATACGGAATGCAGCTCGGTCCCTGCAATTTCTGCGGCTTCTGCGAACGGTATGGCTGCATCAACTATTCCAAGTCCTCGCCGCAGACCTGCATCCTTGACGCGCTGAAGCGCTATCCGAACTTCAGCTACCGGGTGAATTCCGAGGTGCTGCGCGTCGATCTGGCACCGGACGGTCAGACCGCCACCGGAGTCACCTACTGGGACGAAGAGGCGCAGGAAGAGGTCACGCAGCCCGCCGATCTGGTAATTCTGGCGGCCTACCAGCTGCACAATGTCCACCTGATGCTGCTGTCGGGCATCGGCGAGCCCTACGATCCGCAGAGCGGCGAGGGCGTGACGGGCAAGAACTATTCCTACCAGATGAACGGCGGCACGACGATGTTCATCCGCGATGTCGACTTCAACCCCTTCGCCGGGGCCGGGTCCGTGGGCATGGCCATCGACGACTTCGCCATCAACCAGATCGACTTCGGCGCCGAAGGCTTCATCGGCGGAAGCTACATCGTCGCTGGCAATTCAAATGGCCAGCCGATCCGCGGCATCTCGCTGCCCGAGGGCACGCCCGAATGGGGCGCCGGGTGGAAGCAGGGGATCGGCGAGTGGTATGGTCATTCGATGAGCATCGGCTCGCACGGGTCCTGCCTGTCGTATCGGGACTGCCATCTCGACCTCGACCCGACTTATACCGACCGTCACGGACGACCGCTGATGCGGATGACCTTCGACTGGAAGCCGAACGACATCCGCATGACGCAGTTCATGAAGCAAAAAATCGAGGAAATCGCACAATCGATGAACCCCGACAGCTGGCAGTCCAGCTTCAAGGGCGAAGGCGCACGCTATGACATCCGGCCCTACCAGACCACCCACAACGTCGGCGGGTCGATCATGGGCACCGACCCGAACACCTCTGCCGTGAACCGCTATCTCCAGGCCTGGGGGCAGCACAATGTCTTCGTGCTGGGCGCGGGCGCCTTTCCGCAGAACATCCAATACAACCCGACCGGCGCCGTCGGGGCGCTGGCCTACTGGGCGGCCCGGGCGATCCGCGAGGATTACCTGCCGAACCCCGGCCCGCTGGTCTGAGGAGGAAATGAAATGAAAACCCTTCTCAAAATCGTGCTCGGACTGGTCGTGCTGGGGGGCGTCGCCCTGCTGGCATTTATCGCGGTCCCGGTGCAGCGCACGCCCCCCCAGCAAGAGGTGGCGGCTGACTGGCAACCCGAAGACGGCCAAGGCGAATACGCCATGCGCCTCGCCGATTGCGCGGCCTGTCACACGGCGCCCGGCGGCGAGATGTTCGCCGGCGGGCGGGCTATCGAAAGTCCGCTCGGCACGATCTATTCGTCGAACATCACGCCCGACGACGAAACAGGGATCGGCGAATGGAGCCTCGACGCCTTTCGCGCCGCGCTCTATGACGGTGTGCGCCCGAACGGCACGCACCTGTATCCCGCGATGCCTTATGAGAATTACCGCAAGCTCACCGAAGAGGACGTGCGCGCGCTATACCACTACTTCATCGAAGAGGTGGAACCGGTGCAGAACGCAGCGCCGGAGGCCGACCTGCCCTTCCCCTTCGATCAGCGCTGGACGCTCAGGGGCTGGAAATGGCTGGCGCTCGACGAACCGGGCTTTCGCGCAGATACGGACGATCCGGTTCTGGCGCGCGGGGAATATATCGTGGAAGGGCCAGGCCATTGCAGCGCCTGCCATACGCCGCGCAACGCCATTATGGCCGAAGCGGCAGTCGATGCGTCGGACGAGGCGTTCCTCTCGGGCGGCGAGATCGCGGGCTGGACGGCCCCCGCGCTGCGTGGCCCCGGCAGCGCCATAGACGGGTGGAGCCAGGAAGACCTGGTCGCCATCTTCTCGACCGGGCGCAACGCCCATGCGGCAGTCAATGGCGAGATGCAGTTGGTCATTCGGGACTCGACCCAATTCATGAGCGAAGAGGACCTTGCCGCCATGTCCGCTTTCCTCGTGGGGCTGAACGAGGGCGTGTCGCTGGAACGATCGGAAGACGCGACCGAGACGGAGGCCCTTATCGCCTCGGCCGACCCTGACATGCCTCTGGGGGCCCGGCTCTACATCGACAACTGCAACGCCTGCCATTTCGCCAACGGACGCGGCGCCGACGAGGTGTTCCCGGAACTTGACGGCAATTCCCTGGTGACGGCGGACAGCCCGACGGGGCTGATCTCGATGATCTTGAGCGGGTCGGAACTGCCCTCGACCCCGAAGCGACCCTATTCGTTGAGGATGCCCGGATTTTCCGACCGGCTGACGGACGAAGAGGTGGCGGAACTGGCCAGTTTCGTCCGGCAGGGCTGGTCCAACACTGCGGCGGCTGTCAGTGCCGATGATGTCGCAGACCTGCGCGGGGAAGCGGAAGCGAAGGTCGAGTGACCTGCATGTAGAAACCCAGTCGATGCGCAGGGCCTATGCTTGGCGCATCCACAGGCGCGTCACCACCCAAAGCACCACACCGATTCCGATTAGCACGGCAGCGATGAGGTATTGAGCCGGATCACGGCCCGTCCATGGGCCGACCAGGAAGGCACAGGTCGCCGCGCCAGCCACGGCCACCCAGACCGGTGTGCGGAAGTGGTCGTGATCGACCTTGTCACGCTTCAGCACCAGCACAGCCACGTTGACGACGGTGAAGACCCCCAACAGCAGGAGAGCTGTCGTGCCGCCCAGTTCCGGCACGGCGCCGACAAAGGTGATCAGCCCAGCCGCCAGAAGCGTTGTGAAGATAATCGACGTCACCGGCGTCTGTCTGGCCCGATTCACCTTTCCAAGGACGGCAGGAAGCACACCCTCCTCACTCATACCGTAGACGAGGCGACTGGCCATGAGCAGATTGATCAGCGCGGAATTCCCCACTGCGATCATGGTGATCAGGCCGAAGATCCATGGTGGGAAGCTCGGGGCGCCCGCTTCCACGACCTTCAGCAACGGCGTGTCGCCCTCGGCCAGATCGTCAATCGGAACGATCGAGATCGCGACAATCGACACCACAAGGTAAAGAACCGCTGCAATGGCCAGGCCACCAAAGAGCATCTTCGGGAAGGTGCGGCTCGGCTCCCTGGTTTCCTCGGCCATGTTCACGGAATCCTCGAAACCGACCATGGCGAAGAAGGCCAGCGTGGTGCCGGCGATCACCGGCCAGAAGACGCCGTTCTCGTTGTCTCCGAATTCGAAGGCCTTGCCGATGTCCGCCCCGCCGTTGGAGAAAACCATCATGCCGATAACCACGATGATGATCAGCCCGGTCAGTTCAATGCACGTGAAGACCGCGTTGACCATGACGCTTTCTCCGACGCCGCGCATGTTTATCAGGGCAATCGCGCCGACAAAAACGAGGCCGATCAGGGTTACCGCCCAAGCTCCAAGGTCCAGACCGAACCCGGTCGAGAGGTTCTCAGCAAAGGCACGGGCGGCGGTAGACGAGGATGTCAGGCCAGAGGACATGGCGGCGAAGGCAACAAGGAACGTGACAAAATGGATTCCGAAAGCCTTTTCTGTGTAGAGCGCTGCCCCGGCGGCCTTGGGATATTTCGTGACGAGTTCCAGGTAACTGCAGGCCGTCAGCGTCGCGACGAGGAAGGCCACGAGGAATGGCAGCCAGACGATGCCACCCACCTCTTCGGCGACTTTCCCGGTCAGAGCGTAGATGCCGGTGCCAAGGACATCGCCCACAATGAACAAGAGCAGCAGACCGGGCCCGATCGCGCGCTTGAGCTTGCCTTTTTCGTCACCTGGAGCTTGCGCGGTGCCATTTCCGAGGGCATCGGTCACGGCAAGTCCTCCGCGATCGGGCGCCGCCCATGCTTGTCCTGCTCATGTTCGAGTATCCTCCGGACTTCTGCGAGCAATGCGGCAGCCCTGCGCTCGGGTTCGCCGCGGTCCGCGCTTTCCGCTGCCAACTGGGTCAGGACCGAGTTCAGGAAGTTCTCTCTTCCGGTGCCAGAGTATCCTTCCTCAGCAAGGACCTCTTGCAGCTCTTGCGGGGAGATCCAATTACCATCCCGCGTTCGCAATTTACGGCTGTTTCCCTGCGTCATGACCCCAATCCTCCTGCAGGAGAAACGGCCTGTGATCGATGCAGTTCCCCGCGGGGCGCCCTCTGCCCCCATGCGGCGTCTTTCCGCTCATTCTATCCAGTCTTCGACAAGGGCAAGGCTGGCATGAAAGATCGGTTTGCGTTCGGAATCCCGCACAGTGACCGAGACGGAATTCACCCCATTCTCGGGAAACGCATCCTTGGCAATCGGGGCCAATACCGCCAGGGCTTCGCCACGAGCCGCATTTCGGTCAGCGAGTTCCGTTCCGGTATCATCGCGACTGAATTTTCCGTTCTTGACGTCGAAATAGAAACGCATTTGAGCTTCTCCTCCAACTTTACTGAGTTCACTTAATCGCTATTCGGCCGCAGCGTGCTCGAGGTGCAGGTAGTCTCCTTCGAACTCCGCAAACTGTCGAAGCCTGACGATGTCCGGCACCGCGACGCGGCTGTCCTGGACGGTCACGAGCCCTTGGTTTCGAAGCTCCGAAAGCACCCTTTGCGCATGGACCGTCGACACGCCAAGGATGTCGGCAAGCTCTTCCTGGGTCAGCGGCATCAACGCATTGTGCATGCGATTGACGGCTGTCAATCGTGCATGCACCTCGCAGAACAGATGCGCCATTTGCTTGTCCGCGCGGCGCCGCCCCATGTTGACCAGCCATTCGCGCAGGATGGCTTCATCGACGAGAGTGGACCAGAAGAGCGCCCGGCGAATCCGGGAATAGTTGTCGAGCAAATCCTCAATCACTCCGCGCGAAATCTTGACCAGGCTACACTCGGTCAGAGTGCCGATGCTGTGGTCCATCCGGCCCAATATCGCGACATGCAAATCGCAAATATCGCCCGGCAGCATGAGCGCCACGATAGCCCGTTTCCCATTCTGCAAGACCTTGTAGCGGCAGACCATTCCGCTGAGGACGAGATGCACGTTCTGTGGATCTTCGCCGTGCTGGATCAAGTCTTCCCGAGCATCGAGTTGAAAGGGGTCTGCAATGACGTCATCAAGCTTCTTTAAGTCTTCGCTTGCGAGCCGGCCCGCGTTCCAGAGTTTGCGGGCAAGGACGTTCTTCATCGGTGAGTGCATCAGGCATTCGCTTTGTTCATGGCCTCCACGTGTTTCGGAAGGTTAACAGGAAAATCAACTGTAAGCACAGTTCCACCGTGGGGCCCGGGTTTCCAGTCGGCCCTTCCGCCAATCTCTTCGGCAAGTGCGCGGATGATGCCAGTCCCGCTCCCATGCCCGTCACCTGTCATGCCGATCCCGTCGTCGGCGACACGGCAATGACAGTGGTAGTCGTCTGTCGCACCGACAACGACCTCGATCGTTCCGCCACGACCATCGGGGAAAGCATGCTCGACGCAGTTCGTCACCGCCTCGAGCAGGATCCGCGACGCGGTTTCCGAGGCATGGGGGGAAAGCGTGACCGGGGCCTCGAGTTCGACCTGCACCGCGATTCCGGCATGTTCGCCGATGCGGTGCCAAAGCGGTTCAATTTTTTCGACGAACCCTGCAAGGTTGCCGGTGTCGGCTTCGCTCAGAGCGTCTTGCTGGGCCGCGACGGCCTCAATCTGACGCAGGATACCATCCAGTTTCTCCGCAGCCTCTTCAGTTTCGCACGTCGAGAGCTGCAGCCGGGTGAAGGATTGCAACATCTGGAAACCATTGCTCATCCGGTGGCGTATCTCGGCTACCCTTACTCGGTCAGGGATTGGGTTCAGGTCTTCCATCATCATATTCTCCGGTTTTGACAATAGGAGTCTCTGTCTTTCAAGATGAGGCCGTCACAATGTTTCGTCACCAACATTTGTTGGGCTGAATAGCGCTAAGTATCGTGGACGCCTCCTTCGCTAATTTTGAGGCGAGCAGGCCAAGTCTCCAACCATATTTCATGGCGCTCCTTCCTTGGAAGGGTCGGAGATTAAAAGGGAAACCGCGTGCAAGGTTTAGATGCTTTCATGATGGGCAGGAACTCGTTGGAAGCGAGTGAGTTCACATCACAGGAGGATCGCACATGTCATTTCGGAAAAGCTACCTCACCCGACCGATTCACAAGTGGGCCAAAGGGGTGCTTCCAACCCTGTCAGCGACCGAAGCCGAAGCGATAAATTCAGGCGACGTCCACTTCGAAGCAGAGCTGTTTTCAGGAAAACCGGACTGGACCATCCTGCGCAACATGGAGGCGCCGCACTTGACCGGCGAGGAAGCCGCATTCATCGAAGGCCCCTGCCGCACCTTCTGTGACATGATCGACCCGTGGGAGATTGACCACCACACGGGGGATATTCCCTCCGAGGCATGGGATTTCCTGCGCGAGAACGGCTTTTTCGGCATGATCATCCCCAAAGAGCACGGGGGGCTCGGATTTTCGGCCTATGCCCATTCCGAAGTGGTCCGTTACATCGCCAGTCATTCGGTCGTCGCGGCGGTGACCGTCATGGTCCCCAATTCCCTCGGTCCGGGCGAATTGATTCTCCAGTTTGGCACCGATGATCAGAAACGCGACTGGCTACCCCGGCTGGCCAACGGCAAGGAGCTGCCGGCCTTCGGTCTGACAAGCGAAGATGCCGGCTCTGACGCGTCGGCCATGACCGACGTCGGGGTCATCTGCAAAGGCCAGTGGAACGGCGAGGAGGTTCTGGGCATCCGCCTGAACTGGGCCAAGCGCTACATCACCCTGTCCCCCGTCTGCACGGTCCTTGGGCTCGCCTTCAAGCTGCGCGATCCGGACGGACTGCTCGGTGAGACCAAAGACATCGGCATCACCTGCGCCCTTGTCCCGACCGATCTGCCGGGGGTCGAGATCGGGCGGCGCCACCTCCCCTCAGGCACCATGTTCCAGAACGGGCCGACGACCGGCAAGGATGTCTTCGTCCCGCTTGACCACATCATCGGCGGACCGGATTATGCAGGCCGGGGCTGGATGATGCTGATGAGCGCACTGGCCGCCGGACGGGGCATCTCCCTGCCCTCGCTCTCCGCCGCGGCAACGGCGCTGGCCGCCCATACCACCGGCGCCTATTCCCGCATCCGCACCCAGTTCAACCTGCCTATCGGGCTTTTTGGCGGGGTCCAGGAGCCGTTGGCCCGGATTGCCGCCAGCGCCTACGTCATCGACGCCGGACGACGGCTAACCACGGCAGCGTTGGACGAAGGACACAAGCTCGCTGTCATATCGGCGATCATGAAATATCACGCGACTGACCGGATGCGCGACGCGATCAACGACGCGATGGACGTGCATTCGGGCAAGGCCGTGATTGACGGTCCCCTGAATTACCTGCAACCGATCTACCGGACCATCCCGATCGGGATCACTGTCGAAGGTGCCAACATCGTGACCCGGAACCTGATCATCTTCGGTCAGGGTGCTATTCGGGCCCATCCCCACCTGCTTGACGAGATGCAAGCCCTTCAGGAACCGGACGAGGACAAATCCCTCGACGCCTTTGACAAGCACTTCTGGGCCCATGTGACCCACTCCGTTCGCACCACCTTCCGCGCCAGCTGGTCCGCCTGGACCGGGAGAGGCGATGCGCCAACGGACGCGGGCAAGGTCGTCCAGATCTATCGTCGGCTGTCCCGCTGGTCCGCGGCCTTCGCCCTGACTGCCGACATGGCCTTCCTGACCCTCGGCGGGGCCCTCAAGCGGAAAGAGATGATCTCTGCCCGCCTCGGCGATGCCCTCTCGGAAATGTACTTGATCGCGGCCACTCTGAAACGTTGGGAAGACGAAGGCCGCAACGAAGAGGACCTGCCTCTCGTGCAGCACGCCGCCGAGACAGGCTTTGCTCGCATCGGCCGGGCGCTGGACGAAACCATCGCCAATATGCCCGCGAAATGGGTCGGCTGGGTTCTGCGCCCGATCATCCGACCCGGCGCACATCCGCGCGGCCCGTCCGACAAGGTGACGGAGGCCGTAGCGAAGCTCGTCTACGAACCGAGTGCCTCGCGCGACCGGCTTGTGCGGGGGTTCCACCCGCCGAAAGCGCACAGCGGTCTGGGACTGCTGAACACAACTTTCAAACTGGTGATGGAGGCCGAGCCGATCACGAAACGGTTGCGCGATGCCCGCCAAACGCCGCGTAAAGGGCTCGAGGCCGGAATCCTGTCCGATGTAGAATTCGATCAGCTGAAGCGGGTCGAGGAGGCCGTGCAAAAAGTGGTCGCCGTGGACGACTACACCCCCGACGAACTGGCGCGCCTGTTCCCGGACATGCAGCGAACGACCTGGCAGGAGGCTGCAGAATGAGCCGCCCGGTCTACCTCGTCGATGGCGCCCGCACCCCGTTCCTCAAGGCACGCGGCAAGCCCGGCCCGTTCACCCCGGTCGATCTGGCCGTGCAGGCCGGGCGTCCCCTGCTGATGCGTCAGCCCTTCGCGGCGACCGCCTTTGACCTCGTCATCCTCGGCTGCGTGAACGTGATTCAGGACGAGATGAACCCCGCCCGCGTCGCCGCACTGCGCCTTGGTATGGGCGAGCAACAGGTTGCCTTCACCGTGCAGATCAACTGCGGATCGGGCATGCAGAGCATCGACACCGCCTTTCGCTACATTCGCGACGGCAGCCACGAGATGATCCTCGCTGGCGGCACCGAAGCGCTAAGCCATGCCCCATTGGTCTACAGCCGGGACGCCACCGAATGGTTCGGGCAGATGGCCCGCGCCAAAGGGCCGATGGACAAGGCAAGGGCCCTTGCCGATGTTCGGCCCGATTTCTTCTCGCCGGTCATCGGGCTGGAGCGGGGGCTGACCGACCCGATCACCTCGCTCAACATGGGGCAGACGGCCGAAGTCCTGGCGCATCGTTTCGGTATCGACCGGGTGACCGCCGACACCTATGCGGTCGAAAGCCACAAACGCCTTGCCGCCGCCCAGTCCGAGGGCCGGTTGAAGGGCGAGGTGCTGCCGGTCTTCGACCGCGATGGAGAGGCGCACGAGCACGATGACGGCGTGCGCCCGGATTCGTCGGTCGACAAGCTCGCAAAGCTCAACCCGGCCTTCGAAAGACCCTATGGCAAGGTCACCCCCGGCAATTCCAGCCAGATCACCGATGGCGCGTCCTGGGTAATCCTCGCGTCTGAAACCGCCGTCGAAGCGCATGGGCTGGAGCCGATTGCCAAGATCGTCGACAGCCAATGGGCCGCCCTCGATCCCGGCATCATGGGGCTGGGCCCGGTGCTCGCCGCCACGCCATTGGCACAACGCCACGGGCTGGCCTGCGAGGATATCGACCTGTGGGAGATCAACGAAGCCTTTGCCGCGCAGGTTCTGGCCTGTCTCTCAGCCTGGCAGGACGATGATTTCTGCCGCGACGTTCTGGGCTATGACGCCGCCTTCGGTCGCATCGACCGCGACCGGCTGAACATCGACGGCGGGGCGATCAGCCTCGGCCATCCGGTCGGGACCAGCGGCAACCGCATCGTCCTGCACCTGGCCAATGCCCTGAAAGCGCGCGGTGTCAGGCGCGGGATCGCAACGGAATGCATCGGCGGCGGCCAGGGCGGCGCCATGCTGCTGGAGGCCGCATGACCGACGTTCTTGACGAAATAACCCCCGATCACACGACCGACGCCCCGAAAGCGCCCGATGCGCAGAATTGGCGACAGGAAGATCACGACGGCACGCTGACCCTCTGGCTCGACTGCGCCGGGACGGGAACCAATATCATCTCCGAAGCAGTGTTGCGCGAACTCGACACCCTGCTGGACGCGGCCAAACAAGCCCGGCCCGATGTTCTGGCGATCCGGTCCGCCAAGCCTGGCGGGTTCGGCGCGGGCGCGGATATCGACGGGTTTGCCGGGCTCAGCGGGGAGGACGCCGTGGCGATGCTGCGCCAGGGTCATGCCGTGCTCGACAAGCTGGCCGCCCTGCCCGTTCCGACGGTGGCGGTGGTGCACGGCACGACGCTTGGCGGCGCGTTTGAACTGGCGCTCGCCTGCGATCACCGGATCGGCGTCGATGGCGTCAAGCTGGGCTTTCCGGAAATCCAGCTGGGCCTGCATCCCGGCCTTGGCGGCACGTTCCGGCTGACCAACCTGATCGACCCGGTCGAGGCGATGCAGATGATGCTGACCGGGCGCAGCGCCCATGATCGCAGGGCGAAAAAACTTGGCATCATCGACGCGCTGGTGCCCGAACGGCATGTCGACGCGGCCATTGCGGCGGCAGCCTCCGGCCGGCTGGACCATGAGGGCAGCTTTCGCGCCTCGGCCCTGCGCACACGCGCGGCGCGCGGTCTGGCTGCGACCCGGATGCGGTCGGAGAGCGAAAAGAAGGCCCCGCGCGCGCACTTTCCCGCACCCTTCGCCCTGATCGACCTTTGGGAAGATCACGGTGGTGACACAGGCGAGATGCAGAAGGCCGAAATCGCATCCTTTGCCACCCTGCTGGACAGCAGCACCGCGCAGAACCTGATCCGCGTGTTCTTTTTTCGTCAGCGGTTGAAATCGACCGGCAGGGGCGAGGACGGTATCGCCCATGTCCACGTCATCGGCGCCGGCGCCATGGGCGCCGAAATCGCCGCCTGGGCCGCCATGCAAGGCAAACGGGTAACGATCGAGGATGTCGCGCTCGCCCCCCTCGGTCAAACGATCCGTCGCGCCACCAAGATATACGAGCGCAAACACCTGAGCGGGATCGACACGCGCGATGCGCTGGATCGGCTGATGCCCGACCCGGAGCGGCTGGGCCGTGCACGCGCCGACCTGATCATCGAGGCCGGGCCGGAAAAGACCGAGGTTAAAGAGGCGATCTACGCCGAACTGACCAACGTCATGAAGCCCGGCGCGATCCTTGCGACCAACACCTCCAGCCTGCCGCTCGCCTCGCTCGTCGACGCGGCCCCCGATCCGGCACATTTCGCCGGCCTGCATTTCTTCAACCCGGTCAGCAGCATGCCCCTGGTCGAGGTGGTTTCTCACGACCTCGCTTCGCAGGACACGCTCGACCGGCTGGCGGCCTTCACGGCAGGCATCGACCGCCTGCCCGCGCGGGTTGCCGACTACCCCGGCTTCCTCGTCAACCGCGTGCTTGCGCCCTACATGATGGAGGCGATGCTGATGCTGGACGAAGGCCACGACAAGGTCGCGATAGACCGCGCCGCACTCGCCTTCGGCATGCCCATGGGGCCGGTCACACTGGCCGATCAGGTCGGACTGGACATCTGTCTTGAGGTCGGGCGGTCCCTTCGCGACGGCCTGGATACGCCGGTCGCCGACACGCCCGGCTGGCTGCGAGAGAAGGTCGAAAAAGGCGAGACGGGGAAAAAGGCCGGCAAGGGTCTGTACGACTATGACAGCGAAGAGCCGCCCAAGGAGCCTGCGGACGACCCAGACCAGCAGGTCATCGACCGCCTGATCCTGCCCATGTGCAACGCGGCGGCCGAGGTGCTGCACAAGGGTGTCGCGCCCGATGCGGATACGGTCGATGCGGCAATGATCTTTGGCACAGGCTGGGCGCCCTTCCGTGGCGGCCCGTTGCACTATGCCAAGGTGCGGGGTGATGTCCCCGACACCCTGCGGCAACTGGCCGAGAAACACGGGGCCCGGTTTGACCCCGATCCGGGCTGGGACACCCTTGGCTGAGCCGCGCATAGCCGACGCCATCGCCGCCGAGATTATCGACCGGACCGGGGGCGACATCCGGCTTGCCTTGCCCCTTGGCCTCGGCAAGCCCGTCACCCTCGTCAACGCGCTCATCCGTGCCGTTGCGAACCGCCCGGACACGCGCCTGTCGATCCTGACCGCGCTGACGCTTGAACGGCCGGACATGTCCGGGGACATGGCGCGTCGCTTTCTGGAACCGGCTGCGGACCGGCTATTCGGGCGATACCCGTCGCTCGACTATGCGACGATGATGCGGGACGGCACCCTGCCCGCGAATATGGAGGTTTCGGAATTCTTCCTGCTGGCCGGGCGCTGGATCGGCGTTCCGGCAATGCAGCGGCGCTATATCGCATCGAACTATACCCATGCCTATGACGTGCTGACGGCCTGGAAACCAAATGTGCTGATGCAGCTTCTGGCACCCCTCGGCGACGATTTCAGCCTGTCCTGCAATACCGATATCTCCGCGGACCTGCTGCGTGCCCGGCGTGAGGGGCGGCAAGAGTTCATCGTGGTGGGCGAAACCAACACCAACCTGCCCGCCATGTCCGGGTTCGAGGCCCGCCTGCCCAGGGACGAGGTCGACCTCTGCCTCGACCCCGGACCGGACTTTGACCTGTTTTCCGTCGTCAAACGCCCCGTCGGCCCGGCAGAACACGCCATTGGTCTGCATGTCGCCAGCACGGTGCGCGACGGCGGCACGCTTCAGATCGGCATCGGGGCGATTGGCGATGCCGTTGCCAACGCCCTGCTGCTGCGGCAATCCGGCCATTTCCCAAAAATCCATGCGGCCAATCCCTTCGACCGCGAAGGCTACGACGAAGACAGCGCGTTCGACATAGGCCTCTATGCCGTCACTGAAATGCTGGTCGACGGCCTGCTTCACCTGTTCGAACACGGCGTCATCCGGCGCGAGGTAGATGGCGTGGCGATCCATGCCGGGTTCTTCGTCGACTGCCGGGATTTCTATGACCGCCTCCGATCCCTGCCCGAAGACCAGCGCGGCAAGATCCGCATGATGCCCGTCAGCTTCACCAATCAGCTTTACGGCGACGAGCGCGGCAAGCGCGCTGCGCGAACCGATGCCCGCTTCGTCAATGCCGCCATGAAGGTCACGCTTCTCGGCGGTGCCGTCAGCGATATCACCTCCTCGGCGCAGGAGGTCAGCGGGATCGGCGGGCAGTTCAACTTCATCGAACAGGCCTTTGCCCTCGATGGTGCGCGATCCATCCTGACGCTGCCCGCCACCCGCACCAGTAAGGGCAAGACCGTGTCCAACATTGTCTGGGATCACCCGCATGAAAGCGTGCCCCGCGCCTATCGCGACATCATCGTGACGGAATACGGGATCGCCGATCTGCGCGGTCAGCGCGACGAGGATGCGGTCGCCCGCATGCTGGCCATCACGGACAGCCGGTTTCAGAATGATCTGCTGGAGCAGGCCAAATCCGCAGGAAAAATCGCCGGGGACTACCGCCTGCCCAAACGGGCAAGGCAAAATACGCCCGAGACTGTCCAGAAATGGCTGATGCCTCTCGAGCTACCTGACTTCCCCTTCGGCTCTGATTTTGATTCAGAGGAACGCCGCCTGCTTCCCGCGCTCGGCCTTCTGTCAAACGCGCAGGACAATACTCTGGAAATGGCAAAACTGGTTATCGACGGTTTGAGGGCCAGCAGACGCCACGACCTTATGACCCGGATGGGGCTGAACAGCCCAACAGGCTTGAAAGACCGCGCCGCGGCCTATGCCCTTGCCGGCGCGCTGCGCCGTGTCGACTGAGGACCGTGCCGACACGTTACATCACCTTGCTCTCGAACCCCTTCAAGACCGCCACAATGAAAAGCGATAGTCCCGTCGCGACCATTGCAATGGACCAGACACCAAGGCCGGTCGCCGTCTCAATTGCCGCACCAAGCCAGAGACCGGCACCTGTAGGGTAAGTCAGTCGGTCCTTCCGTTTCACGGCTGGTGGAGAAACTAAGCAGAGCGCAATTGACTTCCTGAACGTAGCTATTCGCCGGGTTTGTGTCGATGACCCGGAACAGCATGGCCGCATCTTGAGCCAAGGACTTCGACGACGCTCCGCCTCAAGCTTCAGCGGAACATTTCCCACGCGCATCTGTTCTTCAAACTCAACACCATTCTGATCAAAAGAGGTTCAAATGAGCGCCGAAAGCAACCCCTCGGATCGAAAGCACGGCGACAGTGCCAGGCCCAGTGAATCCAGGCCCATTGAGCGCTCTGGCGCAGCGGGAGCAGCACGCCTACGCGATCGGATCGACCGCGGCGCGGGTGGCGACAAGGTGGCATTCCAGGACCCCGCCGCTGCGCCGCTGGGCACGGACGACGAAGCGGCGGGAAACCCACCGAGCGCGAAACAGGTCTCAACGGCCATGCAACAAGAGGCGGATCGGTCCGCAAGCGCTGACCGCAAGCCGGGTCCGGAAGACATGCAAGGCCGCGGATCGCAACGGCGCGCATGGTGGGTCCTCTCCGGGCTCCTGGCTCTGGCCGCCCTGATGATCGCTTTCATCGTTGCGTGATTGGAACACCGTGGATCGTCCCTTGTTGACGTAGGAGACCTGGTCATCGCGCGACTGACTGTCCTGCTTTTAGCTCCGGCGCGGTGGCCAATTCTGGCGCGAGAAACACCGGGAGACGTCCATGAACGAAAACACGGAGAGAAGTCAGCAGAAGCCCCTGGTTCTGATCACCGGTGCTGCCGGAAATCTCGGTGGGGCCCTGAGGCAGCGGCTGACCGATGACTACCGGGTAGTCGGCCTCGACCTGCAGGAAGACGAGGACATCTTCGCCTTCGATATCACCGATGAGGAGTCTGTCCGCAGCGCAATGGAACAGGTGCGTTCGCAGCATGGCGATCACCTGGCCGCCGTCATCCATCTTGCCGCCTATTTCGACTTCTCGGGAGAGGACAGCCCGCTCTACGAGAAGGTCAATGTTGAGGGCACTCGCAACCTGCTGCGGGCCCTGCAGGGTTTTCGCGTCGATCGATTCATATACTCAGGCACCATGCTGGTGCACCGCCCTTCCTCACCCGGCATCCCGATCACCGAAGACACGCCGGTAGAGCCGGGCTGGGCCTATCCCGCCTCGAAAGCGCGCACCGAGGCGGTGATCCGCGACGAACACGGCGAAATCCCTTATGCGCTGCTGCATCTGGCCGGCCTTTACGACGAAGAAACCGCCGTGCCCACGCTGGCCGAGCAGATTCGCCGCATCTACGAACGCGACCCGAAATCGCACGCTTATTCCGGCGATCTCTCGACCGGCCAGTCGTTTCTGCACAAGGACGACATGATGGACGCCTTTGCCCGCACGGTCGAACGGCGTTGCGCGCTGCCCGACGAGGTGACCATCCTGATCGGCGAGCGCGAGGCCATGGGTTACGACGCGCTGCAACGGCGCATCGCGCAGCTGATCCATGGGACGGAGGATTGGCAGACGCTCTCGGTGCCCAAGCCCATCGCCGCCGCCGGGGCCTGGGCGCAGGTGAAGGCCGAGCCTGTCGTGCCGGATGATTTCGACCAGGGCGAGCAACCTTTCATCAAGCCCTTCATGATCCGAATGGCCGATGATCATTATGAACTGGATATCAGCCGTGCCGAGGACATGCTGGGCTGGTCCCCGAAACATTCCCTGCGCGAGGAACTGCCGGCGATGATCGCCGCGCTGAAGGCCGATCCCGCCGGCTGGTATGACGCCAACGGGCTGACCAAGCCCCATTGGCTCCAGGCGGCCCGGGACCGCGACGATCCGGAGTCGTTGCGCAAGCGCCGCGAGCAGGCGTTCCGCTCTGCGCATGCCCGCAACATCTGGGCGCATTTCCTGAACATTGGGCTGGGGGCCTGGATGATCACGGCGCCAGTGATCCTGGGCTATGCCGACCTGACCGGTATGCTGGTCAGCGACATCGGCGCCGGCCTGCTGGTGATGATCGGCAGCTTTGTCGCATTGTCCTGGCGCGCCGCGCTGGTGCGTTGGGGGGTCGCCGCCGTGGCCGCCTGGATCATGACCGCGCCGCTGGTGTTCTGGACCGAAAGCGCCGCGGCCTACCTGAACGGCACATTGGCGGGTGCGGCGATCTTCGGTCTTGCGGTCTGCATCCGCCCCGCGCCGGGAGTGGGCACCATGGCCGCCGCCACCGGTCCGACCGTGCCACCCGGCTGGGATTACTCGCCCTCGGACTGGACCCAGCGGATGCCCGTTATCGCGCTGGCCTTCATCGGCCTCTTCGTCTCGCGCTATCTGGCCGCCTACCAAATGGGGCACGTGGACGGGGTCTGGGAGCCATTCTTCGCGGGCAGCCCCGAAAACCCGCAGAACGGCACCGAGGAGATCATCACCTCCGATATTTCGCGCGCCTGGCCGGTGCCGGATGCAGGCCTTGGCGCGCTGACCTACCTGCTGGAGATCCTCATCGGCTTCATCGGCTCGGCCCGGCGCTGGCGGACGATGCCCTGGCTGGTGCTGATCTTCGGCATCATGATCGTGCCTCTGGGTGTGGTCTCGATCACATTCATCATCATCCAGCCGATCCTGCTGGGCACATGGTGCACGCTGTGCCTGATCACCGCCGCCGCCATGCTGATTCAGATCCCCTATGCCGTGGACGAGCTGATCGCCACCTGCCAGTTCCTGCGTCGACGCAAGCGGGCGGGCGCGCCAATCCTGCGGGTCTTCCTGACCGGCGACACCGATGACGGCCCGGACGAGCGCCGCGACGAAAGCTTCGAGCAGCCCGCCGGAGCGGTGGTGCGCGACATGCTGGGCGGCGGCGTGAGCGTGACCTGGGGCCTGACGGCCAGCGCGGCAATCGGCGTCTGGCTGATGTTCACCCGGCTGACCCTGGGCACCGAGGGCACCTTGGCAAACACCGACCATTTGATCGGCGCGCTGGCCGTGACAATCGCTGTCAGCGCCATGGCCGAAAGCATCCGCGCCGCGCGATTTCTCAACGTCTGCCTCGGCGCGGCGCTGGTGATCTGCGCGCTGGTGATGGAGGCCAGCTGGGTCCAGAGCGGCGCGGACAGCGCCGCCGGGCTGGCGCTGATGGTGGTCAGCTTGCCGCGCGGCCCTGTGCGCCACAGCTACGGCGGTTGGTCGCGCGTGGTGGTATGAGCGGATGGCTTGGAAACCTGCCGCTTGCAGCCAGTGCGGCGCTCTTTCTGGGGGCGGCGGTGGTCGTCTGGCTCTCGGGCACGCGATTGTCCCGGCTGGCCGATGCCATAGCCCGCAGGACCGGGATCGGTCAGGCGACACTTGGCGTTCTTCTTCTCGGCGGCGTCACGTCGCTGCCCGAGATCGCCGTTGCGGGCAGCGCGGCCTTTGCGGGCAACGGGCCGCTGGCCGTCAACAACCTGCTGGGCGGCTTCACCATGCAGGTGGCGATCCTGGCGCTGGCGGACGCCATCTTCCGCCCTGGCGCGCTTACCCGAGCGGTGCCCGACCCGGTCGTGCTGCTTCAGGGCACCATGGGCGTGGTGGTGATGGCGCTGGTCGTGGCGGCGATCGCCGTGGGCGACCGGGCGGTGCTGGGTGCGGGGCTCTGGAGCTGGGGGATCTTCGCCGCCTTCCTCGTAGCGCTGCGGCTGCTGTCGAAAGCCGAAAGCAGCCTCGACTGGGAGGTGGTGGGCGAGCCGCCGTCGGAAGAGTTGCCCAATGTGGAGACGCCGAAATACGGCGCGCGCGGCCTGATCATGCGCACCGTCGGGGCGGCGGCGGCGATATTCGCGGCCGGCTGGGTGCTGTCGGCCACCGCCGAGACGCTGGCGGAACGCACCGGGCTGGGACAAAGCTTCTTCGGCGCGGTCTTCGTGGCCATCGCCACCTCGCTGCCCGAGGTTTCCACCGTGGTCGCAGCCATGCGGCTCAAGCGCTATGTCATGGCCGTATCGGACATCCTGGGCACCAACCTCTTCGACATCGCTTTAATCCTGGTCGTCGATCTCGCCTATGCTGGCCCGGCCGTGCTGGGCGAAATGGGCAGATTCTCGATCCTCGCTGCCGTCCTCGGCATCCTCGTTACCGCGATCTACGTAGTGGGGCTTCTGGAGCGGCGCGACCCGGCTGTGGCGGGGGTGGGCTACGACTCGATCGCGGTCGCTGCGGTTTACCTCGTGGGCATCGCTCTGCTGTTTACGCTCAGATGACAAAGGGATCGGCATGAACCATGACACGACCCATGCACTGAGCGGTATTCTCGACGAACTCGAGCGCTCCATTTCGGGTGAAGAGATTTCGGTCGAGGATGTGGTCAATACGCTTGGTCACTCTTCCTTCGCCGGGCTAATGCTGGCCTTTTCGCTTGTCTCCACCTCGCCGGCCAGCGCGATTCCCGGGATCACCGCCGCGGTGGCTGTGCTGGTCTTCATCCTCGTTGCGCAGATGATGGTGGGGCGGAAGAGCCTCTGGCTGCCGGGGTTCGTCACCCGCCGGAGGTTGTCGACAGAGAAGCTCTGCAAGGGTATCCGCTGGCTGCGACCGCCCGTCCGTTTTGTCGAGCGCTTCCTGAAACCGCGACTTACCTGGCTGTTTCACCGTCCGTGGATGTGGCTTCCGCTGACCCTCGTGATGGCGCTCACATTGTTCATGCCGTTCATGGAGATCGTGCCCACTTCCGGCTCCATCGCTTCGGCTGTGATTGCACTCTTCGCCGCGAGCCTTCTTACCCGCGACGGCGTGCTGGCGATTATCTCACTGGGCCTTCTCTCCACGTTGCCGGTAGCGATCTTCTATTTGGTTTAACTCGATTTCGGACAACTCGGCTGTTACCGTCGCGTGGTCGCTCCGGTTCCCCGGGAGTTTCATGACCATCGGCAGCGCGACCGTCGATGCAACCATGTGAAGCACAGGCACATTGACAGCCTCCGAACACCGTCGTCATGAAAGCGGCACTCGAAGCGTCCAAACCGGGTCTACCAGAAGAACCGCCCCACTGGCTGCTGCACTGGGGAGTGAGCTAATGGGATGAACTGCCTTCCCACCAAACCGCTGCTACCGTGGCGAGCATAGGTGGAGAGAGGAGCATCTGATGGACATCAAGGTTCTGGGCATTGATTTG
>JAAEZD010000008.1:0-210799 GCA_018223035.1 Paracoccaceae bacterium
CCTATGGCTCGCGCTCGCTGGCTGTTGGCGGCTCTGCCATGGTGCGCGCCGCCGAGAAGGTCATCAACAAGGCCAAGAAGATCGCGGCCCACCTGATGGAAGCCTCGGACGCGGATATCGAACTGAAAGACGGGGCGTTCAGCGTGGCGGGCACGGATAAATCCGTGGCCTGGGGAGATGTCTGCCTGGCAGCTTACGTGCCGCATAACTACCCGCTCGAAGATCTCGAGCCGGGACTGGAGGAAACCGCCTTTTACGATCCGAGCAACTTTACCTACCCCTCGGGCGCCTATGCCTGCGAGGTCGAGGTCGACCCGGAGACCGGCAAGGTGACCATCCAGCGGATGATGGCGGCGGATGATTTCGGAAATGTGGTCAACCCGATGATCGTGGAGGGGCAGGTCCATGGTGGTCTCGCGCAGGGAATCGGGCAGGCGCTGCTTGAGAACTGTGTCTATGACGAGAATGGGCAGCTGCTCTCGGCAAGCTATATGGATTACGCCATGCCGCGTGCGGCGGACCTGCCGAATTTCGAGGTGGATCATTCCTGCGCCACGCCCTGTACCCATAACCCGCTGGGGGTGAAGGGCTGTGGCGAGGCCGGGGCCATCGGGTCACCCCCGTCAGTCGTCAACGCGGTGATTGACGCGCTGAACTCGGGCGGTAAGGATGTGCCTCATATCGACATGCCCATGTCGCCCGCCCGGGTCTGGGCCGCGATGAACGGCGCGACCGCGACGGGGCACGGAACGGCAGAGGGGCGTTCGCTCGGCGGGGCGTCGAGCTGAGGGAAAGCGGCGGAGCCGGGGGCCAGCCCCCGGACCCCCGGAGTATTTGGAGCAAGAGGAAAACGGGAAAGATCCCGGTTTTTCAAGGAGCGAACGGATGTATAATTTCGAGTTTGAGCAGCCCACGACGGTCGCGGATGCGGTCAAGGCGCTGTCCGAAGAGGATGCGCAGGCGCTGGGCGGCGGTCAGACACTGCTGCCGACGATGAAGCAGCGCCTTGCGATGCCGTCGAAGCTGGTGAGCCTGACGGCGATCGACGAAATCAAGGGCGTGAAGAAGGATGGCGATCAGCTGGTCATCGGCGGCGGCACCACCCATGGGACGGTGGCCCGCGAGGCATCGGCGGATTACCCGGGCTTGGCCGGGCTTGCGTCGAAGATCGGTGACCCGGCGGTGCGCAATCGCGGCACCATGGGCGGAAGCCTTGCCAATAATGACCCTTCGGCCTGTTACCCGGCAGCATTGCTGGCGTCTGGCGGGACGGTGGTGACCGACCGGCGCGAGATCGCGGCGGATGACTATTTCCAGGGCATGTTCACCACGGCGCTGGAAGAGGGCGAGATCATCACGGCGGTGAAGCTCCCGATCCCGGAGAAATCAAATTATCAGAAGTTCGAGCAGCCCGCGTCGCGTTTCCCGCTGGTCGGGGTGTTTGTCGCGAAATACGCCGGTGGCGTGCGGGTCGCTGTGACCGGGGCCTCGAATGAAGGCGTCTTTCGCTGGACGGAGGCGGAAGAGGCGCTGTCGGGCGATTTCTCGGCATCGGCGCTGGAGGGCTTGAGCGCGTCGGCAGAGGGGATGATTTCGGACATTCACGGATCGTCCGAATACCGGGCCCATCTGATCGGTGTGATGACCAAGCGCGCGGTGACGGCTGCGGCCTGAGGGGGCGGGGCACAGGGCCCCGGTTTCCCGAGACAATAAAAAAAAGCCCCGTGAAAACGGGGCTTTTTCTTTGAACGGGTATCCGGTTCAGCCCTTATTGGGCATCGGGCCGATCAGCATGATCATCTGGCGGCCTTCCATCTTTGGGAAGTTTTCCACCTTGCCGATTTCCTTGGTGTCTTCGGCGACGCGTTCCAGCAGCTCGCGGCCAAGGTTCTGGTGCGCCATTTCGCGGCCCCGGAAACGCAGGGTGATCTTTACCTTGTCACCGTTTTCCAGAAACTTGAACACGTTGCGCATTTTAACTTCGTAGTCATGCGTATCGGTGTTGGGACGGAACTTGACCTCTTTGACCTCGATGATCTTCTGCTTCTTGCGGGCCTCGGCCTCGCGTTTCTGGGTCTCGTACTTGAACTTGCCGAAATCCATGATCTTGCAGACGGGCGGGGTCGCGTTCGGCGAGATCTCGACAAGGTCGAGGCCGGCTTCTTCGGCCATCTGCATCGCACGTTCGGGGGTCACGACGCCTACGTTGTCGCCATCAGCGCCGATCAGGCGGATTTCGTTTGCACGGATCTTTTCGTTGACGCGCGGGCCGGTTTCTCTGGTCGGGGGCGCGTTATGAGGTCTGCGGGCTATGGAATCGGTCCTTTGATCGTTGTAATTAATGAAGTGCAAACCTAATCTTAGGCGTGTTCCGGTTCAAGTCGCAAATCCGGTGAAAAGCCTGCTGGGGCTCGAAACTTGCAGACAATGATCCAGCTGTTGGCTGAATATGCCCAGATGCTTCATCTAACGCTCTTTTTAACCTTATGGTTCCAATTTTTTTTGAGATTGGTGCATTTGCGGGTAAATTGCTTAACGCGCGGGGTTCCGGGAAAGATTCGGCGTTTTCATGTTCAAGAGTTCGGGAGGCGCTGATGCTAGGGATAAATCTATTCCGCGAGATTTCAGAAAAGGCTTTAAGCCTGGTAGGAGCGCTGGCCGTCCTCGTTCTTTTGATCGGATGGGGAATGGATATCGACTGGCTGGTGCGGTTGCGCTCGGATGCGCATGCGATGGTCCCAAGTACGAGTGTCTGTTTTATTATCGCCTGCGGTGCGGCGTACATGCTTTCGGGAAAAGCCGCGTACCGGCGGGTGCTGGGCATGTTCCTGCTGGGCGCGGTGGCGGCCATTGTCGGGATGAATATCCTTCTGGGCACCTTATTGTATGGCGTGAAGCTCGAAGAGTTGTTCGGCGTGAATGTCGGTCTTGATGACCGGATGGCTGTAGGCACCTCGCTTGGCTTTCTGCTGCTGTGTTTTCGGCTGGCGACATGGCAGAGCGGATCGGATTTCAGCTTTGTCGCCGCGATCCTGGGCGTGATCGTTTCAGGGGGCCTCTTCTTTCTGCTGCTCGCGGATGCGCGTGCTTTTGACACTCTGCCGCTGTTCCGTGAAACCTCGCTTCCAACCTTGTTCTTCTTTACGCTGGTTTTCATCGGAACGCTGGCGCCGGGATACCGGGAATAACCCGCCTGAGCGGCTTTAACTGGCCGAATTGCACTCGAAAAAGGCGACCCTGGGGTCGCCTTTTGCCGTTCACAAATGAGCGCAGGAATTACCCGACAAAGGCCTTTTCGACCACGTATTCCTTGGGATCGGAATTGGCGCCTTCACGCAGGCCAAAACCTTCGAGCACGTCCTTCATATCCTTGTTGAAATCGAGACTGCCACAGACCATGCCCCGGTCGGTTTCGGGGTTGATCGGTTCGATTCCCAGATCGGTGAACACGGTGCCATCGCGCAGCAGGTTGGTGATGCGGCCCATCTTGGGGCTCTGCTCGCGGGTGGTGGTCGGGTAGTACTTGACCTTGTCGCCGACCAGCTCGCCGATCAGCGGATCGTCCTTGAGGCTTTCGACAAGTTCACGGCCATAGTCGAGCTCTGCCACGTCGCGGCAGGTGTGGGTCATGATGATCTGGTCGTATTTCTCATAGGTTTCAGGCTCGCGCAGGAGTGAGGCGAAGGGCGCAAAACCGGTGCCGGTGGCAAAGAACCACAGACGTTTGCCGGGCAGCAGCGCGTCATGCACCAGCGTGCCCACGGGTTTCGGCCGCAGGATGATCTGGTCGCCGGGCTGGATGTGCTGAAGCTTGGAGGTCAGCGGGCCGTCCTGTACCTTGATCGAATAGAATTCCAGCTCGTCGTCCCAAGCGGGCGAGGCGATGGAATAGGCGCGCAGCAGTGGCTTCTGCTTGCCGGACTTGGGATCCGGATCGCCCATCAACCCGATCATCACGAATTCGCCCGAGCGAAAGCGCAACGAAGCCGGGCGCGTCACGCGGAACGAAAAGAGCCGGTCGGTCCAGTGCTTGACCGAAGTCACGGTCTGGGCGTCGGGAAGGGTGGGCGTCTTGACGGGAGTGGCTTCGGTCACGGTATCGGTCACAGGTCTCATTTCGGTCATAGGCGAATACCGGCCCCGGGGACCGGCTCCTTTTTCCAGTAAGCGTTGAAAGGGGGGAAGGAAAGGGGCGTTTAGCCGCGCAGCCTTGCCTGATAGTCATGTTGCTTCCAATTTGCGCGGGCCAGCCACTGATCTTCCGGTTGGCGGGCAGCCAGCGCATCGTCGATCTCGACCTCGTCGAAACCGGACCGGCGCGCCATCGCATATTGATCGGCAATCACATGACCTTTGGCCCGCAGCCGCCCGGTAAAGCCCATCAGCCGCAGCCGTCGCGCAATGGTGAACCCGCGCCCGTCGGCAAAGCTCGGGAAATCCACGCGGATCATTTCAACCTGATCCAGCAGGGGGCCAAGCTCGGTCACATCCGCATCCGAGGGCAGATCTAGACCGCGCGCCTCGTTCGGGCGTTCCTCGGCGGTGGCAAAGCCGCCCTTCCAGTCGTCGGACGTGAAACCGGTGTCTTTTACGATAAAGCTCATGATGTCGCTCCTGTTCGCACCATCTTGCCATTCACAAAATGGATGCCGCATTCTTCCTTGTCCTGATCGCGCCAGCGCCCGGCACGCGGGTCTTCCCCGGGCTTCACCGGCGAGGTGCAGGGCGCGCAGCCGATCGAGGGATAGCCCTTGGCCACCAGCGGGTGACGCGGCAGGCGGTTTTCTTCCATGTAGTTGCGCACGTCCTCGGGCGCCCAGTGCGCCAGCGGGTTGACCTTGATCCGGCCCGTTCCCGCCTCGACCTCGAAGAAATCGAGCGCGGCGCGGGTGCCGGACTGAAACCGTTTGCGCCCGGTGATCCAGCCGTCGAATTCCGCGAGCGCGTTGTTCAGCGGCACGGTTTTCCGCAGGGCGCAGCAGGCATCGGTGTCGCGCTGGTGCAACGTGTTGTCCGGGTCATGCTTTGCAATATCCGCCGCACGGATGATGCGCACGTTTTTCAGCCCCAGACGCTCGCTCACCTCGGACTGGTAGACCAGCGTTTCGGTAAACAGCATCTCGGTGTCGATGAACAGCACCGGCACCTTACGGTCGATCACGGCGGCCATGTGCAACAGCACGACGGATTCCGCGCCAAAACTCGACACCAGCGCGATATAGCCCGCATCGCGCAGGGCACCCTTCATCACCTCGGTCGCGCTGTGATGGCGGAACCGGGCGTTCAGCGCCGCGACGCGCTCGGCCAATACGGGATCGACCGGTGCGTCGGACGTCTTGTCCAAGGGGGGTATCATCGGACGATCAAGCGGCATCGGCCCGGGCCTCGGGGTAGAGCGCGGCCTTGAAGGGCGCGGCCCCCAACCGGCGGTAGGCATCGAGGAAGGTTTCCTCGCGGCTGTCGCGCAGGTCGAGATAGCCAAGCACCAGCCGTTCGATGGCAGGCACGATCTCGTCGGCCGAGAAACCCGGACCGGCGCGTTCGCCGATGGTCGCGTCCTCGGTGCCGTCACCGCCCAGCGTGATCTGGTAGTTTTCCACGCCCGCACGGTCGAGACCGAGAATGCCGATATGGCCCACATGGTGGTGACCGCAGGCATTGATGCAGCCCGAGATCTTGATCTTGAGCGGACCGACATCGTGCTCCAGCTTCAACTCGTCGAAACGGGTTGCGATTTCCTGCGCGATCGGGATCGACCGGGCGGTGGCCAGCGCGCAGTAGTCCATGCCGGGGCAGGCGATGATATCGGAGATCAGACCGATATTCGCAGTCGCCAGCCCGTGCTTTTTCAGCGTCGCGTGCAGAGCGGGCAGATCCGATTTGTGGACATGCGGCAGGATCACGTTCTGCTCGTGGCTGATACGCAACTCGTTATGGCCGTATTGCTCGCACAGATCGGCCATCACCCGCATCTGCTCGGCCGTGGCGTCGCCGGGCGTCTTGCCATGCGCCTTGAGGCTGATCGAAACAATCGCATAGCCCGGCGCCTTATGCGCGAAGAGGTTGGTATCGGCCCAGGCACGAAACACGGGGTCGGAACCGTGCGCGACGTCGTAGACATCGGTCGAGGCGGTGCGGAAATCCGGGTTGGCAAAGGCCGCCTCGAACTTGGCAAGCAGCACCTGATCGATACCGCTGAAGCGCGCGCGACGGGCGGGGAATTCGGCCTCGACCAACTCGCGGATCTTCTCGATCCCGTTTTCATGCACGGTGATCTTGATGCGCGCCTTGTACTTGTTATCGCGGCGGCCAAGCTGGTTATAAACCGCCAGCACGGATTCCAGGTAGGGCAGCAGATCCTCTTGCGAGAGGAATTCGCGGATCACCTTGCCGATCATCGGCGTCCGGCCCAGACCGCCACCGACGATGACTTCATAGCCCGGCTGACCGTTGCGGCGCACCATGCGCAGCCCGATGTCGTGGGCGCGGGTCACGGCGCGGTCATGCTCGGCCCCGGTCACGGCGATCTTGAACTTGCGGCCAAGGAACTGGAATTCCGGGTGATCGGTCGACCATTGCCGGATCAGTTCGGCGACAGGGCGCGGATCGGCAATTTCATCGCCCACGGCCCCGGCGAAATGGTCCGCCGTCACGTTGCGGATCGTGTTGCCGCTGGTCTGGATCGCGTGCAGGCCAACCTCGGCGAGCGCGTCGAGCATATCTGGAATGTCGCGCAGCTGCGGCCAGTTATACTGGATGTTCTGGCGGGTGGTGAAATGGCCATAACCCTTGTCCCATTTCTCCGCCAGCAGGGCGAGCTGGCGCATCTGCGCCGAGTTCAGCGTGCCATAGGGGATCGCCACGCGCAGCATATAGGCGTGCAATTGCAGGTAGACGCCGTTCATCAGCCGCAGCGGCTTGAATTCGTCCTCGGTCAGCGAGCCGTCGATGCGGCGCTCGACCTGCGCGCGGAATTGGGCGTTGCGTTCCGCAAGGAAATCACGGTCGAAATCGGTGTATTGATACATGGTCGTTCCTTTCGCCAGCCCCGCGCGGGGCGTCGGATGGGTCTTGTTCGGATCAGGAGGCGGTTTCGGCTTGCTTGCCGTGGAAATAATTCGACGGGCCGGTCAGGCGGAATTCCTCGCGGAAATGGGTGGGCTCGGGACCGTTCGCACCGATCTTGACCTCGGCCAGATAGGCACCGACCACTTCGCCCGCCTGTTGCGCGGCAAAATCAAGCCGTTGCTTGGCCAGTGCCTCGTCGCGCAGCACTTCGGCCTCGGAGAGTGCACGCGACCAGCGGTCATCGGCAGTCTGATAGATCACATCGCCTTCAAGCAGGGCATTTGCGGTGACGACTTTGGGGGTAAAGGGGCGGGCCATCAGGCGAGTTCCTTTTGCATCTCGGGCAGGGCAAGGGCAGCCGCGCGCGGGGCGAGGCCATAGAAGGTGAGGGCAGGGCCGGTCATTTCGGCCTCGGCCAGATCGGTTGGCAGGGTGTCGAGCGTCGTCGAAAGAATGCGCTGATCGGGGCGCGAGGCGTTTTCTATCACCGTGATCGGCGTGGCGCGGTCGGCCCCGTGCATGATCAGGCGGCCCTGGATGAAACGGGCGGATTTCTTGCCCATGTAGATTGCGACAACCTCGCCCGGGCGCGCCAGCGTGGCCCAGTCGTGATCGGCGAAACCTTTCATGTCATGACCGGTCAGGAAGCGGACAGATGCGTTGCGGCCCCTTTTCGTCAGGCTCTGACCAATCCCGGCCACGGCAGCCGAAGCAGCGGTGATGCCCGGCACGATATGCCAAGTGACACCCGCCGCGTCGCAGGCATCAATTTCCTCATCCAGCCGTCCGAACACAGTGCTGTCGCCGGATTTCAGGCGCACCACCTGCGCCCCTTTGCGGGCGTGTTCCACCAAGAGGTCGTTGATGACCTCCTGCGGGGTCGAGGGGCCAAAGCCTTCCTTGCCGACATCGAGCATCAGCGCCTCGCGGCGGGCTAGTTCAAGGATTTCCTTGGAGATCAGGCGGTCGTAGATCACCACGTCGGCCTCGTCCAGCGCACGGCGCGCCTTGAGCGTCAGCAGTTCCGGATCGCCCGGACCGGCGCCGACAAAGACGACGTGGCCGTCGCGCTGCGGACGCGTCAGGTGATCGTTCAGCAGCGATTGAAGCGCCGGGCGAACGGCGGTTTCGCCGCCCTCATCCATCGCGCGGGGGCCGGCATTGAAATAGTAATCGGCCCAGAAATCGCGGCGGGCACGGCCAAAGGGCAGCGCCTCGGCCAGTTTGCGAAAGCCCTTGCCGATCCACGCCAGCGAACCAAGCGTCACCGGCAGACGCGCCTCGAGATCGGCCTTGATCGCACGGGCCAGCACGGGGGCCGCGCCCTCGGTGCCGATGGCGACTGTGACAGGGTCACGATCGACGATGGCGGGCGTAATGAACTGACTGTCGTGCAGGTTGTCGACCACGTTGACCAGCACACCGGCAGCGCGGGCAAGCCCTGCGGTGCGGGCGTCTTCGACCTCATCCTCGTCAGCGGCATAGAACAGCGCCGAGCCGTCCACATCGCCCTCGGCAAGCGCGCGGCGGGTCAGCGTCAGCTTGCCCTCGCTTGCCCATGTCTCGATCTCCGGGGCAGGAGCGGCGGCATAGACGTCGATCCGTGCCTCTGTCTTCATCAGCAGGCGCAGCTTGGCAAGCGCGGCCTCACCACCGCCCGAAAGGGTGATGCGCTGGCCCTGGACAGCGAGGAAGATCGGGAAATGTTGCATCGCGCAGGCTCCGCCCGTTTGTTTGACTTGACCTGCAATATAGGAAATATTCCCTTCAAATCGCTATGGGGGTTGTCAAATAAGGACATTCGTTCCAATCAGACGCCAAGTCGGGACAATCGACCCAAACAAGGAAAGAAACAGGAATGTCAGTTCGCATCGACGACGTGGATCGGAAAATTCTGGCCGAAGTGCAGCGCGACGCCAGCCAGTCGCTGGACGATATCGCTAAGGCTGTCGGATCTTCCAAGACCCCGGTCTGGAATCGAATCCGCAAGCTGCGCGAGGCTGGGATCATGGGGCAGCAGACCGTGGTTCTAGATGCCGAGGCGCTGGGTTTCGAGGCCTGCTTTTTCGTGCTCATCCGCACCTCCGAGCATGAGGCGGAATGGCAGGCGACCTTCCTCAAGGCGCTGCGCGACCGCCCCGAGGTACAAGAGGCCCACCGGCTGGCGGGCGACATCGACTATATCCTGAAGGTGCGCGTCAAGAACGCCCGCGCCTATGACCAGTTCTATCAGACGCTGATCTCGGAGGTGCGGGTGCATAACGTCACGGCCCTCCTGTCGATGGAGGAAATCAAATCCACCACGATGCTGCCGATCGATCAGATTTCGACTTGAATTAAACGTAACTGCGCGGGGTGGAAAGCCGCGAGCGAGAGGCCTATAGCGGGGCCAGACCTTAAGGAAAGGACCGCCCATGGCCAAAGCCATTCACACGATGATCCGCGTCTTGGACGAAGATCGCTCGGTCGCCTTTTACCGCGATGCTTTCGGGTTGACGCAGAGCGATCGTCTGGATTTCGACGATTTCACGCTGGTCTATCTCTGGAACGAAGAGGCGGGGCACGAGCTTGAGCTGACCATCAACAAATCCCGTACCGAGCCTTACGACCTTGGTGACGGATATGGCCACATGGCATTCAGCGTCGATGATCTGGACGCCGAACACGCAAGGTTCGAGGCGGCGGGTTACGCCCCGCGCAAGATCGTCGAATTCGAGCGCGACGGTGTGCTGATCGCGCGGTTCTTCTTTGTGGCCGACCCCGATGGCTATCAGATCGAAGTGCTTCAGCGCAGCGGGCGTTTCGCCTGATCAGGTCATCACCATCAGCGCCGACAACCCGTGGAAATGGTAGCTGTCGGCGTAGATCGGTGGCTGCGCCAGCGACAAATCCGGGCAGCGCCGGAAAAGCGCCTGCAAGGCAATCTGCATTTCCAGCCGTGCCAGCGGCGCACCGACGCAGAAATGCGCACCGCCCCCGAAGGCGGAATGGGTGAGCGGTTTGCGCGCCGGATCGAACCGGTCCGGATCGGGCCAGACAGCCGGGTCACGATTGGCTGCCCCCAGCAAAAGCGCGACCTGATCGCCACGTTTGAAAGCATGTCCGAAAGCCTCGAAATCCTCGTAGGCATAGCGCTGGAACATATGCAGCGGCGGGTCATAGCGCAGGATCTCTTCGACCGTGCCCGCCACGGTTTCATCGGTCAGGCAATCCACTCCAAACCCATGCTCCACCAGCGCCTTGATGCCGTTTCCAAGGCTGTGCACCGTCGCCTCGTGCCCGGCGTTCAGCAAGAGAACGCAGGTCGCGATCAACTCCTCCATGCGCAGCCGGTCGCCATCGGATTGCTGCACCGCGATCAACCGGGTGATCAGGTCATCGGGCGGCGACTCCTGCATTGTTTGACGGCGGTGTTCAATGAAATCGGTGAGATAGGCGGTGAACTCCGCGCTCGCGCGGTTGGCCGCCTCGGCGGTGCCGGGGGGCGTTTCGGCCTGATACATCGCGACCATCGCATGCGACCACGCGAGCAGGTTGGGGCACATATCCCCGGGCACACCAAGCAGCCGCGCGATGGTGCGCAGCGGGATCTCGGTGCAATAGGTGGGGAGCAGATCGAAAGGCTCCGCCGGGAAACCATCGATCAGCTCATGACAGAGAGCTTCGATATCCCCGGCCAGCGCGGCAATGGCCCGCGAGGTAAAGGCGCGCAGCACCAGCCCGCGCAGCCTTGTGTGGCGCGGCGGTTCAATCTCCAGCATGGAATGCGCCTCGATCGCGTCAAAAGCGGCCAGCTCGGGGCGCGGCGGCTGCGCCATTTCGGTCGGCACCTCGCGACCCATCCGCTTGTCGCGCAGCAGTGAACTGACCGCTTCGTGTGAGAAGGCGGCGACCATCCCGTAATCGGACCAGCGGTGGAGATGCCCGTCCGTGCGCGCCGTGGCATAGAACGGATAGGGATTCTGGACGAACGCGGGATCACCCAGGGATTGGCGCAACTGCTTCATGCGGCAGAGCTTTGTCAGGCGCCACTGGTCAATGCAAGCCCGCGCCTGATAGTCTGTGCCAGATGAAAAGCTGGATGAAACCTTTCAACCTATTCGTGCCGGTCTTCCTGCTGGCCGTCGCCGCGCTGACCGGTGTGGTCTGGCGCTATGGCTACGATCAGGCACTCGACCAGCTTGCCCGACGCGCGGAATCCGATCTGGCGCTGGCGAGTGATCGTCTGGCGACGCAATTGCAGACATATCAGGAACTTGCCGTGCTGATGGCCGACCATCCAGAGCTTGAGCGGCTTGATCTGCCGGAACGGGTGGGGGCCGCCAACGGGCTTTTGCGCGAGGTCGCCGACAAGACCGGCGCGATGGATATCATCTATGCGGATCGCGATGGCCGGGTCATTGCCAGCGCTGAAGTGGACAGTCCCGATGACATCAGCGGCACGCCCTACTTCCGGCGAGCGACGCAGGGTGCCCTTGGGCGCGGGCATGGGCAGGCGGGGGGAGAGCGTGCCTATTTCTTTGCCGCGCCCATTTTCGCACCGGGAGGCGCGGTGCGCGGGGCATTGGTTTTCGTGGCCGATATCGAGCTGATCGAACAGGCATGGCGCGGCGACAACCCGGCGGTCCTTTTCACCGATGTCAGCGGCGATGTTTTTGTCACCAACCGCTCGGAACTACTTGGATGGGACCGTCCCGAAGGGGGCATCGGACTTGTGGCACCCGATGGTACGGCGGGCGCGTTTCGGACATGGACGTTTTCGGGCCACGAGATATGGGAGATGGGCTGGGGCCCGTATTTGCCTGCACGGGCGCTGCATCTGGCGCAGTCCATGCCCACGGTGGGTCTGACCGGCGAGGTGCTTGTCGATATCGCCCCGGCGCGGCGGCTGGCAGGGTTGCAGGCCGCGGCGGTGGCGGCAATCTGCCTTGCCTTTGGCGCGACGCTTTTCGTGGCAACGATCCGGCGGCGCACATTGGCCGAGGCCAATGCCGTGCTCGAGGCCCGCGTGGCGCAACGCACCCGCGCGCTATCGACCACCAACACCCGGTTGCGCCGCGAAATCGCCGAGCGGCAAGAGGCCGAGGCCGCGCTGACCCGCGCGCAGGCGGATCTCGTGCAGGCGGGCAAACTCTCGGCACTGGGCCAGATGAGCGCGGGCATCAGCCATGAGCTGAACCAACCGCTCATGGCAATCCGTTCCTTTGCCGAGAACGGGGCGCAATATCTTGAGCGTGGCCGTGGTGACGTGGCCGCCGCGAACCTTGGCCGGATCTCCGAACTGGCGCGGCGCATGGGCCGGATCATCCAGAACCTGCGCACCTTCTCGCGGCAGGAAAGCGAAACACCGCGCCGGGTCGACGTGGTGGCGGCTTTCGACAGCGTGCTGGAAATGGTCTCGGCGCGGCTGGAACAGGAAGCCGTCACACTACACTACGACCGTCCCTCGGGCCCGGTCTGGGCGCGGGGCGGCGAGGTGCGTCTGGGGCAGGTGTTCCTCAACCTCGTGACCAACGCAATCGACGCGATGCAGAACCAGAGCGAGAAGAGCCTCACTGTCGCGATAGATCAGGGGCCGCCGTTGACCGTGCTGCTGCGCGACACCGGCCCCGGAATCGACGATCCGGAAAAGATATTCGACCCGTTTTACACGACGAAAGCCGTGGGTCTTTCCGAGGGCATGGGTCTGGGGCTTTCGATCTCATACGGTCTCGTGCAGAGTTTCGGCGGCGATATCCGTGGCCGCAACAGCGAGGCTGGCGGCGCGGAATTCACCGTGCATCTTGAACCCTGGCAAGAGGAACAGGCCGCATGAGCGATATGGTGCTTCTGGTCGAAGACGACAGCGCCGTGCGCGAGGCGCTGGCGCAGACGCTGGATCTCGCCACCCTGACACCCATCGTCGCCGGGTCATTCGTCGCGGCCAAGGATCACATCACCCGCGATTTTCCGGGCGTGATCCTTTCGGATATCCGCATGCCCGGGCGCGACGGGTTTCACCTTTTGGGCCATGCCCGCGCGGTGGATGAGGACCTGCCCGTGGTGCTTTTGACCGGCGAGGCGGATATCCCGATGGCGGTCGCCGCGATGGAGCAGGGGGCCTTTGATTTCCTTGAAAAGCCCTGCGCGCCCGCCGATCTGGTCGAGGTGATGAACCGGGCGCTGGCAGTGCGACGCAAAGTGCTCGAGGCGCGGGCCGAACAGGCGATGAGCGAGGCGGGCGACCCTGCGGCGCGGCTGATATTCGGAGTCTCGGCGCTGGCCGAAGGGCTGCGGGCGCGGGTGCGTCGCGTGGCACAGACCGACAGCGAGGTGCTGGTCAGCGGCCCTCCGGGCAGCGGCATCTCGAAGATCGCCGAAGTGATCCATATGTGCTCGCCACGGGCTCAGGCGCCTTTCGAGAAACGCGCCGCCGACGGGCTGGACCGCTCCGGGCTGCACGAGGCGCTCGAGGCAAGCCGGGGCGGGGCGCTGTTTCTGGACGAGATCACACGCCTCCCGGCGGACACGCAGATCGCGCTGATCGAAGCATTGGAGCAACGCCACGCCACCCGCGTCATGGCGGGCAGCACTGTCGAGCCGGATGAGACGACGCTGAACACTGACCTGTTCTACCGTTTGGACGTGAGCCGGGTGCGTATCCCGTCGCTTGCCGAGCGGCCCGACGACATCCCGGTGCTGTTCCGCCGCTACGTGGCGCAGGCGGCCGAGCAATCCGGGGTCCGCCCGCCCGAGATATCGCCTGAACACCTCGCCTCGCTCATGGCGCAGGACTGGCCGGGCAATGCGCGTTCCCTGATGAGCGCCGCGATGCGCTTCGTGCTGGGCATGCCCGAGGAGGTTAGCGAGGCCGCCGGCCTTGGCCTTGTCGAGCAGATGGCGCGGGTCGAGCGCGCCCTGCTAGTCGCGGCGCTCGGGCGGCAGAACGGCCATGCCTCGGAAGCAGCTAAGGCGCTGAAACTGCCGCGAAAGACCTTTTACGACAAATTGACGAAATACGGGATTCGCCCGGAAGACTTCCGCCGATAGGGGGGGGTGAAATGTGCGGAATTCCGCACAGTGTGCCGCCGGGCTTGTGTGGATTTTCGCACTCGGGGCGTGAAGCAATAGGCGATTTTCGTGCCAAGCGTTCCGTAACACGATGAAAAAATTAAAAATTTTTTCCTCCGCGCCATCGCCGCGCTGTGTTCTTGAGCGGTTGATGCTGATTCTGTTCACTGACCTCAGCGCATCGAATCACGATGCCACCGGAGCAATCCGGAAGACATAGCTCGGGAGGAGTATCCAATGAAGTTTGCAACCGCTGCTGTGGCGGCCCTGACGCTGAGCGTTTCGGCAACCGCCGGTTTCGCGCAATGTGATGACGGCGAGATCGTCGTCAAGTTCGCGCATGTCACCAACACCGACCGTCACCCCAAGGGGATCGCGGCTTCGCTGTTCCAGGAACGCGTGAACGAAGAGATGAACGGCAAAGCCTGTGTCGAGGTCTACCCGAACTCGACACTCTACAACGATGACCAGGTTCTTGAAGCGATGCTTCAGGGCGACGTACAGATGGCCGCGCCCAGTCTTTCGAAATTCGAAACCTTCACAAAGCAGTTCCGCATTTTCGACCTGCCTTTCATGTTCAAGAACATTGAAGCGGTCGATGCCTTCCAGGCCTCCGAAACCGGTCAGGCGATGAAGGAATCCATGGCGCGCCGTGGCCTTCTGGGACTGGAATTCTGGCACAACGGCATGAAGCAGTTCTCGGCCAAGAAACCGCTGCTTGAACCGGGCGATGCGGCCGGGCTCAAGTTCCGCGTCCAGCCGAGCGACGTGCTGGTCGCTCAGATGGAAGCGCTGGATGCCAGCCCGCAGCCGATGGCATTTTCCGAGGTTTACGGCGCACTGCAGACCGGCGTTGTCGACGGGCAGGAGAACACATGGTCGAACATCTACGGCCAGAAGTTCTTTGAAGTTCAGGACGGTGTGACCGAAACCAACCACGGTGTTCTCGACTATCTCGTCGTGACCAGCGTCGACTGGTGGGAATCGCTGGACGCGGATGTGCGCGACCAGATGCAGACCATCCTGCGCGAAGTGACCGAGACCCGCAACGGCGAGTCCTTCAAGGTCAACGAGGAAGCCAAGGCGGCGATCATCGAAGCGGGCGGTGTCGTGCGTGAGCTGACCCCCGAGCAGCGCGCCGACTGGGTGAACGCGATGAAGCCCGTCTGGGAAAAGTTCGAAGGCGACGTGGGCGAAGACAATATCGCCGCCGCGCAATCCATCAACGAGTCGATGTAATCGGCCACAGCGCCAGCCGGTCCCGGCTGGCGCCACCTGTCCGGCGCGCCTCTGTCGCGCCGGATTTATCTCTTGCAATCCGGGGGACGCGCGATGGCTGGTCATGCGCCGTATCGGCCGCAATCGGCGGTTGGACGTTTCATAAATTCACTCGAAGAGACAGCCATTGCGGTCATCCTTGGCCTCATGACGCTGGTTACCTTTATCAATGTCCTGCTGAGATACGTATTCAACGCCTCGCTCATCTGGGGGCTCGAAGTCGTTCTGATCCTGTTCGCGTGGCTGGTGCTGCTGGGCATCTCCTACGGGTTCAAGATCGGCTCGCACCTGGGTGTCGACGCGGTGATCAACCTGTTCGAAAGCCCGGGAAAACGGGTGCTTGCCATCATTTCGGCGCTGATCTGTCTGGCCTATGCAGCGCTTTTGGTGAAGGGCGCATGGGATTACTGGGCGCCATTCGCGGCGCTTCAGCCGACCGAGGGCCGCTGGTTCCCCATGGGCTTTACCGAGGGCGTGCGGGACCGGGCCTTTTACGTGACCGACCAAGTGCCGATGCTGGGCATCTTCCGCTGGCTCGAAGAGGCGATAAACTATGGCGAGGAATATGAAAAGCTTCCCCGTGTGGTGCCTTACGCGATCCTGCCCTTTGCCACTGCGCTGATCCTGCTGCGCGTGGTGCAGGCCTTTATCGCCGTCATCAAGGGCGAGCGGATCAGCCTGATCGTCAGCCACGAAGCCGAAGACGCGGTCGCCGATGTCGCCGCCGCCCGTCAGGAGTAATCTCACATGGAAGTCGTTCTCCTTTTTGTCCTGATCGTCGGCCTGTTGCTGGTGGGCGTGCCGATCGCGGTTTCGCTCGGGTTCAGCTCGATCCTGTTCCTCCTGATGTTCTCGGATACCTCGCTGGCCTCGATTGCCCAGTCGCTCTATCAGGCGATGGCGGGGCACTATACGCTGCTGGCGATCCCCTTTTTCATCCTCGCGTCGTCTTTCATGTCGACCGGTGGCGTGGCGAAACGGATCATCCGCTTTTCCATCGCCTGCGTCGGGCATCTACGCGGCGGGCTGGCGATCTCGGGGGTTTTCGCCTGCATGATCTTTGCCGCGCTGTCGGGGTCGTCCCCGGCGACCGTGGTGGCCATCGGGACAATCGTCATCGCGGCGATGAAGCAGGCGGGCTATACCAAGGAATTCGCAGCCGGTGTGATCTGTAACGCGGGCACGCTGGGCATCCTGATCCCGCCGTCCATCGTAATGGTGGTATATGCCTCGGCAACCGATGTCTCGGTCGGTCGGATGTTCCTTGCGGGCGTCATTCCGGGGCTCATGGCCGGTGTGATGCTGATGGTGACGATCTATATCATGGCGGTCATCCGTGGCATGCCCAAGGGCGAATGGCAGGGCTGGGGCGAAATCGGTGCCAGTTTCCGCGACGCCTTCTGGGGGCTGATGCTGATCGTGATCATCATGGTCGGGATCTACGGTATCCCCGGTGTGACCGCGGCGCTGTTCACGCCGACCGAAGCCGCCGCCGTCGCCTCGGTTTATGCGGCCATCGTGGCGCTCTTTGTCTATCGTGACATGGGGCCGCTCAAGGCGCGCGAGGCACAGAGCCTGTCGGCCGCTGCCGTGGCGGGTGCGCCGCCGCGTCCGCTGACCCTGCTGGACAAGCCCTGGGCCATCGTCACGGCGTTCTTTCACAGCGACACCCGCGACACGCTGCTTGATGCCGGCAAGCTGACGATCATGCTGATGTTCATCATCGCCAACGCGCTGATCCTAAAGCATGTTCTGACCGACGAGCAGATCCCGCAGCAGATCGCCGGGGCGATGCTGAGCGCGGGGTTCGGGCCGATCATGTTCCTGATCGTGGTGAACATCATCCTGCTGATCGGCGGTCAATTCATGGAGCCCTCGGGCCTTATCGTGATCGTCGCGCCGCTGGTCTTCCCGATTGCCATCGAGCTGGGGATCGACCCGATCCACCTTGGCATCATCATGGTGGTGAACATGGAAATCGGGATGATCACGCCGCCTGTGGGGCTTAACCTCTTTGTCACCTCGGGCGTGGCGGGAATGCCGATGATGGCCGTGGTGCGGGCGGCGCTGCCCTTCCTCGCCGTGCTCTTCGTGTTCCTGATCCTCGTCACCTATGTTCCGTGGCTGTCGACCTACCTGCCGACAAGTCTGATGGGACCAGAGATCATCACGAAATAGGGTTAGCGGGTGGTAAACCCGTCGCCCTGATCGGCCAAGCAATGCGGATCACCGGAGATAATCCGGTGATCCGTTTTCGTTTCAGCTGCTTGCGGATAGCGCGGCCACGATGGGTCCGAAATCGGCGGCCTTGAGGCTGGCACCGCCCACAAGCGCGCCGTCCACGTTGGAGACGCCAAAAATCTCGGCGGCATTACCCGCCTTCACCGAGCCGCCATAAAGCAGGCGGACCGAGCGTGCGACACCGGCGCCAAAGCGGCGTTCCAGCCGGGAGCGCATGTAGTCATGCACCTCGCCGATCTGGTCGAGCGTCGGGACCTTGCCGGTGCCGATGGCCCAGATCGGTTCATAGGCGACGACGAGGTTCTGTCCGGTCACCGTATCCGGGATTGAGCCCGAAAGCTGGCCTGCGATGATGTCGAGCGTATTGGACGCCTCGCGCTCCTTGAGGCTTTCGCCGACGCAGACGATGGCGGTCAGACCGGCCTCGATAGCGGCAAGGGTCTTGGCGCGTACGGTCTCGTCACGCTCGCCATGATCGACGCGGCGTTCGGAATGGCCGGTAATGACATGAGATGCACCGGCATCGCGCAACATGACCGCGCTGATGTCGCCGGTATGCGCGCCGCTGGTTTCGGCATGGCAATCCTGCCCGCCGATGGCGAGGTTGGTGTCCTTTGCGGCCTCGGCCATGCGCTGGATCAGCGTCGCGGGCGGGCAGATCAGCATGTCGCAGCCCGCTTCGGCATGTTCCTTGATCAGGGTGTCGATTTCCGCAAGCGACTCCGAGGTGCCGTTCATCTTCCAGTTGCCTGCCGCCAGTTTCCGTCGCATCGTTTTTCTACCCTGTTCCTGAAGTCTCGCTGCTACCATCGGCGGTTTGGCGGGACAAATGCAAGCAGGTCCAACCAGAGGGAGGCGCTGCCTTGATACCTGATCTAGACATGGCCCTGCTGAGGGCAAGGGATCCCGTCGAAATGGCCCGGTTGACCCATGCGCTGAGCGAGGTCGGGTTTCTGACCCTGCACAACACCGATCTGAGTGCAGATGAGGTGTCGCGCGTGATCGAAGCCTATCGCGGGTTCTTCCAGTGTTCGGCCGCCGAGAAATCCGCCGTCGACATGAGCCGCACCGGATCGAACCGGGGCTGGGGTGCGCCGAAATCGGAGCAGGTCGACCCGACGGCCAACCCGGATTTCAAGGAAGTCTTTGATTGCGGTCACGAATTGCCCGGCGGCCATCCTTTGGCCGAAGTCGGGCTGTCGGTCTATGCGCCCAACCTCTGGCCCGAAGGACAGGAGGGATTCCGCACCGCGGTCGAGGCCTATTACGACAAGGCGCATGGCGTCGCGCTGGAACTGCTGCGGGCGATGGCGGTGGCGATTGGCGAGGACGAGACGAGTTTCGATAAGGCGTTCGATGCGCCCATGGCGCTGTTGCGAGGAAACTATTACCCCGAACGGCCCGACTGGGCGGGGGACAAGGAATTCGGCATCGCGCCTCACACGGATTACGGTTGCCTGACGCTGTTGGCGACGGATGGGGTACCGGGGCTGGAAGTGCGGCTGGCCGACGGACGCTGGCAACCTGTCGTGGCCGAGCCGGGGCGGTTTGTCATCAATTTCGGCGAAATGCTGGAATTCTGGACCGGCGGGCGGGCCAAGGCGACGTTGCACCGGGTGATCGGTAGCCCGCAGGAGCGGATTTCGGTCCCGCTGTTCTTTAACCCGAGCCATGACACGAACGTAGCGCCTCCGGGTTCAGGACAGGTTATCTCGGCGGGCGATCACCTGTCGCGCCGGTTCAACGAGACTTACCTGCACCTGCGCAAGGGCTAACGCGACTCAAGCGAGGCTTGGGCGAGGTCGCTTGCGCTTTCTGGGTCATCCAGCACTTCGCCGGGGATAACGTAATAGGGCATGCTGGTTTCCGCGCCGTTCTTGCGGGTATGGGTCCAGCGGTTCCATCCCTCGGTTTCAAGGCGCGCGCGAAAGTCGCCCTCGGCCTTGAGCAGCAGCGTGGCGTCGCTGCGCAACAGGGCAAAGATCACACCCTGATGATAGATCGCCATCCCGCCGAACATACGGCGGGTGGTAAGGTCTCCGAGCGGTTCGAACAACTCCAGCGCGAAGGCGATATCGCTATCGCCCAGCGCCATCGGTTCAGTTCGCGCCGGGGACTTCGTTGAACTTGACAGATTCCCCGCAGCCGCAAGCCTCGGCCACGTTGGGGTTGTTGAACTTGAAACCGGATTCCAGCAGGCTGGTTTCGTAATCGATTTCAGTGCCGAAAAGGAACATCTGCGCCATCGGGGCAATCATGACCCGGGCACCGTCCTGATCGATGACCTCGTCGTTGGGGTCAACTTCCGAGACATAGTCCATCGTGTACTCCATGCCTGCGCAGCCGCCCTTTTTGACGCCAATGCGCAGCCCGCTGTGGCCGCCCTTGGCCATCAGTTTGGTGATCTGGGTGGTCGCGGCAGGGGTCAGGGTGACCGCTTGTTTGCCCGGAATGGAAAACATCTTTCATACTCCTTTGCCGTCCCAAGGTAGTCCCGGTGCGGCACGATCTCAAGAGGCGGGTCCGAACGGGCTGGTTGCCATCTTAACGGGCGGATTACATGAAGCCGAGTTCGAGCCGTGCCTCGTCGCTCATCATGTCCATGCCCCAGGGCGGTTCCCAGACAAGCGCCACATCGACCTGTTTGACGCCCGGGATCGGTTCGACCGCATCGGCGACCCAGCCCGGCATCTCACCGGCCACGGGGCAGCCGGGCGCGGTCAGGGACATCGCGATGTTGACCTCGTTTTGTTCATTGATATCAATCGTGTAGATCAAGCCGAGTTCATAAATGTTAACCGGAATCTCGGGGTCGTAAACCGTTCGGCACGCATCAACGATCTGCTCATACAGAGGGTGGTCTGTTGAGGAGGGCGCGATCAGCGGCGCACCTTCAAGAGGTTCTGGCGTCTGGGTCATCTAGGCCTCGGTCTGTTTCTGATAGTTTATATAGGATTTCCGCGCCAAAGCGTAAAGGGGGCGCGCGGGTTTTGCGACTGCGGGCAGGGCGGCCGAAATGGGCGGCACAGGCGGTGCACGACCCGTACAGCACCTGTACACCCCCTGTACACCGCCGCAGCGCAGCATCGCCGTTTTGCGCGGGAATCCGGTATGACATCCGCATAACCACCAATTGTTAACACAACCGTCTTAACAAAAGATCTGGAGGGCCTTTGAGGAGTCGGTTGTCATGTTCACACCCACGGTCATTGGGGCAGGTCTGGCGGGCTATGGTTTCCTGACGCGCACGCGCGATCAGCAGCAGGGAATGCTGGCAAATTCGCCGCAGATCGCGCGCGATACCTCGGCGACGATGGAACGGATGAAGGACGTCCAGAGCTCGGATGACCTGTTGGATGACCGGGCATTGCTGCGCGTGGCGCTTGGCGCCTTTGGGCTGGATGAGGACATCAACAACCGGGCGTTCCTGAAAAAGATCCTCGATTCCGACCTGAGCGATGACAAGTCGCTGGCGAACCGGCTGGCCGACAAGCGCTATCTCGCCTTTGCCAAGGCGTTCAATTTCAAGGGGGAGGACGGGCCGCAGATGGATGCTGGCAAGACGGCGGACGAGGTGCGCGCCGACCTTACCAATATCCGCAGCGCAGATGACCTGCTGAACAATCCGCGGCTGTTGCAATCGACTCTTGCACGGTTCGGGCTTGAAAGCGATGTAGGTAACCGGTTCTTCCTGAAACAGGTGCTGGAATCCAACGCGGATGACGCGACATCCTTTGCGCGACGCCTGAGCAACCCGGCCTACGCGGATCTGGCGCGGGTCTTTGACCTTGCCGACAAGGCGCGCGATCAGGAAAGCATCTATGCTTTCGCTTCGAAGGTTGCAGGGAAGGCCGCCGGAATAGAAACGGTGGATGACCTGTTTCAGGAGCCTGATCTGCTGCGGGCCGCGCTTGGCATTTTCGGGCTGGAGGGCGATCTCGACAACAAGGAATTTCTCCGGTCGGTTCTTGAATCGGACATTGGCGATCCCGCTTCGGTGGCGAATACCGAATACGACCGGCGCTATCTGGCGCTTGCCAAAGCCTTTGATTTCAACGCCCGCGCCGAGGCCACGGCGAATGGCGATCCTTTCACAAGCACGCTGGAGAAATTCGTCGAAAGCGTGTCGTCTCGCAGTGCGCAGGTGGAAACGGCGCAGGACCTGTTCAGCGATATCGGCCTGATGCTGGACACGTTCGAGTTCTTCGATCTGCCGTCGCGCCCGGATGCAGCGCAGTTTGCCAACAAGATCCTGACCTCGGACCGGGACAACCCGCTGTCCTATCTCAATCTTCAACTGGATCAGCGCTACCACGCTTTTGCGGATGCCTTCAATCTCAAGACCCCGCCCGAGGGCCGTGTCTATCCGCCGGGGTTTGCCGATGCCATCGTGCAAAACTATCTTGATCGCCAGTTCGAGATCCGGATCGGAGAGTCCGATGCCTCGATGCGGGTGGCGCTGGCGATGGAGCGCGACCTGAACGATGTGGTGGAAAATGCGCTGAGCAACGACGCGCGCTGGTTCGGGGTGATGTCCTCGAAACCGCTGCGCACCATTTTCGAGACGGTTTTCCAACTGCCCGAAAGCTTTGGCGCGCTGGACCTTGATCGTCAACTGGCGGATTTCAAAGCGCGCGCCGAGAGCTATTTCGGCACCTCTGAGGTGGCGGATTTCATCGAAAGCGACCGGATGGAAGAGCTACGTCGACGCTACCTTGTACAGAGCAGCATTGGCACCTCTGCGGGCGGTCCAGAGAATGTGGTATTATCGCTTTTGAGGGGAGGGCTGTAGCGCGCGATCACGACGGCCTTCGCCGGCGGTTTAGTCGTTGATATCCTTGTCGAAATATTTGACCTGACCCTGTGGGCGGGCAAAGAAGTGGCGTAGGGCCAACCATGCGATCAGGGACAGGGCCGCAAAGAGCAGCAGGAGCAGAGGCAGCGACAGGCTGATGCCGGTGTTCAGCAGCAGCATGGCGACAGCTAGCGCACCGATGGCAAAGCCGAGGAAGATGAAACCGGGGATCACGATTTCGGCAATCCCCAGGATCAGGGCGAGCGCCAGCCATGCCCACCAGATCGTCCAGAAGGCCATTACTTGCCTCCTTTCAACATCTTGAAGGCGTCGCCAAAGGCTTCGAGCGCGTTCGCGGGGAGGAGGATCGTCTGTTTGCCTTCGCCATTGCCAAGTGCGTTGAGGGCTTCGACCTGTTTCAGCGCGACCTGGTATTGCGCGGCCTCAAGCCCGTTTTCCTTGATCGCGGCGGCCACCACCTCGGTGGCATAGGCTTCGGCATCAGCCTGGATGCGGCGTGCCTTGGCAACCTGCTCGGCGGCGTAGAGTTCAGCATCGGCGGAAAGTTCAACGGCGCGTTTCTGACCTTCGGCGCGGGTGACCTGCGCGCGGCGTTCGCGTTCCGCGTTCAGCTGTTGCAACATCGCGTCGCGCGTCGCCTGATCGAGATTGACGTCGAGGATCTCGGCACGTGTCACCTCGATCCCCCAGTTATCGACGGCATCTTCGACACTGGCCTTTATGGTCGCGATCAGCTGGTTGCGGTTGGACTGAACATCGTCAAGGTCCATCTTGCCGATCTCGGCGCGCACGATGCCGGCGACGGTTGTGGCAATCGCGGCGTCCACGTCACGGATTCGGTAAACGGTCTTTTCCGGTTGGACGATGCGGTAGAAGACGGATGTTTCGACCTCGACCAGCACGTTGTCGCGGGTGATGGCATCCTGACTGGCGGTGGGAAGCTGACGTTCGAGGATCGATATCTTATGCGCGATCACGTCGAGGAAGGGGATGACAAAGTTGATGCCGGGCCCGAGCACGGAGTGCAGACGCCCAAAGCGTTCGACCACGTGCTTCTCCGACTGCGGTACGATGCGCACGCCCTTGAAGATGATGACGATCAGCAGCAGCGCGCCCAGCAGGTAGACCACGTTCCCGGTCAAGAGCGCAAAGATCTGTTCTTCGTTCATGTCGTTTTCCCGTTAGATGTCAGCACCTAAATGGGGATCAGGCGCGGTTGCGGCAATAGTCCGCCAGTGCGGCGGATTAATCCAGCCGCTAAATCCCGTTGGGGGCGGGGCCGTGTCGACCGGGTCGCGGGTTAGCTGTCGGGCAGGTCTCGCAACTGCGCCGAGGGCAGCATCGGCAGGCTCTCTTCGGATTGCAGCCGCCATGCCTCTTCCAGCAGGCGTTCGCGCATCCGGCACTGCATGTCCCAGCCCGTGTTCTGGTGCGGAGTGGGCAGTTCGAAGCGGACCTTTTTGCCGAATACGTCCTGTTCGATCACGCTGACACCCGCCTCTTCGATGGGGCCGGTGTCTTCGCCATCGTCATTGCGGACGGAATCGAGGAAGAACTGGCGCAGCCGGTCCACGTCGGCCTCTTGCGTGAGCGTGAGGATGATCGGGCGGATCATTGCCACGTCCTCGATCGACCAGTTTTCGAACGCGTCTTTCACGAAATGACTGACCGGTACGATATAGCGGTTTCCGTTCCAGATCAGCAGCTGGACATAGGTAAAGGCGATGCGTTCGACGGTGCAGTACCGGCCTTCGAAGATAAGCTGATCGCCGATGCGGGCAGAACGGTTCAGGGCGATCTGGACCGAGGCGAGGATATTGCCGAGCACTTCGCGGGCGGCAAAACCAAGGACGATGGTCAGGGCACCGGCAGACGCCAGAAGCGAGAGTCCAAGCGACTGGAACGTGGTGGCGGAGCTGAGCAGGACGCCCATCGCCACCAGCACCGCGATCACCACGATGAACTTGCGCGCGGCAGAGATGGTTGTCGCGATGTTGCGCAGATGGGCATTGTCGGGGTCGGCGAGCTCGGCCGCGTTCTGCAGCGTAAACCAATCGAAGAGCTCGTCGATGATAAGCACCGCAGCCAGCGTGATAGCGACGATATAGCCAAAGAGCACCGCAGGGCTGATGAAGGTATCGACGACGCCCGACACCACAAGGACGTGCCGGGTCGAGATGCCGACAAGCATTGCGGTGATGGCGATGGTGGCAGGCCAACGCAGGGCGCGTACGATGGAATGGCCAAGCGGCGTGTTGGCCCGCCGTCCCAAGAGAGTCACGCCGCGATAGGTGAGCCGTCCCAGCAGCAGGGCGATGATCAGCATGACCGGAACAAAGATGATTTCCCACAGGTACATGCCCCAGAGCGCCTTTTCGCGCGCCCAGGAGGGCAGCGATTTTTCGATGGGGGTAGGCCCGTAAATCTCGTAAAGCTGCGGCAGGTTGGCGACGGACTGGCGCGAAATCACCCAAGCGGGATCGCCGTTCGCAGGTTTGATCCGGTTCAGCCGCAGGGGCACGTTATGGTCGTCGAGTTCGAAGACGTCGATGCGGATGGAGCGGCGGACCCGTCCGGTGGTGGTGGTGTCCGCGCCGCCTTCGAGCCAGCCATCGGGCCGGTCGGCCAGCGCACCCCAGCGGATCATCACCTTGCGGTCGATCAGGATGGACAACATTTGCGCGAGTTCGGCGCCGCGGGCCGCCTGTTCGGCCGGGTCAATGCCGCTCAGATCGAGCAGATGCGCGGCTTTTTCGAATTCACCGCGTCCTGTCGCGTAAAGCAGGCTTTCGACGCTGCTCATCGGGGTATCGCGCGAGATATCGTCAGGCAGGTCACCGAGACCTTCATTCAGGGTGTCGGTCTCGAAATAGGGTTCCTGCGCGGCAAGACGACCGGGCAGGGCAATGCTGAGAAGGAAGGCGCAAAGGAGAAGAATGAGCGGGGTAAGAAAGGCGGCGGCAAATGATTTCGTCATGAATAGCGTTGTATTTTCCTGCTGGTTCCTGCGTCTTTGCGATATCTCATAACGCACGACGGCGGGTTTGGTTGCCTTGCCGTTGCCTAGGGGCTGCTTGGCGCTTATAGCGGCGGGCATGAGCAGATTTTCCTACCAGTTGAATGCAACGGATGGCCGGGCGCGGACCGGGGTCATTTCCACGCCGCGCGGCCAGATCCGCACACCGGCCTTCATGCCCGTCGGCACGGCGGCTACCGTCAAGGCGATGATGCCCGAAAGCGTCGCGGCGACGGGGGCCGATATCCTGCTGGGCAATACCTACCACCTGATGCTGCGCCCCGGGGCCGAGCGGGTCGACCGGCTTGGCGGCTTGCACAAGTTCATGAACTGGGAAAAGCCGATCCTGACGGATTCCGGCGGCTTTCAGGTGATGAGCCTGGCCGGGCTGCGCAAGCTGACGGAGCAGGGCGTGACATTCAAAAGCCACGTTGACGGTTCCAAGCATGAGCTGACCCCGGAACGCTCGATGGAGATCCAGCGGTTGCTGGGCTCGGACATCGTGATGTGTTTCGATGAATGCCCGGCCTTGCCCGCCGATGAAAAGCGGGTGGCCGAGTCGATGCGGCTGTCGATGCGCTGGGCGGAGCGGTCACGCGATGCCTTTGGCGACCGGCCGGGGCATGCGCTCTTTGGCATTCAGCAGGGTGGCGTGACGCAGGAGCTGCGCGCGGAGAGCGCGGAAAAGCTGCGCGCTATCGGGTTCGATGGTTATGCGGTGGGCGGTCTGGCCGTGGGCGAGGGGCAGGAGACCATGTTCGAGGTGCTGGATTACGCGCCGGAGATGCTGCCCGAGGACAAGCCGCGCTACCTCATGGGGGTTGGCAAGCCCGACGATATCGTTGGCGCGGTTAAACGCGGGATCGACATGATGGACTGCGTTCTGCCGTCCCGCTCGGGGCGGACAGGGCAGGTTTTCACCCGGCGTGGTGTGGTCAATATCAAGAACGCGCGCCATGCGGATGACCCGCGCCCGCTGGACGAGGAATGCGGTTGTCCGGCTTGCCGGAACTATTCGCGCGCCTATCTGCATCATGTGTTCCGGGCGCAGGAAATGATCTCGGGCATGTTGCTGACGTGGCATAACCTCCATTACTATCAAGATCTTATGGCGGGTATGCGCGGCGCGATTGCCGAGGGTCGTTTCGCGGCATGGGAAGCGGATTTCCATGCAGGCCGCGCCCAGGGTGATATCGAGCCGCTTTAGAACGTCATCGGCGCGCGGCCTGTTCCGTTAGTTTTTGCATAGCAGGGATGTGCCTCTGTGCACCTTGCCTCGCTTTGGGTGGGGCATAGATCCGTCGCACAAGATATTCTCACAATCCGAAGGAAACGAGATGACCGAGAAATTATTCACCCCGCTCAAGGTCGGGGCGATCGAGGCGAAGAATCGGGTCGTCATGGCGCCGCTGACCCGCAACCGGGCTGACAACGACACCGGCGAAGTTAGTGACATGCATGTCGACTATTACCGCCAGCGCGCGGGAGCCGGGATCATCATTACCGAGGCCACGCAGATCAGCCCGGAAGGCAAGGGGTACCTGGGGACGCCGGGCATCCATTCCGATGCGCAGGTGGCCGCGTGGAAAAAGGTGACGGACGCGGTGCATGAGGCGGGCGGCAAGATCGTCGTTCAGCTTTGGCACGTGGGCCGGATCAGCCATGTGTCGCTACAGCCGGATGGGCAGCCGCCGGTGGCGCCTTCGGCAATTGCGGCGAATGTGAAGACCTTTACCGAGAATGGGTTCGAACAGGTGTCCGAGCCGCGCGCGCTGGAACTAAACGAACTGCCCCGCGTGGTGGCCGATTATGCCCACGCGACCGAGATGGCGAAGAAGGCCGGTTTTGACGGGGTCGAGGTGCATGGTGCGAATGGCTACCTGCTGGACCAGTTCCTCAAGACCGGGTCGAACAAGCGCGAGGATGCCTATGGCGGCAGTGTCGAAAATCGCGCCCGGCTGCTGCTGGAAGTGCTTGCGGCAGTGACCGAAGCATGGGACGGCGATCACGTCGGTCTGCGCCTGTCGCCATTCTCGCCCGCAAACGGGATCGAAGATGCAAATCCGCAGGAGACTTTTGACTATGTGGTCAAGGAGTTGAACAAGTTCGGGCTTGCCTATCTGCACATGGTCGAAGGTGCCACGGGCGGGTCGCGTGAGCTGGCCGAGGGGCAGAGCCTCACGGCGCTGCGCGAGAAGTTCGACGGGGTTTACATGGCCAATAACGGGTATGACCGGGCGATGGCCATTGAAGCGGTGGAAAGCGGCGCGGCCGAGCTGGTCGCCTTTGGCCGACCCTATATCGCGAACCCGGATCTCGCCAAGCGGCTGGAAAAGGATGCACCGCTGAATGAAGGTAACCAAAAGACCTATTACGGCGGCGGTCGCGAAGGGTTTACCGACTATCCTTTCATGGACGAAGAAAACGCCTGATCGGCGGGTGTGGGCCGCTGCCTCTTGGGGCGGCGGCCCTGCCCGAAACGGTCGGATGAGCGCCGTGGTGACGAACTTCCGGTCAGTGTCTCCCTCTAAGGGCTTCAGAGGGTTAATTTAACCCAAGGTTAAACAATCTGAGCTTGAATCCGGCGGCAAGGCTTTCCAAGGTTCGTCAAAACCACTCGCTTGGGCGTCGCATCGGAATCTGCGGCCCACCCGCCCGGGGAGCGCCGTTTGCAGGCCGTTCAGAAACCAGAAATCCAACAGCAGGAGATATCGTCCCTTTGCAGCAAAAATCTCCATTTCTGCGCTTGCTCTCATGAGCTCACGGCGTCATCCTCGGGGCCAACATTCCATTGGGCCGGTTGAAAAGATGACCTCCTGACCCCAACTAAAACATCCGAGCGTGGAGACGGCCGATACGTTGCCTGATGTCAGGGACAAGCGTCGTCTTGCCAATTATAAGGAAAGAGCATGCAAGAACCCCTCAATTCCTCCTATCCGGTCCTGCCTCTTCGGGATATCGTGGTTTTTCCGCATATGATCGTTCCGCTTTTCGTCGGACGCGAGAAATCGGTGCGGGCCCTCGAAGAGGTGATGGCCGATGACAAGCAGATCCTGCTGTCCTCGCAGATCGACCCGTCGGTCGACGATCCGACCAGCGACGGGATCTACAAGGCCGGCGTGCTGGCAAATGTGCTGCAACTGCTGAAGCTGCCCGATGGCACCGTGAAGGTGCTGGTCGAGGGGCAGGCGCGGGTGCGTATCACCGAATACCTCGACAATGAGGAATTCTTTGAAGCGCGGGCCGAGTACCTGACCGAGATGCCGGGCGATCCGTCGACCACAGAGGCGCTGATCCGCACGGTGAGCGAGGAATTCACCCGGTACGCCAAGGTCCGCAAGAACATCCCCGAAGAGGCACTGGCCGCTGTCGATGAATCGACCGAGCCTGCCAAGCTGGCCGACCTTGTGGCCGGGCATCTGGGCATCGAAGTCGAGCAGAAGCAGGAACTGCTTGAGACGCTGAGCGTGAGCGAGCGCCTTGAGAAGGTCTATGGCCTGATGGAAGGCGAGATGAGCGTTCTGCAGGTCGAGAAAAAGATCAAGACGCGCGTCAAGTCGCAGATGGAGAAAACCCAGCGCGAATACTACCTGAATGAGCAGATGAAGGCCATTCAGAAAGAGCTGGGCGATGGCGAGGATGGCAGCAACGAAGTTGCCGAACTGGAACAGAAGATCCAGGAAACCAAGCTGTCCAAGGAAGCGCGCGAAAAGGCCGATGCCGAGCTGAAAAAGCTCAAAAACATGAGCCCGATGAGCGCCGAGGCGACCGTTGTGCGCAACTATCTCGACTGGATGCTGTCGATCCCGTGGGGCGTGAAATCGCGCGTCAAGAAGGATCTGGGCCGCGCTGAAGAGATCCTTGATAATGACCACTACGGTCTGGAGAAGGTCAAGGAACGGATCGTCGAATATCTTGCGGTGCAGCAGCGCTCCAAGAAGATGAAAGGCCCGATCATGTGCCTTGTCGGCCCTCCGGGTGTCGGTAAGACTTCGCTTGGGAAATCGGTGGCCAAGGCCACGGGGCGCGAGTTCATCCGCATCAGCCTTGGCGGCGTGCGCGATGAATCCGAGATCCGCGGTCACCGCCGGACCTATATCGGCTCGATGCCCGGCAAGATCATCCAGGCGCTGAAAAAGGCCAAGACGACCAACCCGTTGATCCTGCTCGATGAAATCGACAAGATGGGTCAGGATTTCCGGGGCGATCCGGCGTCGGCGATGCTCGAAGTGCTTGATCCGGAACAGAACTCGACCTTCATGGACCACTATCTTGAGGTGGAATATGACCTGTCGAACGTGATGTTCCTGACCACGTCGAACAGCTACAACATGCCCGGGCCGCTTCTTGACCGGATGGAGATCATTCCGCTGGCTGGTTACACCGAGGACGAAAAGTCCGAGATCGCCAAGCAGCACCTGATTTCCAAGCAGATCAAGAACCACGGTCTGAAAGGCAAGGAGTTCGAGCTGACCGATGAAGCGCTGACCGAGATCATCCGCACCTATACCCGCGAGGCGGGCGTGCGGAACCTTGAGCGTGAGATCGCGAAAGTGGCGCGGAAGGCCGTGACCAAGATCATCAAGAAAGAGGCGGAATCGGTCATCGTGACGCCGGACAACCTTGATGAGTTCCTTGGTGTGCCCAAGTACCGCTTTGGTCTGGCCGAGCAGGAGGATCAGATCGGTGTCGTTACCGGGCTGGCCTATACCTCGGTCGGGGGCGAGCTGCTTCATATCGAGGCGCTGCGCCTGCCGGGCAAGGGCCGGATGAAGACCACCGGTAAGCTGGGCGACGTGATGAAGGAATCGATCGACGCGGCCTCGAGCTATGTGCGCTCGATCAGCCCTCAGATCGGGGTGAAACCGCCGAAGTTCGATCATCTGGACATCCACGTCCACGTGCCCGATGGCGCAACGCCCAAGGATGGCCCGTCGGCCGGTCTTGCCATGGTGACGAGCATCGTCAGCGTGCTGACCCAGATCCCGGTCCGGCGTGACATCGCCATGACAGGCGAGGTGTCGCTGCGTGGTAATGCGATGCCGATTGGCGGATTGAAAGAGAAACTGCTCGCCGCGCTGCGTGGCGGGATCAAGACGGTACTTATCCCGCAGGAGAATGAGAAAGACCTGCCGGAGATCCCCGATAACGTGAAGGACGGGCTGAAGATCATCCCCGTCAAGCACGTCTCGGAAGTGCTGAAATTGGCCATGGTGCGCGAACCCGAGCCCATCGAATGGGATGAGGCCGCCGAGGAGGCCGCTGCCGCTGCTGCCGCTGCTGCCGCTGCGGGCCCGCGCGATCAGACGCTGGCGCACTAAGCGCCAGTTCGATATGACAGGGAAACGGGGCGCTGCGGTGCCCCGTTTTTTTATGTGGAGGTCGATGAAACCGGCCGCGCAGCCTCTTGCAGTAGGGGCGAAGGGGCGGTAATAGACGCCCCCAAGGGTGATTAGCTCAGTGGTAGAGCGCTTCGTTCACATCGAAGATGTCAGGAGTTCAAATCTCTTATCACCCACCATTCTTCCTTGCCTTTGATTGAACCTTAGCCGGTTTTGCGTTCTTGGGGGCGGGGTTGTAGCGTTGATCGAAATCTCACTTTACGCTCGCCTTTTTGCGAGTTTTGAGGCCTTCGCACCAGCGCCTTACCATACTATCTTTAGGCGAAATCACCGATGGCCCGGTGTCGCTGCGATTTCTCGCATCAACCAATCCGCAAAGGCGCTGGCGGCCGCGCCAAGGCGTTCGGGTGGCGAAGTGACAAGGCTGTACTGCCCGTAGGTGAAGCTCAGCTCGCCAAAGGGGCGCACCAGCGTGCCGTCGGTGAGGAAGTGCCCGCCCATGAACGGATCGTTGATCGCGAAACCGGCCCCCGCGCGGGCCAGCGCCAGCGCGTCCTGCGTGCTGGCCACTTGGATGCTGCGGCGCGGGGCGGCCGGGTCGGCGCCTGTGGCGGCGAACCAGCGCGACCAGATCGCGCCGCTGTCTTCGTGGATCAGCGTCGCATCGCGCAGCTGTTCCGGCTGCATCTGGCGCGTTGGGAGGAGCGAGGGCGCGCAGACCGGGAACATTTCAAGCTCGGCCAGTGTCTTGACCCGCATACCGGGGAAGTCGATGGCGTTGAAGGCGACGGCCACGTCGACCTTGGGCAGGGGAATGCCTTGGGTGGAAAGCCGCTCGAGCGTCAGCGACAGGTCGGGGTAGTGCGCAAGGAACCGGGGCAGGCGCGGGATCAGCCATTGGGTGGAAAAGGCGGGCGGCGCGGCGACGGTCAGCGTGCCCGCATAGGCGTCTTCGCCCAGTTGTAGGGCAGTGGCGGTGATTCCGTCCAGCGCCTCGCGCACGGCCGAAAGCAGGCGTTTGCCGTCATCGGTCAGCACAAGACGGCGGCGGTTCGGCTGAAAAAGCGCCTTGCCAAGCGCCTTTTCTATGGACCGCACCTGATGGCTGATCGCGCTTTGTGTCACGTTCAGCTCTTCGCCTGCGGCGCGCATATTCAGATGTCTTCCTGCAGATTCAAAGCCTTGGAGGGCATTGAGAGGCAGATGGCGGGACCCGATACGCATTTTTTGTCAAAAATCCCTCATCGAAACTGTGAATTATTCGAGTTTTACACGAGGAATTTTAAGCGGCAAGTTGGATGTATCAAATCGATCCGAACTTTTATCCATTGAGAGGGATGCCACATGGAAGCGAGCTTTTCCCGCCGCCGTCTGATTGCCCCGCCGCGCCTGCGCGAGCTGATGCAACGCTCTGACCTGCGGGGCGCCTTGCAGCTGGGCAGCCATCTTGGGGCGCTGGCGGTCAGCTCTGTGCTGCTCTGGCAGTTCTGGGGCACGTGGTGGGCCGTGCCGCTGTTCATGGTGCAGGGCGTGCTGATCAATTTCCTGTATGCCGGTCAGCACGAGCTGAGCCACGGTACCGTGTTTGAGACCAAGTGGATCAACGTGCTGTTCGGGCGCATTTTCGGGTTCTTCCTGATCTACCCGCGCGATTTCGACAAGATCCAGCATGCGGCGCACCATCAGCACACGCAGGACTGGGAAAAGGACGGCGAGCTGGTGCGCGAGCCTTATACGTTCAAGACCTACCAGCTATGGTTCTGGGGCGTGAGCTACTGGCAGTCGCGCGTCACCCGTATCATCCGCTTTTGCAAGGGCGAGGTGATCGAGCCCTACATCCGCGCCGAGGAAAACGCGCTGGTGATCCGTGAGGCCCGAATTCACGCCGCGCTTTATGTCCTGATCGCCGTGGTGTCGGTGGCGGCGCAAAGCTGGGCGGCAGTGATCCTGTGGATTGCGCCGATGCTGGTGATGAAGCCGGTGCACCAGTTGCAGAACACGATTGAACACCTTGGCCTATCGCACAAGAACGACATCCTCGAGAACACCCGCTCCACCAAGACCAACGCGCTGATGCGCTGGCTCTGCTGGCAGATGCCTTACCATACGGCGCACCATACCTTTCCCTCCGTGCCGTTCTGGCGGCTGCGCGATCTGGATGCGACCATGCGCGAGAACGGGGCAGAGCCGCACCGGATGGGCTGGATTGAATTTCAGGTCGAAGTCTGGCGCAAGCTGCGCCGCAAGAACGAGGATGACTACCCTTATGACGAGGTCTGGATCGTCCCCCGTGGCAACGGCGCCAGCGTAAAGGTCGAAGCCGCGTGAGAAAACTCAAGGTATTTCAGTCGCTCTGGGCCATGCAGCCGCATGACCAGAGCGGCGAACGTCTGCCGCTTGACCGGGTGGCAGGCATGGTGCGTGATGCGGGCTATGACGGGCTGGCGCTCGATTTCGGGGCGTTCGACGTCGAAACTGTTAAGGCAGCGCTGCCACATATTCAGCGCGAGGGGCTGACCCCGCTGGCGGTGGCCTTCCCGAAATCCGTGGAAGAACTTCGCGACACGCTGAAGTTTGCGCGTGATTGCGGCTCGCCCTTTGTAGATGTGGTCGGCCAAGTTTTTCCGTTGACCGTCGAAGGGTCGATCCCCGTGATCCGGCGCTGGATCGAAATGGCCGATCAGGAAGGGATGCCGGTTCAGTTCGAAACCCATCGCAACTGTATCACCAACGACCTTTTCACCACGCTGAGCCTGCTGGATGCGATCCCGGAAATGCGGCTGGGCGCGGATCTGTCGCATTACATCGTGGATCGCGAATTCATGCATCCGCTGACCGCGCAGCAACGCGGCTGGCTGACCCGTTGCTTGCAAAGGTCCGACAGTTTTCAGGGGCGCGTTGGCGGTCGGCAGCAGGTTCAGTTGCAGATCGACTTTCCGCAGCACCAGAAATGGGTCGATCTGTTCAAGGAACTCTGGGCCGAGGGGCTGGCCGACTGGCGGGCGCGCAACGAGAGCGGCGATGTGGTTTTCCTCTGTGAACTCGGGCCGCCGGAATACGCGATGACCGGGCCTGACGGGCGCGAATTATCGAACCGGTGGGAAGAGGCGCTGAAGCTCAAATCCATCGTTGAAGGGATCTGGTCCGATCTTGGTGGAGATGTCTGAAAATTGCAGTCCGCGGTGGATAATCCCCGCGGATTTCGCTTTTCTTGATTTAGGGTTTTGCCTTATTTTTCAGCGCCTTTCGAGAAGTTTCGAGTCTTGTGATCCAAGTTGCCGGATAATCACTTTGAGGCAATTGCAGGGGGCTGAAACTGCCGTCACAATAGGGTCAAAGAGCCGTATCGAAGTGGGGATTTGAATGCTGGACAGTGTCAGCGCGGGTGAAATCGAAGCCGCCGGAATCGGCAAGAATTTTGGTCGGTTCACTGCCCTGAAAGACATCAGCCTGACGGTCGGTCGCGGTGAGTTTTTGACGCTTTTGGGGCCGTCGGGATCGGGCAAGACCACGTTCCTGATGATCCTTGCGGGGTTCGAGGCACCGACCACTGGACGGTTGTCGCTGAATGGTGTGGATATGACTGAAACCGATGCCGAGACCCGTGGATTTGGCATGGTGTTTCAGGGCTATGCGCTGTTTCCGCATATGACGGTCGAGCAGAACATCGCCTTTCCACTGCGTGTCCAAAAGCGCAGCGCTCGGCAAATCAAGGCCCGAGTGGCGGAGATGGTCGAGATGGTGGGGCTTGGCGGGCATGGGCATAAAAAGCCGTCGGCCCTGTCCGGCGGGCAGCAGCAGCGGGTCGCGCTGGCACGGGCATTGGCCTATGAGCCGCCCGTTCTGTTGCTGGACGAACCGTTTTCGGCGCTCGACCGGAACCTGCGGGGACAGATGCAGGACGAGATGCGGCGCATTCACAAGGATACCGGCACGACCTTTGTTTTCGTGACCCATGATCAGGAAGAGGCGCTGGCCTTGTCCAGCCGAATCGCGATTTTCGACCATGGCCAGTTGCAACAACTGGATACCCCGCGTGAGATTTACGACCGGCCCAGTAACCGGTTCGTTGCGGAGTTTCTTGGCGATATCAATATCTTGCCCGTTAACCCTAAATTAACGGATGAGACCGGCTCCGTGGCTGAATTCGAGGGGCGGGCGATCAGGGCCGTGGCCGATCAGGGCGGCGGTTCATCGGTGGCGGTGCGTCCCGAGCGCATGATCCTGAGTGCCGAAGAAATGCCGCAGGCGAATTCGATCCCTGCGAAAATCACCGATATCGTCTACCTCGGGGCCGAGACACGGCTTGGACTGAAGACGGCGGGCGGGAATGATCTGACCATGTCGCTGCCAACCCATGAAGTACCTGCGACGGCGGCTGTGGGTGCGCCGTTCTGGGTCAACTGGGCGCCCGAGCACGGGGTGTTCCTGTGAGACAACCATAACCGGGACGTAAGCAGCCCGGATTTCCCAAGAACCAAAATATCCAATGGAGAGAAGAAGATGAACGACAAATTTGAACTGGATCAGGTCGAAATCCTGGCCGAACGTGCCCGCCGTGGCGACATTTCGCGCCGCCGTTTCACGCAGCTTGCCATCGCCCTGATGGGCGGTGCCGCCGTGGCGGCCAAGGGCACGCCCTTGCTCGCCGACGATGGCCAGCTGGTGTTCGTGAACTGGGGCGGCGACGCAATGGACGCCTATGATACCGCCTATGGGGTGCCCTTTGGCGAGGCGACCGGCATCACCGTGAAACAGGACGGGTCCGGCCCGACCGAAGGCGCGATCGCGGCACAGTTCCAGAGCGGCAGCCCGAGCTGGGATATCGTCGATGCGGACCCGTTCTCGGCTGAATCGCTGGGCAAGAAAGGTATGATGGAGCCGATCGACTATGACGTGGTCGACAAGTCGAAGATGCGCGAAGGCTTTGGCTGGGAATACGCCGCGTCGAGCTATTTCTTCTCCTACATCATCGCTTATGACAGCACGAAATACGAAACGCCGCCGACCTCGATGGCGGATTTCTTTGACACGGAAAAATTCCCCGGCAAGCGCGCGATGTACAAATGGGGCGCGGGCATGTGGGAAGCGCTGCTGCTGGGCGATGGCGTGGCCCCCGAAGACCTCTATCCGCTTGATCTGGAACGCGCCCATGCCAAGCTGGCCGAGTTCAAGGACAATGTCAGCGGTTTCTGGGGCGGCGGTGCCGAAAGCCAGTCGCTGCTGTTGAACGGCGATGCGTCCATGGCGCTGATCTGGTCGACTCGCGCCAAGCTGATCGAAGAGGACAGCGAAGGCGATATCGGGTTCACATGGGATCAGGGCCTGATCTCGCCGGGGGCGATGGCAGTTATCAAGGGCAACCCGGGCGGCGCGAAGGCGGCGATGGATTTCATCGCCTCGGCGCAGGATCCGGAAAAGCAGCTCGTCATGTTCGAGATGCTGGCACAAGGTCCGGCCAACCCCGAAGCAGATGCGCTGATCCCAGAGGATCAGAAGCGGTACAACCCGGTGGATCCCGAGAATTTTGCCAAGCAGATCCCGCTTGATATGGCATGGTACGAAGAGAATTACGGCGCCGCGCTGGACGCCTATCTCCAGATCGTCTCGGCCTGATCCAAGCCATCCGACCTGTCCGCCCCGGTGACCTGCCGGGGTGGATTTCCTGTTTGCGGAGAGCCTTTTGTCCAAACCGATGAAATCCGCGCTGGTGTTGCTGGGGCCTTTGCTGGCTTTTCTGATGCTGGCCTATGTCTTTCCTTTTCTCGGCATCTTGCGATGGAGCTTTACGCTGCCCGAGCTTGGCCTTGGCAATTACTCGGACGCGCTGACCGATCCGCTGGTCCTGTCGGTGTTCGGGCGCACGCTTCGGGTCTGCGTGATCGTGACGGTGGTCTCGGTTGCCTCGGCCTATGTCATTACGCTCTTGTGGGTGCGGGGTGGGCCGGTGCAGCGGCTGGTGATGGAGCTTTGCATCCTCATCCCGTTCTGGATTTCCGTGCTGACGCGGGCCTTTGGCTGGCTGGCGCTGCTGTCGAACCGGGGGCTGATCAATACCTGGTTGCAGGGCATCGGACTGACGTCCGATCCGCTGACCATGGTGCGCAACGAATTCGGCGTCGTGGTGGGCATGGCGCATTTCCTGATCCCGTTTGCGGTTTTTCCGCTGGCCTCGGCCATGCGCAACCTTGACGAACGCGTGCTGTTGGCCGCGCGCGGCATGGGGGCCGGGCGGCAGCGGGTGTTCTGGACCGTGTTCCTGCCGATGACCGCGCCGGGCATCCTTGGCGCGGCGCTCATCGTCTTTGTCTTCGCTCTTGGGTTCTTTGTGACGCCCGCAATCCTTGGCGGCGGGCGCAGCGTGATGGTGGCCGAACTGGTCTATTTGCGTATTTTCCAGAGCCCGAACTGGGGCTTGGGCGCGGCGATCAGCGTGATCCTGATGATCGGGGTCGCGTTCCTGATGGGGGCGCTGATGAAGGCGGTACGGCCGGGAGAGAAGTCATGAAGCCGACACGTCCCGGTCTGGTTGCCGTGGTACTGGCCGCGCTGGTTGCGGTGTTCCTGTTGATGCCGCTGCTGGCGGTGATCCCGGTGTCTTTCACGCCCAAGCGGTTCCTGTCGGTGCCCGAGGAGGTCTGGTCGCTGCGCCATTACCAGAGCCTCATTGATGAGCCGGAATGGGCGCGGGCCGCCGGGCTTTCGGTGCTGATCGGGCTGGCGAGCGCGGCGCTGGCGACGGCGCTCGCATTTCTGTTTTCGCTGGGCATCTGGATGCTGCGGCCGCGCTATGCGGGGGCGCTGATGGGGCTGGCGCTTTTGCCGATGGTGGCGCCGCCGGTGGTTTCGGCGCTGACGCTTTATTTCTTTCTGATCACGCTGGGACAAGTGAACGATTTCGTCGCCTATGACAGTGTGCCGGGCGTGATCCTTGCGCATATGGTGATGATTTCGCCCTTTGCGGTGGTGCTGATTACCGTGTCGCTGGCGCAGATCGACCGGCGGATCGATCTGGCCGCGCGGGTCATGGGGGCGGGGCTTTTCACGCGGATTTTCCGGGTGATCCTGCCCAACATCAAGTTCGGCGTGCTGACCGCGTTTCTGCTGACCTTCGTTCTTTCATGGGAAGAGATCGGCGTGACGATCTTTATTACTTCGGTCGATGTGGCGACGCTGCCACGGCTGATGTGGATGGGGCTGCGCGACAATATCGACCCGGCCATCGCGGCGGTGTCGGTGGTGCTGATCGTGATCGTGACGGCGGTGATCCTGACCCGGACGGCGGTGCAGGTGGCGCGGTCGCGGCGCGGCGAAGGCTAGGGCGGGCAGGGCGGAGTGATCCGCCCTGCGTGCATTTTACCCGAGTTTTGGAACGATGAGATCGCCGATGCTGTCCTTGACATGCAGGGTCGCGCCGGTCAGCGCCTGCAATTCGTCAAACGACATGTCGGGGAGCTTTTCGCGCAGAACGAAATGGCCATCTTCGATATCGACTACCGCCAGCGAGGTGTAGACCTGTGTGACGCAGCCAAGCCCGGTCAGCGGGAAGGTGCAGGTTTCGACCAGTTTCGGCTTGCCGTCCTTGGTGACGTGATCGGTGATGACCGCGACCCGTTTCGCGCCGTGAACGAGGTCCATCGCGCCGCCGACGGCGGGCACGCCCTTGGTGCCGACGCGCCAGTTCGCGAGGTCGCCGTTCTGCGCGATCTGGTAGGCCCCGAGCACGGCAAGGTCGAGATGGCCGCCGCGCACCATCGCGAAACTGTCGGCGTGATGAAAGAAAGAGGCGCCGGGGTTGAGCGTGATCGCCTTTTTCCCTGCGTTGATCAGATCCCAGTCTTCTTCGCCGGGCGCAGGGGCTTTGCCAAAGCCGAGAACGCCGTTTTCCGTGTGATAGGTCACGTCGCGGCCTTCGGGCTGGAACTTGGCGATCATCTCGGGGAAGCCGATGCCGAGGTTCACATAGGCACCGTCTTCGATGTCCTGCGCGGCGCGCCATGCGATCTGCGCGTTGGAAAGCTTGGTATAGGCCATCAGTAAACCACCTCTGTGCGGACGAGCACTTCTTCCTGTTGCGGGTCGGGGACATGGACGAGGCCATCGACGAAGATGCCCGGGGTAACGACGGTTTCGGGGTCGATTGTGCCGGGGGCTCCGAGGGTCGAGACCTGCACGATGGTGCGGTCGGCGGCCATCGCCATGAGCGGGTTGAAATTGCGCGCGGCGAGCCGATAGGTCAGGTTGCCCATGGTATCGCCGAATTCGGCCTTGAGCAGCGCGATATCGGCGCGCAGCCAGCGTTCCTGCACGTACATCTTGCCGTCGAATTCCTCGACCGGTTTGCCTTCGGCAAGTTCGGTGCCGTAGGAGGTGGGCGTGTAAAACGCCGGGATGCCGGCACCGGCGGCGCGGATGCGTTCGGCGAGCGTGCCCTGCGGGACCAGTTCCAACTCGATCTCGCCGGCGAGGTATTTTTCGTTGAACGCCTCGGCATTGGAAGAACGCGGGAAGGAGCAGATCATCTTGGCGACCATGCCTGCCTTGATCATGGCGGCGATGCCGATGCTGCCATTGCCTGCGTTATTGTTGATGACGATGAGGTCGCGCGGGCTTCCGGTTTCGCGGTAGCGGTCGATCAGCGTGTGGATCAGCTCGATCGGGGCGCCGGAGCCGCCGAAACCGCCGATCATGATCTGCGCGCCATCCGGGATGTCGGCAACAGCTGCCGCCAGCGAGGGGAGGGTCTTGTCCATTCGGTCGTGGCCTTTCGTGAAAGGATCTTGGCCGCTTAGCCATAGGGGGGAACGGCTTGTGGGCACAGGTTTTCCGTGCAAATAATGATATTTGTTCAATATTTGTAACGGGCTGTGCGCATGGCGACCAAACCGACCGACTATATCGGGTCACTGGCCAAGGGGCTGGCGGTTCTCGAAGCCTTTGACGGTGGGCATCCCCGGCTGTCAGTGGCGCAGGCGGCAGAGGCTACGGGGCTTGACCGGGCGGCGGCACGGCGCTGCCTGCTGACGCTGACCGAGCTCGGTTATGCGCAGTATGACGGCAAGTTCTTTGCGCTCACCCCGCGGGTTCTGCGACTGGGGAGCCACGCGCTGGCCAGTATGCCGCTGACCCAGATCGTGCAGCCCTGGCTGGATCAGCTGTCGGAGCGGATCGGAGAGTCGGTTTCGGTGTCGATCCTTGACGGGGCCGAGATCATCTATGTCGCCCGTGCGGCGCAGCGGCGGGTGATGTCGATCGGTCTGATGCCGGGGTCACGGCTGCCTGCGCATTGTACCTCGATGGGCCGCATCCTGCTGGGCGCGCTTGGGCGGGAGCAGGCAATGGCGCTGATCCGAAGCTCGGACCTGTCGCCGCGCACGCCGAACAGCCTGACCGATCCGGACGTTATCATGGAGGCAATCGAGAAGGCGCAGCGGGACGGCTATGCGCTGGTGGATCAGGAGATCGAGATCGGGCTGCGCTCGCTCGCGGTGGCGCTGGTCAATCCGCAGGGACGGGTGCAGGCGGCGCTGAATGTGGGCGTATCCGCCGCCCAGAAAAGCGCGGAGGAGATCATGAGGGACTACCTCCCCGCCTTGCAGCAGGTCCGGCAGGGAATACAGCCGGCGCTGGGGTAGCGAGGCGTGTGGTCAGCGCTCTGGGCTTTAAACAACCAGAAGTTTTTCTGGCTCAAACCTCTAAATCTGTCGGATGCACGCTGATGTCAGAGGTGAAGGGATAGCTGGCACCACCTGTGCCGGGGTGACGGCGGCAGTCGCATTCAGCGAGCGTGGTTACATATCGATTTTTGAACAATTACCTATAGCAAAAATTTGGCGTAAAATCTGCCCGTTCGCTTTCATCCCGAGACACTGGGCACCAAATTGAGGTGACGACGAGTTCGTTAGTTTTTTCGAAGACTTGCAGGACGTATCGTCCTACTAGCGATTGAGTGCCTTCAGCCTTTTCCAAGTTATACCACCAGTAGGCCACGGGTTCATCATCCCCTAGCTCAAGTGCAAGGCAGAGCGGTGGCCTGTCTTGGTACAAGTTCTGGGGTGCCACGTCGGTGTCTTTGAAGGGGCGGATAAAAAATGTGTCATCGGCAGTGAAGGTTTGAGGTCGCCAACCTTTTTCTAGTTCAGTCCAACGAAAGCCAGCGCCATCGTCAACTTTGCAAAGCCAAGTAGCGGCATTTGTCGGCCCCGAAATAGCCAGCGCGAGCAAAATAAAAGTTCTTCAATGATGCTCTCCTGTTTCCGTCATCATGACACTGACAGACAGGGCAGGAACCACCAGAAACTGCTGGGACAAGAAACTAGGGTGCCTATATCGCAGAATTTCAAGGAACAGGTAACAGCGAGACAGATGTGAGGAAATGCAAAGAAAAGGGGTTAGCGTTTGATCGCTAACCCCTTGAATTCTTTGGCTCCGGCGGTAGGGATCGAACCTACGACCAATTGATTAACAGTCAACTGCTCTACCGCTGAGCTACGCCGGAACGGTTTGCGCGATATAGCAACAGGTATTTCGGAGGTCCAGAGGGTTTTGGCTGTTTTCCCGGAAAAAATCCAAACGGTCTTCACAGGCGGTGAAATATGGCCTTGGCCGACAGGGCTGGTTCGGCTTTCACGACGTCTTTCTGTTTTAAATCAACGAGGTGGGCGAATACGTTGCGCTCTGCGGCAGGGAGGAGCGCCGCCGGTGTCTCGGTATAGACGTTGCGGGCGATGGTTGCGGCCGTGGCGGGGCCCAAATCCAGTTGATCCAGAATCGCCCGTTCGCGGGACAGGCGGTGGTTCACCAGCCAGTCGAGCCGGTCGGCGGGCGATGTGACCGGAGCTCCGTGGCCGGGGTAGAAAATCCGCCAGTCTTGTTGCCCGAGCCGCGCGCAGGAGGCCATGAAATCGGTCAGGTCGCCGTCGGGCGGCGAAACGAGTGACGTCGCCCAGCCCATCACGTGATCGGCAGTGAAACAGGCATCGTTCCAGCCAAGCGCGATATGGTTGCCAAGGTGACCGGGTGTGTGGATCACGTCGAGTTGCCAGCCATCTCCGCTGAGTACGTCGCCATCGGCCAGACGGTGATCGTGCCGAAAGTCGAGGTCGATTCCTTCGCCGCCCCCGGCAAGCCCGTCTGCCGCAAGCTGGGTCATTACCGGGCTGCGGCCGTCATGCGGGCCGCCGAAGGCAAAGATCCCGGCGCCGGTCCGTTTCGAAAGTTCCGCAGCCAGCGGAGAATGGTCGAGATGACTGTGGGTCACGATGATATGCGACACGTGCTGGCCCGGACCGATCGCGGCGAGAAGCGCGTCGAGATGCGGCTCGGATGCCGGGCCGGGGTCGATTACCGCAAGGCCGGACGTGCCGACCAGATAGGTATTGGTGCCGCGATAGGTCATGGGAGAGGGATTCGGGGCAAGGATTCGGCGTAGCCCTGCCTCAAGCTGGACCGGTTCTCCGACTGGCGGATTGAAATCGTCGGGGGCCTCGGTCATCGCACTTCCTCTTGTCTGGGCGTCCGGTTAGGTTCGGCGCATGTCTTTCAAATGGCTCAAACGATACATGCCGCGCAGCCTCTACGGAAGGGCGGCACTGATCATCATCCTGCCGGTTGTCGTGGTGCAATTGGTGGCGTCATTCGTGTTCTTGCGCAACCACTTGCGCGACATCACAACCCAGATGACGCTGACCACCACCCGCGAGATCGCGGTGGTTCTTGACCTTGTGGATGAGGCGGAGAGCGCGGTCGAGGTTCTTGAACGCGCCGATCTTTTGATGGCCGCGCTTCTGGTCGGGTTCGACCCGGTCAGTGAGGCGGCGGTTCCGACCAGCGACGATGTAGGGATATTCGACTATTCCGCGCATGTGGTGCGGCAAGTCGTGCGTGATAGCCTGCCGCAGACGCTGGCGGTTGAAATGCCGGACAACCGCGTGGTCCGCATTTACGTCGCGACGCGGCACGGGCCGGTCGAGATCACCTTCAATCGCCGCCGGTTGACCGCCGCCGCGCCCCACCAGTTGATCCTGACGATGCTCTTCTTCGGGCTATTGATGACCGCGATTGCTTTTCTTTACATGCGCAACCAGCTGCGCCCTATCACGCGGCTGGCGAATGCGGCCGAAGCCTTTGGGCGCGGGCGGATCGTGCCCTATTCGCCGACCGGGGCGATCGAAGTGAGGGCGGCGGGGGGCGCTTTCCTTGATATGCGGGCGCGGATCGAACGCCAGATCGAGCAGAGGACCATGCTGCTCTCTGGGGTCAGCCACGATCTGCGCACCCCGCTGACGCGGATGAAGCTGGGGCTGGCCTTGCTGGATGAAGAGGACGCCGCGCCGCTGCTGCGCGATGTCGACGAGATGCAGCGGCTGGTCGATGCGTTTCTGGATTTCACCAAGGGGGCTTCGGAGGGCGAACCGGAAAAGGTGGATATCAAGGCGATGGTCACGCAGGTTGTCGAGGATGCGAAACGCGCGGGCAAGGACGTGAGCCTTGTCGAGGCCGAGGGCGAGGGCAGGGTGATGGTCAACGCGCTCGCCATGCGTCGCGCGGTGGAGAACCTTCTGGGCAATGCGACGCAATATGGCACCAAAGCCGAGGTTTCGGTTGTGCTGACCGAGAAGTCGATGCGGATCAGGATTGAGGATGACGGGCCCGGCATTCCAGAAGCCAAGCGTGTGGATGCGGTCAAACCGTTTTCGCGGCTGGATCCCTCGCGCAACCAGAACCGGGGCGGTGGCGTGGGTCTTGGCCTTGCCATTGTGAACGATGTGGCGCGGGCGCATGGCGGTGTTCTGCGGCTTGGGAAAAGCGACCGGCTTGGTGGTTTGCGCGCCGATATCGTTATCGGTCGGTAGCCTGCGATTGGCTGGACGTTTCCTCGGCGCGGCGTGGATTTGGCGGCGTTTCGTCAGTTTCCGCGTGGCTTTGTTGCGAGCTGGCTCTGCCTGTGGCGCGTAGACCGACGCGACTGGGGTTATGCAGAACTATGGGCGCGGCCGTCTGATGGAACTGTCGCGCCGTTTTTGTGTTCTGGGCGTGAACCAACCAGTCCCGCGGCTTTTATTGGTCGGACCATCGCAAATCGCCGAACACGCTGCCCAGTCTCATCCTGCCGCCGCCGGTTCGGGTCAGGCCGGGCTTGTCCATTCCGGCTGTATCGTCGTTGAGTGCCTTTGCCGTTACGGTTGCCCGCGTGAACGGGGTTGTCGGCGACAGAGCGATCTGGTCTGCCGCCCAGCGGGCGACCTGCGGGGCAGAAACGCTGGTACCGTTCATGGCCACGCGTGAGCCGCTGCTTGACCCCGCGCTCAGCACGCCTTGCAGCACCACACTGTCATCGCTGGTCGCCGAGGCATCGGGACCAGGTAGCCGGAAGGCATTGAGGGTCGGCCCACCGGCCGAATAATCGGCCATTTTCTTGTCTGACCTGACATAACCGGCGATCACCGCAGGGAGGTTGCCGCAGGCGATTCCATTGATCATTCCCGATCGGAAGATGGCACTGTCATGATCCATTTCGTCATCCGAAATCACCGCACCACCCGGTGGGCTAAAACGGTTGTAGAGTCCGTCCGACAGGTAGGATTGTCGGCCGAATTCCGGAAAACCGGGCAGGGTATCATCACGCTGGACCCAGATGTTCAGGGATAGATCGCTGATCGAGGTGGCCTTGGTGAACCGCAGCTTCCATGCGCCCGCGCGGGCCACTGGGCGGACGTCTGCCGGATGATCCGTCGGTACGAGATAGATTTCGAACCTGCCCCGGTTGGTCGGGAAACGGGGCGGGCTGTAGACAACCATGCCGACGATTACTTTAACGCCTGACGAGTTTGTATCCCTGAGGAGGGTCAGGCCCGGCGCAGTGCCGGCGATGATGGTGTGGGGTGTGCTGAAACCCGGCACGGTGACCTGCATCTCGACCGTGCCATTCTTGACCGGGGTCATGACCGGTAACCATGCGGTCAGTATAGAGGCGCTCCGGTCGGCGGGTTGCAGGTTCCAATCCAGTTCCTTGGCGGGCACTGCATTCGTGAGGTTGACGATTGCATGGCAGCGCGAAAGGTTGCCGTTCCCCGAGGGCAGCATCAGCACGCGGGGACGGTTCGAGTTTGCCGCCATCTTTGACAGGTTGCCATCTATCGCGCGGTCGATCCTGCTGGTCCCGTCATGCGGGCCCATGAAATTCCCAAAACTGAAGTTCATGACAAGGGGCGTTGCCTGCGCGGCGCCATCGACCGTGTAATGCTCCATTTGCCGCGCGATAAAGGTCAACGCCTGTTCAAGCGCCTGCTGCAGCCATTGGCCCATCGTATTGGCAACAAGTCGCGTTGGGAGTTGTACGGCGATGATACGCCTCTCGGCGCCCTTGGCGTCATCTGCGTCATAGCCTGCTGCCAGACCTGTTACATGGGTGCCGTGAGAGACCCGGTGCGCGCAGCTGTTGATTGACCGCCTTTGCCAATCGATCAGCCCGAGTGCGCGGTAGACTTTCTCCTCGTCCAGCAGGCCGCTATGCAGGTTTGCACTCAGGATCTGCTCGATTTCATCGCGGGTCCAGACCCGGCCCACGGTGCTTTGTATCTGGGCGTTCGGATCGGGGGTGCCGTCCATGTCGAGAAAGAAATCCACGCGGCTTAGCGCCAATGCGCCTGTGGTATCCTCTTGCCGGAACAGGTCATGGGCGATCGCGATGCCATGGTCGATGACGGCGGTGACGACCGTCTGATCGGAAACCGCGAGATCCAGTTCGATGGGAGCGATTTCCGTGATCGATGGGTTAACTGTCCTGCTGTCCAGCGGAAAGCTGACTTCGATGGACGCGATCCCCAGGCTGTCTTCGCCATCCTGTGCGTTGACCGCGTTGATATAGGCGCGCTTGGCGTAGATCGTTATGACATCGAGGTCGGTGCTTTCGCGGAAGGCCCCGTCGTATTCCCCGGGTATCAGAAGATCGTCATCGAGCGGGTTTGTGTAATGGTCCTTTGCCTTTCTGACCAGATCATTGATCGTCAGGCTGGAAACCTTGTCGTCCCCCATTGCGACGGTCACCAGCGCCAGCCACCACTGATCGTCATATTCGGATTTACGCTCGGGTGAGGGGTTTTCGGTGCTCAGGTCAAGGTCGGCGGCCGTAAAGCGTGCCATCGCGTTGACCGCGAAGTCCGCCAGCGGATCGCGAGGCTGATCCACCGGGGCAAGTTCTGTCCAACTGAGTGCCATGTTCGATCCTCCTCATGTTCCGTCGCCGTCGGTGTCGAGCTCTTCGGCGAGGTCGATCCATTCATCCGCCGCCCGCTTCCAGAGCCAGTTCAAGGCTTGCGACACGGTCTGGTTGGAGGCTGGGTTGGCAATAGCGGTTTCGGTCGCCCATGCGGTTTCGATTTGTTCAGGATTTGTGCCGCCCGCCGGGTTGTTCGGGCGGAAGTAATCGCGCCAGTCAAAATCCTGCTCTTCGGGATAGGCTGCGCCGTCAAAACTCCAGCTTTCGGCAGGCGCGGTGTGGGTGCAGCGATCAACGAAATACTTGCCCAGCGACAGGCCCAGAACCGCGCCAGCGGCGCTGTCCACAGGGAAATGCACCCCCGCCACCGTGCGGTTTATCGCGATCCGCGCGGCCTGGCGCATCATCATTTCGCCCCATATGCCTTGTGAATAGGGTTTGACGTTGTTGGCCCGCAGCAGCAACCACAACACCCGCGCCATTGTAAAAGATTCGGTCGCGTGACCGCTTGGCAGGCTGCCATGCGAGGGCGTCCATATCATTGGCTGGATCTGCGGCGAGTATTCTATCGGTCGTTTGCAGGCCAAGGCGTATTTCAGTCGCATCTCGACAAAATTCGCGAGCCAATGGGCCATCGACAGAAGTTCGATCGTAAAGGGCGTGCGGGCCGGTTCGATATAGGCAATGGCCCGCAGGAATTCCGTCGGCGTGCCAAGCTGCGCGAGGATCTCTGCCATCCGGTCCTGTCTCAGGTCGGCATAATTGGCGACCAGTGTCAGTTGCGAGGCAAAAATGTCCTGTGTTGGCCTGCGCATTTCAAACAGGAGCTTATAGGCCGTGTCGGGCACCGGGCTGGCCGGTGTGGTTTCAAGATGAAAGACACGACCCAGACCGGGATCACCTGCCACGGCGTCCGGTTCGAAAGCGAATCCGATACGGCTGCCCAGTTCCAGCGTGAAGATGCTGGCACGGACCGCGGGCGAAAGGCGTCCGAGATATTCCGTATTTTCCTGAACGCTCGGATCGACGGCGGTCGCGCCGACCGCCTGCCAGTTTCCTGCGATCCCATCGTGATTGGTGATCAGGGCCTGAGAGATGAGTGGTGGGTTTGCCGGTCCGGGTGCGCCGAAGGCCCCGAACGCCCCGAAAGCGCCAAATGCGCCGAAGGCTCCGCTGCCGTTAAAGGCTCCAAAGGCGCCGAATGCTCCGAATGCGCCTTCGGGGGCCACGTTGGATGAATTGGCCATGTCTATTCCTCCCAAAAATATAGTCGTTTCAAATAATCGTCAGTCAGGTACTCCAATTTCTTTCAGGGTTTCGGCAAAGGCCTGGCCAACGGGTAAGTCCGCGCTGGGCGTAGTGCGTTTCCATCTGCTGATCGTAAAACCGGGATCGAGCCGCAGGATTTTATCCAGCGTGGCCCGGGCGCCGTCGTGATTGCCAAGCCGCCATTCGGTGACCGCCAGCATGCGCAGCGAAGACATGTGGAGCCGATTGAGTCTTAGTGAACTTTTGATGAGTTCGAGCGCGCGCGGGTAATCTTCGGCCACAAGGCTGGCACTGCCCGCAAGCGACTGGAAGAAAAACCGGTGCGGATCGCGCGGCGCGAGATGCAGGGAACGTTCCGCGTCCCGGACCGCCCGCGCGCCGTCCCCCCTGAACGCATAGAGCGTTCCGCGCAGGGCACGACCGGTTGGTTCGTTCGGCGTGTATTCAAGGGCGCTGTCGTAGAGTTCCTCGGCCTCGTCCAGATCGTGCAGGAGATTGGTCTGCACGAAACCCTCGGCGATCAGCGCCACGCTGTTTGTTGGGTCCAGATCAAGCGCGCGGTGCGTATGGTTGAGCGCACGCCGCGCTTCTTCGGACCGGTCGGTCGACCAGCCCTGCACGACCTTGAGAACATGCCACCGAGCTTTCCACGAGAGCGGGACCGGATGCTGTGGAATGCGTTCGATCAGGGCGTCCAGAAGATCGCCCGCGCGATTGAAGTCCGCAGGTGACAGCCGGTGCATCAGGGCGACGGATGCCATCAATATTTCGTAACTGCTCAGGGTCGGGATCGGCAGGCTCATCGCGCGCTTCATTTCCAGATCGAGAATCGCGACGTGAATTTCATTGGCGACCTCGGCGAATATCGCGTTCTTTTGCAGGATCTCCGTCTCTTCGACTTCGATGCGACTGGACCAGACCACCGAACTCGAAAGCGCGCGGGTCAGGCTAAGGTCAAGAACATGGCGGCTTTCGCCCACCGCGCAGGAGCCTGACAGAAGGAAATCCGCGCCCAGCGATTCCGATAGCTGGGTCAGCGTGTAATTCTCGATCGAGATGGTCATGGTCGACAGGTGCGAGATCACGTTCATCTGGTGTGATCCCGACAGCGCCGCGATCAGATCATCGGCCAGCATCTTTCCCCAGACCGACGCCTTGTCGCTGTTGCGCACCATCAGCGGCAGCACGGCGATTGTCGGTAATAGGTCTTCTGGTGACATCAAGGGCGCGACGCGGGAGAATTCGTTGGGGGCAAGGACCCGGAAGGCATGGACGGGCAGGGGCACGTTCTTGAGGTAAACCGGACCGAAATCCTCGAATTCGGCATCCACGTCGCTGGCAAGCGCGTCACGTACGCTGGCCGAGGCCATGACGTCGCCCGGGTTTGCCGCCGCCGCGAGACGTGCCGCGATGTTGACCTCCCGCCCGTAGAGATCGGCATCAGGACCCCGCAGCACTTCGCCGGCGTGCATGCCGATGCGGATTTCAAAGGTCTGACCTTCAGGCGCATGTCTGTTGAACTCGGTAAGGTCCATTCGCATTTTCAGCGCCACTTTCACCGCTTCTGAGGGGTCATCGAATTCCAGCATGACGCCGTCCCCCAGACGTTTGACGATCCGTCCCATGCCGGTCTGAACGATGCTCTGCTCGATCCTGTCGACGAAATCGAGCCAGCGCTGAACCGATCCTTCCTCGTCGCTGTCGATCAGCCGGACCGAATCCACGACATCTGCAAAAACGATGGTTTCGGACGACCGTTGAAAGGGCTGTCTTCCAAAGACCTCGTCAGCAAACGTCGCCCGCGCAGCCGCCATATGCGCCACTCCCCCACCCACAGGATTTCAACCTATTATACCCAGATTTCAAAGTTTTGCATCTTTGGGGTGTGATGTGTCGCGGCAGACCGGTTCAATTTTTCGAGGATTGGTCGGCGGAGGCGCCGAGTCGTCGGATTATGGCTGTAGTGGCTGTGTTTGAGCTTTGATTGCCCCGTTATTCATCGTTTTCCGAGTAAGAGATTCGCATCGATCATCGCCGACTGTGGCCTCACTCTTGAAGTGATACATCTGGTCCTGGTCGTTCTGTGGCGCAGGGTTCGTCGGTCAGATCGCTGTTCCGGGTATAGCCGCTGCTCTGATCTGATTGTTAGGTGCGTTAGCCGTTCGGCGCGCTGGCATTCCGATTAAGCACCAAAACCGGCGTGGTGTAGCGGCATAGTTTTTCGATTTTTCGGGAGATTTGGTAGGCCCGGCAGGACTTGAACCCGCAACCAAAGCGTTATGAGCGCTCTGCTCTAACCAATTGAGCTACAGGCCCGACTGCGCATTGACTACGCAAGCGGTCGGGGACGGTCAAGCACGAGGTTGCAATTCCGGCCCATTGTATCGTGATGGCGCAGTTTTTTTCTTAATGATCGTCTGGCCGCACCTTGGTTAGGGGGCAGTGCACCGCATTAACCTTGCCAAAGCGTTAACGCGAGCGCCTGTTCTGATGGCTGAGCCGAACCCTCTGTGCGCCCTTGTTGCCGAGACGTCGCTCTGGCCGTGGACTCCTTGATCGCTCCGCGCTATCGGGGGGCGGCAATCGGACCGGAGGACGGGAATGAGCGGCCAGTCAAAGAACGGCATAACCTATGCGGATGCAGGTGTGGATATCGACGCGGGCAATGCGCTGGTCGAGCGGATCAAGCCTGCGGCCAAGCGGACCAATCGCCCCGGTGTGATGAGCGGGCTGGGCGGCTTTGGTGCCTTGTTCGATCTGAAAGGCGCCGGGTACGCGGACCCGATCCTTGTGGCCGCGACCGACGGGGTCGGGACCAAGCTGCGCATCGCGATCGACACGGGCCACGTAGACGGGGTTGGCATCGACCTCGTGGCCATGTGCGTCAACGACCTTGTGTGTCAAGGGGCGGAACCGCTGTTTTTCCTCGATTACTTTGCGACCGGCAAACTGGATACCGATACGGCGGCCCGCATCATCGAAGGTATCGCGACGGGCTGCGAAAAATCCGGCTGCGCGCTGATCGGTGGCGAAACTGCCGAGATGCCGGGCATGTACCCGCCGGGCGATTTCGATCTAGCCGGATTTGCCGTCGGGGCGATGGAACGCGGTCATGAACTGCCCGCAGGCGTTGTCGAAGGGGATGTCTTGCTGGGACTGGCCAGCGACGGGGTCCATTCCAACGGGTATTCGCTGGTCCGGCGGCTGGTAGAGCAATCAGGTCTGGATTGGGAGTCGGATTGTCCGTTTGCCGAAGGCACGTTAGGCGCTGCTCTCTTGATGCCAACGCGGCTTTACGTGCGTCCTGTGCTCGAGGCCGTGCGGGCCGGTGGGGTTCATGCGCTTGCGCATATCACCGGCGGCGGGCTGACCGAGAACCTGCCGCGCGTTCTGCCTGAGGGGCTGGGCGCTTCCATCAATCTGGACAGCTGGGAATTGCCGGGAGTCTTTGGCTGGATGGCCGAGACGGGCGGTATGGCTGAATCGGAAATGCTCAAGACATTCAACTGCGGGATCGGCATGATCCTGGCGGTTGCTGTCGACAAGGCAGATGAGATCGCCGGGATGCTGGGCGAGGCCGGTGAAACGGTCGCGCGCATCGGTACGGTCGTTCCGGGCAAATCCGTTTCCTACAGCGGGACGCTTTTGTGAGTCACAAGCGTGTAGCGATCCTGATTTCCGGGGGCGGGTCCAACATGGTCTCGCTGCTCGATAGCATGAGCGGCGACCATCCGGCGCGGCCCTGCCTTGTTCTGTCCAATCGAGAGACCGCTGGCGGTCTGGCCAAAGCGTCTGAGCGTGGCGTCGCGACGGCGGTTGTCGATCACCGGCCATTCGCGGGGGATCGGGCGGCTTTTGAGGACGAACTGATCAAGCCGATCCTAGAGGCTGAGGCCGATATCGTCTGTCTGGCCGGTTTCATGCGGGTTCTGACAGACGGTTTCGTGTCAAAATTCCATGGGCGGATGCTGAACATTCACCCGTCACTGCTGCCCAAGTACAAGGGTCTGCATACCCATCGCCGAGCGCTTGAAGCAGGGGACAAGGAACATGGCTGCAGCGTTCACGAGGTGACGGCGCGCTTGGATGATGGGCCGATCCTTGGGCAAGCGCGAGTGCCGGTTCTGCCGGGCGATAGCGAAGAGACGCTTGCCGCGCGCGTTTTGAAGGAGGAACACCGCCTCTATCCCGCAGTTCTGAAGCGTTTTGCGGCAGGATCGCGCGAACCGGTCTTTCTTGAGACCACGGAAGAATAAGACCGCTGAAGGTCGCTTTTCAATTGCGGTAGATTGTCATAACACTTTTAGTGTTTGCGCAAGCGACAAGAAATAAAGCAAATAAAAACCGGGTTCTAATGAAAACGATCACGACGACGCAAGATTTGAGCAACTTCTGCAAGGCTGCGGCCGAACATGATTACGTGACCGTCGATACCGAATTTTTGCGCGAACGGACCTACTACTCCAAGCTCTGCCTGATCCAGCTTGCCATGCCCGGCACGGATGAAAGTAACGCGGTCCTGGTCGATCCGTTGTCCGAAGAACTCTCGCTTGAACCGCTTTATGACCTTTTCCGGGATACCAGCACGGTCAAGGTGTTCCACGCCGCGCGGCAGGATCTCGAGATTTTCTGGGTCGATGCGCAGGTGTTTCCCGAACCGCTTTTCGATACGCAGGTTGCCGCGATGGTCTGCGGGTTCGGCGAACAGGTTGGCTATGAGACGCTTGTGCGCAAAATCGCGCGGGGGTCCGTCGACAAGTCGTCGCGTTTTACTGACTGGTCGCGTCGCCCGCTGAGCGAGGCGCAAAAGTCCTATGCGCTGGCCGACGTCACCCACTTGCGCCAGATCTATGAATACCTGTCGGCCGAACTGGACAAGACGAACCGCAAGCGTTGGGTCGAGGAAGAAATCCAGATTCTGACCAACCCCAGCACCTATGAGGTTGAACCGCGCGAGGCGTGGAAACGTCTCAAGACACGTACGAATTCGCCAAAGTTCCTTGCCGTTGTGCGTGAACTGGCCGCGTTCCGCGAGCAATATGCGCAAGAAAACAACGTGCCACGTAACCGCGTCTTCAAGGATGATGCGCTGGTCGAACTGGCTTCGGCCAAGCCAAAGGCGCATACCGATCTGAGTGGCCTGCGTCTGTTGCTGCGCGAGGCGCGCCGGGGCGCGATTGCAGACGGCATCCTTGCCGCGGTGCAAAAGGGCGTGAACTGTCCGCAGGACCAGATGCCAAAACCCGACCGCAGCCGCGAAAAACTGCAGGTAAACCCGGCGCTGGCGGACCTGCTGCGGGTACTGCTGAAATCCAAGACGGAAAGTTCCGGCGTGGCTGCCAAGCTGATCGCGTCAAGCGCCGATCTGGATGCCATTGCGGCGGGGGAACGTGACCTGCCGGCCTTGTCGGGCTGGAGAAGCGAAGTCTTTGGTCTTGATGCACTGCGCCTTTGTGACGGCAAGATCGCGCTTGCCGCCAAGGGGAACAACGTCGAAACGGTCGAGCTTTAACGGCGATTTGCCTGCATCGAGTTCCGCGCACCGGTCACCCGAATGGTCCGGACATTCTGCAACGTGCCGGAAGAGAGGCTGAAAGCCTCGTAAACCGTGCGTGTCGCGGTGCTGCCGATCGGGGTCGGGTCCGCGGGGTATCGCACGCGAAAGGCAAAGCTAAGCACGCCATCGGTTGCGAGCAGGTCCGGATCCTCGGGGCGCAGCTCGGCACGATAGGCACCCTGACGGTCAGCCACGCCGGTGACATGAACGATCGCGCCCGAGAGCGTGCGCTCGATGCGAAGCTCGGAGATGCTGCCAATCAACACGCTGGTATCAACTTCCTCGGGTTTCGAGAACATGCCGCGACGTTCCGTCGGAATGAGGGGGTTGCCCCCTGCTTCGGCGATGGCGGCATCCCTTGCCGCTCGTCGGCCCCCATTGCCGCAAGCTGAAAGAACGAGGCCGGAGGCGAGAAGTAAAATCAGGAATTTGCGCATTGGATGGACCGGTTATTAAGTAATTCTCCTTCGGTTACCGCATCCTGCGCCACTTGAAAAGCCGCAAGGCAGGTCTGGACAGACCCCGGGGCAGCGCATAGGTCAAGGACGCGCGAGAAAGGATGCGATGACCATGGCCAGCCCTGCCTTTGAGGAAATTGTGGAAGACTTCGAGTTTCTCGAGGATTGGGAAGACCGGTATCGCTATGTCATCGAGAAGGGCAAGGCGATGGATCCACTGCCCGACGCGCTGAAAGTGCCCGCGACAAAGGTTGACGGCTGCGCCAGCCAGGTCTGGCTGCACCCGCAGATCGAGGATGGCACGTTCCGCTTTGATGGGGAAAGCGACGCGATGATCGTACGCGGTCTGATCGCCGTTCTGCGCGCGCTGTATAACGATCTGCCGGTGGGTGATGTGACATCCGTGGATGCGGGCGGAGAGCTTGCGCGCCTTGGTCTGAACGATCACCTCTCGGCGCAAAGGTCGAACGGCTTGCGTGCCATGATCAAACGTATCCGTGAGGTTGCGGCAGCGCAGGGCTGAAGGTGACCTAGGACTCCTTGTCCATCCACTGCGACAATGTCTTCGCCAGATCGCCGTAGCCTGTGAACCGTCTTTCAAACGCCAACCCGAGCCGATCCGCGCAGTCTTTTGCCTTTGCGGTCAGCGTAGGATCGTCCGTCTGCGCCTGATATACGAGCTTGGTATAATTGCCGAAGTACATGGCGGCGAGTTCCGGGTGACGGTCCAGCCCGAGCGGTTTCCAGACAAAAGCGTCGAACTGGCGGGCAAGGAAATCGGTCAGGTAGAAGGCGGTGATTTCGTCGTCATGACGGGCGAAATCCGCGTTCCCTTCGAAAAATGAATAACAATGCGGGCCCGCGACCATTTCCACGCCAAGGTCCGCACAGGCTTTCTCAAGCTGGCCACCCGTGCCGCAGTCGGCGTAAACGACAAAGATTGTCTCGTAGCTCGACCGGTGCTTTTCGACCGATGCCCTGACCGCATCGGTTATCTTTTCGGGGGAGTTATGCAGGATCGCGGGCAGGCATCTGAGGTCAATATGCTGCCAGCCGTTCATTTCTTTCAGCGCAAGGATTTCACGTGCAAGTGCGCCGCAGGCGATTAGCAGAATGCGGCCCTGAGATCCGGTTGAAAAGCCTTCGTGGGTTAGCTTTTCGGCATCGGGCAGGGGGGCGGTCTGGTTTGACATAAAGCTGACCTTTGCGTGTAACCTTGAAGCATTTCTTGCACGAAGCGGGCCCGCGACCCAGTTCATTCGGGCGCTTGGCGTATAAAGAAGAACAGATAAGAGTCGGATACCCAATGACCAATTCAGATTATTCCCGCACAGCGGCGGGCGTACCGCCTGCAAATCTTGATACTGTTGGTAAGATGTTCATCGCCGGGGTGCTGGCGACAATGGCTTTTGATTTCTGGGGACAGATCGTCAGCCCCGGGCTTGGTTTTGCAAATCTTTCACCGCATGGGCTGGCGAAAAGCCTGTTGGGCAGCCTTGGCCTGCCGAGCGGTGATTTTGCCGGTTATTTCATGCATTTCTATCTGGTCGGCCTGATCGGTTACCCGGTTGGCTGGCTCTTTATTTTTCGTCCGATCTGGCAGCGCCTGACCGGCGGCGCGGGGGGCTGGTTTTTGCCTGCGGCGATCTATGGTTTTGGACTGTGGGTGTTTGCGATCGGTGGCATCACCGCGATTGCGGGGCTGCCGTTGTTCCTGAATTTCACCGGGATCACATGGGTCGCGCTGGTGGGACACGTGCTTTACGGCATCGTTCTTGTCGCGGTTCTGAACGCGATTCCACGGAACAATAGGTAGACCTGAAGCACAATGCGGCGCCGAGGCGCCGCATTGTGGCCTGATCAGGCGTTCATCTGGTTGTGACGACGACCGACAAAATCCTTGGCGGTTTCCACGGCCACGGCCGCGTCCCGGCAATAGGCGTCCGCGCCGATTGCTTTGCCGAATTCTTCGTTCAGCGGCGCGCCACCTACGAGAACGATGTAATCGTCGCGCTTGCCCTGTTCGACCAGCGTATCGATCACGACCTTCATGTAGGGCATCGTGGTGGTCAAAAGGGCCGACATGCCGAGGATGTCAGGCTGTTCTTTTTCCAGCGCTTCAAGGTAGCTTTCGACCGGGTTGTTGATGCCCAGATCGACCACTTCGAAACCTGCGCCTTCCATCATCATGGAAACGAGGTTTTTGCCGATGTCGTGAATGTCGCCCTTCACCGTGCCGATCACCATCTTGCCGACTCGCGGTGCACCGGTTTCGGCCAGCAGCGGCTTGAGAATCGCCATCCCGCCCTTCATCGCGTTGGCGGCAAGCAGCACCTCGGGCACGAACAGGATACCGTCACGGAAATCCGCGCCGACGATGGTCATGCCGCCGACAAGCGCTTCGGTCAGGATCTTGTAGGGGGCCCAGCCACGTTCGAGAAGGATGTTGACGCCTTCCTCGATCTCTTCCCTGAGACCGTCGTAGAGGTCGTCGAACATCTGTTGGACAAGCTCTTCGTCGTCAAGTTCCGAGAGAATGATATCGTCATCTTCCGACATGGGCGAAACCTTGATTTAACGTGAGGCGACATGCCCCGCGATTTCCCGCTTTTTGCGCGAACCGAAGAATGCGGCTGTAATATTTGCGACACTGATCGCTTCGCTTCCGACCAATCTTCTTATTGACCGATCGAGGTAATCAAGTTGTTTATCCGTGCCACCCGAATTATTGCGTTTGTTCGCTATTTGTTCTAAATGTTTGAGCATGTCGGCATCAGTTCCCATTCAGCCCGAGCGTCGAAAGGCGCGTGGCGCGCCCAGCAATCAGCCAGGCCGGTATGAGCTTGGGCGCACAGATACTTGGGATGGTTGGGATATTCCAGAACCCTTGCCCGCCTTCAAGACGCAGGTGACGATGGAGCAGGTGCGAAGTCTGATCACCTACAACCGCTCGCCGGATCTGTCCTTTGACCGTTCGATCAACCCATATCGGGGCTGCGAGCACGGCTGCATCTATTGTTTTGCGCGGCCGACGCATGCCTATCTGGGCTTGTCCGCAGGTCTTGATTTTGAAACCCGGCTGATCGCGCGACCGAATGCGGCCGAAACGCTTCGCAAAGAGCTGCGGGCAAAGCGCTATCAGGTGGCACCGATCGCCATCGGGACGAATACCGATCCCTACCAGCCCGTCGAAGCGAAGCATCGCATCATGCGTGACTGCCTTGAGGTCCTGTCCGAATTCCGGCACCCGGTTGCGATCGTCACCAAAGGCGCATTGATCGAAAGAGACCTCGATCTCCTTGCGCCCATGGCGGAGCTTGGCTTGCTGCGAGTCGGCATATCTCTGACAACACTGGACCCGGATCTGTCACGACGAATGGAACCGCGGGCACCGGGTCCGGAGCGGCGGTTGAGAATCATCGAGACCTTGTCGCGCGCGGGTATTCCGGTGCGGGTCATGACCTCGCCCCTTGTGCCGGGGCTGACCGATCACGAACTGGAAAACATGCTCAAGGCGGCAAAGGAGGCCGGGGCGGTCGCGGCAAGCTGGATCATGCTGCGTCTGCCGCGCGAGGTTTCGGGCTTGTGGCAGGAATGGCTTGCCGAACATCAGCCGGGCAGGGCCGCCAAGGTCATGGCCCGCCTGCGCGAAATGCACGGCGGCAAGGATTACGATCCCCGCTGGTCCCATCGGATGCGTGGCGAGGGGATCTATGCAGAGATGATTGCAAAGCGGTTCACGGCGGCAGCTTCTCGGCTGGGTCTTGATGAAAAGCAGCCCGGTTTGCGAACCGATTTGTTTCGTCTGCCACCGCAAGCAGGCGATCAGCTGGACCTATTCTGAGGAGCTAGCGTTTTTGTCGAAAAATGCTGCGAGCTTTGGGCGCAGCCAGTGCCAGAGTCCGGGGGCGCCCGCGCTTATCGGCGTGCCGACCCGCTGATCAAGCTGGTCGAGCGTGACGTTATACTCAGCCCATGTGCCGCCGCCATTCGCCAGATTGGCTACGGGCGTCTGCACCCGGTCGATTGCCTTGGCAAAACGCGCATCCGGAGTCTCGGCAGCTTCGAATTCCCGCCAGATCTCAAGATATTCCTGCGCCTGATCCTCTGGCAAAAGGCCAAAGAGCCGTTCGGCGGCGGCTTCTTCCTTGGCCGCCATGGCTGCGTGATCGACCGTGCCATGAATGGGGGCGTCACCCGCGTCGATCTCGACGATGTCGTGCAGCAGAAGCATCCGCAGAACGCGCGCTACACTGACCTCGGGCCCGGCATGTTCGCCAAGGACCATCGCGTAAAGCATGATATGCCAGCTGTGTTCCGCCGAGTTTTCGCGGCGCGACCCGTCGATGAGGCGCGAGGCTCTCAGCACGGACTTAAGCTTGTCCGCCTCTTTCAGGAAAGCGATCTGCGCTTCGATTCGCTCGCTCATCCGCCGTTATCCCGGCGCCTGACCGGTCGCCTTGTCGCGAGAGATCGCCAGTTTTTCCTCGAGAAAGCGGCGGGCCGTCACCTCGGCCAGCCGTACCCGGATTTCCGTCAGATACGCTTCTTCTAGCGTCTGCGAGGATGCGCCGAGAACGGCCGCGACTTCGGTGTAGAGCCGGTCTTCGCCCGTCTCTTTCATCGCGGCCATCGTGTCGTCGGCCAGTCTGGAGGCGATTGTCTCGACGCTCGACATATCAGCGAGTGGTTTCAGTCAGGCGGCGTTTCACGTAGTCCGACACCGTGCCGATCATCGTATCCATATGCTGATCCTGGAAAAAATGATCCGCTCCAGGCACTTCTTCATGGGTTATCGTGATGCCTTTTTGCTCGTGCAGCTTGGAGACAAGCGAAACGGTATCCGCAGGCGGCGCGACACGGTCGGCGCTGCCGTTGATGATAAGGCCCGAAGACGGGCAGGGGGCGAGGAACGAGAAATCGTACATGTTCGCCGGCGGGCTGACCGAGATGAACCCGGTGATTTCCGGACGGCGCATCAGCAGCTGCATGCCGATCCACGCCCCGAAAGAGAACCCGGCAACCCAGCAATGCTTGGAGTTGTTGTTCATCGATTGCAGGTAGTCTAGCGCCGACGCCGCATCGGACAATTCACCGATGCCCTGATCATACTCACCCTGGCTGCGTCCGACGCCACGGAAATTGAAGCGCAGCACGGTAAAGCCCATGTTGTAAAACGCGTAGTGCAGGTTATAGACGACCTTGTTGTTCATCGTCCCGCCGAATTGGGGATGCGGATGCAATACGATGGCGATGGGGGCGTCTTTTTCTTTTTGCGGGTGATAGCGGCCTTCCAGGCGGCCTTCGGGTCCGGGAAAAATGACCTCGGGCATGGGCAGTTGGATCCTGTCTCTTTTCGACCAGGCGTCGCGCGGCATTCTTGACGAATTCGCTAGGGCACCTTAGAACGGTTCTAATTCTGTGGGCGGGAGACCCCCGCATCGTCATGGCAAATACGCACTGCTTAGGGAAACGTCAATGTTTTCGCGTTGCAGCTCAGATTTGGAGAAGATCGGGTGAAACTTTCTACCAAGGGAAGATACGCGATGGTCGCGCTTGCGGATATCGCGCTGCAACCGGAAGGCACTCTGGTGAACCTCAGCGACATCTCGCATCGGCAAAAAATTTCTCTGCCTTATCTCGAGCAGCTTTTTGTCAAATTACGTCGTCGCGAGCTTGTCACATCTGTTCGCGGACCCGGCGGCGGCTATCGCCTTGCGCGCCCGGCATCCGACATTCGCATCGTCGAAGTGCTGGCGGCGGTCGATGAAACCGTGGACGCCATGCACAAGGGCGCGGGCGCTTCGGGCGGATCCTCTGGCAGTCGGGCGCAATCGCTGACGAACCGGCTCTGGCAGGGACTCAGCGCCCATGTTTACGTGTTCCTGCACCAGACCCGCCTTTCCGATGTCGTCACGAATGAATTGGCGCCTTGTCCGGCTGTGCCGGGGCTGTTCGATGTTGTTGACGAATAATCCTGAACTTGTCGCAATGCAGGCAACGCCAATGGGGGCGCGGTGAAACGCATCTATCTTGATCATAACGCGACAGCGCCACTGCGTCCTGAGGCGCGGGCGGCGATGATCGAGGCGATGGATATCGTCGGGAACCCGTCCTCCGTCCATGCCGAGGGCCGCACTGCGAAATCGCTGGTCGAACGGGCGCGGGCACAGGTGGCGAGTGCCTTTGGCGCGGACGGTGCAGACATCGTATTCACCTCAAGCGCGACCGAAGCGGCGGCGCTTGCCTGCGCGGGGCGCGATCTGCACGGCGGGGACATAGAACATGATGCGGTTGGCGCCTGGATCACGGCGGATCTGCCTGTTGCTTCGGATGGGCAGGTAAGCGTTACGGATCCGGGCAACACAGTGCTTCAAGTAGCAAATTCTGAAACCGGTGTTGTTCAAAAGCTGCCATCGGGGCTGGCTGTCACGGACGCGACACAGGCTTTTGGCAAACTGCCCGTGGCCTTCAACTGGCTTGAGACCGAGATGGCGCTTGTCTCCGCTCATAAACTTGGCGGACCGAAAGGCGTAGGCGCACTTGTGGTCAAGCGCGGCACCGAGGTCGAGGCACGGATTCGTGGTGGCGGTCAGGAAATGGGCCGACGCTCGGGGACAGAGAACGTCATCGGCATCGCTGGTTTTGCCGCCGCGGCCGAAGCTGCAGCGCGCGAACTGGCCGATGGTGCGTGGGAACGAGTGGCTGAACTTAGAAATATTCTAGAAAAGGCACTTGAGGCTTCGGCAAAGAACATTATTTTTGTCGGGAAAGAGTCGCCGCGCTTGCCGAACACGTCATGTCTTGCCGTGCCCGGCTGGAAAGGCGAAACGCAAGTCATGCAGATGGATCTGGCCGGATTCGCAATCAGCGCCGGTTCCGCCTGTTCCAGCGGAAAAGTTCGGGCGAGCCGAGTGTTACGCGCGATGGGATACGACGAAGAAACAGCGTCGAGTGCCATACGTGTATCGCTTGGCACGGACACGACGGAAGAAGACATATCACGCTTTGTCGATGCGTGGCTGAGCAAGGAAAAGAAACATCACGCGCGCGTTGCGTGAGGTTAGGAGAGACCAGATGGCCGCATTGGACCAGACACAGGTAAAGGAAGGCGTCGACCAGGATACGGTTGACGCAGTACGCGAGGTCGGCGGTGCGTATAAACACGGCTGGAACACCGATATCGAGATGGAGTACGCGCCCAAGGGCCTGACCCCCGATATCGTCCGCCTGATTTCTGAAAAGAACGATGAGCCCGCGTGGATGACCGAATGGCGTCTTGAGGCTTATGAACGCTGGCTGACCAAGAAAGAACCCGACTGGGCGATGGTCGACTATCCTGAAATTGACTTTCAGGACCAGTATTATTACGCACGTCCCAAGTCGATGGAGGTCAAGCCGAAGTCGCTGGACGAGGTAGATCCCAAGTTGCTGGCGACCTATGAAAAACTCGGCATTCCGCTCAAGGAACAGATGATCCTCGCGGGCGTCGAGGGGGCCGAGGAAGCGCCCGCCGAAGGGCGCAAGGTCGCGGTGGATGCCGTGTTCGATTCGGTTTCCTTGGGTACGACGTTCCAGGCCGAGTTGAAAAAGGCAGGCGTGATCTTCTGCTCGATCTCGGAAGCGATCCGCGAATACCCGGATCTGGTCAAGAAGTACCTCGGCTCGGTCGTGCCGGTTTCGGACAACTTCTATGCCACGTTGAACTCGGCGGTCTTCTCGGACGGCTCGTTCGTCTACGTGCCGCCGGGCGTGCGTTGCCCGATGGAGCTGAGCACCTATTTCCGGATCAATGCCGAGAATACGGGTCAGTTCGAGCGTACACTGATCATCGCGGACAAGGGTTCCTACGTGTCCTATCTCGAAGGTTGCACGGCACCGGCCCGCGATATCGCGCAGCTGCACGCGGCTGTGGTCGAGATCATCGTCGAGGAAGACGCCGAGGTGAAATACTCCACGGTGCAAAACTGGTATCCCGGCGATGAAAACGGCAAGGGCGGGATCTACAATTTCGTGACCAAGCGTGCCGATTGCCGGGGCGACCGTGCCAAGGTGATGTGGACGCAGGTGGAGACCGGTTCGGCCGTGACGTGGAAATACCCGTCCTGCATCCTGCGTGGCGATGACAGCCAGGGCGAGTTCTATTCGATCGCCATCGCGAACAACTACCAGCAGGCCGATACGGGCACCAAGATGATCCACCTTGGCAAGAACACCAAGAGCCGGATCGTGTCCAAAGGCATCAGCGCGGGCCATGCGCAGAACACCTACCGCGGGCTGGTTTCCATGCATCCCAAAGCCCAGAACGCACGCAATTACACGCAATGCGACAGTCTTCTGATCGGCGATCAATGCGGGGCGCATACGGTGCCTTACATCGAGGTCAAGAACAACTCGGCTCGGGTCGAACACGAGGCGACGACCTCGAAAGTGGACGATGACCAGATGTTCTATTGTCGGTCGCGTGGCATGGACGAGGAAGAAGCCGTGGCGCTTGTCGTGAACGGTTTCTGCAAGGATGTGCTGCAGGCGCTGCCGATGGAGTTCGCGATGGAAGCGCAGCAGCTTGTTGCGATCTCACTGGAAGGGTCCGTCGGGTAAAAATCTTCTCGAAGATTTTTGGCAAATTTTTCGAAAAAATTTGTCCCGCCGTCTGGACGATGCCGAGGAAGCGTCTGATGCCCAATGGGATCATGGATAACAGCTTGCAAATGCTGGCCGTACGAGCGTCAAACTCGCGTCAGATTTCCTGCGCAGGGTTCGCTTCAACGCGACCTGTTCGGGAATACCTGTGCCATGGAAGAAAGCTATCAGAAACAGCAGTTCGAGGCACGTCTGGAACGTATAAGGACGCGCGAACCCGAGCCGCATGTCGCCGCGAATACGGGCAGCCAGACCAAGCTGCCTTCGGGCGCAACCCGCAGAAGGGTGCCGTTCGAATGCATTCTGGCATTCGTGACGGGATTACTCGTGCTGCTCGCAGCCAATGTGATTTCGTTTCAGACACAGGGCGAAACCAGCTTCTTTCTCAAGATATTGGGCACGGTCGGTCCCTTTGCGATCGCCGGCGCCCTGTTGTTCGTCATCATGATCGGGCTGGGGATGCGCGACAAGCCGCATGTTATCGGGCTCGCCGCCGGTTTGGCTGCTATGTATCTGGGCGAAGCCTATCTCGCCTGGCTGTTGCCGGATCTCTGGATGGCGCTCTATTCGCCCGAACATCTGGACTACATGCTGATACAGGCGGGTTTGCGCACGCCACCGATTGTTTCCTACTGACTTGTCTCGCCGCTCCACTGCGGCGAGAAGAACTGAACGCAACTTTGCCCCGTGTATCCCAGGATGCGCGGGTGCCAGCCGTATGAGAGAAAAATGCTCGAAATCAAAAACCTGCACGTAAAACTCGAAGAAGAAGACAAGCAGATCCTGAAGGGTGTCGATCTTTCGGTGGAAGCCGGAAAGGTTCATGCCATCATGGGACCGAACGGGTCAGGCAAGTCGACGCTTTCCTATGTGCTGTCCGGCCGCGACGGCTATGAGGTCACCGAAGGTTCGGCGATGCTGGAAGGGCAGGATCTTCTGGATCTTGAGCCTGAAGAGCGCGCTGCCGCCGGTCTTTTCCTTGCGTTCCAGTATCCGGTCGAAATTCCGGGCGTCGGCAACATGACCTTCTTGCGGACGGCCGTGAACGCGCAGCGCAAGGCGCGGGGCGAAGAGGAAATGAACGCAACCGACTTCCTCAAGCTCGTGCGTGCGCGCGCAAAAGAACTCAAGATCGACGCCGAGATGCTGAAACGCCCGGTCAACGTCGGCTTCTCCGGCGGTGAAAAGAAGCGTAACGAAGTGCTTCAGATGGCGATGCTGGAACCCAAGATGTGTATCCTCGACGAAACCGACTCCGGTCTCGACGTGGATGCGATGAAGCTTGTCGCCGATGGCGTGAATGCGCTGCGCTCCGAGGGGCGCGGATTTCTGGTGATCACCCACTACCAGCGTCTGCTGGATCACATCAAACCGGACGTCGTGCATATCATGTCCGACGGGCGCATCATTAAATCCGGCGGTCCCGAACTGGCGCTGGAAGTCGAACATAACGGCTATGCTGACATCCTGAACGAGGTGGTCTGATGGCGCTTGCCGAACGACGCATTACAGCCACCGAGGCGCGCCTCGAAGGGTTTGACCTTGTAAAGACCGGTTGGTCGGCTGCCGCGCGCGCGGATGCCCTGCAGCGCCTTCGCGAGATGGGTCTGCCCGATCGGCGTGACGAATACTGGAAATTCACCCGTCCGGACACGTTGGTTCAAGTCGAAACGCCGAAAGCGTCGGTTTTGGACAATGACGAGCAGCCGGTTTTCGACGCGCACGACAGGCTGCGTATCGTTTTTGCTGACGGTGTCTTTGATCCCGACGCCTCGGACGATCTCAGCCTCGAAGGGGTCAGCATCGAACGGCTCGCGGATATCGCGGACAAGGACATTCACTGGGCCAAGGATCTCTACGGTGTCCTCGAAGCACGCGGTCAGTCGCCGGTTGCGCGCCCCTTCGCGGCGCTGAACACGGCCTTTGCAACAGATGGCCTGATGATCCACGTGACCGGGAAGCCGAGCAAACCGATCAGCCTCATCTACACGCATGCCAAAGACGACTCCGATGCCATCCTGCATCACGTGATCCGTGTGGACGCCGGGGCAGAGGCGACGATCCTCGAAAACGGCCCCGCTGCGGCACGGTTCAACAAATGCATGGAAGTCGACATTGCCGATACGGGCAAGCTGCACCTTGTGCGGGCCCAGGGTCGCGACCATGAGCGGCGCGCGGTGACGCATCTTTTTGCCCGTCTTGGCGAGGAATCCGTTTTCAAGGCCTTTACGCTGACCGTGAACGGAGTCCTGACCCGGAACGAGGCGGTTATCGAACTGACCGGAGACGACGCGATTGCACATATCGCTGGTGCCTGCGTTGGCGATGGTGATTTCCACCACGATGACACCGTGTTCATCACCCATGACGCGGTGAATTGTGAAAGCCGTCAGGTCTTCAAGAAGGTTCTGCGCAACGGGGCGACCGGCGTTTTCCAGGGCAAGATTCTGGTCAAGGAAGGTGCGCAGAAAACCGACGGTTACCAGATCAGCCAATCGCTGCTTCTGGATGGCGACAGCCAGTTCCTTGCCAAACCCGAGCTTGAGATCTATGCCGATGACGTGGCCTGTTCGCATGGTTCGACCAGCGGCGCTATCGACGAGGACGCGCTGTTCTACCTGCGGTCCCGCGGTGTGCCGGAAAAGGCCGCGACCAACCTTTTGACGCTGGCCTTCCTGGCCGAAGCCGTTCAGGAAATCGAGGACGAAGCTCTGGCTGAAGATCTGATCGAACGTCTGGAAAACTGGCTGGCACGGCGGAGCTGATGCCAGTCACGGCAGACATTACAGCGACCTATCGCAGCCCCGGCCGCGTGGTCGAAAGACTGCTTGCGCAAGGGCGGCAGGAAACCCGGGCGCTTACCTTCGTCATGCTCGCCTGCGTGCTGATCTTTGTGGCGCAGGCCCCGTATCAGGCACGCGAGGCGCATCTCAACCCGGATGGGCCGCTCGCCGTTCGCCTGTACTGGAGTGCGTTTTTCTGGGTCTTCATCATGCCGCTGGTTCTCTATGCCTTTGCGCTGGTAGTGTGGCTTGTCTCCAAGCTCGCGCGGCGCCGCCTGTCCGCTTTCGACGTGCGGCTGACACTTTTCTGGGCGCTGTTGGCGGTGACACCGGTGACCCTGCTTCTCGGGTTGATTGCCGGTTTCATCGGACCGGGGCCGGGATTGCAACTGGTCTCGGTGCTGTGGCTGGCGGTCTTTGGGTGGTTCTGGATCAGCGGGCTGATCCGAGCAGACGGATTGGCCCCATGAACGGAGCAGATTTGCAGACATTCGCGCTCAAGTCCATCCGCGATCCCGCCGCAGCCGCGCCGGTCCTGATGAAACTGGACCTGCCGCGCAATGCGCTGTGGAGCGGCATCCTTCTGATGGCCGCGCTTCAGTCACTGCTGGTCGGATTTGCCGTCTGGATTACGCCGGCGCCCAGCGATCCCGAAGCACCCATCGCCATCATTCAGGCGCTCTACGGTGCGCCGCTCTGGTTCTTTGGCGTGACGCTGCTGATCAATGTGCTGACCATCTATGCGCTTCTGGGCATGGGACGGCTCTTTGGCGGCACAGCGACGCTGGAAGACATCATGGTTGTGATGGTCTGGTTTCAGGGAATCCAGATCGCTTTCAAGCTGGTCGCCATGCTGCTGGGACTCTTCATTCCGATCCTCGAAGCCTTGATGGTCCTCGCGGCCAGCGGCATTGGCATCTACATGTTCGTGAACTTCATCAACCAGGTGCACAGGTTCGACTCGATCGGCCGAACACTGGTTGTCATCGTGCTGGCCATGCTTGCCGTGCTGCTGGGCTTTTCACTCTTTGTCGTCCTCGTCGGGACACCCTTCATGGGAGAGACACTCTATGTATGATGTAGAGAAGATCCGCGCCGATTTCCCGATCCTTGGACGCGAAGTGAATGGCAAACCGCTGACCTATCTGGACAACGGCGCCTCTGCGCAGAAACCGCAGGTGGTCATCGATGCGATTACCCGTGCTTATTCGGAAGAGTACGCCAATGTGCATCGCGGCCTGCATTTCCTGTCTAATCTCGCGACTGAAAAGTACGAAGCCGTGCGCGATACCGTCTCGCGCTTTCTCAACGCGGGATCGCCGGATGAGATCGTCCTGAACTCAGGCACGACCGAGGGGATTAACCTTGTCGCCTACGGATGGGCCATGCCTCATCTCGAGGCGGGGGATGAGATCATACTTTCGGTGATGGAGCACCACGCCAATATCGTGCCCTGGCACTTCCTGCGCGAACGACAGGGTGTCGTGATCAAATGGGTCGATGTCGATGCAGCCGGCGCGCTTGACCCGCAGGCGGTGATCGACGCGATTACCCCGCGCACCAAGCTGATCGCGATCACCCATATGTCGAACGTGCTCGGGACGGTGGTGGATGTGAAGGCAATCTCGCATGCCGCCCGCGAACGGGGTGTCCCGGTACTGGTCGACGGCAGTCAGGCAGCGGTTCACATGCCGGTGGATGTGGCCGATATCGGCTGTGATTTCTATGCGATAACCGGCCATAAGCTCTACGGCCCCTCAAGCTCTGGCGCAATCTACATCACGTCCGAACGTATGAACGAGATGCGCCCTTTTATCGGCGGCGGGGACATGATCAAGGAAGTCTCGAAAGAGACCGTGATCTACAATGATCCACCGATGAAGTTCGAGGCCGGCACGCCAGGTATCGTTCAGGAAATCGGCATGGCTGTCGCACTCGACTACATGATGGGTCTGGGCATGGACAACATCGCCGCGCACGAAGCCGCAATCCGCGACTACGCAGTGGAACGTCTTGGCGGGCTCAACTGGCTGCAGGTGCAGGGCATCACCCCGACCAAAGGCGCGATCTTTTCTTTCACGCTCGACGGCGCGGCACATGCGCATGATATCTCGACGATCCTCGACAAAAAGGGCGTCGCGGTCAGGGCAGGGCACCACTGCGCCGGTCCCCTGATGGATCATCTCGGTCTGACAGCTACCTGCCGCGCCTCTTTCGGGCTCTACAACACCAAGACCGAGGTGGACACGCTGGTCGATGCGCTCGAACTCGCGCACGAGCTTTTCGCCTGATGGCAACATCCCCGTGGCATAGCGGCTTGCCCGCAATGACGCGTGGAAAAAGCCGTTTTGAGATTGCAGGGCCGACGGGTTTACCCTATACGCCGCTGCAGGCACCCATAGCTCAGCTGGATAGAGCGCTGCCCTCCGAAGGCAGAGGCCTCAGGTTCGAATCCTGATGGGTGCGCCACGGAATATATATTAGTTATTTTTTTACAGTAGTTTGAACACATTCTACTGGTGAAGTTCCCCCAGAAATCCCCCCAAGAAGCTCCGGGCTTATGTCTCTTCCGCCTGCCGAGCGTGGATTTGCCTCCATCTCCGGCGTTGGGCTTCGGCAATCCGCTCTCGACCCTCCGCAGTCCTCGGCCCGATGCTGAGACCGCCATGTAGTCTGCACCTATTGTGGCCGTTGACCGCCGTTGCTTTGCAAGTGCCACCGGCACGCGTTTGTGCACCGCAGAGAGGTCGCTCGGTTTTCACTCTTATTCTCCCGTTTTTCGTTCCAGTCACCTAACACTCCAAGACGCGCGCGCACGCGAGCGCGCACGTAACGGTTGCGAAAATGCATCTTGGAGCTCCGTTGAACAAGAAGAATGTGTGCTCATTCTGCTGCCTCTTGTGGCGTCGACTGCGCATGCTACCTATCGTGGTAGCTCTAACTCTACCCTGCCACCTTCCAGTCGGTCCGCCCGATTGAATTTCGGTCCAACATAGCCGCCCGTGAACCCATGCTCGTCACGGAGCTCTTTGAAGATTCGCTAGGTGCAGGCCGACGCGGTCGTAATTGAAAACCGAGCGAAGGTGCGGCTTGCCGATGAATACGATGCCGCGCAACTTGATGGCGATTTCCCAGAGCACGGGCAAAAAGAGAGCAGATGCTCCGAGCGGAAACATCTCTTCCGACGTCGGCATTTCCCGAAAGGACGTCCACGAAGCCCGCAAGATCCGCGATGCCGAGCGGGACAACCTCGGCGTCATAAAAGACTCGGTGAAGGCTGTTCTTGAGCGCGGCGACGAGCTCACCAAGGCAGCGATCCGACGCCGAATTGTCGACGCTGCAGCCGATGGGCTGCGTGGCATACGCGCGAGCCGAAAGAACCCCGACAAAATAGACGACCCGGAGAGCGACCGCGTGAGCAAGCTGGGGGAGCTCAGGGCGCGTCAGGTCAGTCATCAGGCTGCGGCTCCAGTGGGTGGCACTAGGCGGGCACTCCTAAACCGTTTTTGGGATACCCTTCTGACGCGTATCCCGCCGCAGTGGCGGCACGCGAGAAGGGCGGGTCTCGTCACGCTTCAGAACTGAAGCAGTTCCGTCGGAACTACTCCGACTCAAACCGGGGGCCGACCGGCAAAGGTACAGCCCGCTTTTAGGCGTTGAAAGAGGTCTATCAGGCCTGTCCTTCAAAGGCGAAGTGCTGCCCGAATGCGGATGCCCGCAAGATCACCCGCGAATAACATGAAGAAGCGCGCCAAGTCGCGCGGGACATCGCGAAGACTGAGCAATACGTCATCTCGTTGAACCTGAGGAAGAAGGTCGAGATGCTCTTCGCCCACCTCAAACGGATCCTTGGCCTGAACCAGCTTCGATTACGCGGCCCATGCGGCGCAAATGACGAATTTCTCCTCGCTGCCACCGCCCAAAACCTCCGCAAGCTGGCCAAAATCCTTCCTATACCGCAGCAACCGCAAAAAGCCCGACAGGCAAGGCGTCCGCGCCATGTTCAACCGTCGATATTCAGCACTCACGAACGGATATTTTTTCACGGAATCGACGGATCCCGGACCTTCGCTGCGGATTTGGCGAATGTCCACTTCCGTCGCTGCAGTGCGACGGCTGATATTTGCGATCAGTCAAAATCACCACAAGCATCCCAGCATTGACCTCCAGACGCTGGCTTTCCCCAGCTAACCCGGTAAAACTGAAGGTCAAATTTGGTGGAAACATGCTCCCGTCGACGTCTGAGGCTAAAGTTCATCTTTGAGGTGTCGCCGGGTTAAGAATAGAATTTCTTGTTCGAGCATTCAGCCCGCTTTGGTCGAACGCGAAGAACTCTGAAAAGGTGAAGACGTGCAGAGACTATTTCCGAGTCTTGAGTTGGTATCTCAAGAGTATGTTTTGGTTCAGGCTTGGAAGAAGGCATCGTCTTACATTCGATATCACAATTGGTTTTCTGATACTTTGGAGCTTGATCGAGCTGCTGCCGACCTTCCAAGGTTCATATCCAACCTCTCCGAGCGACTACGCAGCGGCAGATACGAGCCAGATGAGATAAGGCTTGTTCCCGCTCCGAAGAACCAACAATGGCATCTTGACGCCAAAGGTCATTGGAAGCCCGTCAAGCGGGGATCGACGAAAATCCGTCCACTAGCCCACGTCTCTCTCTCAGATCAGGTCACTGCGACGGCTTTACTTCTTTGCCTAGGCGACAGGGTCGAGACGGCGCAAGGAGACCCCACGGCCAATATCAGTTCCTCCACAGTGCGCTCTTCGGTCATGTCATATGGCAACCGTCTATTTTGTGACCGAGATGACGAACGAAGTGGCCTCATTCACCGCTGGGGCTCATCGAAACTATACCGAGCCTACTTCCAAGATTACCGCGCATTTCTTCAACGGCCGGAAATGGTTGCAGCATCGCTTGGCAGTGATGATAAGGCACTGATCATCCAGAGCGACCTCAAGCAGTTCTACGATCGTGTAACCCCAGAGCTGCTCAATACGAAGGTGCAGGCTCTGCGAACCCCTGATGATGATGATGCGTTCTTTGACCTAGCAGCTAATGTCTTCAACTGGTCTTGGACAAAACGTGACGAACGTCAGTTCAACGAATACAAGCGCGGCGCGGAGATCCCCAATTTTGACGGAGTATCCCTTCCGCAAGGGCTTGTATCGTCTGGGTTCTTTTCAAATGTTGTGCTGCTTGATTTTGATCGGGCGGTTCTTGGACAAATTGGTCATGAGGTGGCCAACGGTGTGTGGCTACGGGACGCATGTCGCTACGTTGACGACATTCGGCTGACGATCACAATCGCCCCAGGGATTGATCATGCGGAAGCTCAAATGCGGGCAATGGTCTGGCTTTCAGAGACGCTGGCCGAGGCCTGTCCTGGTTTGGAATTCTCCCCGGAAAAGACCTCAGCAGCATCGGTCGATGGCGAGCAGGTTCCTCTCATTCGCCAATCCCGAAAAATGGAGCGAATCCAAACCGCGATCTCTGGCGGGTTCGATGCAAGTGGTGGAGAGGAGGTTATTCAGGCGATTGAAGCGCTCGTCTGTTCACAGCTGACCATCAACGGTGCCGGAGAAACGGTAACTCCACCGGGCATGAAAGCGGTGCCAGATGTAAAGGATGAGACAATCGGTCGCTTTGCTGCGGGTCGGTTTCGAAAGACCTACCGCTCACTAAGGCCACTCCTTGATGATCGACCGTTGGTCGGGCCAACTGACTTCGGTGAAGAAACCTACCGGCGCTCCCGACTCTCTCAATCTGAGTTGGACGATGATGCGCATGCCTTCGCACTAGTCCTCATCGAACGATGGATACTCGACCCTTCAAATGTGCGACCACTCCGCGTCGCGCTAGATCTCTGGCCGTCTCGCCAGTTGTTAGGAGAAGTACTGAAACTCTTTGAGCCGTATTTATCAGGCCAGATCAAAGTGGTCCGCGATCGACAGGTGGCCTACTATTGCCTTGCAGAGATACTTCGAGCCGGTGCGACTGAGACTGGCTTCGTCAGCGATACCGAGAGTCTTCCAGCGTCGGTCGACCTCGCCGAATATCGGTCGCTGCTCCTCCAGTTGGCGATCCGATTGGTCCAAGGCAAGGCCGAACGCGTCCCTTGGTATCTAGAGCAGCAAGCACTCCTCTTCATCGCGGCGCACGATCCCCAAGCCATTCAGTCGCCAAAAGCTCCGAGGACCAATCGCTCCTACTGGAAAATGTTATCCTTCCTACAGGGAGATCACCTGGACCACTTATCGAGCAGGGATTTTGCTATATCCGCAGTAGTGAGCCGAAGGTCTTTCCTGTCGAGGAACCGAGCGGTAGAGCTCGTCGGCCCGAAGCTCACGACGGCGAGATTTGCCGAGGTTGCGGCACGCGACATCGAATTCTCCCGCGATCTCTTGCGCTCCGTCGATCTGCAGCCCCACATTCCGGCGGGCATCGCCGAGGACTTGGGAGTCGCGGAATGGACTTTCAACGGAGAGATGCACTCTCTGCAATCCTTTGTTCAGGACAAGGGACCACTAAATCCACTTCGGAACGAAATAGGAGTCCTCAGCTTTGCCGTCAAATTCATCGAACTCCTCGAACAGGGGAGTGTGCCGGAGGTCATTACACCGTCGACTACTCAGATAAGTGTACGGCCAGTTGGCGATTACGCTGATGTTGAGAATGTGGTTTTCCGATCGGCGCAGGTCTTATCTTCTTACCGCTCGATCTACGTCCCGCCCTCTTGGGTTCCGGAAAATCAATTCTGGCGCTTTCAGCTTGGTTTCCTCCTACGTTTCATACTGACGGCCAGAATCGACTTTAGTCTTCCGGTCAAGTCGGCTTCATGGAAGGAAGCTGAGCACATCTACCGCCCAACTAGAGCTCACTGGTTTCAGCGGCAGTACGGGTTCTACAACGGGCACGAAGCCTTCGGTGACGATTGGCTGCCCATCTCACAGTTCACTCAGGATCTACTCTTTGATCTCCTCATCTGGCCTGGCTGCCGCAAAGGCGACAAGGAGGCCGACCAATTTTCGTTGGAGGAGATGGCTACCCGGGTACGTGCTGCCTTAAAAGAAGCCCATTTAGCTATTGGCTCGGCAACTGGAACCCTGATGTTGCCGGTCGAAGCTCCAATTCCTGGCTCCGTGTTTACAGGGCGACCGCTCCGCGCCTGCGTAGTCCAATCGATCATGCCTGAGGCCAAAGATTTCTCAGCTACCGATCTCGAGATGCGTTCCTCGAATCTGCGACGAAAACACCGCAGGCATCTGTCGACCGCCTTGGCTGCAGTTGAGAAGATGCTGGATCTCCGCGAGACGCATAAGCCGGCAAACAAACGTCTCGATTGGCTCATCCTGCCGGAACTGTCAGTACATCCAGACGACGTTGCTACCCATCTTGTGCCATTCGCACGGGCATACAAGACAGCGATTCTGGCAGGTATGGCCTACGAGCAAGTGGCTCCCGGGCAACCTTTGATCAATTCCGCCCTGTGGATCATCCCAAGAATGGTGCCGGGCATGGGATTGGAGATCGCGATCAGGAGGCAAGGAAAAAAACACCTTTCTCCAATGGAGCAGAAATATGTCAAGCCTGTTAAATTGGTTGAAGGATTTCGCCCGTGCCAATGGCTGGTAGGTTATGAATGGTCAAGCAATCCCAGCGACCATCCGCTGTGGCTCACCGCATCCATTTGTTACGATGCAACGGATTTGAAGTTGGCGAGCGATCTTCGAGAGCGCTCAGATGTATTTGCAATTCCCGCGCTGAACCTTGATGTCGGCACCTTCGATCAGATGGCCCAAGCGTTGCACTATCATATGTATCAGCTAGTTCTGATCGCGAACAATGGAGCATACGGCGGCAGCAATGCGCACATGCCAAAGGGAGAGGCTTATCAGCGTCAAGTTTTCCACACCCATGGTCAGCCTCAAGCTACAATATCTTTTTTCGAAATTGACGATATCGCAGACATAAAGCAGCGGCATCAGTTGGGCATGACTAAGTCAGTTGGATGGAAGTATCCACCCGCGGGGTCTTGACCCTAGATTTTTACATGCAGGATGCTTCTTGTCGCCTCTCACAAAGATGGAACTGCTCTAGACATCGGAGGCGCGAAGCGAACATCAGCGCGCGGACCAGTCAAGGTCGGCTTTGGGTCGGGCACGGTCGATCTCATTACAGGTAGCGAGTGCCTACTGTCTCTGGCTATGCATCACTTGATACCGAGGACCGCTTTCAGTGCAGTTTTAGCTCCGGCATCATTCTCGCCGCTCAGAAATTCCTCAACCGAATACTTGCGATGCCCATCGTTTGTGTGGAGCCCGTTGACTTGTGTGTGTGACCAATGATGTGAAACCGTTTGGACGCCGTCCTCCTCATTCAGATTCCACCAATCTTCGTTTTGCCCAAGATGTCCTTTGGTTTTGCTGTGAAACTGCATTCGCTCCGCCCTTCTGCTGAGTCGCAGCTTATGACGCTATCTACCTAGATCAACCCCGCATTCGTTGAGACTGAGGCAAGTGGCACGCGTCGCATTACAGGAGGTACTCGATGGCGGCGGATACCATTATGAAATTCCGGGCATGAACGACATTGTGGATCGGATCTCTTTCATTACAAGGCTTGCCAACCGCGATCTTGACGCTGAGCTGGCCACATTGGAACAGAGGTTGCAAGAACTCAAGGCTGATTAAGAGCCCAGAGTGACCATTGCAGCACGAACGATGAATGACTGCTTTCAGGAAAGGTCAGACTTCAGTTTTCTGTAATACAACCCCACGGCGGAGAGGCTGAATTGCACAACTCTGGGTCTGTCTCACTCAAACCGCCAGGTCCAGCAACATAGATTAGGCTCCCTAGAACATTATAAAGGTGGTTGGCACGTCCGCCTTGCCAAAGGTTGTTTCCAATCTGCCAAACGGCAAAACCTTCGCTGACCTCTTTACCGCCAACTGGGTTTAGAGCAGTCAACTGACAGAAAGTCGCTATGTCCGAAACTGGCTGAAGCGATATCAAGCCGTCTTTACCGATGATGTGATAGACAGGTATTTTAGACGCCCTGCTAGCTCCAAACCATGTGCTGAGCCTCGAACCGGATGAGAAACGCCTTTCAATACCGCTCACTCTTTCGTCGCCCGGCGGCAGGAAAACAGCAGTATTTTCGAGCCAGCTACCCTCCAAAACCTGAGGGATGGCAAAGGTCACAATTTCACTTCCGCCAAGCTCTGCTACCGTTATCGGCCTGTCCGATTGACCTTCAACAGTTGTGAACCAAATTCGAAACGGCTCTTCATAATCGACAATCTCTTCGTCAATTCTGTTGGCCGCGACGCACTTTAATATTGGGTCAATTATCAGCCGCCGTTCGCCCAGGTTTGAAACATCGAATGTTATGCTACGTTCCGAAACTGATCTAAGATGCGCGCTAAATTTCGGAGGTGGTGGAAACCACGCCGACTTGACCTGGGGAGAAATCGAAAAAACGAAAGCCAGAAACGCTAGGAGAAATCCGAGAAGAGGTGTCCATATCTTGATATGCCGACGCCAATCTTGGTGGGACCCGCACTCGACGCAGAGCTTCGCGCCCGTCTCAATTTCTTTTTGGCATTCGATGCACTTCTTTAACTCTGCCATACTTGAATTGCTTCATTGTGAAACTTAAGCTTTTGCCCTTGCTGAGAATGCCACTTGTCGCCTCGAACAACAAGCAAACCGAACATTTGATGTTGGTGTTCGAAGGGCAGTTCTGTCCGGATGGTGTTGAAAAACTCCACTTGAGTGATGGCTTGGCTGCTGATGCACTTCTCCTGAGGCATGGGAGAGCTGACGATGATGGGGTCGAGGCAGGTTGCGCAGGGCGCGCTGTTCTACGAGTTCACGATAGAAGACCATGTCCCGGAGGATCATTTGCTCAGGGGCATCGATCGTTTCGTCGATCTCGGTGAGATGCGCCACCATCTCGCGCCTTTCTACAGCACGACAGGTCGGCCATCGATAGATCCCGAGCTGATGATCCGGATGTTGATTGTCGGCTACGCCTTCGGCATTCGGTCGGAACGGCGGCTTTGCGAGGAGGTTCATTTGAACTTGGCGTATCGCTGGTTCTGTCGGCTCGACCTGGCCGATCCGGTGCCCGACCATTCGACCTTCTCGAAGAACCGGCACGGACGCTTCCGTGAGAGCAATCTGTTCCGACATCTCTTCGAGGCGGTGCTGGCGCGCTGCATCGCCGAGGGCTTGGTGGGTGGCGAGAGCTTCGGAGCGGATGCGTCGCTGATCAAGGCGGATGCCAGCCGTTATACCAAAGCGGATTTCTCGGAATGGTCGGCGGAAGACGGGGCCAGCCGAGCAACGCAGGAATACCTCGACACCCTCGACGACGCGGCTTTCGGCGCAGCCACGCCCGTGAAGCCGAAGGCGATCTCGCCTACCGATCCCGCCGCACGGTTTACCGGAGCCAACGGTGATAGACCCTTCTTCGCCTACAGCACCAACTACTTGGTGGATCTGGATAACGCGATCATCGTCGACGTCGAGGCTACCGTTCCGATCCGGCAGGCCGAGGTCGGCGCCGTGCGTGACATGCTGACGAGAACCAGAGAGCGGTTCGACCTTCATCCGGACACGCTGGCCGCGGATACGGCCTACGGCACGGCCGAGATGCTCGGCTGGCTCGTCAACGAGCAGAACATTGAACCGCACATCCCGGTCTTCCACTGCCCGACAGGCGATTGCGAAGCAATCTGCCGATAGGGACAAATCCGAGCGCAAGGACGGCGCTTATCCGGCCACCGACTTCGCCTACGATGAAGCGGCAGACGAGTACCACTGCCCCGGAGGCCATGCGCTGAAGCCCTACTGGCGGGACATCTCGAAGGGGCGACCAGAGTTCGGAAAGGACGGCTTCAAAAAATACTTCGCCCGAAAACAGGATTGCGCCGCCTGCGCCCTGAAACCCCGATGCACGCCCAATCAGACGACCCGCAAAATCTCTCGGTCAAGACACGAGCACGCGCGCCAAAAGGCGCGGGAGATCGCCACGACCGACGCATATGTTGCGTCGGGCTATGCCAGGAAGAAAGTCGAGATGCTCTTCGCCCACCTCAAGCGTATACTCGGTCTCGACCGCCTTCGCCTCCGGGGACCGAACGGCGCCAAGGACGAGTTCCACATAGCCGCAACCGTCCAGAACCTCCGCAAACTCGCCAAGCTGAGGCCGTCACCGGCGTGAGACATCAGCAGGAACGCTGTGCCTAACTCGCCGGCCGGAAATTCGGCTCGAGTTTTTCAACACCATCTCCGCATAGCGGACTCTGGTGCCGGGCGCGGCGAACGTCCGGAGCCAGCCCTTTTCTCGATATTAGCGTGCGGCGCGGCGTAGACCGCCTGCCCCGACAGAAGGGGGCGGGGAGCGGTCGTTCGTTGCATGCACAAAATTCGCATTCGCACTCCCACAAAGCAGACTTTAATCTCACTGGACGCGTTGCACCAAGTCAACTCCAACGCTTACTCTGGGTCGAACAGAGTCCCAAGCCCACTGAGGTCACGATGACGGTTGACGAAACTGCAATACGCCAATGGGCCGACCGCCACGAATGTCGTAGCCATCTACCAATACTTGTTCGTCGACTGATTAGGGAGACCACCAAATCCCTTGTCTCAATGCGCTTTCCCGGAAACGAGGCGGTCGATTTGCCTGGGCTTGACGGTCAAGTGGAGTGTGAAGCCGGAACAGTCTGGGTGCCAGAAGGCAGAAGCGTATGGGAAATGGGTTGCAATGTAGACCCACAAAGTAAAGCCGACGGTGATTATCGAAAGAGAACTGAAGAAACGCCGCAACACCAGCGCGAAAATAGTGCATTCGTCTTCGTGACGCCGAGGAGGTGGAACGCAAAAGAAAACTGGCTTGAAGAGCGACGTGGTGAAGGCGCTTGGGCGACCGTTGAGGCATTCGACGCCATAGACCTTGAAACTTGGCTGGAAGAAACGCCTGCCACGGCCCGCTGGTTGGGTGAAAAGCTGGGTGTTGTCTGGCCTGGGCTGAAGACGCCTCACGAATGGTGGAATAGCTGGGCGACCGCTTCGGTGCCGCCATTGTCCATCAAACTTGTTTCTTCTAGGCGGCACAACGAAAAGAGCGTGTTGTTGCAGAAGCTGCGCGACCGAGAGCAAATAGTCCCGGTTCAAGCTGACGATAGAGGGGAGGCCGTTGCATTTGTCGTTGCGGCAATGATCGAGGCCGATGCCCTCGATCTTCTTGATACGACAGTTGTCGCCACATCCCGCGATGCCAGAATTCCTACGAGTTCAAACCACCTTATTGTCGTTGCGGATGTTGAAGATGGGGAGGAGTTGGACCTTGGTGATCGACGAAACTTGACCATTGTCCGCGCCTATCCCAAGGGTCGTTTAGACGTCCGGGAGGCACTGCTGCTTTCGCACGTCCCCTCTGATACCTTCCGCGCTGAACTCGAGAGTATGGGGCTATCGCGTGATGACGCGGATAACCTCGCAATCAAGGTCGGTCATTCTGTTCCCGTATTGCGGCGCCAGCTCTCTGGTGATCCTGAGGTTCGGCGGCCTAGTTGGATTAGGGATCGCGCAGCGGCAAAACGTGCCCTCCCGTTCGCATTGGCAGGCTCGTGGGTTGAGCGCGAGAGCATGGATGACAGCACAATTCTCCAGCTATTGGGTGATTTTCGGGATGGTGAAGTAGAACCAGTTCGAGACGAACTGCTCGCTTTGAACGACGCACCAATTGCTCGCTATGGGCATGTGAATGTCGTTGTATCACAAATCGACGCACTTTTTGCCGTAGGGCCTTACATAAATCGAGACGATCTGGACCGTTTCTTTCAACTCTTGCCGGAGTTGCTGGGCGATAGAGACCCCGCCTTAGACCTACCTCAAGATCAGTGGTACATGGCCAATGTTTTGGGTCACGTGCGAAGTTTTTCGGGTGCCCTGCTTTCCGGTCTCGGCGACGCGTTGTGCATTCTATCCGTTCATGGTGCAGAAATCTGCGGTGACAGGTTGGGAGTTGACCTTTCATACCGTGCCGCGCAAGTCGTTCGGTCCCTGATGCAAGGTGCTGACCAAGAACGTTGGCTTTCTATTCGGGGGCACCTACGAACATTGGCGGAGGCATCTCCATCTGCGTTCCTTGATTGCCTTGAAGCTGAGCTTAGAGAGCCAGAGCCTGCCATACGCGCCATCATGGGAACCACTGACGGCTTGGTGAGTGGCGAGTGCTTGCGGACCAATTTGCTTTGGGCGCTTGAACTTTTGGCTTGGCACCCGGCCCACTTTTCTCGTGTCGCAAAGATTGTTTTTGGCCTTCGCCGTCTGGAGGTGGAAGACAACTGGTCAAATTCGCCGAAATCAACCGCCCGTTCTCTGTTCAGGGCTCGGCTGCCTGCCACCGCTCTCAGTGCTGCGGAAAGAATGGCTGCCTTGCGGCGCTTGTCAGGGCAATTTCGACATGCTGTGATGGACGTCTGCATCTCTCTTCTTCCAGGAGGTGGCCCAAGTTTCGCCTCACGAACCGCGAGGCCGCAATGGCGAGCACTGGATGCAGAAGTGCCGTCACCGACAAATGCGGATGTCCGCGCTGCGGCGGTCGAAGCCAGCCTCCTGCTGCTCGACTTGGCTCCATTTGAAAAGTTGGAGCTTGAGCAGCTGTTAGAAGTTGCGACACGTATTCATCCTGATGACCTGTCTCGCTTGGTCATCGAGGTCGAGGGCTGGTCAGCGACAGCATCCGATGAAGACAAAGCTGATCTTCGGCACAACCTTCGTCGGCGCGATGTTCTTCGTGCTTATCAGGAAGGTGAAGAGGACGAACAGTTAGTAGCCGCGCTTCGGCGTATGGGAGAGGCTTTGTCCACTCAGTCTCCTACTGCTCGCAACCGTTGGTTGTTTGAAGGTTCCCACGTTGAGTGGCGTGCGCTGGTGGAAGACGAAGGAAATGGGCGGTTGTCATGGCGGGAGCGAAACGCACTTGTCGAAGAGCGCCGCCGAAACGCCATCGATGAAATCAGGGAGCAATTGGGAGATCAAGCGGTTCTTCCGTTTGCGCTTAGCGTGAGGCAACCCGAACTGGTGGCTCAAGTTTTGATCCCGCAAGATGCGGCAGTGAAAACGGCGACCCACTGGGTCTCTGCTGCGCTGCGCACCGAGGCAAATGATCAGTCCAATGCTTTCCTGCGGCAACTGCTATGGAGCGCAGCTTGGATCGACCTTGCCACAGTCGTGGCTGGCTTAGAGGCACAAGGAATTCTGAACAATGAAGTGGAGCGCCTGAGATTTGCCGAGCACCTTCCTGGTCTTTCAATTAGCTGGCAGGTCGCAGAAAATTTGGGCGAAGACGTGGCTTCTGCATTTTGGAGTTCGGCATCAATTCACATTTGGGATGACACGCCGTACGACGAAGTGGAGTACGCCGTTACAAAGCTTCTTGAACATCAGCGACCGAGATCAGCGTTCTCGGCGATTTCTCTTTGGAGCAACAAGCTGCCAGCCAACCGTTGGGTGGATATCCTACAAGCTGTTGTTCGCGGCGAGGAAGTGGATGGGAAGTTTCCAAGTTCGTACAACTTAGATGAGGTGTTTCAGCTCCTTGATGCAGACGAAGCGATCTCCGACGACCAAATCGCCAATCTAGAACTGCCGTTCGTGAAGCTTCTGTGCTCATACGGTCATCGCGATCACGAGCGAAAGCTGGCATTGCACCGAGAACTTGCTCGCGACCCCAATCTCTTTGTTGAGCTACTTTGCTGGCTTTATCGACGTCGGGATGGTGCAGATGAACCGGAGCGAGGAGAGCTTTCTGCAGAGAGAAAAGAGTTCTTAGCCGAGCTAGCGTATCATTCGCTTGAGGGTTGGAACACGGTTCCCGGTTGCAGCGAGGACGGTGAAGTTTCCAGTGAAGGGTTCAACAGCTGGGCAGAAAACGCGTTTCAACTAGCTACTGATGCTGACCGTAAGGAAGTCGCTGAAACTCATTTTGGATCCCTGCTCGCGCGGATGGCGCGGAGACGGTCCTGGGACGACTGGTTGCCTGATGTTATCTTGGAATACCTAGATCGCTCTGAATGCGCTGGACTGAGGGAGAGTTTCTGTATGGGGGTTCACAATGCGCGTGGTGTTACGATGCGCAACCCTTACGATGGTGGAGAGCAAGAACGCAGGCTAGCCGGGCGTTATCGAGAGCTTGCTGCGAGATACGGAAACTTCCACCCCCGTCTGTCGGAAAGCCTCATATCCATTGCTGAAGGGTATGAAAGAGATGCCCGTCGAGAAGATGAGCAGGCCGAAGTGGGCGAGCGCTGGCATCCTTGATACGGATGCAAGCCGATGGCGGCCTGCGAGAGTAGAGCTGCTGCATTTTGATGTTAGCGCGAAGGTCGGCTTTATGGCCCGCCGAGAGAGTGTCCGACTTTTTGTGTATGACTGATCCGGTCCATGCTTCACCGAAAGGAAGCATGAATGACCATCTCGAAAGAAATCTTGGACGAATTGCTGAAGGGTGGACCTGTCACGGAATTGTTCCGCTCCTTTGACTTGGTATTTTGCCACAAAGGAGAAACATCATGGCACAGAACCCAACGCCGGAATTTCGGGCAGAGGCCGTGCGGGTCGCATTGACCAGCGGCCTGCCGCGTAAGCAGGTGGCAGCGGATTTTGGCGTAGGCTTCTCGACGCTGAGCCGTTGGATCCAGCAGGATCGGCGCAATCCTGAGAAGCCGTCCGCCCAGTCCGATCTTGAGCGCGAGGTCGCCGAGCTGCGGAAAGAGAACCGTATGCTCCGGGAGGAGAGGGAGGTGCTAAAAAAGGCCACCCAGTTCTTTGCGGAGCGAAGCAAATGAGGTTTGCTTTCATCGCTAAGAACGCTGACATGCTGCCTGTCGAACGGTTGTGCTAAATCATGGATGTCAGCCCCCGAGGGTATCGCTCCTACCGCAATCGTCCGCTCAACCAAAGCCAGCGGAAGGACATGGTGGTGCTTGCGCACATTCGCGAGCAGTTTGCCCTGTCTTTGGGCAGCTATGGCCGCCCACGCATGACAGAGGAACTGAAGGAACTGGGCCTTGAAGTCGGGCATCACCGGGTCGGCAGACTGATGAGCGAGAATGGTATTGAGGTGAAGCGGAACAAGAAGTTCAAGGCTACGACGGACAGCAATCACGGCCTCAACATCGCGCCCAATCTGTTGAACCGGAACTTTCATGCTGATGCGCCCAATCAGAAATGGGCGGGCGACATCAGCTATGTCTGGACCCGAGAGGGATGGCTCTACCTGGCTGTCATCCTCGATCTGCATTCAAGGCGAGTGATCGGTTGGGCCGTCTCGAACCGCATGAAACGGGACCTGGCGGTCCGGGCCTTGAACATGGCCATCGCATTGCGGCGAGCGCTGAAGGAGTGCATCCACCACACCGACCGTGGCAGTCAATACTGTTCTCACGATTATCAGAAAATCTTGCGCCAGAACGGCTTCAAGGTGTCCATGAGTGGAACCGGCAACTGCTATGACAACGCCGCCGTCGAAACCTTCTTCAAGACGATCAAAGCTGAGGTGCTATGGCAGCGATCCTGGAGAACGCGCAGGGACGCTGGGATGGCCATCTTCGAATACATCAATGGCTTCTACAATCCACGTCGAAGGCATTCAGCCTTGGGTTGGAAAAGCCCATTGGCCTTCGAACGAAAGGTCGCTTAAGTGAGAAACCGGAGCGGCACGAAAACGTGACAGGTCCAATGGACCGAAGGCCGATCATGCACTAACAATCGAATTGGACCACTCAGGCGGGGCTGATCACTGGTGTCGTTGGCACAAAACTAAATCGTGAAAAATTCATTCAGGGTTTTTGGTTTGCGCTAAGATTGCTGGCAGATAGAGCGAACGATTTGGACGACATAGTTGGAGGAATAGAGGAATCGGCATCGATAAGATATCTGCTACGTGGAACGGAGTTCTACGAGTGGTGCATAGTAGGAGTTTGTAGCGACTTATTTTTCGGACGGTCTTGGGACCAAACTGTGGAGAGATTAAAATCGCGGTTTGTTACGGAAAAGGTTCTTTTCCAGAGCTGTCCATGTGCGTCGACGAGGAAATTGACCAGCTTTCAAAGCTATGCGTTCCCTTTTGGATGTGCAAATTTCATGAAAGCAATCTTGTTACGCCTGAAGGCAAATATTTTGCGACCGAATTGACTTCTCCAAGGGATTGGTGTCGACAGCATCAGTCTCGATTATGCGCTTTAAAAGATAGGGAAATTGTTGCTTATTTGGATCGGTTTTGACCTCGCCCAAAACAACTGTTTATGTTCGCACTGACGGGTATAACTTATGCGCTTGGCTCATACTCACCTTTTGGGGCGCATAAGTTTTGGGAGCCCATTGTTGCTAAAAAATTTCGAGATCAAAATATGAGGTAACTACGCCTTTTGAGAAGAAGGCGATGATAAGGATCACACCGCAGACGAACATTGGTCGTGTGAAATGCCCCCGTATAGTTAGCATCTGATATGGCAGATAAAGCCCAAGGATGAAGCATAGAAAGAATTTTAAAGACGTCTGAGCGCCCAGCGATTGACTGATGGATGGCAAAATCTCAAGTTGCTGCGCCCGGAAAATTGCAAGATAGAGTGTCGAAACGCCGATTAGGGTGGTTATAGTGACAAACGCGAAATAGGCACCTCCGAACATCTTTATCCGAAAATAGGCACCATCCCAACGTTTAAACTCACTCTGGAAAGCGGTTGGTTCTATAGTCTTTCCGACACTTGGCACAGCCATCCACACTTCTGGAGTGATTTTGTCGAGTATCCAGTCAATCATTCGCGCTGCTAGCAGAATGTGTAATGTCGTCAGCGCCAAGAAGATCATTTGTATTAGCTCGGTACCTGCTTGCTCGTGGAAAAACGCGGCGGCGCTCATGAAAACTGCCGCCAAAGCCAGTAGTAGAGCCGTGAAGCCCCTAGCAACGTCTACAACTGTTTTAGCTTCCAACGGCTTAACCTCAGGCATACTGACATCCGCTCTCTCTCTAAACTTTTGGAGAGAAGGTCATAGCGAACCAGTTACTTCAAGCAATTTGTGCGAGGTTTTTAACTGCCGGGCACAAGTCAACATTACTGTCAACGGTGACTAGGACCGATTTTGGTCGGGGCAGATCATTGAAACGGACCTTGGCGCAACTGCAGCGAACTCGTACTTTGTCCCGCATCTGAGACATCGATCGCGTCCGCAGTGAACGGCCGATGTTGATCAGAGCGGTCGTTGCGGCGCAAGACCGGACCTTGCCGGTTGGCGGGTCGGGGCATCGCGGCGACACGACATGGCGACACCCCTAAAGGGGGGTCGCCAATGTCGCCATGTCGCCACTCCGCTTTGCCCGGCGACACGACACTACAATCTGGCAACATGTCGCCAATGTCGCCGCGGTTACAGAGCTAATCGCGTACAGCAGACACTGCCTTGTTCGGATTGGTCGGACGATACTTTTCCTCCGAGAACTCTATCTGCTTACGTTCTAAGAGAATCGTCACCTGACGGCGGAAGGCGGTCTGACGCGACTTGAGGTTTTCGGAGGGGGATACTAGGCGATCAGTGGTGCAAGCATTGCGCCACTCGGTCTCAGCAACCCAGTCGCCATTGCCCAATTTGTTGAGTTGAGCGAGCGCTGCTTTGGCGGCGCCCGGCAGCGACCGTGCCTCATCAACCGCAAGGGGCTCGCAAGGTTCACAAATCGGTGCATAAATCGGTTCACCGTCTATGTCTTTCCCTACATGCCGGCTGCCTATGCAGAAGGCCATGTTGAGGTTGGGTGGGCCATTGCGATTTTTCCGAACCACTCCCCTGACGACCCGTGCCTGATTGGCGGGCGCTACCACAATTGAGAAATCCAGCGCTCCGTTGAAAACTGAATGGCCTCTTGGAGTGGTACCTTCTGCCTTGGTTCCGTGGTGAACAAAGATCACTGCAGTGCCATACCGTGCAAGCGATTTTCCGATCTGCACAACGCGATTCATGCCGGCGGCGTCATTCTCCTCAAGGCCCGGCATCGCCATGGCCAAGGTGTCGATAACAAGCAGGCTTGGCCTCTGTTGGCAGACCGCCTGGCGCAACGCCTCCAGATCTGGGCTGCACCCTCCAGCAGACTGACCTGAGGAGAAAAGATCGTGTGCGCCGTGGACCAGCCGAAAACCTTCGGCCTTGCCCAAGCATGCACAAAGCGCAGCTATACGGCCCGCCATCCCGTCTTCATCCTCTGCGGCTACGTACAACACGTCACCCGACTTAGTTCGCAGGCCGAAGACCTCGGCACCGCGAGCGACTGCATATGCGAGCCAAGGTGCGAGTACCGACTTGCCCGCACCCGGCGGGCCGAAGATGCAGCCGATCTGCCCCGGTGCGATCAAACGTTTCACTACGTATTCGCGCGGCGGAAGAGCGGCGCATTCGTCGGGTGAAAGGAAGACGAGTGGAGAGTCACTCACGCGATACCCTCCTGTGCACATAGTCGAGGAAATCGGCTTGGCGGTTGACTGGCATCGCGTCGAAACAAGCGAGGCAATAGGCCTCGATCTCTTCAATCTCGGCCAAGCCTGCCCAGAAACGTGCCTCGTCGATATAGTTAAATAGAGGCGCAATAGGCGGACCGGCACCGTGTGCCAACGCAACATCCTCTGTTCCGACTGATGCCCCAGGCTGCAGGATCTCAAGCGCGGATTCCACAAGGCCGGACCGATCCTTGTCGGCCAACCGCCTCGACGATGTTTTCAGTGCGTCTAACCAGTCTTCAAAGTCTTTAAGAGTGGAGTCATAGTACATCATCAATCGCGCTCCCCGAAGAAGTGGCCAGCCAGAACGGCGGCCTCTCCTGCACTAACGCCGAGCCGAAGCCTAAGATGGCGCGCTTGTCGCCCGTGAATATTCTCGTAGGATGCGGATGAGGATGTGGTCTCGCCAAGACAGTCATTTCCGGCCCCGGAAGCGCGTTGCCGCGCGCCGCCGGGGCCAACTTTCCTAATCGTCATGGCTTGCCTCCAAGTTTTCGGGGCAAAGTTTCGATGATGTGCATTGCTTCGGGGCCGATGGCCCTACACAAGGTGGCGCAGAGGCGGGGAAGTAGTCCTTCGACCTCCAGGAGCGCTTTGCGCCTCCTTTTTTCCGACTCTGAAGGATCCACTGGATGCCATCGCGGCAGTGAATGACGCGCCACTCGGCGTTCAGTTGGGCGACGACGTGTTCGTAGGCATCGGCCGTTTCCTGGCGGCCAGCGCGGGTCGGATGCGAAGCGCGAGGGCTCGTTGCCCATGCTCCTTCGCAAACGTCAGCTGCGACGTCGGATTTTAATGAACTGATCATCATGGCACCCGGATCACTGATCCGAAGTGTCGGCGCGCGACGCCAACCAATCGCGGACGACAGTTTCAGGCCACCCGACGGCGCGTTTGGATAGCTTCACCGGCTTGGGGAAGCTCCCGTCGAGTATCATGGCATAGAGGGTGGAACGCGAGAGTCCGACGAGGTGCTCGACCTCGGGACGGCGAAGGATGCGGACCGGCATTTCTTGTTCCTATCAGTTCGTTTTTCGACTGTTTAGGAACATGCCGGACCAAAAAATGCCGGGAAAAAGATTTAAAACCCTATGCGCAAACAGGTACAAAAAATCTTAGTCTAGTCGCTTGATTTAGGGGGATATAGTACCCTCTGAATGCTGTTCGCGAGCTCAGGGCATTCACGTCCATTGGCGTGGTAGACGGGTTCAAGGACTGCCTTGCAGAAGTCGAGGAACGGGCCACTTTTATTTCCTGAAGCTGAGTCAGTAGTTAGAGTGGGCTTTTCTCCAACTTGTTCCGTCCACACTACAACCAGTTTTTCAATTGCAGACCGGACCTCGGTTACCTTGGGTCTGCCAGGTTCGGTGCCAAAGAACTTGCTGGCTTCATCCGCGCTGGATGCAAGTGCCTCGATCAGATCAGTCACGTCTTCAGAACTGCGAAGACCATCCTTACCGAACAAATTCGATCGACGCGCAACGCGAGCACGCAACATTCGAAGCGACTCTTCGTCCAGTAGTTCAATTGTAGACAGCGATGCTCGTAGTTGCTTCGCCAATCTTGTGAGACTATCTCTTCTGTCCTTGAGGGATCGGGGCGTGGCTCTGTAAGGGCTGGTAGAGAGATCGCAGTGCAGCCAAAGGCAAATCCGCAGTACTCGATCCGAAAACTGTTCAATGTTAGAGAAGCGCGGAAGATATTCCGCGAGTCGCCTCCGCTCACTCTCTTCTTCGACCAGCAATCGCACACTGTAGTTCAATTTCTATGAAGCCTCCTGATTCCTCTTGAGCGGAACTACATCGGGGACTTGTGTTGCGAGATAGGAAGCCCAAGCCGCCATCATTTTCCTGCGCTTCTCGAACACATCTGAACGCGCGTAGGACTGTTCGACAACATCTCCGACTTTATGCGCCAATGCCGCCTCTGCGACCTCACGAGGGAAGTTCGTTTGTTCCTGCGCCCAGGTCCTGAACGAGGTGCGGAAGCCGTGTACATCGGCGTCGAAGCCGAGCCCCTTTAAGAGCTTTGACAGCGTCATGTCCGAGAGGACCCGACCTCGCAGGCTCGGGAAGATCAGCCCGGAATCGTCTTTCAGCGCATATGCCTCAAACAAAACGTTCTGTGCCTGTTTAGACAGAGGCACGCGATGTGCGCGCTTCATCTTCATACGCTCGGCCGGCACTACCCAGGTGGCAGTGTCGGATGCCAAGCTTTGCTCTGCATCAAGACCTGAGACCTCGTTCCATCGTCCAAAGCGAACTTCGCCAGATCGGCTGGCTGTGAGTATGAGGAACTCAAGCGCCAGCTTCGTCGATGACCACGCTTTCGAGTTCCGGACCGTTGCGATGCAGCCCGCCACCTCGCGGTAGGGCAGGGCTTTCATATGCGTTGGCTTGTGGGTTGATCGGGGCAGGGCGAGCGCATGAGCAACGGAGGGATTGTCGGCGCATTGACCTTCAGCGATCCCCCACTTGAAGACGGCCGAGACCCGATAGACCAGTTTGTGCGCGACACTGGGCGCCTTCTCCCGAGCGGCCAGGATCGCCTGTCGGACGTCCGAACTCGTCACGTCGGGCAGCGGCACGTTCCCGAAGCGCGGAAAGATGTATGTCTCGAGAGTGGTCAGGAACGCGGCCCTGTCCTTCGAGTTCTTCCAAGTTGGTGCCAGTTCCGAATGGGTCTTCAAGGCCGCCTCTCTGAAGGTCAGGGTCTCTCGTTGTCGGCGGCGCTTCTCGATCGGGTCCCCGCCGGCGCGTGCAAGGCGTTTGTTTTCGAGCGCCTGCTCTCGCGCCTCGGCCAATCGAACGACCGGTGGACTGCCCAAGCCGATCTCACGACGACGCCCACGCACCATGATCCTTTGGATCCAGAAACGCGCTCCGTTCGGTTCCACTCGGAGATACAGACCGAGACCACTGCCGTCGTGATATTTTCCAGGTTCTGAGACGGATTGGACGAAGGCAGTTGTCAGTGCCTTACCTCGCCTCGAAGCATTGCTTTGTGCCATCTCTTCCCCCGAAGGTTCCCCCAAAGACTGGTGGAACACACCGGAACATGCAAGCACTATTGAGTGCTAGCGGAACTGTAGGCCTCATAAATACAACGTGGAAATGGCGCCTCTCGGAACTTGGGGGAACTTAACGTGGCGCATGATGGGTGCGCCATTTTTCCGATAATGTTTCGAAGGCGTTCAACACCCTGAAACTCCGGGCTTTATGGCCACAGTCTCATGTTGTTTGATCGTTGGACTGCGCTTTTTCGCGCAAGCTTAAACTGCTCTTCGCCGAGTTTCGTTTTTCGAACTTCGGCGGTCATCGCAACAATGCGGCACCGCCAACAATGCGAAGCGCTCTTGGCAATCGTATTGCCAAGTACAGTTCCGATACTGTCACTGATGACGGGTGGAGTTCAGCCCTGCGGTTTTCTGTGGCAGTTGGAATTCACTTCCGCACCGCTTTCGATGGTCAGGCGCTCGTATTCAATATCACCCGAAACGCGCGCGCTGGAATGCAGCGTCACGTCGCGGCCGCGGATCGTGCCTTCGAAGGTGCCTTTGATCCCGACGCTATCGGCGCGCAACTCGCCGATTGCCGACCCGCTCTGGTCGATCATGATCGAATCCGCCGACACGGTGCCATCGATATGCCCATTCAATTCCATCAGGCCGGGAACACTCAGGTCGCCGGACAGTTTCGCCCCGGTTGCAAAATGCGAACGGCCCCCGGAAGAGGAGGGGCGATTGGATGAGCTGGCATATTGCGACATGTGACGGGTCCATTCGAGAGACGACAAAAAAGGACGCCCATCAGCGCGGGCGGCAAGGCGATTCAGCACAGATCGTGATGGTCAGGCAACCGGATTATCCTGTTTGAGAGGAATTTATCCTGCGATCCTGTCCGGTTGTCACTCGTTGGGCAACACTCGTCAGGTGGGTCGATGTCCCTGATCCAGCTCGACGATGTGATTGTCCCAAGCGCGCCTCTGGCGCGCCAGAGGTCGTGTTTGGCTGCCCTCAATGTGGATCAGCCCGCCCAGTCCATCGCTCGCGATAAAGCCGCTGCGGTGCCGGGCTAGGCCGCAGACATCGGATCTCGACACCGCGCCAAGGAATTCTCCAGTGGTTGCAAAGCGATGTACGCGGCCGCCTTTCGGTGAGGTGATCGCGACGCTGCCGCCATCGCCCGAGAATGAAACACTGCCCGCATAGCCGTCCATGGCCAATTCGTCACCAAGCGGCGCTTCTGCCAGAACCGGCGCAGTGCCGCGCTGGTGCAGACCCAGAAGAGGCGGGGCCATGCCCGCGTCCCCTTCCCATTGCATTGCAAAAGCAACCGTATCGTCGGGCGTGAGCGCAAGATGGCGGATCGAGTTCTGCGCCAGTTCTGGTTCGAGCGTCACCTGCTCCACAACCGCGCCCGACCCGCTAAAGAGATAGGTCAGGTTGGGATGCATATCGTCAAGGTTCAGCTTGTCCCGCGTTTCCGGGTCCGTTGCGATCCCGCCATTGGCGACGACAAGGGTTTCACCGTCGCTCAGTAAACGCAGATCATGCGGGCCGATCCCTTGCGAGCGCATTTCTCCGATCCGCTCGTACCCGTCGCGGGCGTTCCAGATGCCGATGAAACCTTCGGAATCCGTTGCGCGCTGTTCGCAGGTGAAAAGCAGATCGCCTTCGGGGTCAAACACGCCGTGCCCGTTGAAATGGGACCCCTCGGGCGGGGTGATCTGGTGCGTGACACGACCCGTTGCGCAGTTGATGACCAGCGCGAATTTCCCCGGGCGGCGCGCAAAGGCGACCGCTATCGGCTGGCTCGGGTGTCCGGCGCCCGCATGCCCCCGGGCAGGCAGGGGAACACGAAAACAATCCTGACCGTCGTGTCCGATACCGAAGAGCGCAAACCCGCCATCCGCCTCGCGCGCAGCCGCGAGATAAGCGGGGTTCCCGGCCGCGGCCCAGCTTAGGCCCGGAGCCGCCGTAGCGGCAAGAAAACTGGCAAGAAAGGCGCGGCGGGTCGCCATAACTCAGTCTCCGTCCTGCGAATTGAACCCCGGCGTGATGCCAAGCGGCTTGCCGACTTCGGTTTCTATCGCTTCTTTCACGTCGCGCACCGCCTGTTGCAGCACCTCGACCCGCAGCCGCGCCTGAAGATCCGAGATATCCTGAAAGGACGGATCCTCAATATGCGATGCGGCCTCGGTTACCTTGTCCATCGCGAGGGACGTTTCGGGCAGCGGCTGGTTCGCCAGAACCTGTGCCAACTCGTAAGCGGCCTGCACGGCCAGCAGGGAATTGCGCAGGCTGCGCCCCGACCGCCATGCCTCGGCCCGTTTGGGGCGCGGGCGTTCAAAGGTTCCAAGGGGAGAGCCGAGCCGCGTGTCCGCCGTGAATTCAAGACCAGACACGATTTGCGTATAGAGCGCCCGAGTCGCTTCATCGGCGCTGAGATAGGTGGCATTCCCGCTGCCGCCCGCCCGGGTGAGCGTTTTGGCAAAATTTTCGCGCCACTCACTCTGAAGCGCCGCCGCCTGATGGTGGAGATCGAAGGCAATCGCGCGGACAAGCCCACAGGTATAATCCTCCTGCGTGTAGTCCGAAAAACGCGGGTCGTTCAGCAGCATGTCGAGTGCGTACAAGCCGCGCGCGGCAATCGAGACATCCATGAATGCTTCGGGATCCGATATGACGGGGTCCTTGTCAGCGATCATCGCGGAAAGGCTCTTGGGCGTGAAACCGCGCGCATCCGGCCAAAAGGCAATCGACAAGGCGCGGGTTTCCGACGGCCCCATGTGCAGATCGGCAACCTGCATCCAGGCATCGAAGGCAGATTGGTATGGCGCATCGACATCGGCGGGCAGGCAGCTTTCCTGACTTGCCGCCGACAGCTTTGCCGTCGCGCTTTCGAACTTGTCGAAGCCGGGCAGGATCAGGTCATCCAGCGCCGAAGCCGTATCGGCGAGCGCGGGCAGGGGGGCGAAGGCGGCGCATAGGGCAAGGAAGAGATGTTTCACAGGCTCTCCAGAAATTTGATCAATGCGACGCGGTCGTCCGGCTTAAGATCGACAACCCGGTCACGGGCCGCTTGCGCTTCGCCGCCATGCCAAAGCACGGCTTCGAGAAGGGTCCGCGCCCGGCCGTCATGCAGATAGGTTTCAACGCCGATTACCTGTTCCGTCAGACCGATCCCCCAGAGCGGCGGTGTCCGCCATTCCATCCCTGTGGCGCGTGCCTCGGGGCGATGATCGGCAAGACCTTCGCCCATGTCATGCAGCAGCATGTCGGTATAGGGCCAGATCAGTTGGAAACTTTGTTCCGGTCGATCTTCCAGACGGTGTGTGACGAATTTCGGCGTGTGACAGGCCGTGCAGCCCGCTTCGTAAAAGACTTTCTTGCCCGCCAGAACCTCTGGTGCGGCCTCATCCCGCCTTGCGGGCACCGCAAGATTGCGGCTGTAAAAGGTCACAAGCTCCAACCCGTCGGCATCGATCTCGAAACCTTGCTGGGCCGCGTCATCGCCGTGGGGCGCATTCCGGCATTCTTCCTGCCTTGCGGTACATTCGCCCCAAGGGTCAGGAAACAGCGGGTTCGATATGCCCATATCCCCGGCAAAGGCATTGGCCGATTGCTGGCGGATCGTCGGTGCCCCAGCCTTGAGACCGAAACGCCCGAGCATCACCTCATCGAATTCGATCGACCATTCCATGTTCACCCGGCCGGAAATGCCATCTCCATCCGTGTCCTCCGGATCGGCGAGGGCGAGAATATCTGCCGCAGGAACGGCTTCGAGCAGGCCAAGCCCGATCATCTGCGGCGCTACCCGGGGGCTGAGCATTGCGCCGTCGTGTAGCGGCCCGTAGCCAAGGTCTGCCGCTTGGTAGCTGGGGCTGCGCAACGTCGCAGTCTCGCCGCCTCTCAGCACGACATCGACATCCTCGTATGTGACGTCCAGCCGGTATTCGGCATTTTGACCGGGCGTCCCGAAATCCTGAAGCTGTCCGCCATAGACCGGGTCAGGCGCCGTCGCGATGTAATCCGATATGCGCGAAACTTCGGCCTCGGGTGATCCCGGAATGGACACGCGCAGGAACATGGAAACGGCGGTATCGTCCGGACCTTCCGGCGGATGGCCACGCCCGTCCTTGATGTGGCAGTTCTGGCAGCCACGGGCGTTGTAAAGCGGTCCCAATCCGTCAGACGCCAAGGTGGAGGAGGGGGCCGAGACCCAGATCTTGCGGAACAGTCCGTTGCCGACCTTGAAATCGAGTTCGCGTTCAAAATCGATATTGCCCGAGGGCTGCGAAAACGCGTCGGCATTGTTGCGTACCCGGACCGTCGCCGCCCCGCCGGGCATGCCTTCAAAACGTTCGGGCTTAGAAAAGTCTGTTGTGGGTCTCGTGACGCCAGCAATACGTTCGGCTTCGGCGCTGGTGCGCGGCACAACGTTCAGATGTGGGTCGCCCAGTTCGAAAGCGGCCGTGCTGCCCGCGATCAGAACGAGCGACCCGAAAAGACTACTCTGCCTCGTCCATCGGCAGAGCGTTAAGTTGAGCATATTTCTCTGCTCCAATTCTATCGAAGAGCTCGATCTGGGTTTCAAGAAAGTCGATGTGACCTTCTTCGTCGATCAGCAGTTCCTCGAACAGTTTCATGGAGACATAGTCCCCGACTTCGTTGCAGTAAGCACGTGCTTCCTTGTAAAGCGCCTGTGCTTCCTGCTCCGCTGCAAGGTCACAGTCAAGGGTTTCGCGCGGGGTTTCACCGATGCGTAGCGCGTCAAGCTTTTGCAGATTCGGATGACCGCCAAGGAAAATGATCCGGGTAATCAGCTTGTCCGCGTGGTTCATCTCTTCGATGCTTTCCTCGCGGCTCTTCTTGGCCATGTGTCCCAGACCCCAATCGTCCTGCAGACGATAGTGCAGCCAATACTGGCTGACTGCGGTAAGTTCCGATCTCAGAGCTTGGTTCAGATATTCTATGACTTTTTTGTCGCCTTGCATGATCGCTTTTCCTTTGTGCGCATGTCGCGCAGCGTTCTGAGTTCTATGGGAACTTCCATATTCTCATTTTTGCGCATAGTTGCAAGGAAGAGTGACATGCAGCCGCCGCAGTCAGCCGATTTTCCCAGTGCCCGATAGACTTTACCCGGAGTGATAAGCGCGCGGGTGTCGGATGCCCGCATCCAGTCTATCGCGTTATCAATATCCTTGTCGGTGATATTCATGCAGTGACAGACGATCACGGTTCAAACTCCTGAGTGGAACGCGACGGATGGGCCGGCGGCATTTGATTTGAGACCAGTTTGGTCAAGAGCGGCAGGCTTGCCACCACAAATGATCCCAATCTCGAACTTGTGTCCGATACCGGCGGATTCAATCCTTGCGGCATTCGGGCTGTAGGTATCGCAGCCGGTATAGGGCGCGAAAGATGACCGGTTTGCTACTGCATCGTTCGCTCCCCGAAGGTCGCACCAGATCGCATCACGCATCAGATGGCCACGCTGCTCAACCATGAAGTTCGGGGCGGCGGTTCGGCTCATTGGAAAACGGCATTCGGATTATCGAGGCTGTCTGAACCTTCAAAGGCAATGCCGTCCAGACCAAGGGCAGTTACGATCCGCTCAATGGACCGGGTCTGATCGATCAGCGCGTTGACGCCGCCCATCACCAGCTTCTCGCCCTCTTCGTTGCCCCGCTCCAGCATCATGTCATAGGCAAAGCCGCCCTCGGCTGCTGTCTTGATCGCCCCAAGCGCCTCCATGGTCTCGTCCAGCCGCGTCTGCATCTCGCTATCGAGATCCGGCGCCTCGGCTTCCACGAGGTCGCTCAGCGACGGACCTTCGATGACCGTGCCATCGACGCGCGTGTAGCTGCCGAGATAGACGTTCTGAACGCCTTTGCCGTCATAGAAATGGCTGTTGTGGGTATTGTCCGAAAAACAGTCGTGCTCTTCTTCGGGATCGTTCAGCATCAGGCCAAGCCGCATGCGTTCACCGGCCTGTTCACCGTACGAAAGGCTGCCCATACCGGTCAGCATCGTGACGAGCCCCGCGTCCGCGTCGGCGGTCACTTCGGCGCGGGCTTCGCCGTCATCGGCCCATTGCGCGACCATGAATTCAAGATCGTTTACCAAGAGATCGGTTGCCGCCTTCAGGTAATCGCCGCGCCGGTCGCAGTTGCCATTCGTGCACTCATCGCCGCTGGCATAATCGGTCCAAGGGCGGTCGCCCGCGCCCGGCTCCGTTCCATTGAGATCCTGCCCCCAAAGGAGAAACTCGATGGCGTGGTACCCCCGTGCGACATTCGTTTCGATGCCGTCCGCCTCGTTCAAGGTGTCCGCGATAAGCTCGGGCGTGATGGTGCTTGCATCGACTGTCTTGCCCGCAACGCTTATTTCCGGGTTCGCGATGACGTTCAACGCGGCCAGTTCATTCGCATCCGTTGGCCCGCCATAAGAAGCGTCGACATAGTCGATCAGACCCTCGTCGAGCGGCCATGCGTTCACCTTGCCTTCCCAGTCATCGACGATGGCATTGCCGAAGCGATAGACTTCGGTCTGCTGATAGGGCACCCGGGCGGCCAGCCAAGCCTCTCGCGCGGCAGCCAGCGTGTCTTCCGAAGGCGATTTGATCAACGCATCGACAGCATCCTGAAGCGTCTTCGCCGTAGCAAGGCTGTCCGCATATCCCGCCTCGGCAATATCGGCGTAGGTTGCGACGACTTCTGACTTTTCAAGCGCAAATCCCGCGCCTCCGAGGCTACAGAAAACGGCTGTTGTCGCGAGAAGTGTACGAAGCATTACTAGTCCTTTTGGGCGCGAGTGCCGGGTCCGTTCCCCGACAACATGGGCTGTCTGCCTGCGACCGACCGTCTGGCGGGTCACAGGTTCTTTAAGCCATACCTGACAAATAAACTTAGACCGGTCAATCCTGACTTTTTTGCTTTGATATTGACGCGGTTTCAATGCCCTGGGTTCAGCCAACAGGAAAAAGGCCGCATAAAGCGGCCTGATGGCGCCGACTGCGCCTGTCTTTAATTGGTATCTCTGCCCGGATGGCCCCCAGAGGGGCCAATTATGCTCAATTTTCCTGGGGGTTACCTACCGAACAGGCCCATTTCAGCTGGTCTTCGATGTTGAAAAGAGCAGCCTGGCTTGTCGTCCGGCCGATGGTGAACTTCGGACCGATCGGCACGGCATAAAGGCCAAGCCGGCGCAGCCAGCGCGACCATACGGCGGGCACAATGCCGATAACGTGATTGGCCTTCATCTCATGTGCGGTCAGGACCATCTGGCGCATCAGCAGGGTCTGCACTTCGCTGCGCCGCGCGGCAGGGACATGTTCCGAGATAAACAGGCGCGACGCTTCCATGATCGTGTCGGAAACCGGCGCTTCGAAAAACAGTACATCGGTCGGAAAATCGCGCAGATATCCCAGCTGTCCATCCCGAAGCATGTAAGAATAGGTGCCGCAGACAGCGGTCGTCGGCAATAGCCGGATCCCGCCATAGACATCGCCATTTTCATGCAGAATGATCCAGCGGCACATCGGGGTGTCATACTGATCGAATTCCATTGAATCGACATGCGGCAATTTCCATTCCAGCCGGTCGATAAATACGGATTTCCTTTCCATCATGTATTTCGGAAGCAGGCTTCCGTAATTGCCCATGTTCAGAAAGGACAGCGTATCCGAGCGTAATTCATTTTGACCGCCCAGAGGACGAACATCAGAACTCGCATCAGACGTCTTTGCCGCCCGGCTCAGAAAGTCGGGCCGGCCATCTTCAAGTATCTTGAGGGCATCCCTAAACGGAGCAAGCTCGGGGAAGACCTTTGCCTGCGGTTCGGGTGCGACGCCATTGCGAGTATGTTTCATTCATGCCTCAGTATTTTTTATCCTTGATAGATGCTCAGGTTGCAGGGCGTCTACATATTTTCGCCACAATCTCAGACTGGTGTGCCAATTGGCAACATTACCACACGTCACGCGGCACGTTATTGTGCATTGTTTCTGATCAATTGACAGTGTTGTGCAACGAATTGGTAACAAATCTGTATTTGCCACCGAATCAAGCAGAGCGTGAGTCGTTGAGTGCCTACTCGCGCTTGAGCGCGATCAGGCCGCTTCTGCCTGGGACCAGGAGGCGAACTCGATATAGAAGGTCGTGCCGCTGCCCATCTTGCTGGTGTAGTCGATGATCCCGTCGTGATGCTCGACGATTTGTTTCGAGATGCTCAACCCAAGACCGGTGCCACCGACTTCTCGCTGATCGGTCGAATCCACCTGCGTGAACTTGCCAAAGACTTTCTCGTAGGAATCCTCGGGGATACCGCGGCCGGTATCGGTGACCGTGATGCGGACTAGATCGTCGTGGCGTTGGAAACCGACCACCACGGTGCCACCCTTGTTCGAGAACTTGACCGCGTTCGAGATCATGTTGGACATGACCTGGGCCAGCCGCTTTGCGTCGCCGCGAATATAGGCTTCGTCTCGTTCGTCCATCTCGTATTCAAGACCGATTTTGAGCGAATCCGCGTATCCACGGTTCATTTCAACCGAGTCGCGCACCAGCTCGCGCACGTCCAGCGGTGTAAAGGAATAGCGGATTTCGCCAGCTTCGATCTTTTGCAAATCGAGAATGTCGTTGATGAGATCTGCCAGCCGGGCACTATTCTTGCCCGCAATGTTCATGATCGGCTTCATCTTGTCGGGCAGAGGTCCAAGCGCCCCTGAGTTCAGCAGGTCGAGCGAGCCCTTGATCGACGTGAGCGGCGTACGAAGTTCGTGGCTTACCACCGCGACGAATTGCGACTTCACGCGATAGGCGGCCTTTGTTCTTTCATGCTCGGCCTGAAGGTCTTCGAGCTGGCGCATGTTCTTGCGGTAGAATTTCAGGAAGACAAAGGAACAATCGATGACGAAGTAAAGAACAAAGACGACCGTGAAGAAATGGAGCCATAGCTCGGATGACAGGGGCGGGCGCACGACAAAGATATCCATCAGCGCGATCGCAAAGAAGGTTGCGGCATAGATGGATAGTCGCACCGCCAGCACGCTGAAGATCTGATGGTTGTTCATGGCCGCGAACAGCGCGGCCGCGAACAGGAAGAACAGGGGCGTGAAATGCCCGCCGATACTTTGTTGTTGCGCAACGATAAAAATGAATATGCAGATGCCAAGCGCGCTTAGGATCGTGTTGAAGATGATCCAGCGCTTGTACATCCGGCATTTTTTCTCGGACAGCCAAGGTTCCCGGGTCACCCGTCGGCACAGGATGAGGTCGTTCAGCTCTGTGAACAGGACAGCGCCGTAGCAGGCCAGCGATTTCAGCGGATCGAAATAGAACATGGTGAGGATGGCCGCCGCGCCAAAAATGGCCTGGCGCTGCCAGATCAAGCCCATCGTTGCCCAAAAATAATCGCGTATCTGGCGCTCTTCCCGCGACATCGCGGGCACCGCGTCAGCTACTTCGGTATTTTGGTCGATAAAGGTCATTGTCTGCTCGATCCATGACGAGGTTTTGTATTTAATACTTAATAATTGCGTTTACTGTTCGAATGAAAGGTGTCTTTTCTAAGGCTTTAGAGAAGGCAGGTCGTTTGGTCCGCGCGAAAAAATTGTTTTCGCTGGATAAAATCCTGATAGCTTATGCGTTGAACTAGGTCGTCGGAAGCGTTCGCTGTCAGACGGGCGCTGCCGCTTGTCGCGGCAGGCTAGTCGTTACGAAGGGACGGTTCTTCCCGGAACAGTTCCTGAAGGACATTCTGGTACTGCCGCTTGCGAACGGTCTCGGGTTCGCTGGCGGCATTGGGACCGGAATACAGACGGCGCGGCGTATTCTGCTCTTCGCGCATGATCTGGTCGCGCATGTTCACGCTCTCGATGGCCCGGTTGATCGACATAAGCGATCCGGATTTCGAAAGCGAGCGCAGGGATACGCTGTCACCGGTGATCACGCTGGCTTCGTTCGCGCCTTGGCGTTGCGCCTGAAGCGTGTGCAGCATCTTGTTCAGATCGTCTTCAAGATCCTGACCATTGCCGCTGAACCGGCTGTGACGCACCATCAGGAAGACACCGTCGCCGCGATAACTGATGATATCGCCGGTCTTCTTGGTCTGGTTTGCCATCGCAAGCGCGACATCCCGCAGAACAGTTTCGAACGCATCAACGGAAAGCCGTTCGTGCATCTCCTCGACATTGGCAATCTTCACGGCCGCTGCGTGGGTATTGAACATCCGGCCCTGCGACAACTGCATGATATAGTTGTCGAATTCCGTATAGCGCAGGATGCGGTCGATGCCCTCGATGGAAACCGGCTCGCTCAGCGGGAATTTAGGTTTGCTGGCCGCCTTGCTGCGCGAATGCGCGGTTTCAGCGATGCGGCGTTCCTGCACAAGGCGCTGAGCCGCCGACATGCGGCTGCGCAGTTCGAGAAAGTCGAACGGCTTGGTCACGTAATCCGTCGCACCGGCTACAAAGGCCAGATCCACGTATTCCCGGTCGGACATCGCGGTCAGCATCAGGATCGGTGACTGACGATAGGCGGGAAGCTTGCGGATTTCCTTGCAGAGCATGATGCCGTTCATGTTCGGCATCTGGATGTCCAGCAGGAAACAATCAAAGGGCTTTTCCTGACGCTCGATCAGCTTGAGAGCATTGGCCCCGGAATCGGATATGGAAATGTTGAAGTGGAACGCGGATAGGGCAGTCTTCAGCAGCTGAAGAATGTTATGGTCGTCATCTACCGCGAGTACACGCAATTCTTCCTGAAGACGGGCGCGGCGAGACAGCTTTTCTTGAAATGTGCTGTCTACATTACTTTCTGCGTTCACCGGTATTCTCCACTCGTGGATTACTCAACTGGTTAATTGCTATACGCCAAATTTGCCCAAATCGTGGCGACAATCCGGCCAACCCCTGTTTTTTAGTATAAATCTACGAATTGCGCTCGAAACCGGCTGTGATCATTGGCTTTCCAATGTTTCCGAACTTTGCACAAAAGGCAATGATCTACGCCTCTTGTTGTGCCGGAGCGCCAATTTTAGACCGCTTTTTATAATAAATGTGATGCTGGCCGCTTCAATTGAATGAACATTTTTCCGCTCGCGGGCGCGCAGGTCATTCGATTGGCCCGATTGAACCACGTTGTGGACACAATTTCCGCGCAACGTGTAGGTGTCGCGCGCAGTCCAATGTCTGATCGTGTCGCGGCTGAACCAACTATTGGATTCGGTGAGAGAGCTGACGGTCGTGTTTGATACCTCGTCCACACAGGATAACGATCAGGTCGATGAGCTGCCGGCGGGGACCACTCTGCTGCGTGGTCAGTACGTTATCGAACAGTACATGGTACAGGGCGGGTTCGGCATCACCTACCTCGCACGCGACAGTCTTGACCGCCAATATGTGATCAAGGAATGCTTTCCCGGTGCGCTATGCTGCCGTGTAGATGGCAAGCTCCAACCGCAATCCCCCGGTCTCGCGGACAAGTACCAATCCATTCTGCGGCACTTCCTGCGCGAGGCGCGCCGTGTCGCCAAGCTGGATCATCCCAATATCGTCCACGTCCACCAGGTGTTCGAGGAAAACAACACCGCCTACATGGCGATGGAGGTTGTCCCGGGCGAAGACCTGCTGGCGATCATGGATACCAACCCCGACCGGCTGACCGGCGATGTCCTGTCGCAGATGCTATGCGATGCCCTGACGGCGATCAGCTATATTCATGAACTCGGCATTCTCCACCGCGATATCTCGCCCGATAACTTCCTGCTGGACCCTGACAATCATCTGACCCTGATCGATTTCGGCGCGGCCCGCGAACGCGCTGGCAAAGAACATCGCGCGCTTTCTAATCTACTTGCCGTCAAGGATGGATACTCTCCCCACGAATTCTACCTGACCGATGTGCCCCAGGGCGCGTCGAGCGATCTTTATTCTCTCGGGGCGACCTTTTATCACCTGATCACCGGAGAGGCGCCGCCCAACAGCCAGGACCGCGTCGCCGCTCTCGCCGCGCATCAGGCTGATCCGTATGTGCCGCTTGCCTCGGGCGGGTGGGATCTCGACTTTAATATATTGCGGACCATTGACCGCGCGCTTGAGGTTCTGTCGCGCGATCGTATCGCGTCGGCCGCTGAATGGCTGCGCATGCTCGATATCGCGCCGCCGCCGGTGGTTGAGGAAGAAATGGAAGAGCCCGGCAGCGAAGTCGAATTGACCCGCGTGATTTCGCGGCTTGTCGAAGACACCAACCGGCAGGTGCAGCAGGGGATGCCGGGCGACGCGGCGCTTCAGGCCGAACGGAAAAAGAAGCGGAAACGCGCGCGCCTGCTCGATCAGGAACTGGAAGACGGTCCCAAGGAACTGGTCGATATCTTTGGCGCGCCAATTGAGAACCTTGATTTCTGGCTTCGGGAAAACGGCGAACAGCCGAATACCGCGCCAAAGCAAATGCAACCCAAATCCATCAAACCTCGTGTGCAAGAAGAAGAGGCGACAGACGCGGTGCAGGACGATGCCCAGCCTGAGGGGACAAAGGCGTCGGGCGGTTCCGGGCTGGTGAAATTGTTTACGTCCTGCCTGCCAATCCGTCGCTCTTCGAATTGGTCGCCGATCCAAAACTAAAGGATACGAAGCATGAAATTCATTCGAGACATTATTTCCGAAAAACGTGCGCAGGCCGCGGCCGGCGGGCAGAACAGTACGGGAAAGGCGAAATCTACGCTTGTCCTCTCCGATGAATTCATCGCGCCGCTATCCGACGTGATGCGCGACCGGGAGCAGGACCTAGTTCCCCGCGACAAGGTTACCCGCCGCGACATCGACTCCTTCGAATTCGATGCGGCCCGGTTGAGCGGCATGCTCAGGGATACCGCCGCTGCAAAGGCACCCACGGTCGAGGACGATGTGATCCGGGAAGAAGAGCATCCCGCCGAAGCCATCGAAGAGGTAGAAGACGTCGCTGCGCATGAATTCGCCGCGTCGAAAGCCGAGGAAACCGACGAAGAGCCGGAAGAGGGCCTGTTCAGCGATCTTGATGATGCGGATGACGCCGGTCATGAAGATACCGATTACGATTTCGACGTGTTCGACGAAGAGGTGGACGACCTTGAGGAGGCCGAGGACGAGTTCACCCGTACCCTCGACCGGATCGTCGCCGCAACCGATGACGAGCCCGAGGAAGAGATGAGCCTCGCGGGAGAGATGAGCCTCGCGGAAGAGGGCGGCATTTCGGAAGAAGAAGCCTCTGCCGAAGAGGAAGCCTACGCCGAAGCCGAGGAAGCCCCCGTCGAAGAGCCCGCCGGGATCGAAGCCGAGATGGCTGACGAGACGCTTGAATTCGAAGCGGATGAATTCGAACCCGAACTCGATGAAGAAGACGACAGTGCCCTAAATGCGGGCATCATGTCTGTACTCTCTGCCCAGCGTGAGGAAGCCGAGGCTGCTGCCGAGGAAGAGACATCGGAATACGCGTTCGACGCAGAGGATGAACCCGAAGAGATGGAAGCCTTGGCGGACGAGGAAGAACTGTCCGAGCCTCTGCCTGTTGCAGAAGCCGTCGAGCCCGAGCCGCTCGCCGAACAGGTTGCGCCGGAACGCACCGATGAAGAGCGCCGCGTTGCGCTGTTGCGCCGCTTTGCCGCGATGGAAGCCAAGGTGCAGGAACCGGAATACGACGACGAAGAAGAGCAGGCCAGCGCCCCGATGGACAATGGCTGGACCGGCGCCATACCGCGCCCCGTACGTGCGCCCGCGCCGCTCGAAACCGCCGAAGCCCCGCAAACTGCTCGCCTGCGCCGCGCAGTGCCTGAACAGCCGAAAGTCGCGGAACCTGTGGCAGAAGCCTCACCGGTCGATGTTCCGGCCCCTGCGGCTGGACGCGCATCGCGTCGCGCAGGTCGTGTCAAAACGCGGCTGCTCGGGTTCAGCACCAACGAAACTCAGGCGGCTGATCCCTTTGCCGAAAGTCCCGCACCGCGCTCCACTCAGGCGGAATTCCCGGTCGGCTGGCTGATTATCGTGAACGGCCCCGGACGCGGTACATGCTTTACGCTGCAGAACGGCGTGGCACAGATCGGTCGCGGCGAAGACCAGGCCGTACGTCTGGATTTCGGCGACAACTCGATCTCGCGGGCCAATCACGCGGCCGTCGCCTATGACGCGGAAAGCCGGAAATTCTACCTTGGGCATGGCGGCAAGGCGAACCTCGTGCGTCTCAATAACCGCCCCGTGCTCAGCACCGAAGAGCTCGACACCGGCAACCTGATCCGGATCGGCGAGACAACGCTGCGTTTCGTGGCCCTCTGTGGCAAGGATTTCGACTGGACCGCATCTCAAGAGGATAAACCGCGACATGTATCCTTTGGCTGAGCTGAGCTACGAGGCGGCCTCGGCGCAAAGCCGGGGACGTCGGGAATATCAGGAAGATTCAATCGCCTGTGATTTCCCGGTTGGTGTCGGAATGGGCTTTGCCGTCCTTGCCGATGGAATGGGCGGCCATGCGGCCGGCGACGTCGCCAGTAAGATCGCCGTCACCGAAGTTTTCAGCGAGCTGAAATTCAATGGCGGGGACCCGGAGTGTCTGACCGGTATCGGAGACATCCTGCGCAACGCCGTGCTTGGGGCAAATGAATGCCTCCGCTTTCACGCCGAGCAGAACCCTGAAACCGAAGGCATGGGCACCACGCTGGTCGCCCCTGTTCTGATGGGGGACAGCCTGCACTGGATTTCAGTCGGGGATTCACCGCTTTACCTATTCCGCGACGGTCAGCTCTCCCGACTGAACGAAGACCATTCAATGGGCCCGCAGATCAATTACATGGTCGATAACGGGCTTCTGGATTCACGGCAGGGCGCGCTGCACCCGGATCGCAACTGCCTGACCTCGGTGCTGATCGGTGGCCCCATCGCGCAGATCGACTGCCCGGCGGAGCCCGTCCGCCTTTATCCCGACGATATCATCGTTGTCGCCAGCGACGGTCTGCAATTTCTTGCGGATCAGGAGATCTCTAACCTGATTGCGGCCCATGCCGATCGGAGCAGCGCCGAAATCGGGACCGTGCTCTTGCGTGAAATCGAGGCGCTCGACGACCCCGATCAGGACAATATCTCGGTCTGCGTCATCCGTGTCAGCGAAAAGCGCGAAGCAATCGAAGAGCCGACCGTCTCTGTCGGCGCCATGCAGGGCACTGAACAGCGCGTCATCCGCAACCGAAACGGGTTCGCGTTCATGGCCAGTTCATCCAAGGCAGACTCGCGGAACGTGATGACCTATCGGCTGTCGATGGAGAAATCCGCGTGACGATGAGCCATCCTTTAGAGCCCGTCGTTCAACGTCTGCAATCCGCGCTCGAAGGCGATGTCTTTCCGAGTGAATGGCACCAGTGGGGCACCCGGCTCCTTGATCATTTGCGCAAGCCGGTTCAGGTGGCCGTGGTCGGCATGCACGGTAGCGGCAAGTCCGCCCTGATCAACATGTTGCTTGGCCAGCAGGCGATCCCGAGGGTGCAGGATATTCCGGTGATCGAAATCGCGCATGGTCTCAAGCCGCGCTCCCTGTTCGAGCTTGACGATGGCACCTGCATTCGGCGCAGCGGCGAATTCCAGGCACGTGACGTACCGGAAAACACGGTGCGCGCCCGCGTTGAGCTCGATGACGATTCCCTGTTGCGTCAGAATTTCGTCGAAGTCGGGCTGAGCGATAACGCGGGCCATCAGGCCTCGATGGTCAACTGGATCACCCAATGGGCCGATATCGTCCTGTGGTGTACCGAGAGCTTTGACGAAACCGAACAACGGCTTTGGGCCGGGGTGCCGGATGATATCAAGGATCACAGCTTTCTTGTTCTGACGATGGCCGACCGGCAGATGATGCGCGGGGTGCTGCAACAGCGTATCGAAGAGCTGGAGCCCATTGTTTCAGAGGAATTCCTCTGCCTTTACCCGATTGCCACGGAACAGGCGATCACCGCGCGCACCGCTGGACCGAACCTCAACCATGCGCTGTGGAAATCGAGCGGCGGCGAACAACTGATGTCCGGCGTGTCCCAGCAGATCGAAAACGGCCGTACTGCAGACATGGATCAGGCGCAGATGCTGCTGAACAAGTTCGTGCGTGAAGCGGACCGGATCGTAAACTTGCCCGCGAGCAACGCCGATGTGCGCCCTGCCGCAGTCAAGCCCGGCAGCAAGGACCCGACCCTGGAGAGCGCGCTCAAGCTGCTGCAGGACTGCGCCAATGACATGCTGGCCGAATATGCAAACCAGAAAGAGCCGCAGGCCGAGAAGATCCTCAACGAATGCGTGGAATCGGCCAACCGCCTTGCCGAGATGCTTCAGGCGACCGACCCGCGCGACCTGATGGCGCAGGATCTGCAACTTGATACCGAAGACAGCGCCGAAATGATGCTGCTCTTCCAGTTGGAACGGGATGAAGATGCGGCTGTGGATGCGGTCACGCTCTTGTTGCAACTCAAAAAGGAAATCGCGCACGCGGCGGGCGCGCCAAAACAGTCCTAAGGCCTTGCCTCGGATAGGCCTCATTTCAAACATAGTTTGGTAACGAAAAGGGCTGAGACTGAGAGCTGGGGAGGTTCGCGCAAAAGGGGGAAACCCTGAAAGATCAACGCCATACTGTATGAAGCAAGGCAATGTAATGAATAGTCCCACCAGTTTCGACTCGGCCAGAAAGCTCCGCGGGACGCAACGATCGGACTTTCTCGGTGCCGGTCTCGAAGAACTTTCGGATTTTTCCGACCGGATTGCCCAGCTTGGGCAGGCGCTAGATGACCTGTCTGAACTGGCCGGGGAAAACGGCAATCGTTCCGTTGATCGGATGCGCCGTCAACTGGCCGAGTTCGAACCTTCGATCACGCTGTTGGGACAGGTCAAATCGGGCAAGACCTCGCTTGTGAATGCCATGGCGGGCTGGTCCGATCTTTTGCCGTCGGACGTCAACCCTTGGACATCGGTGGTCACCTCGCTTCACCTGACGCCGGGCAACGCGCGCTCGGAAATCGGCGCACGGTTCAAGTTCATGACCGAGGATGAATGGGACCGGCTTTTGACCAAAGGCGGTCGCATCGGTGAACTCGCCGGGCGGGCAGGGGCCGAGAGCGAGCTGGAACAGATCCGCGAACAGATCGAGGCCATGCGGGAGAAATCGCGCAAGCGTCTTGGCCGCAAGTTCGAATTACTTCTGGGGCAGGAACACGAATACGGCTTTTTCGACAAGAACCTCGTCGAACGCTACATCTGCCTTGGCGATGATTTCGATCTTGAATTCGGCGATGGGGACCCGGACGAAGATCAGGGCCGGTTTGCCGATATCACTCGCTCGGCCGACCTGTATCTGAACTGCGAAACAGTTCCTTTCCGCATGTGCCTGCGTGACACGCCGGGCGTCAACGACACCTTCATGATGCGTGAACAGGTGACCATTCAGGCGATCCGCGAAAGCCGCCTATGCGTCGTCGTGCTGTCGGCGCATCAGGCGCTGACCTCGGTTGACATGGGGCTTATCCGCCTGATTTCCAACCTGAAATCCCGCGATGTGCTGATTTTTGTCAACCGCATCGACGAATTGCAGAACCCCGGCGAGCAAATCCCCGAGATCGAGGCGAGCATCCGCCAGACCCTGATTGACCAGAACGGCCCGACCGAGGCCGAAATTGTATTCGGCAGCGCCTACTGGGCCAACAAGGTGCTATCGGGCGGGTTGCAGAACATGTCCCAGCTCAGCTCTGACGCCCTGCTGAACTATGCGGATGTTGCACTCGACGGCAGCGAATCCCACGGGTCCCCGGCCGAGATGATCTGGGAACTATCCGGTGTGCCCGCCCTGTTTCGCCTGATTTCGGAACGGATCGTGTCGGAAAGCGGTGAGGCGCTGCTTGCCAAGGTGGCCAATTCCGCCGTGACGGTTGCCAGCAGCCTGAAAGTCGCCGAAACCATCACGATCGAGGGGCAGACGGGCGAGGAAACCCTTGCGCCTGCCGAGGCGCGACAGCGTTTTGAGGCCATCGCGCAGCGCCACCGCGACAATCTGCGCCGTGAATTTTCGGCACTGATCGAGAATTACCAAAGCCGGGCAGACCGCGCCCATGCCACCTTTATCCAGCGCGCGACCCATTCGCTGATCAGCCATCTGGAAAGCTACGGCGAAAACGAGCTTTGGGAATACAGCCCGACGGGTCTCCGGATGCTGCTTCGCTCGGCATTTACCGTCTTTGGAACGCGCGCGCAGACGCTGACCAACACCTGCTTTGAGTCAGTGGTCGAGGATATGGCCGAGATGTATTTCGCGGCCTTCGGATCGCCGGTCGGCGGTATCCAGATGAGTGTGCCAATGGCCCCGGAGACACCCGCGCCGGTCGCCTTGGGGCAGACCATCGCGCTCGACTTTCGGGACGGCTGGTGGAAATCCTGGTGGCGTCGGACGCGCGGTTACAAGGCTTTTGCCTCGAAATTTCAAGTTCTTATCGCCGCCGAGACAGAGGATTTCATGGTCCAGTTGAAATCGGTCCAGACCGCCGAGGTGCGCGACGCCGCGCTTGCCGCGCTTGACGAATTCCTCGCCGAGCAGAGCGATATTCTTGACGGGCTATGCGCCGGACAGACCCGTCCCGGCGATCTGCAAAAGCTGTTTGTCGATGGCGAACAGGCACAGCGTCAGAGCCAGCTTCAGCATGCGCTCGACACCCTGACCCAATACGCCGCCTGACACGACAGAGGACTGCCAAGAATGGACGACATGCCCGAACGCAAGCCCCGATTGGCCCTTATGGGCGAATTCAGCGCCGGCAAGAGTACGCTGTCGAACCTGCTGCTCGGGGCCAGCCCGCTGCCGACAAAGGTGACGGCCACGCGGCTGCCGCCTGTATGGATAACCTACGGGCCAGAGGCCGCGGTGATGCAGCGGCATGACGGGACCGAAATCCCTTTCGATATTGCCGATCTCGACCTCGTCGATCTTGAGGAAACCCGGCTGATCCGCCTGTCGATGGAATCCGAAACGCTCCATCTCTGCGAACTCATCGACATGCCGGGGATCTCGGACCCCAATATGTCCTCGGAGGTCTGGCAGCCGGTGATGGGCGAAGCCGATCACGTGGTCTGGTGCACCCATGCGACGCAGGCATGGCGTCAGTCCGAAGCGGCAACATGGAAAGAGATCCGCCACCAGATCCGGGGCGACAGCCTGCTGCTGGTGACCCAGATCGACAAGCTGACCAACGAGCGCGACCGCGCCCGGGTCTTGGCAAGGCTGCGCAAGGAGACCGGTGACCTCTTTGCGGCGATCTATCCGGTTTCACTGATTTCGGCGCTTCAGGCGGACGAGGATGTCGAAGCATGGAACGCTAGCGGTGCCGGGGCGTTTACAGAGCATCTGGTTGAAATGCTGCTGAATACTGCGGAAGGCGTAGCCGAGGAAAAGGATGAGATCGCACCCGAGGCCGTCGAACCCGTGGCCGCACCTGACGAAGCGGAAGGCCCGCGTGTCGTGCCCAAACGTGTCCGGGCCCGGGCGGATGGCAGCCGGTCCGAGCGACTGCCACGCCGCGAAGGCACGCTCTTGCCGCCGATGGAGGCATCGCAGAGATGAAAGTACCGATACGCGAAGAAGGCATCGCATGAAAGTTTCCGATCGTCTGGACGCATTGCGCGCCGCGACAGAGAGTTGCTCTCTCGCGGCGTTCGGCGACTTGGAGACCCGGCTTGTGCTGCGGGTCAGCGCCGATAACCAGTGGCCTCAGGAAAAGCTCGACGCGCTGTGCAAATTGGCGGCGCGCTGTTTCGATCAGGCCGATCACATCGCAATTTCGTCAGATGCGGATATGGCGCTGGATTTCTCGACCGAAGCCATTGTACTCCACCCGGACGGGATCAAGCTTTTCGTGCGCTCAGACCAGGTGCCGTCGGACATGATCTGCTGCGTCTGTCACTCGGCGGCGGACCTGCCGATCCTGACCAATGGCGCGCGCAGCGCGATGCGGAATATTTAAGGCTTTCATAGGATGACGACACCGGTGGCCAAGGCGACGACAGAAGAGAACGGTGCTGGCGGCTCGCGCCTCGCGCGGGCTCTGACGCGTCTTGCCGAACCGGGTCAGGGCTTGCCTTCGGTCGTCGACGGCGGGGCAGAAGCGATCCTTGACGTTCTGCTGAAAGAGATTGACGAAACCGTTATGCCGCGCCGGATCTCACTGTTTCACGGGGCTGATCTCCTGATCCGTCTCGTGGTTTCGAACCGAAGACTGGTATCCACGCGGCTGCCAGAGTGTCCGAATTTCGTAGCGCCAGTCGATCCGCGCGCAGCTGCGCAGCTTTGGGCCGGTCAGCTCAATACCGTTCTAAGCGACGTACGTTCGGCCCGTTTCGTCTTTGAACGCAGCAGCGAGCATGAGGTAGCCGATGCTGTTGGATGCTCGGCCACAATGCTCGCCAAGGCGGCTGGCATCAAGCCGCCCACGCCCGAAGCGCCGCGCGATCTGTCGGACTTTTTCGCGGTGATCGAAGGCTTTGCCATCGCCTGGATTTTCATGCCAACCAAAGGCAGTGGTGACAAGAGGGGCGGCGACGCGGCCCTCGTCGTGCGATTGGCCGAGTTCGCTGCGCGCAACCGGAACGGGACCAAGCCGCGCCTTGGGGCGGCTCAGCCCGAATGCGTGATCCTTCCTCTGGCCGGAGGGATCAATTTCCTTTCGGCGAGCCTCGGGGATGAGGAACTCTTTGCCTTTGTCCCGTCCAGCCGTGTCGGGCAGGCCATCAACGCCTGGCAAAAACGCTTTTAGCTTTCGCGGAGCGTGGCGGTCGCGGGTTCGTCCACGGTGAAATCCGTGGCTGTCATGGCCACGCCGAATAATTCTTTCGCCTGATCAATGTTGTACCGGCCAAGGCGCACGTCTTCGGCCACCAGTTTCGGGTCCCGTTTGAACGGATCGCCATAACCGCCGCCACCGGGGGTGCGCACATGAACGCGGTCGCCAGGGCCAAGCGGAATGTCCTGTTCTTTTGACAAATGCGGCGGCACGTGCGGCTTACCCGATTGCCAGACCGTGACCTTGTTGGGCGCACCATCGCGCCCGCCCATCACGCCCTGCGGTCCGAAACGCCCGTGGTCCATGACGAAACTGGCGCGCGCCGTCCCGCGCCGCAATTCCAGCTCGTAATCGAGACCGAACCCGCCGCGATGCTTGCCTGCGCCGCCGGACCCTTCGTGCAGGGCATAGTGACGGTAGAGCACGGGGAAGGCCTGCTCCATGATTTCGACCGGCGGCGCCTTGGAAATGCCGATGGTCGAGCAGCCGTTGGCCAGCCCGTCATGGTCCGCATTGCCGCCGTATCCTCCGCCCGAGAGCTGGTACATGACGAAATCGCGCCCCCGCGCCGGGTCATGGCCACCCAGCGCGAAATTGCCGCTGGTTCCGGCGGGCGCGGCGGTGACACGCTCGGGCAGGGCGGGGACAAGAGCGGCAAACACAGCCTCGGCAATGCGCTGGCTGACCTCGGCGGCGCAGCCCGACACAGGGCGGGGGTATTGCGCATCAAGGAAAGTGCCCTCGATCCCGGTGACCTTCAGCGGGGCAAAGGCGCCCGCGTTCATCGGGACCTCGGGGAAAATATGGCGCATGGCGAGGTAGACAGAGCTGAGCGTCGTCGCCCGCACCGAGTTCATCGGCCCGGCGCAGGGGGCGGAAGAGCCGGAAAAGTCGAACACCAGCTCGTCGCCCTGCCGGGTAACTGAAAGTTTGATCGCCAGCGGTTCGTCCACGACGCCATCGCTATCGACATAGGCGACCGAGTCATAGCTCCCCGGTTCGATTGCATCGATAAAGGCGGCCATCTGGACGCGGGCACGATCCCGCAACTCGGCAATAGCCCCGGCCACCGTGTCGTCGCCATAGCGGTCCAGGAGTTCTGCCAGCCGTTCCTCGCCAACCAGAAGCGCTGCGGCCTGCGCCTGCACGTCGCCGATCCGCTGGTCTGCGACACGGATGTTCGAGGTGATGATCGCATAGATCTCGGGGTCGAGAGCGCCTTGCTTGAACAGGCGCACGGGCGGCAGGCGCAGCCCCTCCTGTTCGACCGAGGTGGCAGAGGCGGAAAACCCGCCGGGCACTGCGCCGCCGGTATCCGGCCAGTGGCCCGTGTTGGAGAGCCAGCACCAGATTTTGCCGTTGCGATAGAACGGCTTGACAAATCGAACGTCCATCAGGTGGGTGCCGCCCAGATAGGGGTCGTTGACGATGTAGATGTCGTCGGGCTGTGGCTCTGCCGCGCGGCCCTCGGCGATCATGCGGATCAGGGTCGCGGTGGAATATTGCATCGTGCCGACAAAGACCGGCAGGCCGCCTGCGCCCTGCGCGATAAGAGCGCCGTCTTCGGCGGCGTAAACCCCGTCGGAGCGGTCATTTGCCTCGGCGATGACCGGCGAAAAGGCGGCGCGGGAAAAGGATAGGTCCATCTCGTCGCAGACCTGTTGCAGCCCGGCCTGAATGACAGAGAGCGTGATGGGATCAAGCGTCTGCTGGCTCATGCGGTGGCTCCGATCTCGATGATGATATTGCCCTGCGCGTCGCCGCGCGCCCGGTCACCGGGTTCGATCAGGACGGTGGTATCCATCTGCTGAATGATTGCCGGGCCAGTGAGGGTGAAATCGGCGGGCAGGTGATCGCGCCAGTAGATCGGCGTGTCGTGCCAGCCGTCGAAATAGACCGTACGCCGCCCGGTTTCGGCCTGCGCGAGCGTGTCCCTGCGCCCGGCAGGGTCGATCAGGGTCGACAGGTCCAGCGCCGCGCGGGTGCCGATGACCGAGGTATTCGCATTGACCAGATTGGCGCGGATATTGTCCAGCTTGACCCGGAACCGCTTGTAATAGGCGGCCTCGAACAGCGCTTGCAGAGTTTCGCGATCCACATCCGGCCGCTCGAGCGGGACGCGCAGCAGGTGGGTTTGGCCGATGAACTGCATATCGACACTGTGCACGTGGCGACGGTCGCTGAGCGTGATGCTCTCGGCATCAATCAGCGCGTCGCCCTCGGCCTCTTGCGCGGTAAAAACCTCGTGCAGGTCAGCCGGGTCGAGCGCGTACAGTGGCGTGTTCAGCGTGCGAACGAAATCATGGCGCAGATCGGCGACGACGCAGCCGATGGCATTGGTAATGCCGGGGCGCGAGGGAACCAGAACGCGGGGAATGCCCAGCTCTCGCGCCAGAGCGCAGGCATGGAGCGGCCCCGCACCGCCAAAGGCAAAGAGCGCGAAATCGCGCGGGTCGGCCCCGAGCGAGACAGAAACCATACGGATCGCACCCGCCATCTTGGTATTGCCGAGCCGGATCACGGCGGCGGCGGCCTGGGTGGCATCGACGCCCAGCTTGGCGCCCAATTCGCGCTCGAAAATATCGGTCACGGTTTCAATCGAAACGCCTTCGACCGAGGCGAGCCGTGACGGATCGAGCCGCCCTAGTAAGAGGTTCGCATCTGAAATTGTCGGCAGGGTGCCGCCGCGTCCGTAACAGATCGGCCCGGGCGTGGCACCCGCGCTCTCGGGGCCAACTTCGAGCAGACCGGCGGGGTTCACCCGCGCGATGGAACCACCGCCCGCGCCGACGGTGCGCACATCGACCATGGGCACGTGGATCGGCATGGCATATTCGATCTCGATCTCGTTCGAGACGGTGGGTTCGGCATCGCGGATCAGCGCCACATCGGTCGAGGTGCCGCCCATGTCATAGGTGATGAGGTCGCGCATGCCCGCCTGCCGCCCGGTATAGGCGGCGGCCATCACGCCCGAGGCCGGGCCGGACATCACCGTCTTGGCGGCCTCGAGCGCGACGCGGTCGGCGCTGACCATGCCGCCATTGCCGTTCATCACCAGCACGTCGCGTGTATAGCCGCCGGATTTCAGCTCGGCCGTAAGGCGGCGGATATAGCGGTCGATGATCGGCTGGACCGAGGCATTGGCCGCCGCCGTCACGCCGCGTTCAAACTCGCGGCTTTCTGAGAGCAGCGAATGCCCGGTGGTGATATAGGCGTTGGGCCAGACCTCGCGCGCGATCTCGGCGGCGCGCTGTTCATGGGTCGGATTCGCATAGGCGTGCAGGAAATGAATGACGAGCGCCTCGCAACCGGCATCGACAAGCTGCTGCGCCGCCTGCCGCACGGCGTCTTCATCCAGAGGGGTCACGACCAGCCCGTCGCAATCCATCCGTTCGGGCACTTCGAGCCGCAGGTCGCGCGGGATCAGGGGGCGGAATTCTCCCTTCATCCCATAGGCTTGCGGGCGGGTGCGGCGACCGAGTTCAAGGATGTCTCGGAAACCGGCGGTGGTGATCAGCCCAGTACGGCTCAGCTTACGTTCCAGGACGGCGTTGGTCGTCGTCGTGGTGCCGTGCACGATGAGCGCCAGCGTTTGCAGATCGCTGCCTGCCTCACGCAGCGCGTTCAGCACGCCAAAGGCCTGATTGTCGAGCGTGCTGGGCACCTTGGCCAGACGCACCCTGCCGCTTGCCGGATCAAGCTCGACAAGGTCGGTAAAGGTGCCGCCCACATCCACGCCCACTACGGCGCCTGACGATGTACCGCTCATCGGTCCTCCGGAATTGTTTGTGTGCAAATGATGTGGCGAATTCTTTGTGCCTGTCAACGCGGCAGCGAGGCGACAGGGGGGAAGTTTTCGACCTGTGCCGGGTGCTTGCCCAAGCTTTGGCGCTTTCCACGTCATGTACGCCTGCCTAAAGATTGGCCCATGGGGTATCGGCAGATCACGGGCGCGGCGCTGGCTGGCGCTATTTTTCCGGCGGCGGCGCGGGCACATGTGTCCGAGCAGGGCTTTGTGCTGTTGCTGCCGACGGACATCTATATTGCGGCGGGGGTGGGCTGTGTCGTCCTGACCGTGCTGCTGACGGTATTTCTGCCGGTGCGGGCGATCCACGGCCTTTTTCGGCCTGGGCCTGTTGCCTTGTTCCGGTTTCGCCCGCGTGGACGGTTAATCACCGGGGTGCTCTCGACACTGCTGCTGTTCTGGCTGATCCGAGAGGGGTTCAGAGGCCCGCATGATCCGCTGAGCAACCCGCTGCCGCTGGTGATCTGGACGCTCTGGTGGCTGGCGCTGGTCAGCCTGCAGGGGCTGCTCGGCAATCTTTGGTCATGGCTGAACCCTTGGCTGGTGCCTGTCCTGTGGCTGCGCCGCCAGTTGGGGCTGAGGACGCTGATCCATCTGCCGCGCGCGGTATTGGGGTGGGGCGCGGTGCTGGGCTATCTCGCCTTCTACGCCTTCCTCCTTGCCGATCTGGCCCCGTCGGATCCGGATCATCTGGCCCGCGTGATCCTGATCTACTGGCTGGCGATGCTGGCCGGGGGCGTGATCCTTGGCCCGCGATGGCTGCTGCGCGGCGAGGCGATCACGGTGCTGATGCGCAGCTATGCGCGGCTGGGGCTGTTTGGCCGCAAGGGCGCAAAGGCGGCGATGGGTCTTTGGGGCTGGCAGGTGCTGCGCCAGCCGATGCCGGGATATGCGGCCGCGGTGTTCATGTTGATCCTTCTGGGCAGTGGCAGTTTCGACGGCTTGAACGAAACCTTCTGGTGGTTCGGCCTTCTGGGCCTTAACCCGCTGGAATTTCCGGGGCGTTCGGCGGTCGTTGCACCGTCGATCTGGGGGCTATTGTTTGCCAACGCGGCGCTGATCGCGATCTATGCGGGGACCGTGACTCTGGGCGTGCGGCTTGCGGGAAAGCGTGGATTGGGCAGGTTCTTTCGGCTGTTTGCGCCCTCGATCCTGCCGATCGCCCTTGGCTATCATATTGCCCATTACCTCACGGTGTTTCTGGTCGACGGCCAGTATGTGCTGAAAATGATGAACGATCCCCTGCGCAATGGGGCCGAACTGCTGGGGATGGACCATTACCATGTGACGACCGGCTTCCTGCAAACGGAATCTACCGTGCGCCTGATCTGGCTGACACAGGCCGGCGCGGTTGTTGTAGGCCATGTGGTGGCGATACTTTTGGCCCATGCGCTCGCCCTGCGCGTCTTTGAAACACCGCGCCGCGCGGTGTTGAGCCAGTTGCCGCTGTCGATCTTTATGGTGGCCTATACCTTCTTTGGTCTCTGGCTGCTGGCATCGCCCCGGGGAATGTAACGCCTATTCCCCGGCAAGCTTTTCCAGCAATTGCAGGAACACGGCCGCCTCTTGTGGCGCAAGCGGTGCCAGTGTTTCCGCAGAAATCTCGCGGGCGCGGGGGAGGAGCGCCGCGTAAAGCTGTTGTCCCTGATCCGTTGGGGACAGATGGACCCGCCGGGCGTCATCCGCGTCGCGCCGGGCGGCGACCAGACCGCGTTTGCGTAGCCTGTCGATCACGCCCTTGATCGTGGCCGCGTCCATCGCGGTGGCCCGGCCAAGCGCATTCTGCGAGGCCTGTCCCAGCTCGCAAAGCTTGGCAAGTGCGGCGAATTGAGTCGGGGTCAGGTCGGGAATATCGCGCGCAAACAGGGCAAGATGGCGCTGGTTGGCGCGACGCAGGATAAATCCGACCTGATCGTCAAGCCGGTAGCTGCCTGTTGTTGCATCACTATTGTCGTTCATGAACCCTGTCGGCGCATCGCGATTGTTGACAGGTGCGCGGACCTGCCTCAACTTCTGTTAGTACACGAACAATTCCTGTTCTCCAAAAGGAAAGGCAGGTCGACTTGGGCGCCTATCTGCAACCGGACACACTTGATGAAGCGCTGGGCATTCTGGCGCGCGAGCCCGTGACGATTGCCGCCGGTTGCACCGACCTTTTCGCCGCAACCGAAAGCCAGAGCCTGAAAGGTACGGTTCTGGATGTGACGCGGATCGAGGGGCTGCGCCGGATCGCGAAGGACGCGACGGGCTGGCGCATCGGCGCGGCCAGCACGTGGAGCGATGTGATCGCGGCCGATCTGCCGCCCGCGTTCGACATGCTGAAACAGGCCGCGCGCGAGGTCGGGTCGGTCCAGATCCAGAATGCGGGAACGGTGGCGGGCAATATTTGCAATGCCTCGCCCGCAGCCGATGGGGTGCCGCCCCTGCTAAGCCTTGATGCACATGTGGAAATCGGCGCGAAAGGAGGCCCTCGCGAGGTGCCTCTGGCCGAGTTCCTGACCGCGCCGCGCGCCACCGTGTTGACCCCCGGAGAAATGGTGACGGCAATCCGCATCCCCGACACCTCGGGCAAGGGCGAAAGCCGGTTCAGCAAGCTTGGGGCGCGGAAATACCTTGTGATTTCAATCGTAATGGTCGCCGCGCGCCTGCATGTGCAGGATGGGTTCGTCCGCGATATCGCGCTTTCGGTCGGGGCTTGCGGGCCGGTTGCAACACGGCTTGCGGCGCTCGAGGAGGCTTTGCGCGGCACGCCGCTTGCCGGTCTGCCGGACAGGTTGCAGCCGGAGCTGATCGCCTCGGCGCTGACGCCGATCACCGATATGCGGGCGAGCGATGAATACCGGCGCGAGGCGGCGGTCCACCTGCTGAGTCGGGTACTGGATGACCTGACCCTGATGAGGAGCCCGGCATGAAGGACGCGGTGGATGCCAAGCTGATCGTGAACGGCGTCGAGGCAGGGATCGAGATCGCGCCGGGTCGTCGCCTGTCGCAGGCGCTCCGCGAGGATCTGGGTCTGCGCGGTACCAAGGTTGGCTGCGATGCGGGAGACTGCGGGGCCTGCACGGTGCTGATTGACGGCTCGCCCGTCTGCGCCTGCCTAACCCCGGCAGCCCAGGCCGTGGGGCGCGATGTGCGCACGGTGGAATCCTTTGAAAACGGGGTGTTGGACAATCTTCAGCAATCCTTTCTGCGTCACGGGGCTGCGCAATGCGGCATCTGCACGCCGGGGATGCTGGTTGCGGCGTCGGCGCTGTTGACGCGCAAGCCGGTGCCGACGCGGACCGAGGTGGAGGACGCGCTGGGCGGGGTGCTTTGCCGTTGCACCGGCTATGCCAAGATCGTCACGGCAGTGATGGAGGCGGGACTGGCGCCGGAACCGGCCGAGGCCCCGATGGCCGGGCAGGCTGTTGGTGCGGCCATCGAACGACTCGACGGGGTGCCCAAGGTCGCTGGGCGCGAACAGTTCGGCGCTGACATGATCCGCGAGGGCATGCTGGCGGTGCGGGCCATTCGCTCGCCCCATGAAAGCGCGGGATTTACGCTGGGCGATACCGCCGCATGGGCTGCCGAGCAGGGCGTAGAGGTTTTCACTGCCGCCGATATCCCGGGCGAGAACCGGTTCAGCGTGATCCCGGCCTTTCGCGACCAGCCCGCGCTGGCACTGTCACACGCACGGATGCGCGGCGAAGCCATTGCGCTTGTGGCTGGGGAACCCGAGGTGATCGAAGCGCTGAATCTGGTCGACTTTCCGGTCACCTGGGCGCCCGAGGTTTCGCTTGGCGATCCGGATCAGGCCGAGGTCGGGGATGCCCCGAGGATGCATGAGGACCGCGAAGGCAATATCCTGATCCGCGGGCTGGTGCAGCGTGGCGATGCGGAGGAGGCGTTGAAGAGTGCCGCGCATGTTGCTGAATTCGCTATGGAAACCGGATATGTGGAGCATGCCTATATCGAACCCGAATCCGGTATTGCCTGGATGGAAGACGATGTTCTTGTGATCCGGGCTTGCACGCAGGCCCCTATGATGGACCGCGATGACACGGCGCTTGTGCTTGGTCTGCCGCCCGAGCGCGTGCGGATCATTCCGGCGGCGGCTGGCGGTGGGTTCGGCTCGAAACTCGACCTGTCCCTGCAGCCGCTGATCGGGCTTGTGACCCTGAAAACCGGACGCCCGGCCCGGATGATCTATACCCGACGCGAAAGCATGAGTTCGACCACGAAACGCCATCCGGCGCGGATGCACGCGCGGGCCGGGATTGACGCCAAGGGCCGGATCGCGGGGTTTGAATTCGACGGGCAGTTCAATACCGGCGCCTATGCAAGCTGGGGGCCGACCGTGGCGGTGCGTGTGCCGGTCCATGCGTCGGGGCCGTACTTTATGGGCGACTACAGGGCGAGATCGCGCGCGGTTCACACGAACGGGCCAGTCTCCGGCGCCTTTCGCGGTTTTGGCGTACCGCAGGCGGCGATCCTTCAGGAAACTTTATTCGACGATCTGGCGATCAAGGCGGGGATCGACCGGCTGCAATTTCGTAAACTCAACGCGTTAAAGGATGGTGAACCTACCGTCTGCGGGCAGGAATTGTCCGGCGTCGGGATCGCTGATTGTCTCGAGTCGCTGACCCCGCATTGGGATGAGGCTTTGGCCCGTGCTGCCGTCATCAATGCCCAGAAGGGGCGCGTGCGGCGGGGCGTCGGTGTGGCCTCGTGCTGGTATGGCTGCGGGAATACGGCGCTGCCGAACCCGTCGACCATCCGGGCAGGGTTGCGCAGCGATGGGACGCTCTGGCTGCATCAGGGGGCGACGGATATCGGGCAGGGCGCAAATACGGTGATCGCCCAGATTTTCGCCGACGCGCTCGGGGTGCCGGTGGGGCGGATCGGGCTGATTGGCGGCGATACGGCACTGACGCCGGATTGCGGCAAGACCTCGGCCTCGCGCCAGACATTTATCACCGGCAGGGCCGCGCAACTGGCGGGCACGGCGCTGCGCGCGCAGCTGCTGGCGATGACCAACATGGGTGAAGGCGCGACACTGACGCTGGAGGAGGGACGTGTCTGCGTCACCGACGGCACACGGGACACGGCGATTGAGCTGGCAAATTTGCAAGTGCAGCCAGATGGTTATGTGATCTCTGCCGAAGAAAGCTATGACCCGCCGACCGGGGCGCTCGACGAAAACGGTCAAGGCGCGCCTTATGCGGTTTACGGCTATGGCGCGCAGATTGCCGAGCTGGATGTCGATCTCGAACTGGGCACGGTCAAGGTGGTCCGCATGGTGGCCGCGCATGATCTGGGGCGGGTCATCAACCCGATGCTGGCCGAGGGGCAGATCGAGGGGGGTATCGCGCAAGGGCTCGGGCTCGCGCTGATGGAGGAGTACATTCCGGGGCGTACCGAGAACCTGCATGACTACCTGATCCCGACCTTTGGCGACATGCCCGAGATTGAATCCATCCTGATCGAGAGGCCCGATCCCGAGGGGCCGTTCGGGGCCAAGGGGCTGGGCGAACATGTACTGATCCCCACGGCGCCAGCCATCCTGAACGCGATCCGCCATGCTTGCGGGGCGCGTCTGGCCCGGGTTCCGGCACTGCCGCATCGGGTGCTTGCGGCGATCCGGGAAAGCGGGGAGATCGGGCGATGATCGGCGTGGTGAGATTGTCAGTTCTTAACGCGGCGAACGGTGTGACAATGGCCGTTGGGACAGCGAAAATGGCGGTGCACAGGCTGTACACCCCCTGTACACCCCCTGTGCATCGGAAGGTATGACAATGGCGGAAAAAGCCTCGGCACGGCCCGAAAAGATCCGCTGCGACGCCTGCCCGGTGATGTGCTACATCGCCGAGGGCAAGCTGGGCGCCTGCTACCGTTATGCCAATGAAGGCGGCCGCATCATTCGCTGCGATCCGCTGACCGTGCTGGATGCCCGGATCGAGGCGGGCGGTGAAATCCGCCCCTTTCTGCGGGCCGATTGGGACGGGCGCATCGGCGCGGGCGATCTGGACATCACCGCAATCGGCGCGGGCACCACCTATCCCGATTACAAACCCGCGCCCTTTATCGTCAGCCGCGAGGTCGATGGCGCGGATTTCGTGACCGTGGTGACAGAAGCAATTTTCTCCTACTGCGGGGTTAAGGTGAAGATCGACACCGACCGGCATCTGGGCGAGGAATGCGCGCCTGTCCGAGCCGGGGGCGAAGTGGTCGGGCATATGACCACGTCCGAATATGGCTCGCAGATGATGAGCCTTGGTGGAGTCGATCACCTGACCGGCGGCTCGAAACCCGAAGGGCGGGCGACCTGCGACGCGCTTTTGCGCCTGTGTAACCGCGAGGCGGTTGAGCTGAGCGTCGATGGCGGGGCCACGGTGGTGGTTCAGGCGGGGCAACCACCGATTGTCGACGGGGTGCCAGAAGCCCGGATGCGGGTCGGCTGCGGCTCGGCCACGATCGGGATGTTTGCAAGCCAGTGGAAGGGCTTGGTTGACGAAGTTGTCGTGGTTGACGACCATATCACCGGCGTGGTCAGCGAGCATCAGGCGGGCAAGGTCATCGGCTGGCCCGATACCGGCATTCGCATCAAGGGGCGACGTTCGACCCCCGGGCGCTATTTCCAGGTGGCCGAACCGGGGCTGGGCTGGGGCGGGACCAATATCAACGACCCGCTGGAAATCCTGAACCCGTGGCTTGAGAAAAAAGGCGCGCGACCGGGGCTGACCATGCTGATGGTATCCACCACCGGCGAGCATTCGGCCTATTACGTGCTGGACGGTGATCTGGTGCCGCAGCCTGCGGAAATGCCTCAAGAACTTCTTCCAAGTGTCGAACTTATCGCGGAAAATTGTGAACCGGCCCTGTGCACGGTGATGTTCATGGGCGGGGCTGGGGGATCGCTGCGATCGGGCGTGACGCGTAACCCGGTGCATCTGACCCGCTCGGTTCAGGCGCGGCGCACGAAGGTTACGGTAGGTGGCGGCGAGGCCTATGTCTGGCCCGGCGGCGGTATCACGATCATGGCCGATGTGCTGGGGCTGCCGGGCAACGCCTTTGGTTCGGTTCCGACACCGGCGCTGGTTGCGCCCTTGGAGTTCACCACGAGCCGGGTAGAATTCCGCGCGCTTGGTGGGCATGATGCGTCGGTCCGGTCGGTGGATGATGTGCTGGAGAGCGGCGGCGAATATGGGTCCTCGGCCCGCGCGGTTGGGCGTAAGCCGTGACAGACGGGGCGCAGGCGCGGTTTCTTGCTGACGGGCGGCGGCTGCATCTGCACCACGGGCCGATTGACCTGATCATCGATGCCAAGGGGCCCGGGCGCGAGGCGGCTCTGAGGGCGGCGGTTGACAGGTTTCAGAATGTTCTGAGTGAGTTGGCGGGGGAGCTCGATCTGCTTCGCCAGCCGGTCGGGCCGGATTTGAATGGCCCGGTAGCTCGGCGTATGCGGGCGGCAGTTGCGCCTTTTGCGCCGGTATTCGTGACGCCGATGGCGGCGGTGGCGGGATCGGTCGCGGACGAGATCCTAGGCGTCATGGTGGCGGTTGGTGAGCTGCGCACAGCCTATGTGAACAATGGCGGCGACGTGGCCTTTTACATCGCGAAGGGCGAAGAAATGGTCGCGCAGATCGCGGATGGTCTGTCGGACCGGGCCGTGTTGCGGGCCGGGGATGGGGTGCGCGGGATCGCGACCTCGGGCTGGCGGGGGCGCAGCCAGTCGCTGGGCATTGCCGATAGCGTGACGGTGCTGGCCCCGACGGCGGCGGCGGCGGATGCGGCGGCCACGCTGATTGCCAATGCGGTCGATCTGCCCGGGCATCCGGTGATAAAGCGGTGCCGGGCAACGGAAATCTCGCCCGACAGTGATCTTGGCGCGCGGTTGGTGACTGTGGAGGTCGGTCCGCTTGGGCGGAAGGATATCGAACGGGCGCTTGCGGCGGGGCTGGCTTTTGCGCGCGAGGTGGCCGACAAGGGTTTGATCCGGGCGGCGCGGCTGTCTTTACAAGGCCACGTGCGGATCGCGGGCGAGATGCCCGGGCTGGAAATACAAGAAACGGAGCGGCTGGATGCCTGAATTTACCCTGCGCAAGACGATGATCTTCATCGAGGATATCCATCACGATGGTGGGCCGGTGCCGGATCTGCCGCGCCGCCGGGCGGCGATTGTGGCGCTGGTCAGGAACCCCTTTGCAGGGGTGTACGAGGCGGATCTGCAATCGGCGATGGAGGATCTGAAGCCGCTGGGGCTGATGATGACCGACCGGCTGATCGAGGCGATGAGCGGGATCGATGGCATTGACGGCTATGGCAAGGCGGGGCTGGCCGGAGAACGGGGCGAACTGGAACATACCGCGCTTTGGCATGTGCCGGGCGGCTATGCGATGCGCGAGCGGCTGGGCGAGGCGAAGGCGATTGTGCCGTCCTCGATGAAGATGGGCGGCGTCGGCACGCGGATCGATATTCCGCTGGGCCATATCAACGCGGCCTATGTGCGCAGCCATTTCGATGGTATGGAGGTCGGTGTGCCGGACGGGCCGCGCGCGGATGAGTTGCTGTTTGCACTGGCGATGAGCCGTGGGGCACGTATCCATGCACGTATGGGCGGTCTGGCGGTCGAGGACGTCAAAGGCGAGGACGGATTGCGCTAAGCCCTCGTATCCAGCGCGAAATTTCGGGCAGCACACAGCAGATAAAGGGGTTGTGTGTTGCTATAATGCATTTTGCAGTGAACAGTCCTTGACGTATATCTGGCGCGTCGCGCGGCGTCGTGCAGAATTCCTTATGTGACAAAGGCCAAGACCCCATGTCCCTGATCAGACAGATCCTGCTTTCGCTGGTGGTGATGGCTGCTGCCGTCGCGGCATGGATCGCCTTTGTGCCCTCGGCGGTGCCGGTGCTGGAACGGGCCGGGGTATTCGATCTCTTGGGCATGGAGCCGCCAGCCCCGCCGGAAGAGGAAAGCGAGGGAGGTTGGGGGCAGGGTCCGTCGCTTGTCGTCGTGACCGAGGTGGTCATGCAACGCCAGAACAGCGACCTGCGCGCGATTGGCGATGGGCGGGCGCTGCGGTCGGTCACGCTGCGCTCGGAGGTGTCCGGGCGCATCCGTTCGGTGAACATCAGCTCGGGCGATTTCGTCGAAGAGGGTGAGATTGTCATCGAGCTGGAGGATGATGCCGAGCAGATCGCGATGTCGCGCGCCCAGCTATTGATGGCGAATGCAGAGCGTGAATACGAGCGGGTGAACACGTTGACGCAGGCGGGCGCGGTGACGGCGGTACGGGTGCAGGAGGCGGAGCTTGCCCTTCAAGACGCCGAGCTGGCCCTGCGGCAGGCCGAGTTCGATCTGGGCCAGCGCCAGATCCACGCGCCGATTTCGGGCTGGGTCGGGATTGTCGATCTGGAACATGGCGAACGCATCACCGCAGAGGACAGTCTCGCGGTGCTGACCGACCGGTCGCGCATTCTGGTCGATTTCCGTCTGCCTGAACGGGTGGTCGATCTGGTTGAACCCGGGCAGCCGTTCTGGGCCGAGCCGCTGGCGCATCGCAATCGTCGGCTTGAAGGTCAGATCATTGCTATCGACAACGTGGTTGACCGGGCCTCGCGTACGATGCGGGTGCGGGGTGCGCTGGACAATAGCGATGACAGCCTGCGGGCGGGGATGGCGTTTTCCGTTTCGATGAGTTTCGAAGGCACGCCGGTGCCGGCGGTGCCGCCGCTGGCTGTGCAATGGTCGGCGAGCGGCGCGTTTGTCTGGGTGGTGCGCGAGGGCCGCAGCCAGCGGGTGCCGGTGACGATCCTGCAACGTAACGAACAGATGGTGCTTGTCGATGCCGAACTGGAGGCGGGCATGATGGTGATCGTCGAGGGGGTGCAGACCCTGAGGCCGAATGGCGAAGTCGAAATATCCTCGCAGGTCATGGCGCAGCCGGAAGTTCCGGCGGTCCAGCCGGCAAAGCTGTGAAATGAGCGTGGGGGGAGACGAAAGATTGGCCGACAGGGACCCGGAGGAAGACCAGCCGAGCCTTGCTGAGCAGGCGGCGTCCGAGGCGGCAAAACCGGGCGGCATCGCGATTTTCGTGCGCCGTCCTATCCTTGCCTTTGTTCTTAACGCGCTGATCGTGATTGCCGGTCTGGCGGGGCTGTTCGCCGCCGAAATCCGGGAACTGCCCGACGTGGATCGCCCCGTCATTACCGTGACCACTATGTTCTCGGGCGCCTCGCCGGAAACGGTCGATCAGGAATTGACGGGCCGGATCGAAGGCGCGGTTGGCCGGGTGTCGGGCGTACGCTCGATTTCGTCGAATTCGCGTTATGGCCGCAGCCGGGTAACGCTGGAATTCGCCGATGACGTGGATCTGGACGTGGCGGCGACCGATGTGCGCGATGCCATCGGGCGGATCGTAAACGACCTGCCCGACAACGCGGACGATCCGCAGATCGTCAAGGCAGACGCCAACGGCCAGCCGGTGATGCGGATCGCGGTCACCTCGAACAGCCGCGCGCCGCAGGATCTGACGCTGATCGTGACGGACCGGATCGAGGACGAGCTGATCTCGCTGCCGGGGGTGGCGGATCTTCAGATCTATGGCGATACGGATGCGATTTTCCGCGTCGATATCGACCAGCTGGAACTGGCAAGCCGGGGCGTGACGCTGGCCGATCTGCGCCGTGCCCTGTCGGATGTGGCGCTCGACGTGCCTGCGGGAGATCTCAAAGGCGACAGCCAGTCGATCAACGTGCGCACCACCGCGACGGTCATCACGCCCGAGGCTTTCGAGGCGCTGGAGATCGGCAATGACGTCACGATCGGCGATATTGCCCGCGTGACGCTGGGACCGGCGCCAAACCAGACGATCATGCGCGCGAATGGTCAATCCGGCATCGGTATCGGGGTGATCCGGCAGGCGACGTCGAACACGCTTGAAATCTCCGAAGCGGTGCGGGCGCGGGTGGCCGCTTTGAACGAGACGCTGCCCGAAGATGTCGATATCTTCGTGACCTCGGATGACGCGATATTCATTCAGGGCGCAATTGACGAGGTGATCAAGACGCTTGGGCTGGCGGTGGTGATTGTCGTCGCGGTGATCTTCCTGTTCCTGCGCGATTGGCGGGCGACGCTGATCCCGACGGTGACCTTGCCGGTGGCTTTGATCGGGACGGTCGCCGCACTCTACCTTGTCGGGTTCTCGGTCAACGTGCTGACGCTTTTGGCGCTGGTGCTCGCGACGGGGATGGTTGTGGATGACGCCATCGTGGTGCTTGAAAACATCGTCCGCCACCGAAGTGCCGGGACCGGACCGCGTGCGGCGGCGGTGATCGGTACGCGGCAGGTGTTCTTTGCGGTCGTGACGACGACGGCGACGCTTGCGGCGGTGTTTATCCCGCTGTCTTTCCTGCCAGGGCAGGCGGGCGGGTTGTTCCGCGAATTCGGCTTTACACTGGCGATGGCGGTGATGCTGTCCTCGGTCGTGGCGCTGACGCTGGCGCCGATGATGGCAAGCCGGTTGCTTACCCGGAATTCGGACGGCGAAGGGCGCGGGCCGATGGTCTGGCTTGGCAATCGTCTGGCGGCGCTTTACGGTCGGCTCTTGCGTGCGGCGCTGGCCGCGCCGATGGTGGTGGTTGTGATCGCGGCGCTTTTCGCGGTTACGGCGATCTTTATGTTCGGCAGCATTAATCAGGAACTGACCCCGCGCGAGGACCGCGCCGTGGTCCTGATGTCGGTACGCACGCCGGTGGGCGTGTCGCTGGAGTATACCACGTCGAAAATGCGCGAGATCGAGGATTCGGTCGAGCCTTTGCGCCAGTCCGGCGAGATCACCAATGTATTCGCGATCACCGGCTATGGCGCGGATAATCAGGGTTTCATGGTGGCGACCCTTGCGAAATGGGACGAACGCACCCGGCCCCAGCAGGAGATTGCCGACGATATAGACGACGCCATCTCGGAAATCGTCGGGGTGCGTGTCTTTGTGATCCAGCCGAATTCGCTGGGCATTCGCGGTGCCGGGCGCGGGCTGACATTTGCGCTGACGGGCACGGATTACGCCCAGCTTTCCGAGATCGGCGAAAGCATGGTGCAGAGCCTGCGCGACGATCCGCGTTTTGGCCGTGTGCAGCTTGGCTATGAAACCACGCAGCCGCAGTTGTTTGTCGAGATCGACCGGGGGCTGGCCTCGGATCTTGGGATCGACATCAGCGGGCTGGGCGCGGCGCTGCGGGCGATGCTGGACGGCAGCGCGGTGGCAGATGTCTTCCTTGGGGATACGAGTTTCGAGGTGCAGATGCTGTCAACCTCGGACCCGATCAACGATCCGGGCGATCTTGAGAATGTCTTTGTGCAGGCGGCGGACGGGCAGATGGTGCCGATGGCGAGTTTCGTATCGCTGGAAGAACGGGCTGTCGCACCGGAGCTGAACCGTGAAAGCAAGAATCGGTCGGTGGAGATTTCCGCCTCGCTCACACCCGAGCTGTCTCTTGGGCAGGCGATGACCGAGGTCGAGGAGCTTGGATCCGGGCTGATGTCGCCGGTCAACCGCATCGTGCCGCTGGGCGAGGCGGCGGCGCTCGAGGAAACCTCCTCGGGGCTGCTGCTGACCTTTGGCTTTGCCATTGCGGTGGTGCTGCTGGTGCTGTCGGCGCAGTTCGAAAGCTTTATCTCTGCCATCGTGGTGATGGCGACGGTGCCGTTGGGTCTGGCCTGCGCGATATTCGCGCTGATCTTCGCGGGGCTGAGCCTGAACGTCTATTCGCAGATCGGGCTGGTTATGCTGATCGGGATCATGGCCAAGAACGGGATCCTGATCGTGGAATTCGCCAACCAGCTGCGCGATGACGGGGCCGAGCTGTTCGATGCGATTTATGACGCCTCGACGATCCGCCTGCGCCCGGTGATGATGACGATGACGTCGACCGTTCTGGGAGGCGTGCCGCTGATCCTGTCGTCGGGCGCGGGGGCCGAGGCGCGCGAGGCGCTGGGATGGGTCGTGGTTGGCGGGCTGGGGCTGGCGACGGTGTCGACCCTGTTCCTGACGCCGGTGGCCTACCTGTTGCTGGCCCGGTTCAGCCAGCCCGGCACGGTCGAGGAACAACGGTTGCAGCGCGAGCTGACCGAGGCCGGGTCGAACTGATCGATTTCTGACGTTTTGCGAGGCGGGGGGTAAAAGCGTCTATCGGACTGGCTGTTCCTATACGCGGAAAACAACGCTGGGCTGGCCAAGAAGTAGTATCTTCGCACGGGGACTAAAGCCGGATTGCCAAGGACGCTGCTTCGCTGGCAGGCATCGACATTATTAGTTTGGAGTAACTCGATGCCTTTTGAATTTTCTGAAATTTCCGGTGCCGCCAAAGATCAGAACGCACGGCCTGAACAGCCACGCGATGACAAAGAACCCAGGACATATGAGGAGTCCCGGCTGAAGCTGCTGCTGATCCTCGAATGAATGGGCCCGGTTGAGGTTTGCCGATCACGATGAACTGGCAAATGCTATCGTTCATGGGCTGGTGATGCGCCTGCACGAATTCCGCAATGGATGCGACCTGGCGACTTGGCGCGAGTTGCTAACCGAAGCACAGCGCCATTCGCTGGGCGAGTATCTTTTGCAAGACTCGTTCCCATGCCGGTCCTTTGACAAGCCGCGCGGATATTCCGGGGGTAGCGTCTTGCTCAACCTGTTCCTCGGTCGATCCGCGCATCGGGAGAGAAGCCTGCTAGGGCAGGACGCGCAGGCTGATGTGTTCTTTGGCCGGAACCGACACATCGTCTATGCCCGGATCACCCGCAAGAGCTGAGGCATCGGCGTTTCGGATCAGGGCTGCGGTTGCGGCCCTGATCGCTCCGATGCGGCGCCACCCAAAAAAATTCGAATTTTTTTGAACCGTTGCGCCGCGCCGTTCGACCTAGTCACAGAACCTGTCGTGACGCCGTTTGCGGCGATCCATCAAAGCCCGATACCGCGGCGCCGCGTGCGGCCGGACCCATAAAGGAAAGACAAAACGATGCCCAAGATCGGAACCATCACCTATCCCGATAATCCCTTGGCGCTGCTCAAGGACCGCAACATCGGGCCGCTTTACAAGAAGCATCTGACCAGCGTGTTCAATTCGGACGAGGTCAATTTTCTGCAGGGCAAGTTCGACGTCAAGAAAATCTACAAGGTCTACATACAGAGTAATGCGCGCAAAGGGCTGAACCTGCCGTCGAAGATGACCGCCGATGCCAAGGCTCTGGCGGACGTCGGAGACTGGAAGCTCAAATCCTGGCAACCGCTTCTGGCGGACATCGAGGAACACATCATCAATGACCTCGAGATGAACCACAACGCCAGCTTCTTTGACTCACCGGCCTTTCTGAAGCTGCACGCGCTGCTTCTCACCAACAAGGAGGCCAAGCGGATCGCCAAGGAAGTTGGCACCAAGGATATCAAGGCGATCGACAACGCGATCCGGGCGCTGTGCCTGTCTGAAACCACCAAGGCGAACAAGATCCTGAAGGAATCCCAGGAGCGGGAGCGCGCCATGTGGGATACCAAAAGCGTAAAGGAAAAGCCTGCCAGTCTGCTTTCCAAAATCAAGAAAAAGCTTGGCATCAAGTAGGTCACGCCCGGGACGTCGCTCACGAAGTCAAAAGTTCCGGGAGACACGGTGGGGGTGATGTGGGAAAAGCCCCGGCCGTCGGTCGCCCTCTGTTCGGAATTGGAAGGGCCGGACAGGGGGTGGCCTTATTCGGCGCTGTCTCTCTAACTGAGGCCTGCGGGTTTGAATTTCAGCAGTACCGGCACGACGAGTTCCTCTTCGTCCACAAGGTGACGGTCGAGCATCGGTGCCATGCGGTCGAGTTCCGTCTTGACCGCGCCGCTCTTGTCGCGAAAGGCGCTGCCTGTGCCGGGATCACCGAGCAATTGGTTGGCCGCATCGGCGAAACCGTGCAGAAGCGCGTCGATCTGGTGGTGATCCTTGTCGAGAATGCCGAAACCGGAAGAGATCCGTGCGTCCTGTTTTTCAAGCACGGGAAAATAGTGCATGTCCTCGATCTGGTGATGGCCGTGCAGTTCATTCACGAAACCGCCGCCGAACCGGGCGAGCTTTTGCGCGTAGAAACCCGGCTCGATATTGCCGTCGAGCGCCTCTTGCACGTCCTTGTCCATCTGTTCGATCAGCGCGCGGAACATCTGGTGCCGGTCCAGCCAGAACCGGATCAGGGCCGAGAAATTCGGATCGGCCTCCCATGCTTCGCGGGGGTATTCCGCCAGCAGGACGCGAAGCGCGTCGGGCAGCGCGGTGCGGTGGGAAAGGTCGAGATCGCTCACATGTAGTCCTGTCTGTTGTCTGTGCCGGGGCGGCATCGGTTTGATTTCTGGCTATCAACCCGGGGGGCGGGGTGAAAGTGGGCGCGGGTGAATTTGTGCTGACATATGCAGATCTTCCGCGATAAACAGGGCGCATGACAAAACCTTGCATCATTTGTGTCGCCATCACGGGCTCGCTGCCCACGAAAGAAAACAATCCGGCCGTGCCGATCAGTGTCGCGGAGCAGGTCGAAAGCACGCAGGCCGCGTTCGAGGCCGGGGCGACGATCTGTCATGCGCATGTGCGCAACGAGGATCAGACGCCAAGTTCCGACCCGGAGAAATTCGCGCGGCTCAAGGAAGGGCTGGAAAAGCACTGTCCCGGCATGGTGATCCAGTTCTCGACCGGGGGACGGTCGGGCGCGGGCAAGACGCGGGGCGGGATGCTGCCGCTGGCACCCGACATGGCGTCGCTTTCGGTTGGGTCGAACAATTTCCCGACGCGGGTCTACGAGAATCCGCCCGATCTGGTGGACTGGCTGGCGAGCGAGATGATCACCTATGGCATCAAGCCCGAGGTCGAGGCGTTCGACCTGTCGCATATTCTCAAGGCGGCCGAGATGCATCGCAAGGGCCAGATCAAGGATACGCCTTACGTCCAGTTCGTGATGGGGGTGAAAAACGCCATGCCTGCTGATCGCGAAGTTTTTGATTACTATATCAAAACCGTGCATCGCCTGTTCGGCGAGGACGTTGCGTGGTGTGCGGCGGGGATCGGGCCGAACCAGATCGTCCTGAACGAATGGGCGATATCCTCGGGTGGGCATGCGCGCACCGGTATGGAGGATAACGTGCGGCTGGATCGCGATACGCTGGCCCAGTCGAACGCAGCGCTGGTCGAACGTGCCGCAGCGCTTTGCGAGAAATACGAACGCCCCGTGGCGGACTGGCAGACGACCCGAGCCATACTCGGGCTGAACTGACCGGGGTGTCAGGGGCGCCGCGATAGCATTTGCACCGCTTTGATTTCCCTGCAAGGTTCCCTTGAGGAGAGGCGAAGGGAGGACAGGCATGCTGAGCGGAATACGGATTGTCGAGGTCGAAGGCATCGGGCCGGGACCCTTTGCGGGAATGATGCTGGCCGACATGGGGGCCGAGGTCATCAAGGTGCATCGCCCCGACGGCGCGCAGTCGCCGGGGGCCGCGGATCAGGCGATCGTAGACCGGGGCAAGCGGTCGATCGTGCTGGACCTCAAGGCGGAAAGCGACCGGGAGATCTTTCTCAAGCTGGTGACAAGTGCCGACGGGCTGATCGAAGGATTCCGTGCCGGGGTGATGGAACGGCTGCGGCTGGGGCCCGAGGATTGCCACGCGGTCAATCCAGGCTTGGTCTACGGGCGCATGACGGGCTGGGGGCAGGAGGGTCCGCTGGCACAGGTGGCCGGGCATGATCTCAACTATATCTCGCTTGCCGGAGCCTTGTGGCATGCCTCGCTGCCGGGGCAGCCGCCGGTGACGACCCCGACGCTTGTGGGCGATATCGGGGGCGGGGCGATGTACCTTGTCGTCGGGCTGCTCGCGGGGCTGCTGAATGCGCGCTCGACCGGCAAGGGAACGGTTGTCGACGCGGCGATCTACGACGGGGCCGCCAGTATGATGAACCTGCTGATGTCTCTGGCGCAGCACGGTCAGTTCGTGCCGGAGCGTGGCAAGAGCTTGCTGGACGGGCCGCACTGGTCGCGCAGCTACCGCACCAAGGACGACAAGTTCATGTCGGTGCAGGCGCTGGAGCCGAAGTTCTACCAGATCATGCTGACGAAGCTCGGCCTGGAAAAGGACCAGGATTTTGCCCGCCAGTTCGACAAGGACCTGTGGCCTTACCTGACCTCGCAGATGGAGAGTATTTTCGCGAGCCGCACGCGCGAGGAATGGGAGGTGCTGTTTGCCGGATCGGATGCCTGCGTCGCGCCTGTGCTTACGCCGCAGGAGGCGCAGCACCATGCAATGAACAATGCGCGCAAGACATGGGTCGAACGCGAGGGCGTGCTTCAGGCCGCGCCTGCGCCGCGATTCTCGGGGCAGAAAGAGTGGTCTCCCCCCGCCGCGCCGGTTCGCGGGGCCGATACCGAGGCGATCCTCGCGGAGCTGTCGAAAAGCTGAGTCCGGTGAGTGGTGGTCTTTGGTCGTTCGGATATGCGGGGCGCTTTGCCTTAGTCGCGGGTCAGCATGATGATGTAGAACACATGTTCGAAATGCCGGGCGGCGGTGACGGTCGCTTTGAAGGTTCCGATCCGGTGATGCGCGAGATGGCGGCAGGTGCTGGCATGCGGCACGCCCGAGATCAGGATTTCCTCAGGTGAGGATTCAATCGTGAGGTCGATGCCCGCGTATTGGAACAGGCTTCGGTCCCACGGCCCGTAGCGCCCGCTGTCCAGCGACTTGCGCGCTTCCTTGTTGGCAAAACAGACGGTCATGTCGCCATCGACGACGAGAACTGGCACGGGCAGCACTTCGAGCCCCGGCTGGAGCAGGTTGGTGGGCGTATTCAGCGCGATGAAGCCGTCATTTTCACCCTGCCGATCGACCAGCGGGATGATGATGCGGCGGTTCTTTGAGACGAACGCCTGCTCAAAGCTCTGGTGGATCGACAGGAGCGGCTTGTTGCGCATGGCGATGGCTTCGTAGGTGGCGGTGAGAAAAATGCCGAGGAAACCGTCGAAATCGAGCGTGTTCTGTTCGGCCGAGGTTGCGGGGACGCACCAAGTTTCCACCGCCGGGCCAAATTGCGAATAACGGTAGCCGGGGGTGCCGTCATTCTTGTCGAGCAGCATCAGCCATTCGTTCATCGACCCGTAGCGATCCATGGTCAGGAGATCGCGCCGGACAGAGCCGTCGGCTTGGGCAAACCCTTGGGTGATCTCCCAGAAATTGCGTTCAACCCGCAGGTCGGCTGACCTTGGGTCGACGTTCCACGAGAGGAACGGTGGAGGGACACCGTAGCTTTCAGCCAGCCGCGTAATGCCGGAAAAGTCATCCACGGCGACCTGTTTGGCGAGAATATGCGCCAATTGGATCGGGCACCCCAGTGTGACGTTTTCGTCGAGCATATATTGCTGCTTTCACAAGAGGGAATAAGTCTGATTGTCGGCGAAGATCCGTTAACAAGTGGTTAACGAAGCCCACGCTGGCAGCTGTTTGGCGGTTAATGGCTGATTGTGACGTGGCGTCACGACATAGTTTATGCCGCTGGTCAGTAGCCGGTCATTTCGAGATAGCCGCGTCCCTGATGGCTTCCCGCGATGCCGACCGGCCCTTCCCAATAAGCGAAACGGGTGGCCATCCATGCCTGCGGGTTCAGAGCGTCGATAATGACGTCAAGGTCGCGTTCCGGGAGTTCGACACGCCATGTGGTTGGCACCTGTCGCCCGTCGATATCCGTTGTGGTCTGCGGCGTCAGCGTCAGGGCGCCGTCGGGGATGGGCTGCGCCGAACCATCAGGGGCGATCCACGTGGCCGAGGTGAAATCGCCTGCCTCGTCCCGAAGGCGGAAGCCCATCATTCGCGCGCCGCTGTCAAAGGAGAGGGAGAGCCAGTCCCAGCCGCTCTGTCCCGCCGAAAGCGGTTGGGACGACCATTCCCGGTCGAGCCAGCCGTTCCCGGTGACTTTGACGGGGCCATCCGGTGTGGTGAGGGTGCCGCTGACGGCGTAGGACGGCTGGGAATAGTAGTAGCTGGCGGTCCCTTCGCGTGATTTGACGGAGTACCCGTCCTCTCCGTGCAGAACCAGCGGCGTGTCGGCGTTTAGCGTCAGGTCATAGGCAAAATCGATGCCACGCGCGGTGAGTCTGAGGTCATCGATTCCGTCGGGTGAGGTGGCGGTCATCTGCCAGTCGTCGATATGAGCGCTGAAGGGAGTGGCAGTGACGCCCGCCTGACCGATGCCGCCGCGCGCAAGCCGTTCGGCGACATGGTGGCTGTCGGCGCTGGTGAGCGCGGCATGGCCCATCCAGATCTGCGGCGTATCCCAACCCTCACCACTTACCGGGCGCAGGGCCGAGCGGAACAGTGTCCACTGCACGCCGTATTCGGTGCCTTCCGCGTCTTGGAGCGTCGCGGTCAGATACCACCATTCGATACGGAACGCTGGGTGGGCCCCGTGATCGGCGGGAAAGTCGAGGGCGGTGCCGGGCTGCGGCAGGGAAAACCCTTCGGCATCCGCGCCAAGACCGGCAAAGCCCTTTTCGGTGCTGCCGACAGTGTCGAGGCCTTGGGCGCCAAGGCCAAGGGGCAGGAGGCAGAGCATCAAGGCAGAGGTTCTAGCGTTCATCGGCAAAGATCCGGAGCAGGGCGGCAGGCGGCAGACGGTGCAACCGGCGCGCGGGAATGGCGGCAGCGGCGGCCCCGGCCAGCAGGGCGAGGAGGAAGAGCCGGAGCCAGTCGAGCGGAAAAAGGTGCATGGGCAGGCGCCAGCCAAAGGCCTGCACGTTGATTACGGCCAGCAGCACCCAGGCGAGGATCAGCCCGAGCGGCAGGGCGAGGAGTGCCGTTAACCCGGCCAGCGCGACGCTGCGCAACACTTCGAGCCGGGCAAGGCGCGCGCGGGTCATCCCCAGCGCCCAGACCGGGGCGAGATGCGGCAGGCGCTTGTTCCAGAGCGTCAGCAGGCTTGTGAGGATGGCGAAACTGGCGACGCCAAGGGTCAGCACGTTGAGCGCGGCGGTCACGACAAAGGTTTTCTCGAAGATATCCAGCGAGAGCGACTTGACCGACGCCTGATCGGTGATCGCGCCGTCGGGCAGATCGAAGGTTGCCCGCAGCTCTTGGGCGAGGGCGTCGGCCTTGTCGGGGGCAATGCGGATGCCGAAACGTCGGTTTTCGATATCCGGGTAGCGGTTTAGCAGGGGGGCGAGACCGGCGATGGCCTCGGGCGCGGGGTTGCCGTAGTCGGAATAGACGCCGCCGACCTCGATCTGCCAGTTGCCGAGGTCGATGGTGTCGCCGGGCCAGATATCGGCGCTGCGGGCGAGCTGTTCGTTGATGATAACCGTCTCGCCGCGTGCAAGACGGTCCCAGAGGTCGGGTGTTTGTGCGACCAGCGGCCAGTGATCGCGGTAGGTCGCGTGATCAGCCACCCCGTAGATCTGGGCGGATTGACCGGCGAGCGTGATCTCGGCGGCGCGGATCGGCAGGACGGCATCGGCGCGGGGAGCGAGCCATTCGGCAATGGCCGTGCCCTGGGCATCGTCCCGCGCGGTAAGGTAGAGTTCGGACATCAGCCGCTGATCGAGCCAGCCGGTAAAGGTGAGCCGGAAGCTCGAAACCATCGTGCCGACGCCGATATTGGTGGCCAGCGCCAGCAAGAGCGCCATAAGTGCGAGGGACAGGCCCGGAAGCTGGGCGCGCAGGTCGGCCCAGATCCAGACGCTCGCCGGGGCGCGGCTTGTGCGCGACAGCAGGGCAAGCGCAGTGTTCAACAGGATCGGCAGGGTCAGCGCGGCCCCCATGAGCAGCCCGGCGAGCAGGGCAAAACCGCCGATCAACCCGGGCAGCAGGAATGCCGCAAGCACGCCGGCGACGATGAGGGCTACGCCGCAAAGCGCCATGATCCGCGCGCTTTTCAGTGCGGCATCCGCCCAGCCGACAAGACCCGCGCTGGCCAAGAGAGGCATGTGGGTGAGCCGCCAGACACCTTGGGCACCGGCGATGGCGGTGCCGAGCAAAGCCATGCCGAGGCCACTGGCGACCCAGAGCGGTCGCAGGGTGAGGCCGCCCGCCACCGGTGCGCCATAGAGACCCCGCAGGGTTGCGGCCACATCCGGCAAAAGCGCCGCCGCGATCAGGTAGCCGAGGACCAGACCAAGCGTTCCGGCGACCAGCGCCAGCGCCAGCAGTTCCGCCATCACCAGCGCTGTGAGATTGCGCCGGGGCAGGCCGAGTGCGCGCAGGGTGCGCATCAGCGGGCGGCGCTGTTCAAAGGCAAGACCTACGGTGCCGTTTACGATGAACAGCCCGACCGCAAAGGACAGCAGGCCAAAGGCGGTGAGGTTCAGGTGGAAACTGTCGGTAAGCTGCGCCGCATCGGCCTGATTGCTGGGGGGCTGGCGGGTCAGGTCCGGCGCGATCTCTTGCAGGGAAGGCAGGCCCATCGGCTGATCGGGCAGGATCAGCAGGTAGGAAAGTTCACTGGGACGATTCAGAAGGCGCGCGGCGGTGGCGATATCGGTGAAGGCGGTGCCGGATGGCAGATCGGGGGCGGGGACCAGCGGCGGCAGATCAGCATCCTCGGGGAGGTCGTCCCGGGTCTCGGCCGAGGCGAGCAGCCGTCCCGGCGGGGTCAGGATTTCATCCGGGGTAATTTCAATGCCGCCGGTAGAGGGGATCACCGGGTAGCTTAGCACATCGACCCCGATCAGACGCAGCCTAGCGTCGCCAAGGCGCAGGCGTCCGGTCAAGACAGGCGAAAGCTGCCAGCCCGCACGGCGCAGTTCTGCGTAGGTTTCCAGAGGGATACGGCCCGAAGGTGATGTCAGCCGATCAAGCTGGTTGCCCGCAAGCTGGGCCGCGGCGCTGGCGTAGCTGGCGCGTGCCTGCCCGTTGATCGCCTGAACCGCCGACCAGAGCCCGGTTGCCAGCGACAGGCCAAGCACCAGAACCAGCAGTTGCAGCGGTTGGCGTCGCCAGTGCGACCAGAGGGCAAGGAAGGCAGAGCGGTTCATTGCAGGCGGCCAGCGCTCAGATGCAATTGGCGGTCCATCTGTGCAGCAATGCGCGGCGAATGGGTCACCATGAACAGGGCGGTGCCGCTGGCCCGGACCAGATCGAGCATCAGCGCCAGCACAGCGTCGCCGGTGGCCTCATCGAGATTGCCGGTGGGTTCATCCGCCAGCAAAAGATCGGGGCGAGGCGCGAGGGCGCGACCTATGGCGACGCGCTGCTGCTGGCCGCCCGAGAGATGTTCGGGGAACTTGTCCACCTGTGGCTCAAGCCCAAGCCGGTTGGTCAGTTCGCCTAGCCACGCGGCGTCAAATCGGTCGCCGAGCCGCGCGTGAAAGGCGAGATTCTGGGCCACGGTCATCGAGGGGATCAGATTGAACTGCTGGAACACCATCGCGACACGGGTCCGGCGAAGCGCGGCGCGTCCCTTGTCATCGAGCTGCGAGTAGGGTTCCCCGGCCAGCGTGATCTCTCCGCGGTCGAACTGGTCCAGAGCCCCGGCAAGATGCAGGAGCGTACTTTTGCCCGAGCCGCTTTCTCCGGTCAGTGCCAGGGTTTCGCCCTTGGCGAGTGAGAGGGAAATATCGGAAAAGACGGGCTGTTTCGCCTTGGGGTAAGTTTTGGCGACGTTTGAGATTTCAAGCAGCACGGGGCGCGGTCCTTGCGATTTTCCGCCGATGCTCTTGGGTCAAAGGCGGTCGGTTTCCCTCAAGATGGCGCAATTCAGGAGGCGGTCAAACCCTGCAACGGAGGAATGGCGACAATGCCGCATCTGCGGGCTTGGTTCGGATCGACGGGGGGCCTATGTTATGTGGAACGCAGCGAAACAGGGGTGCGGTGATGAAACGTCTTACGATTGGTCTGGTCCTGCTTGGTATGACCGCGGTACCGCAAGCCTATGCGGCCGGGGCCAGTGATGCCTGCGAAAAGCGGGCGCGGCAGTTGAGCGGCTATTACGGCAACCGCATTCCCGAGTTCAATGTTGGCCCTTTTACGGCGCGGATCAGCGGATCGGTTGCGATCGGCGTCAGCCGCAGTTCCGGCGGCGCGCAGCCGCATGTGCCGCCCGGTGCGGGGCAGGCCGCGCGCGACCGTCGCGAGGCGGAAGAGCGCAAGGATTACGAACGTATTCTAGCGGATTGCCGGTTGGGGCGCTGATCAGACCTCGGCCAGCAGACGCGCGGCAAGCAGGCTGACCCGGTCGCAGATCTCGTCGCGGATTCCACCGTTGTGCGGAACGTCCCGAAGCGTGGTAAACCAGTGCTCCGGCGGGGTTCTCCCGGCGCGGCGGTTCCAGCTTAGCCCGCGCTGAATCGCCTCTGCCCCGGGGGGCAGGCGGTCGGGTATGTCAAAACCGTTGAGCGTTGCCCAGACCCCGGTCCAGAGCCGCCCGACCGACCACGGGTTATACCCGCCCCCGCCCAGCACCAGCAGGCGCGGCGCCATGTCCTTCAGCGCCGCAACAGTTGCCCAATGGGCATTATTCGAGAGCGTAAGCCGTGACAGCGGATCCTCGGCCACCGCATCCGCTCCGCATTGCAGCACCACCGCATCCGGACGGTGACTGGCGATGGCGGGCAGGATGAGCCCTTCGAGTGCCAGCGCGTATTCATCGTCGTTCAGCCCGGCGGGCAGGGGCAAGTTGAAGAAATTACCGCTGCCCCGGTCATGCAGGGCACCGGTGAATGGCCAGCGCTTTTCTTCGTGCAGGGAAATCAGCCGGACCTCGGGGGTATCGGGAAAGGCGACCTCGACCCCGTCGCAGTGATGCGCGTCAATATCGACATAGACGATGCGGCGCAGTCCCCGTGCCCGGAGCGCTATGATCGCCAGCACCGGGTCGTTGAAGAAACAGAATCCATTGGCGCGGTCGGGCAGGCCGTGATGGGTGCCGCCCGCCGGGTGATAGACGCGATGACCGGCGGCGACCAGATCGGCGGCAAGCAAGGCGCCTCCCGCTGACGTGGCCGGACGACGGAACATCTCGGGGTAGACCGGGTTCGACAGGGTGCCAAGCCCGTGGCGTTCACGGATCTCGGCGGTGACGGTCTGGCTGGCCTCGGCGGTCTGAAGCGCGGCGATATAGGCAGGGGTATGAAAGGCCATCAGACCTGCCGGACGGATGCGCGGGCTGGTGCGGTAGACGTCACGCGGGAGCCAACCGAGCGCGCGCGACAGGTCGATTACCGTCGGCACCCGGGGAATCGCCAGCGGATGCGTGCTGCCATAGGTCGAGCCGCGATAGATCTCGGCACCGAGAAAAAGCGTCGGCTGGCGGGGCTGAGAGATCGTGTCCATGGCACAATAGCTAGTTCAGGTGGCACCGGAAAACCATTGCGCGCGCGAAATCGCGCGGATCTTGCGGCTCTCAGTGGCAAGATGCACCGTGTAGCACTAGAACCTGACTATGAACCTGCCGGAAAAACATCGCTGGATGACTCCGCCCAAGGCGCTTTACAAGGCGATCCTCAGGTTCAACGACAATCATGGCTGGATCCTGTCGAGCCACGTGGCCATGTCGCTGATGCTGGCGCTGTTTCCTTTCATGCTCTTCGTGGTGGCGCTGGCCGGGGCAGTCTCACGGGATGTGAATATCGACGACCTGATCCAGTTGATCTTTGGCGTCTGGCCCGATGATATCGCCGCTCCGATCGTGGCGGAGATCCGGTCGGTTCTGGCGGGCGGCAGCGTCGGTCTGGTCACGGTAGGCGGAATCCTTGCGCTGTACTTCGCGTCCAACGGTGTCGATGCGGTACGGCTTGCGGTGAGCTATGCCTATCGCGAAAGCGACCCGCGCCCGTATTGGAAGACCCGGGGGCTCTGCCTGATCTTCGTGCTGGTCGGCGGCGCTATCGTTCTGGTCGGCCTGACGGTAAGTTTCGGTCTGCCAGCCTATTTCCGCTATGTCGCGCAGGAATTGCCCGATCCGATTGCCGATCTGGCCAGCTATTCGACGCTGAAATCGATGATTACCCTGACGGTACTGATCTTTTCGGTCTCGGCCTGCCACATCTGGCTGCCGGGGCTGCACCACCGCTTTGGTCAAATCTGGCCCGGTGTCCTGCTGACCGTGGGGCTCTGGTATGCGGCGACTTGGGGGTTTTCGATCTATCTCGCGCATTTTGCGCGCTATAGTGCCACCTATGCAGGTCTCGCCGGGGCAATGGCGGCATTGATCTTTCTTTATCTAATTGCTGCCATCCTGATCCTCGGGGCCGAGTTCAATGGGGCCCTGATCCGGCGCCGGAACGGCCGAAAGAAGCCGCGCCCCTTTTCGCCGCTTCCGTGATCTCGCCCGATTTACCACAAATTTTGCTACAATGTTCACGGCAATGACCCGACTTGGCCACTGTTGATGCACAATTCGATCCTAGCTTCCCGGCGAACTGACCAACGATCTGAATTGGTAAAGGGACCGGAGATGAAACAAGCGTCAGGCCAGGAGCGTCATTCGAAGCTGTTCCAGCTCTTGCATCAGCAAAGCAATTCGGCGCTGACCGCCGTCCGGATCAGCGCGAAGGATCGCGCGCTGATGGATGAAAGCGATGCGGCCGCCTTTCGCGAGATCGCGATTTCGTCGTGGAACATGCCAGCGGACTAAACCAGCCTATCCGCGAAACCCGGTCGCCACGACGAATTTTTCGGAACTGTCCGCCCGAGACGCGGGCGGTTTCACGTTGGCAACCTTGGTAAACTTCTGCTTCAGCAGCTTTTGCAGATCACCTTCGGCACCGCCTGCAAGAACCTTGGCGACAAAGGTGCCATTCTCTTCCAGCACGTCGAAGGCGAAGTAAGCGGCGGCCTCGCAAAGCGCGATGATCCGCAGGTGATCTGTCTGCTTGTGCCCGGAAGAGGCCGCAGCCATGTCGGACATTACCACGTCGGCCTTGCCGTCGAGCCATGTCTTCACTTGTTCGTCGGCGTCATCGGCCATGAAATCCAGCTGGTGTATCTCGGCCCCGGCAATTGGTTCGACCTCCTGCAGATCGACACCGACAATGCGCCCGACTGCCTTGCCGGATTTTTCACCCAAGGCATTGATCCGTTTGACGGCGACCTGAAGCCAGCCACCCGGCGCGCAGCCCAGATCCACCACCCGCGCCCCCGGCACGAGAAATCGGAATTTGTCGTCGAGCTCGAGAATTTTGTAGGCCGCGCGGCCGCGATAGCCATCCGCCTGCGCGCGCCGCACATAGGGGTCGTTCAACTGCCGCTGTAACCAGCGCGTCGACGATAGCTTTCGTCCGCGCGCCGTCTTGACCTTGACCTTGAGATCGCGCTGTCCGCGCCCGGATGTGTTCTTGGCCATGTCAAATCTCTCCTAGATTTCAGAGTTATCCGTTCAGGTGCAGACGGGCAAGCCACGCGGAACAAATAGAGCGAGTCGAAAGCGGAAACCTTGGGATGCCTCCGGCGGGGATATTTTATGACCCAAAGAAGCAAGGGAATGGCCCCCCTTCTTTGGGTATCAAAATATCCCGGGGGAGGCGCCCGACAGGGCGGCGGGGGCAGCGCCCCCATCACCGTTCGCAAGTTCAGAACGGGCCGTCCTCCAGTACACCGTCCGCGCTCATCTGGGCATAGAGCAGTCCCTCTCTCAGGCCGCGGTCGGCGACACTCAGGCGATCCGTCGGCCAGCAGCGCAGCAGGGCCTGAAGTATGGCGGAGCCGGACATGATAAGGGCCTGCCGATCTTCGCCGATGCGCGGATCGCGACGCCGGCCCTGGGGACCGAGTTCGAGGTAGCGCCGGATGACGCGGTCGATCTGGTCGGAGGTCATGCGGAGGCCGTCTACCTTGGTCCGGTCGTAGCGTTTCAAGCCGAGGTGGCTTGCCGCGACCGTGGTCACCGTGCCGGAGGTGCCGACGATCTGGAAGCCTTCGCGTACCTGTTCGTCCTTGTAGGGGGCGAAATCGGCGAGGTTTTCCTCGAAGAACCAGCTCATAAGTGCAAAGCGGGCCGCGTCGTCCTCGACGTCCGAGAACTGGTCGCGCAGGGTGGCGACCCCAAGCGGAACCGAAATCCAGTCAACGACCTTGGCCGCGGGGAAGGGGCTTTCGGGCGGGTGGAATCCGGCATGCAGACGCATGATCGCACGCGGGCGGTCGCGATGCGGTACAGAGGAAATGTCGATCCAGACGAGTTCGGTGGATCCTCCGCCGATATCCACGACCAGGAGCTGTTCGGTCCGGGTCGAGACAAGCGGGGCGCAGGAAATCACCGCGAGGCGGGCTTCCTCCTCTGGCTGGATGACCTCGATTTTCATGCCGGTTTCACGCTGCACCTGCCGGATGAACTCGCGCGAGTTCTTGGCACGACGGCACGCCTCGGTGGTGACCAGCCGCATGCGGCTGACCTTGTTGCGTTTCAGTTTCTGCTGGCAGATTCGCAGGGCCTGGACCGTGCGCGCCATGGAAGACCGCGAGAGACGGCCTGTCTTCTCGAGACCGGAGCCGAGCTGCACCGATTTCGAAAAGCTGTCTACCACATGGAAACCGCTGCCCTTGGGCTGGGCGATCAGCATGCGGCAACTATTGGTACCCAGATCCAGCGCCGCATAGAGGTCGGCTGGATCGGGCGGTGTAGGCGCGGGGCTTTCGACCGCTTTCGGGAACGCGCCCGCACCAGTGGGACGCTTGGGCGCCATATTTCACGCCCTCCGATTTCGAGTTGCTTCAAGGATAGGCTGTGGCGGTCGCCGACGCAAGGTTTGCGATAACGAAAGCGCGTGATGTCAGGACGCTATCATGCCGGCCAAGCTGCTGCACAGGCTTTGCCGCAACGCCGGTTTCGAAGGCTGCGGGCTTTTCAACTCTCGAATAATTGATATCGCATTTGATCCTTTAGCCGGATCGTAAAGAAGGGCATGTTTCATTATATCTGTCAGCGTCGTTCCCATCATCGGTTGTGTCGAAAACAGGCGATGGGGCGACAGGGCTCTGCCGTATTCAGGGCCATCGAGAACACGAAGGAATCACACGTTGCCCGATGTCACGATTGTTTATTGGCGGGATATCCCGGCGCAGGTCATCGTTGGCAAGGGACGTCGTGGCGCAAAAAGGCAACTGCCCGAACGTTTCGAGCAGGCCATCGACCGTGCCGCGATGAAAGTGAACGCCAAGGACAGCGATGCCTATCTGGCGGAGTGGCGCAAGGCGGATCCCTATGTGCTTGAGGGGGAGGCAGAGGCGATTGCCGAGGCCGAGGCTGTGCGTCTGGATGCGGAATATGACCAGGACCGGATCAAGGCGCTGATTGAAAACGACGGGTGGGCATGATCCCGCCCTCCTTTTGGGAGGCCGCCATGGCTTTGTTGAACTTTCGGAAACGTGACGCGGTCGGATTCAAGCCGGGTAATGCGCAGGTTGAAGCCTTCTTGCAGGATTATTCGATCGAGGTGATGCCCCGCACCGCCGAGAAGGTCGAGGATTTTCGCGCGCTGCTGCCCGAGGGAACCCGCGTTTACATCGCGCATATCGATGGCACCCCCATCGAGGACATGGTCAGCACCGCGAAACGGCTGTCGCGGGACGGCTACAAGGTGATGCCGCATTTCCCGGCCCGGATCATCAAGGATCGCGCCACCCTGGCGGACTGGATCGCCCGCTATAAGGGCGAGGCGGGGGTCGATCAGGCGCTTCTGCTCGCAGGTGGCGTGGCCGAACCGGTTGGCGATTTCGACAGCTCCATCGCGCTGATGGAAACCGGCGAGTTCGACCGCGCGGGCTTCAAGCGGCTGCATGTGGCCGGTCACCCCGAAGGTAATCGCGACATCGACCCCGATGGTGGTTTCGCCAATGTGGACGCGGCCCTGCGCTGGAAGCAGAAGTTCAGCGAAACCACCGACGCGGACATGGCGCTGGCGACCCAGTTCGCCTTTGAGGCCAAGCCGATCATCGCCTGGGCGGACAGCCTGCGCGAGGCCGGGATCACCCTGCCGATCCATATCGGCATTGCCGGTCCGGCCAAGTTGCAGACGCTGATCAAGTTCGCCATCGCCTGCGGTGTCGGCCCGTCGCTCAAGGTTCTGCAAAAACGCGCGATGGACGTCACCAAGCTGCTGCTGCCCTATGAGCCGACGGATGTCGTCAGCGAGTTGGCGGCGCACAAGGCGGCAAATCCGGATTTCAACATCACCAACGTGCATTTCTTCCCGTTGGGCGGTATCAAGACAAATGCGACCTGGGCGATTGAAAACGGCGGTGACGCCGCGCGCCCGGCGAATGACCAATAAAAGCCTCCGGAAGGGACGCCAATGACCCGCACGATTGTCGAGAGCAAAACCAAAACCGCCATTATCGGCTTTGACCAGCCGTTCTGCGTGATTGGTGAGCGTATCAACCCTACGGGACGCAAGAAACTGGCGGCGGAACTGGAAGCGGGCGATTTTTCGACCGTGGAAAAGGACGCGCTGGCGCAGGTCGAAGCCGGGGCCACCATGCTGGATGTGAACGCGGGTGTGGTTTACAACTCGAACCCCAACCCGAATGAGACCGAGCCGCCGCTCATGGTGGAAATTCTCAAGCTGGTTCAGGGGCTTGTGGATATTCCGCTGTGCATCGACAGCTCGGTTCCGGCCGCGCTCGAGGCCGGGCTTGAGGTCTGCGAAGGCCGTCCCCTGCTGAACTCGGTCACCGGTGAAGAAGACCGGCTTGAGCTGATCCTGCCGCTGGTCAAGAAATACAACGTGCCGGTGGTGGCGATTTCCAACGACGATACCGGCATCTCCGAAGATCCGGACGTGCGTTTTGCGGTGGCCAAGAAGATCGTGGAACGGGCCGCCGATTTCGGCATCCCGGCGCATGATATCGTGGTCGATCCGCTGGTGATGCCGGTGGGGGCGATGGGCACGGCAGGTTTGCAGGTGTTCACCCTTGTGCGCCGTCTGCGCGAGGAGTTGGGCGTGAACACGACCTGCGGCGCATCCAATATTTCCTTCGGCCTGCCGAACAGGCACGGGATCAACAATGCCTTTTTGCCGATGGCGATGGGCGCGGGGATGACCAGCGCGATCATGAACCCGGTTGCGCTTCCGGTCACGCAGACCAAGATCGCCGAGAAAAAAGCCGAGGTTGAGGCCGCGGGAATCATCCTGCCCGAGGAGATGGATGACGAGACATTCGTGACTCTTTTCGGCCTCGGGTCGATGAGTTCCAAGGCCGGCTCGGAAATGGAGGCAATCCGGGCGGCGAATTTCCTGACCAATAACGATCCGAACGGTGCGGAATGGATTCGCACCAACAAGGTCGCGCCGAAAGCAGGGCAGGAAGGTCGCGGTCGCGCAGGGCGCGCAGGCGGACGCCGTCGCCGGGGCTGATTTCGACGGCGCATGTCGTTTTACGACCCAAGCGTCGCTTTGAATATTGACGGGCGGGCCCTTGATGGGGTCCGCTCTTTTACATGGAAATACTCAAGAACCCCTTTCGCGGGCAGACCGATGCCTTGGCCGGTCTCGCCGATATTCCCTATCCCAGCGAGGATGCGGAAACCGCTGTGCAATTGACGGACAAGCGGCCCAATGCAGCCGCCACGCCGCTGATGACACAGGATTCACTGGCCGATAGCTGCGAGGTCGGCACGGTCTGGATCAAGGATGAGCGCAACCGGATGGGGCTGGGCAGCTTCAAGGCGCTTGGGGCCGCCTATGTCATCGCCCATGACGCGGCAGAGGGTGATGTAGGCGACGTGACCTATGTGACCGCCAGCGCGGGCAATCACGGCATGTCGGTGGCAGCGGGAGCGGCGGATTACGGAGCTAAGGCGGTGGTCTATATCGCGGAAACCGTGCCCGAAGCCTTTGCCGAGCGGCTGCGCGCAAAGGGGGCCGAGGTGGTGCGCGAAGGCGCGGTTTACGAGGACAGCATGGCAGCAGCGGCCAAGGCGGCCGAAGACAACGGCTGGAAACTGCTCTCGGACAGTTCGTGGCCCGGCTATACCGAGCGGCCGCACCGGCTGATGGAGGGCTACCTTGTGCTGATGCAGGAGGTGATCGAGGCGATGCCCCGCGCGCCGAACCATATCTTTCTTCAGGCCGGTGTAGGTGGACTTGCCGGGGCGGCAGCTGCGCTGGCGCGCAAGGCATGGGGCGATGAACCGATCATTACCGTGGTTGAACCCGAAGCTGCGCCCTGTCTGAAAGAGTCGATTGCGGCGGGGGAAATGGTCACGACGAGCGGACCGGTTTCGGAAATGGGGCGGCTCGATTGCAAGGAGGCGTCTCTGATCGCCCTGAAAGGGTTGGCGCGGGATGCGGATTTCTTTGCCACGATCAGCGAGGCCGAAGGCTTCGCGGGCGATGAACTGGTTGCTGGTGTCGGGCTGAAGTCGACCCCGTCGGGCGCGGCGGGTCTGGCGGGCCTTATGTCGAGCGCCGCCCATCGCGAGGCGCTGGGGCTGGATGAGCATTCTTCGGTGCTGCTGATCCTGAGCGAAGGCCCGGAATAATGGATTTGCCGCGCGGTTTTCCGGATACGGAATACAAGGCGCGGGTGTCTCGGGCGCAGGAGATGATGGCGCGGCACGATCTGGCTGCGCTGTTCCTGACGACCGAGCCGGATATTCGCTATTTCACCGGCTACCTGACGAAGTTCTGGGAAAGCCCGACGCGTCCGTGGTTCCTTGTGCTGCCCGCTTCGGGCGATCCGGTGGCGGTGATCCCGTCTATCGGTGCGGCGCTGATGGGGCGAACATGGATCAAGGACATCCGGACGTGGCGCGCGCCGGATTACGAAGACGACGGTGTCTCGCTGTTGGCGGAGACGCTGGGTGAATTGGTAGTGGGCGGTAACATCGGCTTGCCAATGGGGCTGGAGAGCCAGCTGCGCATGCCGCTGGGCGACTGGATGCGCTTGCAGGGCATGTCGGGGCTGCGTTTCGTACCGGATCAGCGGATCATGTGGGATCTTAGGGCGGTGAAGTCCGAGGCCGAGATCGACAAGATCCGCGCGATCTGCGCCGTCGGCGACCGGGTATTTGCCCGCGTTCCGGAAATTGCGCGCGCCGGTGTGCCGCTGGACCGGGTGTTTCGCGACTTTCAGCGACTTGGGCTGGAAGAGGGGGCCGACTGGGTGCCTTATGTCGCCGGGGCCTCGGGCGCGGGTGGGTATTCGGATGTCATCTCTCCCGCCGGACCCGAGCCTTTGAAACGCGGTGATGTCTTGATGCTGGACACGGGCATGCAGCGCGATGGCTATTTCTGTGATTTCGACCGGAATTTTTCGGTCGGTCCGGCGGGGGACGCTGAAAACGCGGCGCAGGCCAAGCTGATCGATGCTGTCGACGCGGCGGCCGAGATTGCCCGGCCCGGCACCACCGCTGCCGAACTGTTTCATGTGATGGACCGGCTGCTGACCGGCGGGCAGGGCTCGGACGCGGGTCGGCTGGGGCACGGGTTGGGGATGCAGCTGACCGAAGGGCTGTCGCTGATCCCGCAGGACCACACCGAATTGCAGCCCGGTATGGTCATCACGCTCGAACCGGGCGTGGAACTGTCGCCGGGGCGGATCATGGTGCACGAGGAAGATATCGTCATCCGCGACGGCGCGCCGGAATTCCTGTCAACACGCGCCGGGCGGACGCTGATCGAGCTGGAGGGCTGAGACATGAAACGGCTGGCATATGAGATGAAGACCGACGAGGCGGTGCGCATCGGTTTGATCGTCTTGCAGGCGGATGAACGGATCGAGCTGGATTTCCGGCAGCTGATCCCGGCAGAGGCGGAGCTTTTTGTTTCGCGCGTGCCAAGCGGGCTGGATGTCACGCCCGAGACGCTTCAGGAAATGGACCAGCATCTGCCACGGGCGGCAGCGCTCTTGCCACAGGTGAGACCCTATGCGGCGGTGGGCTATGGCTGTACCTCGGGCGCGGCGCAAATCGGCCCGAGCCAAGTAGCGGCGCAGGTCCGCATGGGCGTGGCCGCTAACGCGGTGAGCGAGCCGGTCTCGGCCCTGGTGGCAGCCTGTGCGGAACTTGGTCTGAAACGGCTGGCCTTCCTTTCTCCTTACGTCGAAAACGTCTCGGACAGGCTGCGCGATGTGCTGGCCGGGCAGGGGATCGAGACACCGGTTTTCGGCACTTTCGCCGAGGCGGAAGAGGCGCGGGTGGCACGGATCACGCCTGACTCGATCAAGGCGGCGGCGCTGGAACTGGTGCGCGAGGGCGGAGTGGACGGGGTGTTCTTGTCCTGCACGAACCTTGACACGCTGGACATTATCGCACCGTTGCAACGCGAGACCGGGCTGATTGTGCTGTCGTCAAACCTTGTTCTGGCCTGGCATCTGTGTCGATTGGCGGGTGTGAACATGGCGGAAATCCCGGCCAGCGAGACATTGCTTGCCGGAGGCGCGGTGGTCACGGCTGCCGAGTAGCGCGGTCCTAGAAATTGATGCCTGCGCGGGAGAGGCCCTCGGCAAATATTGCCCGGTGTTCCTCTATTTTGAACGGGTAGGAGGCGGCGATCACCGCCGGGTCAAGCGAGAGACCCAAATCGGTCAACCGGTGCGCCGCATCCAGCGCGGCCTTGTGATCGCCCTGAAGCCCGGCCAGCGCGATACGCCGCTGGAGCGCGCGCCCATAACGTGGATCCCAACGCTGCGAGCGTGCCAGCCGATCATCGGCATCGGGATATTCTCCGTCGATCATATGCCAAAGTCCCAGATCCGCCTCGATCACCGCCGTGTAATTGTAAAGCGGGTCGATGCGCAGCAGGCGTTTTTGCAGGCGGCGCGCCTCGGTCGGCGAGCCGGAGAAACCAGAGATACACCCGCCGAAATGATAGTTCTGCGGCGCGCTCGGGTTGAGGTCGATGGCGCGCTTTACATGGCGCATGGCGCGGTCGTGGTTGTGATTGGTCCACAACTCGCCCACGGCGGCCAGCGCATGGGCTGTCCATGACCCCGGATCGATCTGAAGCGCCTGCCGTGCGGCTTCGAGGGTGCTGGTAAAGGCCTGACTGCTGTCAGCAGAGGAAAAGCCCGCCATTGCCTTTTGAAAGCGGCAGGTGGCGATAAGCGTGTAGGGCAGGTACCAGTTGGGTTCGCGTTCGCAGGCCCTCTGGGCGAGTTGTTCGGCCATGTCGAAATCAGCATCGGCGCCGCGTCCGCAGTACCAGACCGCCTGCATTGCGTAATCCCACGCGGTGAAATCGCTGGGTTGCTTGCGCATGATACGCCGTGATTCTGCCCCTTCGAGTTCGGGAACAAGGATGGTGACCACCTGCGCGGCAAGCTCTTCTTCAAGATCGACCAGATCGTCGATGTCACGCGATAATCGTTCTGTCCATATCTGGACGCCCGACAGCGCGTCGGTCAGTTCGATGTTCAGCTTGATGCGATTGCCTGCTCGCCGCATCGAGCCGCTGAGCAGGTAACGCGCGCCGATCTGCTGGCCGATTTCGCTCATTGAAAGGTCGCTGTCGCGAAAACGGAGAGAGGTATTGCGCGCGATAACCGGGAAATAACGCCACGCGCAGAGGGCCGCGCAGATTTCATCCGTCAGACCCTCGGCGATATAGCTGGACGACCCATCACCGCCCGGTTCGGATATGGGCAGGACGGCGATGGCGGGGCGGTCAAAATCGATCCCTTCGGCCCGGTCCATGGCGGTCGGCATGGGATCGGCGGGCACGGCTGGCGCGAGCTTGCGGACCGGGCCGACAAATCGGAAACCACGTCGCTGGACGGTGCGCACAAGGCGCTGACTGGTGCCGTCATCGCCAATGATACGCCGCATGTCGCGGACGCGGCCAGACAGGGCGGCATCAGATACAATGCGATCCTTCCAGATTTCCTGAAAGATCTCGTCCTTGCTGACCACGCGATCCTGCGCCGTGACGAGAAGGCTCAGCAAGGCAAAGACCTGCGGTTCGATGGCGACAGGTTCGCCCGCGCGCCGAAGCTCGGCACGGTCGATATCCAGTTCGAAATCGTCAAAGGCATAGGTCACGGGACAACAGCCATTCGCGAGGACAAAGGGACTTGAAGGACTTGGGTAGTAGAGCCCGGCACGGCGTGCGGGCGGAGTTGGAGGCGCAATACCCGCGAATTCTATGATATATCGCCCAAAATATCCAGAACATCCGCTTGACCCCGCGCCGGATGTGCCGTCGCGCGGCGCGCGTTTGCAGCCATCAGAGCGGTTTCTGCAGAAAATATGCAGGTAATCCCCACAAGAAAGGGACCATTCTGCAGAGGACCGCCAAGCGACAAGGCTGACGATAGGTCAAATTGGGATCATTGATATTTTGACCCAAGGAGATGTTGCAATGAATGTCGTAACTCAACCCGCCCCGGATCTTGCCGCCGTCAAGGGCCGCCAGCAGATCGTCTGGTCCAGCGGCAATTACGCTGAAATCGGAGTGACCCTGCAGATTACCGGTGAAAGACTTGCCGAGGCGCTGGACGTGATGCCGGGGGACCGTGTGCTTGATGTGGCCGCTGGCAATGGCAACATGACGCTGGCCGCCGCGCGGCGGTACTGCAACGTGGTGTCAACCGATTATGTCGGCGCATGGCTGCGCAATGGCATGCAGCGCGCCGAGGCCGAGAAACTTTCGGTGGCCTTCCGCGAAGCCGATGCCGAGGATCTGCCGTTTGAGGATGCCTCCTTTGATATCGTGACCTCGACATTTGGCGTCATGTTCACCGCCAATCAGGACGCAGCGGCAAGCGAACTGGCCCGTGTCTGCCGGTCGGGGGGCAAGATCGGGATGGCCAACTGGACGCCCGAAGGGTTCATCGGTGACGTGTTCCGCACCATCGGCAGCCATGTGAAACCGCCAGCGGGCGTACGCTCGCCCATGGAATGGTCGAACCCGGACCGGCTGCGGGAACTGTTCGGCAGCAATGCCAGCAAGATCGAGATCGAGAAGAAGAACTTTGTCTTCCGGTTTCAATCCCCGCAGCAATGGATCGACCTGTGGAAGGTCGCCTACGGGCCGATGCTCAAGGCGTTCGAGGCGGTCGGGCCAAGTGGCGCGGCGGCACTTGAAAGCGAGCTTGCGGCGTTGGGCGCGGCATGGTCGCGCACGTCCGAGGCGATGATCGTTCCGGCTGAATATGCCGAGGTGATCGTCCACCGGGCCTGATCCACCTTGCCACGATACTGGTCCCGCCTGATTTCGATGCGGGGCCGGTTGCAAGAAAAGGAGTATTTCGATGACCTATGCACTTCGCCCCGGCCAGATGCCCCTGTTTGACAAGTACGGCGGTCTGAGCGCCCTGCGTGGCGTGATCCTCGATTTTTATGACCGTGTGCTCGACAGCGATATCGTCGGGCATTTCTTTGAAGACGTGGATATGCCGCGCCTGATCGACCATCAGACCAAGTTCTTTGCTATGCTGCTGGGCGGGCCTGCGGAGTTCGCGGAAAGCCGTCTTCAGCGCGCACATGCGCATCTGGGCGTGACTCATGCGCAGTTCGATGAGGTGGCGGCGCTGCTGCGCGAAACGCTTGAGGCCGCCGGTTTCGCGTCGGATGACTGCGCGACGGTCATTCAGGCTGTCGAAGCGCGGCGCGGGCTGATCGTTGCCTGATCCGAAAGGAGATTGTCATGAGTATTCCCAATTTCACCACTGAACTCTTCCGCGCCATTGGCGTGGGCGTTGCGCTTTTCGACGCCAAGGACGAAACGCTGATCTATTGCAACCCGGCTTTTGCCAAGCTTTTTCCCGAGGCTGTTTTAGGCATTGTCCTGACCTCGCTGGTCGAAGAGCTTGACCACACGGCAGTGGCGCGCGCGCTGAAAGGCGAAACGCTGGAAATTGCAGTCAAGGTCAAACGCCGCCGGGTGACGCTGCAAATCGACGTGCGGAACGCCAGCCATCTGGAACAGCCGGTGTGGGTCGTCGAATGTCAAAACATTTCGCGCCTGCGGGAAACCGAGGCGATGATCGACAGCTATGCTTCGATGACCGAACGGCGCACCCGTGAACTTGAGCGCGAGAAGGTGCAGGTTGAAAAGCTGTTGCTGAACGTGATGCCGCGCTCGGTCTACGAGGAATACAAAAGCTTTGGCACGGTCACGCCGCGCCTGTTCGAACCGGTTTCGGTGCTGATGCTGGATTTTGTGGGGTTCACCGAAATGGCGGTGGCCTCGGATCCGACGGAAACGGTGAGCGAGCTGAATGATCTGTTCACGGCCTTCGACCGGATTGCTGAACTGCATGGCTGCGAGCGGATCAAGACGATTGGCGATTGCTACATGGCGGTGTCGGGGCTGCCACACAGCAACCCGGATCACGCCCGGCTGGCGGCGCGCTGCGCGAGCGGTTTCCTGAGATACCTCTCGCATCGCAACAAGACGCATCGCCATCGCTGGCAGGCCCGGATCGGGATCGCCTCGGGTTCGGTTGTGGGCTCGGTCGTGGGAACGCAGAAATATATCTATGACGTCTTCGGACCGGCGGTGAACTGTGCCGCGCGGCTTCAGTCGCAAAGCGCCCCGATGGAGATCACAGTTCTGGAAACGTCGGCGGAAAGCTTTGGTGACGAGTTCCGGCTGGGCAATCACCGTGTCGAGAATTTGCCGGGGTTTGGCGAATGCGCGATCACGAGCCTTGAGGCGCCGGATGCGGGCATGGTCAGTGTGGCTTAGACCGGACCGGCGTAGAAACCGCCGGTCCGAAGCGTTTCCATACCCTCTCGAAGCCCTGGCCCCGCGCCGCGTCAGAGGGGGCGCTGCCCCCGCCGCCCTGACGGGCGACTCCCCCGGAGTATTTTGGCAAGAGGAAAGACGGTTTCAGGCAGGGCCGGCAATGGGTCGTCTGTTCAGCGCTATCATTGGGCAGGAAATTCGATATGCCCATTGAAACACCGTGGTTTTTGATGTCACCTCTTTGAAATTCAAGCAGGAAGGGGCGAGGATGGCCGAGTTCTGGGAAATGGATGCCAGCGAAATTGCGCGGGGTGTGACAGGTCGGTCTTTTTCCGCGCGCCAGGTGGTTGAATCGCATCTTGCCCGGCTTTCGGAGATCAATCCCCGGATCAATGCGGTGGTCCAGGAATGCCCGGAGGAGGCGCTGGCCGCTGCGGATGTGCTGGATGATCGACTTGGGCGCGGGGAGGACGTAGGGCCCCTCGCCGGCGTGCCGGTGACGATCAAGGTCAACGTGGATCAGAAGGGGTACGCGACGACCAACGGTCTGAAATTGCAGAAAGATCTGATTGCGAAGCAGGACAGCCCTGTGGTGGCCAATCTGCGGCGGGCCGGGGCGGTGATCGTCGGGCGCACCAATACGCCAGCTTTCTCGATGCGATGGTTCACCAATAATGAGCTGCACGGGATGACGCTTAATCCGCGCAATGCCGATCTGACGCCGGGCGGATCGTCGGGCGGGGCGGCGGCGGCGGTGGCCGCCGGGATTTGCGCCATAGGACATGGCACCGATATCGCCGGATCGATCCGTTATCCGGCCTATGCCTGCGGCCTGCAGGGGATTCGACCGACCGTGGGCCGGGTTCCGGCGCGCAATGCCTCGGCGCCGGATCGTTACATCGGGGCGCAGATGATGGCGGTTTCGGGCCCGATTGCCCGGAGCATTGCCGATCTGAGGCTGGGACTGGCCGCCATGTCGGTGGGCGATCCCGAGGATCCGCTCTGGATCCCCGCGCCCCTGACGGGGGAGGCTTTGCCCAGGAAGGTGGCCTTTTGTCCGGCACCGGACGGGATGGAAGTGGATAGTGCCATATTGGCGGCGTTGAAGCAGGCGGCCGAGGCCCTGCGTGCGGCTGGCTGGCAGGTCGAGGAAATCGACTGTCCGCCAATGCGGGAAGCGGCCGAGATAAATGCGCAGCTCTGGATGGCGGAATCTCGCGCTGCGGCGGCAACCATTGCCGCCGAGGATGACCCCGATGCCACGGTGGTCTTTCAGCGGATGACCGCGGATTCCGCCGAGATGGACCTTGGCGGTCTGATGGCCTGCCTGCAGCGGCGTATCGGGGTGCAGCGCGAATGGCTGCATTTTCTCGCCGAGTGGCCCGTGGTGCTTTGCCCGTCCTCGGGCATGTTGCCCTTCGCGCAGCAGAGCGACGTGGGTGCGCGGTCAGGGTTTGACCGCATCATGGAAGCGCAGCTTATCCAACGGGCGCTGCCGACGCTGGGGCTGCCGGGACTGTCGGTCGCGACTGGCATGGCGGGGGATGCACCGGTTGGCGTCCAGCTGATCGGCGGCAAGTTTCGCGAGGATATCCTGTTCGATGCGGGCGAAGTGATCGAGTCCGCCTGTGGTCAACCCCGCGTTACGACACCAGTTTGAAGAGAAGGAGCCGACATGGCACAGACGATTACCAAGCATGTGAAAGACATGGTCGCCGAGGCGAATGCCGTGATTACCACCATGCCCATCGAGGAAGCCAAGGCACTTTTGGGGTCCGAGGATCATGTATTCGTGGACCTGCGCGACCCGCGTGAGCTGAAGCGCGAAGGTAAGATCCCGGGGGCGTTTTCCTGTCCCCGCGGCATGCTGGAATTCTGGATCGATCCGGAAAGCCCCTATCACAAGGATGTTTTCGCGCAGGACAAGACTTTCGTGTTCTATTGCGCCAGTGCGTGGCGGTCTTCCCTGAGCGCGCGGCTCGCGCAGGAGATGGGCTTGCAGCCGGTGGCGCATATCGAGGGCGGATTCTCGGGCTGGAAAAAGGCCGGGGGCGAGGTGGAAGAGGTCGCCTGAGGCGGCCTCGCACCGGCGAGTGAAAGGAAGTGACAATGTCGAATGCGCATGCGCCGGGGCCGCTTGACGGGCTTCGGGTGCTGGACCTGTCCCGTATCCTTGCCGGTCCGACCTGCACGCAATTGCTGGGCGATTACGGCGCGGAGGTCATCAAGATCGAGAAGCCGGGCCATGGGGATGATACCCGGGCCTGGGGGCCACCCTATGTAACCGGACCGGACGGGGAGCCCACGGCGGAGAGCGCCTATTACCTTTCGGCCAACCGGAACAAGCGGTCGGTCGCGGTTGATATCGCCACAGACGAGGGAGCCGAGACGGTCCGGCAACTCGCCCGGCATTGCGATATACTGGTTGAGAATTTCAAGGTAGGCGGGCTTGCCAAATACGGTTTGGACTACCACAGCCTGAGCCGGGACAACCCGGGTCTTGTCTATTGTTCGATCACGGGGTTCGGCCAGACGGGCCCTAATGCGCACAAGCCCGGCTATGACCTGCTGGCGCAGGGCTATGGCGGTATCATGAGCCTGACTGGAGATCCCGAGGGCGAGCCGATGAAGGTCGGGGTCGGGGTGACAGACGTGATCTGCGGCCTGTACGCGGTGACGGCGATTTTGGCGGCGATCCGCCATCGCGACCAGAGCGGCGAAGGCCAGCATATCGACATCGCCCTTGTCGACAGCCAGGTGGCGTGGCTCGTCAATGCGGGGACAAACTACCTTTTGTCGGGGCAGGAACAGCCGCGTCTGGGCAACCAGCACCCCAATATCGTGCCTTATCAGGTGTTTGCTACAGGCGACGGGCATGTGATCGTGGCCGCCGGGAACGATGCGCAGTACAAGAGGTTCTGCGGCATTCTCGGGCGAGCCGACCTGGCGGAGGATGAACGGTTCCGGCGCAACATCGACCGGGTTACGAACCGCGATATCCTGATCGGGTTGCTTGCTGCAGAAATCCTGCGCTTTGGCAAGGCAGATCTGGTGCGCGCGATGGAAGCGGCAGGGGTCCCGGGCGGCCCGATCAACAGCCTGTCCGAGGTTTTCGCCTCGGATCAGGTTGAGGCGCGCGGCATGAAGATTTCCATGCCGGATGCGCATGCCGCTTCGGGCGCGGTGCCTTTGATCGGCAACCCGGTCAAGTTTTCGAAAACGCCGGTCAGCTATCGTCACGCGCCGCCCGCTTGCGGTGCGGACACGCAGGAGGTGCTCAACGACTTGCTGAAGGACAGTTAGCGCTGAGCCGTCCGGATTCGCTGGATTGTCGCTCGGGCGGGGACGGTTTCAGCGATTGCTTCCTATTGTGCGGAATTCGAAACCGTTAAAATATGTGCAACTGCGGGTTGAGCTTTTCGGAAGCGCCTGGGGGTGCCCGTTTCAAACTGCTCGGCGCAGCAACTTGGGTAGTCATTTCGCATTTGATGACCGCCTCGTTCTGTTCGGTTCGACGCAGGAAAAATGCTGAAACCATACGCAAGATGTCATGCGCTTCGCGAAAAGGGCCAACGTCGCACGGCGAGATAAATCATTTATTTTCAGTTAAGTAGATCTGGGGAATTTCATTTTCTTCTTCGGTCTGAAATCCACGGAAACCAATCATTCTTTATACGACGCCCTGCCGAAGTTGAGCCGAATTGGTCACACAGATACCGCCTTGGATGCTTAAGCGCATCCCGGCAAGCTATCGCGCGTCACTTGATATTCGCGGTTTAGGAGCCATTTTCTGGAGGATAAGGGGGAGACTGACCGGGTGCGGCGGTCCGAGCCGCGCGAGAAAGCGTGACGTACCGTTAACCTTGAGGTATAGTACCCGCGTGTCTGTATTGTTGAGTGAGAGTGATGAGCCTGCGGAAAAACGACCGTCCTGAAGACGAAGTACCAAGCTCGGATTCAAAATCCTATATGGACCGAAAACTGAGCTGGAACGCCCGGCTGGAGCTTGCGCGCCAATCGCGCGAGCAGGTTCTGAACAAGGCCGAAGGACAATCTGTACTGCCCGACCGCAAGCCGTGGGAAACGGCTTCGACGAAGAGCGATGAGCTGGACGATATCGAAAACGCAACGCCCGAAGATGCGCAGCGCATTGCCCGCGAGAACCGTGCCGAATTCCTTGCGAGAATGGCAGCTGAACGCGAGGGGGCATCTCCGAAAGCCGAAGCAAAGCTGACCTCGTTCAAAACAAAGCCCGAGCGTTCTGAACCTGCCGTGTCGAAACCATCGGCTGGCGGCAATGTTCTGCCTCTCTTTGGAGATGGGCGCGCCACCGGAGAAGACGTTGTGGAAGAAGAGGACCACATGGCAGGGCGCCGCCGACAGCCTCCGCGGGTGGGCAAACCCAGTCTGGACGATGTGACCGAGGATATGCCTGCTGCGGCGACGCAGAGCGGATCGCTGCCGATTGAGGCCGAGCGGCGCACGGCTGCGGGGTTCGTGCGGATCGTCGCCGTGGTGCTGTTGTGCCTGCTGGTCGGAGCGGCCATCGCTTTTGTCGCGGCGCGCGCGCTGGACCGGGTCGGCGATGTCTCCGCCCGTGTGGACAGTTCGGTCATTCGATAAGGTGCTCGACCGGGCACTGGTATCTGCGACCGGGCTGCGCGGTAATTCTCCTGAATAAGCTTTTATTCGCCGAAAATCCGAAAGCGTAAAAAAAACATGTTTGAAAAACGTGTCTTTGGACTACGTTTATTTCCAAGATATCTTTTAAGACAAACGACTTTCGCGAAATACCAAAGCATACTCGAACGATAATTATTGCGCTTATTGATCTTCGGACGGTCGAATTCGACAGTTCGCGGACGGGTTGTCACCAAATAATATAACCGGACTACGACTTCTCTGAATATTTGTGTGGCACGGGATATGTCTGGCCGAATACTGACCCACCGCTCACGGGTTCTCTCAGCACGGCGATGCATATGAATTATCGCAATGAAGGGGCCGGGGTCGGGATATCTATCCCGTCGGTGGCGGAAGACTGGAATGACCCGGATTGTGTTGACGAATTGATCCGGGAGAACTCACGAAAGACCCTGAACCGATTGACCGGATTGCACCACACGGATCTATCGGTGACGGATCATTTGAAATGATCGGGCTGTCCAGTTTTGGCGATGCCCGGAATGGCTGAAAGGCCGAAATGATAAGGACTGGTCCGGGATTTCCCGGGCCAGTCCGTTTTATTTTCCCGGATCAGAATGGGCTGTCAGGATAGTAGAACTGCTCTGCGTTCTCCTGGGTGACCAGCACGGAACCAATGGTGAAGGTACCGGCAACCGGCGCGTTCGATGTCAGGCCAACGGCCGTCATTTCAATCGCGGTTGCAATCATCGACGGCGGGTAGGTCACGTCGGCGGGGATCATGCTGTCGCCATCCATCACGCGCTTGATCATTTCCTTCATGCCCGCACCGCCCAGCACGAACTGAATGTCATCGCGACCGGCAGCATCTATGGCGGCAAGAACGCCAACGGCCATGTCGTCATCCGAAGCCCAGACCGCATCGATCTGGTCGTACTTCGACAGGAAGTCCTGCATCACGTTAAAGCTGTCATCACGGTTCCAGTTGCCGTGCTCCATGCCGATGATCTCGATGCCCGAGCCTTCGATCGCTTTCTCAAAGCCTTCGACACGCATGTTGTCGATAGTGGTCGGAATGCCGCGCAGGACGACGATCTTGCCGCCGTCGGGCATCTTCGAGGCCATATATTCGCCCGACACCGTGCCAAAGCCCGCGTTGTCGCCTGCGACATAGAGGTCCTCGATACCTTCGACGGACAGACCACGGTCAACTACCGTCACCCATGCACCGCTATCGGCAACCGCCTGAACCGGCGGAGTCAGCGGATCGGATTCGAAGGGCAGGACCACCAGCGCCGAGATATTGCGCGTGGCGACCATGTCCTCGATGTCGTTGACCTGCTTGCCCGCATCCGATGCGGTGGCGAGCACAAAGTCGAGCTGCGGATAGACTTCTTCCAACCGCTCTACGGTTTCCTGTGCGTGGTAGTTCATGCCACCGGCCCAACCATGGGTTGCCGCCGGGATCGAGACACCGATCACCTTGGTGTCCTGCGCATAGGCTGCGCTGGCACCAAGCGCGATGGCTGCCGCCCCTGCCAGAATGTTTTTCATGTAGCTCATGTCTTACCTCCCTTTCGAGTATTGACGCGCGGGCCTCAGCCCTTCGCTTTGGCTTCCCGCTGCAGGATCACTGCGAGAATGATGATGACGCCCTGGATCGCGCCGTTCAGGTATGGCGATACAAGGTCGGTCAGGTTCAGAATATTGTCGATCAGGCTCAGGATCAGGACGCCGATCACGGTGCCCCAGACCCGGCCAAAGCCGCCCTTGAGCACGGTGCCGCCGATGATCACGGCCGCGATGGCTTCAAGCTCCCAGAGCACGCCGGTCGAGGACGAAGCCGAGCCAAGGCGCGGCACGTACATGATCGTCGCGACCCCCACCAGCAGACCCAGCAGGGCGTAGGTGATCAGACGGGTGCGGTTAACGTTAACGTTGGAGTAATGGGCCACGTGCTCGTTCGACCCCGTCGCAGCGCAATGGCGGCCGAAACGGGCGCGGCTCATCACGATTTCCCCGATGATAACGACCAGCGCGAATACGATGATCGGCCAGGAGATACCGAGAATACCGTCGAAATAGACCGGGCGGTAAAAGGTGCGCAGCCCGAAGTCGAGGCTGAGCGTGCCGCCATCGGCGAGCCATGTCACAAGGCTGCGGTAAATGCCCATGGTGCCGAGGGTCACGATAAAGGCTTCGATGCCCACGGTGGTAATCAGAAAGCCGTTGAGAAGCCCGGCAAGGATACCGGCGACAATCGCCACGAGCATTCCAAGCAGGATGATGGGCACACCGACGCCCATACTGGGCAGCGCCGCGTTCATCACAAGGATCATCAACCCCGCGATAAAGGCCGCCATCGACCCAACCGAAAGGTCGAGCCCCCCAGCGGTGATCACAAAGGTCATGCCCACGGCGATGATGCCGATAAAGGCGGATCGGGCCAGCACGTTGGTGATGTTGGCCGCACCAAGGAAATTCGGGTTCAGCAGGGCGCCGACCACCACAAGCAGGACCAGCGCGAGGATCGGCCCCAATACGCTCATCGAGGGCAGGGCGCGCCCGCTTTGCTTGCTGTTCGTCGTTTCAGAGGTCATCAGGCCAGTTCCTTTTTCGCGCCGTATTCAGTTGCCCCTACGCCCATGGCGAGGCGGACAATGGCGTCTTCTGTTATGTCTTTGCCGCTTAGCGTGCCCGCAATGCGGCCGGTGCGCATGACGGCGACCCGGTCGGCCATGCCGATCAGCTCCTGCATCTCGGAGGAGACCATGATGATCGCATGGCCTTCATCCGCGAGACGGCGCAGGAATGCATAGATCTGCTGCTTGGTGCCGATATCGATGCCGCGCGTCGGCTCGTCGACGATCAGGATCTTCGGTTCCGACTGCATCACCTTGGCGAGCAGCAGCTTCTGCTGGTTACCGCCCGATAGATTGCCGACCTTCACGTCCCGTCGTCCTGCACGGATGTCGAAATCCTTGATCGCCTGATCCAGCGCCTTTTCCTCGGCGCTGCGGTCGATCAGCAGCGTGCCGAATTTGGGCAGCGCCTGAAGCGTCAGGTTCTCGCGCATGCCCCGTTCCAGAAGTAGACCGCGCAACTTGCGGTCTTCGGTGAGGTAGCACAGCCCGTGGGCTAGCGCGTCAGAAGGTTTGCGGATGCTCACATCCTGCCCGTTGATCTGCATGGCGTCACGTGTGGCGGGGCGCAATCCGCACAGCCCCTCCATCGCCTCGGTGCGGCCCGAACCGATGAGGCCCGCGATGCCGAAAATCTCGCCGCGATAAATATCGAAAGAGATGCCTTCGGCAAAGCCGGGCACATCCAGACCGGACACGGAGAGCGCCAATTCATTCTCCGCTTCCTCGCGATGCTTGGGGTAGAGGTCGGACACATCGCGTCCGACCATGGCCGTGGCCATTTCATCCTCGGTGATGTCCGACGCGGGGCAGGCGCGCACGACAGCGCCGTCGCGCATGACGGTCACCTGGTCCGCGATCTCGGCAACCTCGCTCAGCTTGTGGCTGGTGAAAAGGATCGCGGTGCCGGCCTCGCGCATGGCGCGAACCTGTTCAAAGAGGATGCCCGCCTCACGGTTGGTCAGAACGGCGGTGGGTTCGTCCATGATGACAACCCGCGCGTCGCGGCTCAGCGCTTTGGCGATTTCCACCATCTGCTTGTCAGAGTTGGACAATTTCGACACTGGCGTATCGGGATGCACACGGCATTTCACCCGGTCGAGATAGCTGCGCGTCAGGCGCCGCATCTCGGCCTTGTCCAAAAGCCAGCCCTTGCGCAGCTCGCGGCCCAGAAAGATGTTCTGCTCGACCGTCAGCTGTTCGGCGAGGTTGAATTCCTGATGGATCATCACGATCCCGGCCTCTTCGCCTTCATGCAGGCTGTCGAAGGTTACCTCTTTCCCGTCTAGCAGTATCTTGCCGGAGGTGGCGGGCTGATAGCCCGCCAGGATCTTCATCGTCGTCGATTTGCCCGCCCCGTTTTCACCGATCAGCGCATGGACCTCGCCCGAGCGCAGCGCGATGTCGATGCCATGCAGCACCTCGATCGGGCCAAAGCTCTTGCGGATATCGCACAGTTCGAGGGTGGGTGTGCTCACAGTTTCACCCATGTCGCGTTGTTCTTCGACGACTCCACGCAGGCCAGCACGAAACGCATCCCCTCCATGCCGTCGGAAATGCCGGGCAGGGGGCCCATGGCCGCCTCGCGGTCGCTGCCGCGCTGAACCGCACGGATCGCATCGGCGGCGGCGGTGTAGATATTGGCGAACCCTTCCAGATAGCCCTCGGGATGGCCCGGAGGAATACGGCTAACGGCATTGGCTGCGTCGATTGCCCCGGCGCCGTTGCGTCGGATCAGGCGGGTCGCTTCACCATGCGGGGTAAACCACAGGTAATTCGGATCTTCCTGCGCCCATTCAAGACCACCCTTGTCGCCGTATATGCGCAGCTTGAGCCCGTTTTCATTGCCCGGCGCGACCTGCGAGCACCAGAGCATGCCCCGCGCGCCGTTGTCGAAGCGCAGCAGGACGTGACCGTTGTCGTCCAGCGAGCGTCCCGCGCCAAAGCTTTGCAGATCGGCCAGCAACTCGCTGGCTTTCAGCCCGCTGACAAAGGAAGCGAGGTTATAGGCATGGGTGCCGATATCACCCGTGGCCCCGCCCGCGCCGGAGCGCGCCGGATCGGTGCGCCATTCGGCTTGTTTCACGCCTTCGGTTTCCACCGGATCGGTCAGCCAGTCCTGCGGGTATTCGACCTGCACGAGGCGGATCTTGCCGATATCCCCGGCCTCGACCATCGCTTGCGCCTGACGCACCATCGGATAGCCGGTGTAGTTATGTGTCAGGATGAAGAGGGACTTGGAGCCCGCAACGGCCTTTTCCATGGCCTCGGCATCTTCCCATGTCGAGGTAAGCGGCTTGTCGCAGATCACATGGATGCCGCGATCAAGGAATGCCTTGGCGGCCGGGTAGTGGACATGGTTGGGCGTCACGATGCTGACCGCTTCGATGCCGTCGTCGCGAGAGGCTTCGGCCTCGGCCATTTCCTCAAAGCTGGCATAGCTGCGGGCAGGGTCCAGCCCCAGCGCCTCGCCGCTCTTCCTGGCTTTTTCGGGGGTCGAGGACAGTGCCCCGGCCACCAGTTCGAAACGGTCGTCGATACGGCTGGCGATGCGATGCACGCCGCCGATAAACGCGTCGGCGCCACCGCCGACCATGCCCAGCCTGATGCGTTTGCTATCGCTCATCTCAATCAATCCCCAGCATCTTGCGGTTTGCGGCGTCATCGGTGCCCCCGTCGACGAAATCGTCAAAGGCATGGGGCGTCACGCGAATGATGTGATCCTTTACAAATTGCGCGCCTTCGCGGGCACCGTCCTCGGGGTGTTTGATCGCGCATTCCCATTCGACAACGGCCCAGCCGTCGAAGTCATTGGCCGCCATCTTGGAGAAGACCGCGCCGAAATCGACCTGACCGTCGCCAAGGCTGCGGAAGCGTCCGGCCCGGTCGACCCAAGGCTGGTAGCCACCGTAAACACCCTGACGCCCGGTCGGGTTGAACTCGGCATCCTTGACGTGGAACATCTTGATCCGGTCCTTGTAGATGTCGATATTGTCAAGGTAATCAAGGCATTGCAGGACGTAGTGCGACGGATCGTAAAGCATGTTGCAACGGACATGCCCGTCCAGACGTTCAAGGAACATCTCGAAGGTCACGCCATCATGCAGATCTTCCATCGGGTGGATTTCATAGCAGACATCGATGCCGCACTCCTCGGCGTGGTCCAGGATCGGACGCCAGCGCGCCGCCAGTTCGTCAAAGGCGGTTTCCACCAACCCGGCGGGGCGCTGTGGGAAGGGATAGATGAACGGCCAGCAGAGACCGCCGGAAAAAGTCACATGCGCATCGACGCCAAGGTGTTTTGACGCGGTCAGCGCTTTTTTGACCTGCTCCGCCGCCCATTCGGCGCGTTCCTTGGGCTTGCCCTGAACTTCTGGGGCGGCGAAGCCGTCGACCCAGGTGTCATAAGCGGGGTGGACGGCAACCAGCTGGCCGAGAATATGTGACGAGAGATCAGTGACTTCAACACCGTTTTCGCGCGCTTGCCCGGCCCATTCGTCGCAGTAATCCTTGGAGCTCGCCGCCTTGTCTAGGTCGATCAGCCGCGATTCCCAGACCGGCACCTGAACACCCTTGTACCCGGCGTCGGCGGCCCATTTGGTGATCTGGTCCCACGAGTTGAACGGCGCTTCGTCGCTGGCAAACTGGGCGAGGAAAAGGCCGGGGCCCTTGATCGTCTTCATTGGTCTATCTCCTTGAGAATTCGAGATTTTGAGGCATGTCCCGATGCCGTTCCATTAACGGTATGGCCGGGACGCACAGAGGAATCCCTGCCGGGAGGCGGCAGATTTTCCTTGAAATAAACGGTGGGCAGGATCGGGTCCGTGACATCGGGCATACGCCGATCGGCAATGCTGCGCAGGCAGCTCAGGGCGTTGGCGATCTCGACTTCGGGGCGCTGATCGATGATGGCATCGATCACCCCGTCCTCAAGGGCTTCGCGTGCTTGAGGCACGATGTCATGCAGCACAACAATCGGCCGGTTCTGTCCGTCAGGCAGGGAGCGCAGCACGCGCAACAGGCCCGCATTGCCGCCGCCGACGCTGTAAACAGCTGTTATGTCGTGAGAATTTTTGAATATCGGTCGAAGCTTGTTCTCGACGATCTCGTGTTCGTCCCGGCCGATGATGACCGGCGCGATGTCCAGATCGGGGTAGAGGGCCGTCACCGTTTCGCGCATGCCCTCAAGCCGTTCGGCGTGGTCGGGTGCCGATAGCGCCCCGACGATGGGTAGCACCCGGCCGCCCGCGCCACCGTGGCACAGGCCGATCAGACGTCCGGCGGTCTGGCCCGCCACGCGGTTGTCGATCCCGATATAGGCATCGCGCGGCGCGTTCGGCGCGTCCGACACAAGCGTAAGAACGGCAATCCCGGCAGACCGAAGCTCGGCGATCTTCTGGGCGACGATGTCGTCGTCGGTTCCGACGAGCGCGACGCCGTCGATGCCGGTTTGTGAAAGGATATCAAGGCGTTCGCATAAGGCTTCGCCATCGAACGCGGCGATTCCCTCGATGCGCAGGTCGATGCGGTCGGCCAGCAACCTGATGCGTTCGGCTTCGAGAATGGCGCGCAATTGCTGAAAGAACTGGTTGGTGCCGGTCGGTATGATCGCGGCAAAGCGATAGGTCTTGTTCTGGGAAAGGTTTGCCGCCGCTACATTGCGCACATACCCCAGCTCATCGATGGCTTTGCGCACCCGTATCACGGATTTCTCCGCCACGCCGCCCCGGTCATTCACCACGCGATCGACGGTCGCATAGCTAACGCCCGCGCAACGCGCGACGTCCGACAATGTCGGTAGGCGACTCTGCATGGACTTCCTCCCTGCGCCTAATAAAATGATCAAAATGATGGTCGTCAATCTTTTTTTGAGAGACGTCTATCAAATCGCCCGCTGTCGAAAGGAGAGGGAGAGCCAACAACGGCTAAAGCAGGGCGAAATGCCCGGCACAAGCCGTACACCCCCTGTACACCCCCCGTACATCGCAAGGGCACCGGCGCGGCGAAATCAGTTCGGGAGTGGGGGAGGAAGGTCAGGCGGTTTCGAGATAGCTCTGGTATTCGAAATCCGTCACATGCTGGGTGAACCTACGCAGTTCCTGCATCTTGCACTGGGTCAGCATGCGTTTGAGCAACTTGGAATAGACCTGTTCGACGCCGGTACTGTCCGAGAAGGCCTCGATCGCCGAGGCCCAGTCGAGCGGCAGGTTCTGGAGTCGTTTGGAATAGGCGTCGCCTTCGATCGGCTGCGGCGGCACGGCCTTGGATTCGATGCCCAGCAGCGCACCGCCAAGGATAGACGCTATGACGAGATAGGGGTTCGCGTCCGAACCGGCGACGCGGTGCTCGATCCGGCGGGATTTGTTGTCGCCGCCGGGAATGCGGATCGCGGCGGTGCGGTTTTCATAGCCCCAGGCCACCGCTGAGGGCGCGTGCGAACCGGGCAGGAGCCGGCGATAGGAATTTTCATGCGGGGCAAAGATCAGCGTGTGATCCTGCATCGTCGAGAGCATCCCGCTGACCGCGTGAAGCATCGTGTCAGTGCCGCGCGCGCCGCCGTCGTCAAAGACATTGCGCCCTTGTTCGTCGATCAGTGAATAGTGCACATGCAGCCCGCTGCCGGAGCGGTCGCCATAAGGCTTGGCCATGAAGGTGGCGCCCATCCCGTGACGCCGCGCGACGCCCTTTACGAGACGTTTGAACAAAACCGCATCATCCGCCGCTTTCAGCGCGTCGCTGGAATGCTTGAGGTTGATTTCGAACTGCCCGGCGCCGTTTTCGGAAATGGCCGCATCGGCGGGAATATCCTGCAGCGCGCAGGCATCGTAAACGTCGTCGAGGAATTCTTCGTATTTCTGCAATTCGTCGAGCGAGAGCGCACCGGCGGTTTCCGAACTGCGCCCCGAGCGGGGGGCGCGGGGCGCCGAGGGGGCGCTTTCGCTGTCGTCGTAGAGGTAGAATTCAAGCTCGGTCGCGACCACAGGCGTCAGTCCGTGCGCCTTGTAGCGCGACAGGATTTCGGCCAGCGCGCGGCGCGGATCGCCAAGGAAAGGTTTGCCGTTCTCTTCCCGCATCCAGAGCTGTGCAAAGGCGCTGGGGCGCGAGGTCCAGGTCGAGATGCTGACTTTGCGGTCGATCAGGTCGCAGAGCCCGTCGGCATCGCCGGTTTCAAAGACCAGTTCGCTGCCCTCGACGTCCTCGCCCCAGATATCGAGACAGAGGATGGACAATGGCATCCGGATTTCGCCGCGACCGATTTTTTCGATCTGGGCGCTTGGGATGCGCTTGCCCCGCATCGCACCGTTGAGGTCGCAGACACAGGCATAGACTGCGTCGAATTCATTTCGCTCTAGCAAGACGTTGTTCCATTTCCGAAGGTTGATCTTTGGCCGCTGCGACCGGTGCGCGACTTTATCCCCGAGACGGATTTATTGTCAAAGATGCTGAGCCGAACATGCGTCCGATCCGATGTTACCATGGCCCGCGCTGACCGAAGGCGCACAGTGCCGCGCGGAAACGGATTCTTCGAGGCCGCTTAAAGAACTGGTAAATGACACGGCGAGCTGGTGCAGTTGGACGCGGGGTATTGCGGCCGGAACTGATCCGGTGACAGCGGCGATTTGTGCATATGGGCAGGCATATGGCGGAGAGACAGGGATTCGAACCCTGGGACCCCGTGAAGGGTCAACGGTTTTCGAGACCGCCCCGTTCGACCACTCCGGCACCTCTCCGCGGGGGTCTGTGGAGCCTGCGTTTAATCGGTCATGCGGCGGGTGGCAAGGGCGTTTTTTAGGTTTCCGCCGATTGCATTTTTTTTGATTGCCGGTGCCGCGAAATGCCTTACGGTTCACCGCATGATACAGTTTTCGCGCGTACCCGTTTCGCCCCGCCTGCTGCAGATCGCTGCCATTCTTGGTCTCGCGGTGATGTGTCTTTTCGCTCAGACCGCCAATGCCGCCAATCGCGAGCGGGTACAGGCCTTTCTGACGACGACCGGATTTGACGTGGCGCTGGATTCAATCGCGTTTTCCGCCGCTTCGGCCCCGCAGATGCTGGGTGTGGAGCCGGACGTCTTCGGGTCGGACTGGAATCGGGTGACGGCACAGGTCTTCAAGCCGGAGATCATGCGCGATATCGCGCTTGATATCCTTGAGCAGACGCTGAGCGATGAAAACCTTGATTTTGCGGCGGGATTCTATGCGACGGATCTGGGGCAGCGGCTGGTCGAGGCCGAGAATGCCTCGCACATGCAGGATGACGATGACGCCAAGATGAAGCAGGGCAACCAAATCCTCGCCGAACTGGCCGAGAATAATCTGGACCGGCTTGAAACGTTGAAGCGGATGAACGCGGCGATATCCTCCGTCGATTCAAGCCTGCGGGCCTTGCAGGAAATTCAGGTACGCTTTCTGATGTCAGCCAGCGCGGCCGGGGTGGTCGAGCTTCAGCTTGATGCGGATGAGCTGCGGGCGATGATCGCTGAAGACGAGGAACGGCTGCGTGTGGTGCTAGAGCAATCGGCCATGTCCGGGTCCGCCTATACCTATCGCGATATTTCGGACGAAGACCTGCTGGCCTATACCGAAGCACTGGAAAAGCCGCAGATGCAGGAGGTGTATGAACTGCTGAATGCGGTCCAGTACGAGATCATGGCCAACCGTTTCGAAGTGCTGGCGGCCAAGATGGCCGACCTGCACCCCGGTCAGGACATCTGACATGAAGAGATGGGCCAGACGTTATGTGATCGCCGCGGCGCTGTCGCTTGTCGCGCTTGTTCCGCTTACTGCAAGTGGTGCGGGGGACATTGACGAGCTGAGCGATGTTCTTCTGCTGGACGACGTGATCAAGGTCCTGAGAGTGGAAGGTCTGCGCTATGGCGAGGGGCTGAACGACGACCTCCTGTCGGGCACGGGTGGGCGTTATTTCTCGGACAAGGTGGAACGCATCTATGATTCCGAGGCGATGTTGTCGGTGCTCGAAGCGAGCCTTGAAAAGCGCCTGACGCCCGAGGAAACCCGCGCCGCGCTCGATTTCTTTGGCAGCGATGCGGGAAGGCGTATCCTGCAGCTTGAGATCAGCGCCCGGGTGGCGATGGTCGATCCGGCGGTCGATGAACTGGCCGATGCGATCTATGCCGAGGCAGTGGCGGATGAAAATGCCCGGGTCGATGCGATCACTAGCTTTATCGAGATCAACGACCTGAACGAGCGCAATGTGACCGGGGCGCTGAGTTCGAACTATCATTTCTTTAACGGTCTGGTCGAAGGCGGCAGCCACAAGATGAGCGAGGCCGAGATCCTTGACGAGGTCTGGTCTCAGGAAGAGGCGATCCGCGCCGATACGCTGGGCTGGCTTCAGAGTTTCCTTTACATGGCCTATGGGCCGCTTAGCGACAGCGAGATGCAGGCCTATCTCGATTTCTCGGAGACCGAGGCGGGGCAGGCGCTGAACGGGGCGTTGTTCGACGGGTTCGATGCGATGTATCGCGAGATATATTTCGCGCTTGGCCTGTTGGTGGCCAAGGCCCTTCAATCGAGCGAGTTGTAAGCGTTTCCCGGCTGGGAATAGATTCTCAAGGTACTGACTGATGCAAAGTGACGAGCCAACCGCCGCGCGGCCGACAACCTATATCGAAGCGATGCCTGTCAGGGGGCGGATATCGCGGGCACAGCCCAAGGGTCTGCCGATCATCAACCTTGGCTATAACGAACTGCCCTATGGGCCGACACCTGCCGTGGCTGCGGCGATCGAGGCGACCGGGCATCGGGTGAACAGCTATGGCGGACCGGGTTGTGACGGGCTGCGTGCGGCGCTTGGCAAGACCTACGGGCTGGACCCCGAGAGCATGATCTGCGGCAATGGCTCAGAAGAACTGCTGGATGTGATCGGGCGCAGCTTTGCGCGGCCGGGGGACGAGATCCTGATTTCCGAATTCGGCTATATCCAGTTCCAGATGGTCGCGCACCGGGTGGGGGCCGATCTGGTCAAGGCGCCCGAGACCGATTTCACGACGGATGTGGATGGTATCCTTTCCGGGGTCAGCGATTTCACCAAGGTGATCTTTCTGGCCAATCCCAACAACCCGACGGGCACCGTGCTGCCGCTGTCGGAACTGCAGCGGCTGGTGGATAACCTGCGCGCCAATGTGGTGCTGGTGATCGACCTTGCCTATGGCGAGTTCACTGGCGAGGACTATTGCAACGCGGTCCGTGCGATGGCGCAGGGGCATGACAATGTTATCGTGACGCGCACCTTTTCCAAGGCCTTCGGGCTGGCCGGGCTGCGGGTTGGCTGGGCGCAGGTGCCGGCGTGGATGCTGCCGGGGTTCTATGTCACGCGCGGCATGGGCAGCGTGAACAACATGGCGCAGAACGCCGCCATCGCGGCGCTCGAGGATATCGAACTGGTGCGCGAGCGTGTGGCTGAGATCGTGTCAGAGAGGGACCGGGTCGCGCTGGCATTGAAAGGCATGGGGGTGAGCGCCACGCCGAGCGGGTCGAATTTCTTGATGGTCACGGTCGACGGGCAAGGGCCGGAGGTGACCGAATCCTTGGTCGAATACCTGTTCGACGAAGGCGGGTTCGTGGTGAACCGGACCCGCGAGGCGGGGCTGGAGCATTACATGCGCTTTTGCCTTGGGACGCCGGAACAGAACGACCAGCTGCTTGACTGCGTGCAGGCCTTTGTCAGGCAGACCGTCGTCTGAGGTCAGTCCGCCGCCGGAAGCGGTAGCAGATGCGTGACGCCGACGGCAGCGGCGCGGGCGAGATCGAGGTCGAGCGACATCGGAATGTATTCTCCACGACGCCAGAGCTGCGCCATATCATCGTAGTGGCGTGACAGGAAATGTCCTGACTGCCCGGTCGAGATGATGAAGACGGAACTGTTCGGGTCGGTAAAGTCATAGACACCGCGATAGGCTGCACCGTGCACGTTTTCGAACGGGTTCGGACCGGTGGCCGAGGTCAACCCGCGTTGCAGGGTGTTGTCACCGCCGCTGGTCGATTGGCGGATGTTCACGAAATAGCGCAGCAGGGGCACTTCGCCCAGGACCGGGTGGTCGTGGGTTGCCTGATGCGCGTCGCCCCAGCGCAGGGTTTCCAGCGCGGTGCCGTAATTCTCGCCGATCCAGACCAGCGCGTCGTCCAGCGCAAGACGCGACATCTCGGTACAGGTTTCGACCGGGGCGCTCTGGCGGACATCGCACCAGACCGAAGCGCCGTCGACATCGCGGTAGACCCGCTCGATAAAGAGCGGATCGACGCGGTTGAATTCATTGGCGAGGGGCCCAAGTTCGTCGCGGATCAGCCGTTCCTGAAGCGCACGGACCCATGCGGCATAGATCAGCGGTTCGGGCAGGTGTTCGTTCATCTCGCCGTTCCAGTCGGCCAGAAGGTCTAGGGCGATCTGGCGCTGACGTTCAGGTGTGCCATCGGGTGCCGCCTGACCGGTGTACCAGAGATCGGCGCCGATCAGCGGCAGCAGCGAACGCGCGGTAAAGCTGACCGTATCGAGCTGGGCCTCGATGAAACTGTCACGGGTATGGACCTGCCGTGACTGCATGAGCCGCTGCCAGCGCTTGATGCGCTGGGTATCGCCCCATTTGAACGAGATGTGGTTGGGAAATGGGCGTTCGACTGTCTTGTTGTTCGTGTTGCCAAGGATTCCGCCGCGCGGGCTGACGAATTCGGGGTTCGAGTCATAGGGCATCCGGCCTTGCCAGCGGTTCTCGGCGCGCCAGCCCTGGCTTGGCAGGCGGCCCTTGCTTTGATGCCGGGGATCGCGGCGGGGATTGGCCCCGATTGTCTTCATGGCGATGGTTTCCTGATCGGCGAGCATCAGGTTCTGCGCCGGGGCGACATAGGCCTCGGCTTTTTCGATGGCCTCGGTAACCGTGGCGGATTTCATGATTCCGATAGCGGCGCTGAGCGTCGTGTCGCGCGGGCTAAGCACCGTCCAGGAGAGCGCCGCCACATGACCGGGGGGCGTAATGGTATCAAGGTTGAACTGGCTGCCGGGCAGGACGGGGCCATTCTCTGTCCAGCGCAGGGTGAGGGTGATCGGCGCCTCATCCTTGATCTCGATGATCGAGGGACGCTTTTCGAAGGGCTTGTAGCCATCCGGAGTCAGGTATTCCTCGGGGTTGTCCGGGTTCAGCTTTTCGATGAACAGGTCCTGATCGTCGAGATAGGCCGAGGTCAGCCCCCAGCCAAGCCGCGCGCTGCGTCCGGTGAGGACGACGGGAATGCCGGGGATAGTGCCGCCGATGACGCCACCGGTGTCAAGTTCGAGCCGGGCGAGATACCAGATCGACGGCGCGGAAAAACCAAGATGCGGGTCGGACGCGAGCAGGGTGCCGCCCGATGCGGACCGCGAGGGGGCGGCGCTCCACGCGTTCGAAGCGCTGGCCAGACCGTTTTCGGGGATCGGCGACAGCGGCGAGGCGGGCAGGTCGGACCCTTGGGCATAGCGCGGCAGGTTGGGGAAAAGCTCGGCATATTCGGGCAGAGCGGCGATGCCGCTGCCGGGCACGTCGGGCAGGATGTCTTTCAGCCGGTCCGCGTCATCGAGCATCAGCGAGGTGCGCGCGCGCAGAACCTCGGATTCAAGCTGTACCGAGAGGCGCAACCCCATCAGCTTGACGATGGCGAGGGAATCGCCCGGCTGCCAGGGCGCGACCGGGGCGTTGAAAATGAACATCTCGGGCGCGCCGCGGCCAAGGGCGCGGTGGTTGATTTCGGCCAGTCGCGCGTTCACGCCGGCGGCATACGACCGTAGCGCATCCAGTGTCTCGGCATCCTGCGAGGCGACCGATTGCTGGGCCAGCCGGTAGATGTCGAGACGCCGGATCAGCCGGTCGATCTTGACCGTGCGCGGGCCGAATATCTCGGAGAGCCGCCCCTGCGCGGTGCGGCGCAGCATGGTCATCTGCCAGAGCCGGTCCTGTGCATGGGCATATCCCAGTCCGAAATAGACGTCGGGGTCGTTTTCGCCAAGGATATGCGGCACGTTTGAATGATCGCGCACGATCTCGACCGGTGTGGTGATCCCCGGGGTTTCGACGGTACTGCTGTAATCGGGCAGCGATTGCGAGGCGAGGAAGTAGACCAGCCCAATGCCAAGGGCGATCAGAAAGATCAGGGCAGCGGTAACCCGCAATAACCAGCGAAAGAGAGTCGCCATGACTTACCTGTTGCCTGTTTCTGCTCTAGGAATTCAAAGTGAATGCAGGTTCTTTGCCGCGCCCGCAATGGCTGTTAATGAGAATCCTGATTTTATGTGAAGTTAGCAGGAGGGGAAAGCAAATGGCAAAACTGGCATTCTTGGGGTTGGGAGTGATGGGTGCTCCGATGGCCGGGCACTTGCAGAAGGCCGGCCACGACGTGACGGTTTATAATCGCACGGCAGCCAAGGCGGATAAATGGGTGGAAACCTATGGCGGCGCGATGGCGCCGACGCCGGTAGAGGCGGTCAAGGGCGCGGATTTCGTGATGTCCTGCGTCGGAAATGATGACGACCTGCGTAGCGTTTGTCTGGGCGAGGAGGGTGCCTTTGCCGGGATGGGCAGCGGTACGGTCTTCATCGACCACACCACCGTTTCGGCCAAGGTGACTCGTGAGCTTTATGCCGAGGCGGATGCCAAGCAGATCAGCTTTATCGATGCGCCGATTTCCGGCGGGCAGGCGGGAGCCGAGAATGGCGCGCTGTCGATCATGTGCGGGGGTGACGAAGGTGCCTATGAACGTGCCCAGCCGATCATGGAGGTCTATTCCAAGATCTGCCGCCGTATCGGCGAGAGTGGTTCCGGTCAGGTGACCAAGATGTGCAACCAGATCGCAATTGCCGGTCTGGTGCAGGGGCTGTCCGAGGCGTTGCACTTTGCTGAAAAGTCCGGGCTTGACGGCCGCTCGGTCGTCGAGGTGATCAGCCAAGGCGCCGCTGGAAGCTGGCAGATGGCGAACCGGTACGAAACCATGCTGGACGATCACTTTGACCATGGCTTCGCCGTGGACTGGATGCGCAAGGATCTGGGGATCTGTCTCTCGACCGCGGATGAAAATGGCGCGAGCCTGCCGGTGACGGCGCTGGTGGACCAGTTCTATAAGGACGTTCAGAAACTTGGCGGCGGGCGCTGGGATACCTCTAGCCTTATCAAACGTTTGCGTGCTGCGGGATAGGTTTTTCACGCTTCTGTTATCTGGCGGGACAAAGGAATTCAGCGGTTTCGGGAACCTTTCGTGATCCGGCGGTGTTGTTGCTCCATACGAGGCGGCAAGCATACCGCCGGAGAGAAACGAAAGGACAACACTATGAAACTCATGATGACCACCGCCATCACCGCTGCCCTGATCGCAACCGGCTCGTTTGCTGAAACCGCCTCGCGCGGCGCAGACAACGTGAAATCCTCCGAAAAAGTCGAAATGGGCACCCCTGTCGACGCAACAGTTGATGCGAATGTCGACAAAGCATCGCGTGGCGACGACGATCTGACCGCTGCCGAAGCTGAAAGCTCCGCAGTCGTTGCTGACGACGAAGTTGCTGGCGTTGCCAAGAGCGACGAAGTCGAGAGCCGTGGTGCCGCCGACCTTCAGGGTGAAGAAGTGACTGCTGGCGTCGAAAACGAAGTTTCCACTGGCGAATCCGGCTCCATCGAAGTGAGCGAAGCAACCACGATGTCCGGCAGCACCGACGAAGCACAGGACTCGCAGCGTGGCTCTGACGAAGAGCGCAGCGAAGAAATCGCCGATGGCGACGCGGACGCAGACGTTCTTAAAGCCGAAGAAGGCGAACTGGACGCATCGCGTGGTTCCGATCAAGCGCGTGCCACCGAAGAGCCGGGCACTGACGTTTCCGACACCATGACGAGCGACACCGAAACGTCCTCGCGCGGTGCCGACAATGAGCAAGGGTCGGAAGTGACTGCAAACGACTAATTTCTAATTCATTAGAAACAAGCAATGCCGGACCGAAAGGTCCGGCATTTTTCGTTTGTGGAACCGAATATCAGGGAATGATACGCGTGTATTTGGTGCCTTCGAGCGTTGCACCGATGCGCAGCCCTGCGCGACCAAAGACAGCGGCCAGTACCGGCGAGCGCAGTGTCGTGGTGTCGGCCGCGACCGAGTCCCCCTGATCGCGCACCACGTATTCGATATCGCCCCCGGCAGCCCAGCCGGAGGAGCGGCGGAATTCGGACAGCGCGTCATCGGTCATGAAGAATAGCACATGCGCGTATTGCTGCGCGCCGATCTGCAGGCCCGCGCTCGCCTTGGCGGTCGAATAGTAGTCCACAGTGACACCGTTGACGCGGAGCGCGCCGCGCCCATAGGCGCCGCCAAGCCAGAATCCGGCCTCGGTTACCAGCGGCATGACCAGCATGCCCGACGCCTTTTCCGAAAGCGAAACCGTATTGGGGTAGACGCTGTACATTTCGTTGAGCGTCGCGTTCACGCGCGCGTCGATCTGGTTCGCGCCGTTGCTTCCTACACCGTTGCCGCAGGCTGCGGTGACCGTCAGGCCCGAGAGCGCTGATAAGGTAAAGGCCCGGCGCGACAGCCGGGACGTATTCTGATTTTTCATGACTATGTCTGCCTGTAATGCTGCACGATCTGGGCGGTTAATCCGTCCTTGATCCGTGATATACGCGGAAGTTTGCCATATGTCACGTCACATGGGCGCATATTGCGCGGGAAATCGCTGTGACCCGCTATCTATAGTAGCCGTTGAGGTGGCGATCAGAACAGGAAATCGCCGTCGCCAAAGCTGTCGGTTCTCAGCAGATCGACCTGCATGTCGGCGGCGCCGTCGCCGTCGATGTCGACAAAAACGCTGAACGACTTTTTTCCCGTGTTTTCGTAATCGACCGAGACGGCGGACAGGGCGGTGAAATCCATCATGTCTTCGCCGCTGGAGAAGTTTATGATGCGATCAACGGATTTGCGCGTGGTGCCGCTGTCTTCGGGGGTCAGGAACAGGAAGGTGTCCGCGCCCTTCATGCCGATCATTTTGTCGCGGCCCGCGTTGCCGATCAGCGTGTCATCGCCGTTGCCGCCGCGCAGAACGTCGCGGCCATTTCCGCCGATGAGGGTATCCTTGCCGCCGCCGCCGATCAGCTTGTCGCGGGCATTGCCGCCGTCGAGTATATCCCTTCCTCCGTTGCCGATCAGCTTGTCGCGCCCGTCGAAGCCAAAGAGTTCGTCCTTGCCGGAGTTGCCCTTGAGCCGGTTATCGGCGCTGTTGCCCGAGATCGTGTCGTCGCCACGGCCGCCGATGGCGTTTTCGATCAGCGACCGGGCATCGCCGTCGTATTGCAGTGCATTATAGATGTTTCCGGACGCGTAATTGCCATTGCCCAGCCCCGCAGCCTGGTCGAGGCTGAACAGGGAATGCCCGCCGGGCGCGAGATCAACGTCGACCGGCTTGCGATAGGCGCTGAGGTCGTAGGTGTCGGTGCCGTCGCCGTCCCAGATGGTGGCGAAGATCTTATTCGTGGCCGGTGCGATCGCTGCCTTGCCGTCGATCATGGTCTCGCCCTTTTCGGGGTCCCAGCGATAGACCGTGTCCCCGGCATTGGCGTCGAAATCCGCGCCGTAAAGGTGCTGAAGCGCGGCAATGTCGAGCATCATCCAGCTTTGCGCGTAACCGTCGCTGTGATTGTAATAGCGAAGCGCGTCGGCGCCCTCGTAAGAGCGGTAGGTCATGATGGAATATTCCATCGTGTCATATTCCGTGGGGACTGTGCCGTGCGCGGTTTCGGAATGGCCGTGATCGAGGCCCAGCACGTGACCGAGTTCATGTTGCAGGATGACATGGGCATACTGGCCCGGCGCCTGATCCGCGTAGTCATAGACCTTGTTGGTCAGCCAGACATCGCCCGCCGTCGCGCTGGTCGAGGGGAAATAGCCCCAGGCGGTGTTGAAATTATAAGGGTCTTCCGAGGTCTGGGCCACGTTGATATGGGCCGAACCGTCGGAAACGGTCTGGGTGATTTCAAGCTTGGTAAAACCGCTGACCGCGAAACCGGCCTGTTCGGCGAGACCGTTGTCGGCATCGAGCGCATAGGCCACGACGGATTGCATGTCACCGGATGCGGAAAAGATGCCCTCGGCCTCGCCCGCGCCATAGGGCGCGGCGGCCAGCGACATGCCGGCGGGGAAGGCGTAGGTCACCTTGTTATCGGCCCATGCGGATTCATAGAGAAGCCCGTCGATCCGGGCATCCCCACTGGCCAAGACTGAAATAATGGAGTGACCCAATCCGCTCATACTGTGAACCTAGTTACGACATACTTTCTCCTTAATCGATTTAAATTGTGTTTTGTTTGTGGCAAGAGGTAATGCTGACGTGGACAGTTTGTTTCTGATCACATCATTGCTGGCGAAAATAAGGCGCTAGGTATTGAGGATGCGCGCCGCTTCGGGGGCGAAATATGTCAAGACGCCGTCACAGCCTGCGCGTTTGAAGCCGATGAGGCTTTCCATCATGATCTTTTCGCCGTCGATCCAGCCGTTCTGCGCGGCGGCCTTGATCATCGCGTATTCGCCGCTGACCTGATAGGCAAAGGTCGGGACGCCGAACATGTCCTTGGCGCGGCGGCAGATATCAAGATAGGGGGTGCCGGGCTTGACCATGACCATGTCGGCGCCTTCGTCCAGGTCGCGCTGGATCAGGCGCATGGCCTCGTCGGAATTCGCCACGTCCATCTGGTAGGTCTTCTTGTCGCCGGTCAGCGCGCCACTTGCACCGACCGCGTCGCGGAATGGCCCGTAATAGGCGCTGGCGTATTTCGCGCTGTAGCTGAGGATCGTAACGTTCTGATGCCCTTCGCTTTCCAGCGCGCCGCGCATTGCGCCGATACGCCCGTCCATCATGTCCGAAGGGCCGATGATATCGGCACCGGCTTCGGCCTGGGCAAGGGTCATCTTGACCAGCGCCTCGACCGTGCGGTCGTTGACGATCTGGCCGTCGACCACGAAACCGTCATGGCCGTTGATATTATACGGGTCGAGCGCCACGTCGGTCATCACCGCCATCTCTGGGACGGCTTCTTTCACGGCGCGGATCGCCCTGTTGGCGATATTGTCGGGGTTCCACGCCTCGGCGCAGTCCTCGGTGCGGGCTTCGAGCGGGGTATAGGGAAAGATGCAGATCGCGGAGACGCCGAGATCATAGGCTTCGCGGGCGGCTTCGGCGATCTTGTCGACGCTGCGGCGGAACACGCCCGGCATCGACGCGACCGGCTCGACCTCACCCTTGCCTTCGCGCACGAAGACCGGCCAGATCAGGTCGTCCGATGACAGAAGCGTTTCGCGCACGAGACCGCGCAGAGCGGGAGATTGTCGCACCCGACGGAAACGGGCGGTTGGAAAGGCGGCGGCGACGGGTTTCATGGCAGGGTCTCCTTGCACAATTTGCTATTGGGTGGCATGGATTGCCGACCCCCCACAAGGGAAACAGCGGGGGCGAACCCGAGGCCGGGCAAGAAATCGAAGAAAAGGGCGATACGTTTGGATTGGTACACCTCGATATTCGAGCTGATCGATATGCGATCCTTTTCAAATCTCTGGTTCTGGATCGCCCTTGCCGTCTTCTGGTCCACAACGAGCCACTGGGTGCTTGGGGTTCCTTATGACATGGTCACGCGCGCCCGTCGCCATCAGGGGCAGGCGGTCGCGGATCTTGAGGATATTGCCCGCGTCAACGTCAACAGGCTGCTTTACATCGCGCGTGTATCGGGGCTTTGGCTGCTTGGTCTTGGCTGCTTTATCCTGTCGGGCCTCGCGGTGCTGGGGTTCTACTACCGTATCGAATTCGCGCAGGCGTTGTTCCTTCTGGGCTTCCCCATGTCACTGGTCGGGCTGCTGAGCCTGTCGACGGCCCGTCTGATCGAGGTGGAACAATCCACAGGAGAATTGCTCTGCAAGCGTCTGACAAGACACAGAATATATACGCAGATGATCGGCACGCTTTCGATTTTCGTAACTGCCCTGTGGGGCATGTACCAGAATATTTCCATCGGCGTGCTCTGATCCGGCGTCGCAACCAGCACAGGCAGATCCATGTCGTCACCTGACCATATCACAGTGAGCGGCGCGCCCGAAGGTTTCGACGCGCGTCTGATCCTTGACGAAATCGCGCGCAAGAACCGGCCCGTCGTGCATGTGGCCCGCGATGACAAGCGGCTTGCGGCGATGGCTTCGGCGCTGGCTTTTTACGCGCCTGACATGCCGGTGCTGACGTTTCCAAGCTGGGATTGCCTGCCCTATGACAGGGTTTCGCCCAATGCCGATATTTCGGCAGCGCGCATGGCGACATTGGCGGCGCTGGTGCACCAGATGCCCAAGCAGTTTGTCCTGCTGACGACGCTGAATGCGGCCACCCAGCGGGTGCCGGCGCGTTCGGTCCTGCGCGAGGCGGCGTTTTCGGCGCGGGTCGGTGACCGGATCGATGAAGAGGGATTGCGCAATTTCCTTGTCCGCATGGGGTTCACCCAAAGCCCGACCGTGATGGAGCCGGGCGATTACGCAATCCGGGGCGGGATCATCGACATCTATCCGCCGGGCGAGAGCGGTCCGGTGCGGCTTGACCTGTTTGGCGATGTGCTCGACGGGGCGCGCCGCTTTGCCCCGGCGAGCCAGCGTACGACGGAAAAGCTCGATGTGATCGAACTCGCGCCCGTGTCCGAGGTGATCCTTGATGAGGCGGCGATCACCCGGTTCCGCCAGAGCTATCGCATCGAATTCGGCGCGGCGGGAACGGACGATCCGCTCTATGAGGCGGTCAGTGCCGGGCGCAAGCATCAGGGCATCGAACACTGGCTGCCGTTCTTCCACGAAAAGCTTGAAACGCTGTTCGATTACCTGCCGGATACGTCGATCACGCTGGATGACCAGTCGACCCCCAGCCGTCTGGCCCGGTGGGAAAGCATCGCGGACCAGTATGAAACGCGCAAGCTGGCGATGCAGCAGAAATCCCGGCTCGACAGTGTGTATAAACCGGCGCCACCGGATCTGCTCTATCTGGACGACGCGGCGTGGACCAAGGCTGTCGCCAGCCATCGCGTACTGCAATTCGCGGCGCTGCCGCAGGCGACCGGGCCGGGGGTGATCGACGCCGGCGGCCGGATCGGTCGCAATTTTGCGCCCGAGCGCCAGCAAGAACACGTTTCGGTCTTCGAGGCGCTGGCGGCCCATATCAAAGCGCGTATGGCGCATGGGCCGGTGGTGGTCGCGTCCTATTCTGAAGGTGCGCGGGAGCGTCTGACCGGGCTGATCGAGGACGAAGGTCTGGTCGAGGTCATCCCGATCCCGAACGGCACCCGTATTGGCAGGAATGGCCTGCACCTTGCGGTCTGGCCGCTGGATCACGGGTTCGAGACCGAAGGGCTGACGGTCATCTCCGAGCAGGATGTGCTGGGCGACCGGCTTATTCGCACGGCCCGCAAGAAGCGCAAGGCCGAGAATTTCCTGACCGAAACCCAGAGCCTCGTGCCCGGCGATCTGGTCGTGCATGTGGACCACGGGATCGGGCGCTATCAGGGGCTTGAGGTGATTACGGCGGCGGGCGCGGCCCATGAATGCCTGCTGCTGGAATATGCCGAGAACGCAAGGCTTTACCTGCCGGTCGAGAATATCGAGCTGCTGTCGAAATACGGTCACGAAGAAGGACTTCTTGACCGGTTGGGCGGCGGCGCATGGCAGGCCAAGAAAGCGCGGCTCAAGGAACGCATCCGCGAGATGGCCGACCGGCTTATCCGCGTCGCGGCAGAGCGGGCACTGCGCACCGCACCGGTGCTTGAGCCGGAACACCACGCCTGGGAGGCATTTTCCGCGCGCTTTCCTTACGAGGAAACCGATGACCAGCTGCGCGCCATCGGCGATGTGCTCGACGACATGGGCTCGGGCCAGCCGATGGACCGGCTGGTCTGCGGCGACGTGGGCTTTGGCAAGACCGAGGTCGCGATGCGCGCGGCCTTTGTCGCGGCCATGTCCGGCACGCAGGTGGCGTTGATCGCGCCGACAACGCTCTTGGCGCGGCAGCATTATGCGAGTTTTTCCAAGCGTTTCCGGGGCTTCCCGCTGAACGTGCGTCAGCTTAGCCGGTTCGTGAGCGCCAAGGAGGCGCAGGCCACGCGCGACGGAATTGCGCGGGGCACCGTGGATATCGTGATCGGCACCCATGCGCTTTTGGCCAAGGGAATCCGGTTCCAGAACCTCGGGTTGCTGATCATCGACGAGGAACAGCATTTTGGCGTGTCCCACAAGGAACGGCTGAAGCAATTGCGCACCGACATCCACGTTCTGACGCTTACCGCGACGCCGATTCCGCGCACGCTGCAACTGTCGCTTTCGGGCGTGCGGGACCTGTCTATCATCGGCACGCCGCCGGTGGACCGGCTGGCGATCCGCACCTATGTGAGCGAATTCGACGCGGTCACAATCCGAGAGGCGCTGCTGCGCGAGCACTACCGGGGCGGACAGAGTTTCTACGTGGTGCCGCGCATCTCGGACCTGCCCGAGATCGAGGAATTCCTCAAGGAGCAGGTGCCTGAGGTTAGCTATATCGTGGCTAACGGGCAGATGGCGGCCGGCGATCTCGATGACCGGATGAACGCCTTTTACGACGGCAAGTACGATGTGCTGCTGGCGACGACCATCGTGGAATCCGGTCTGGATATCCCGACAGCCAACACGATGATCATCCATCGCGCGGACATGTTCGGACTGGCGCAACTCTACCAGATCAGGGGACGGGTGGGGCGTTCGAAGACCCGCGCCTATGCCTATTTGACGACGAAACCACGCGAAAAGCTGACCGCCACCGCTGAAAAGCGTCTGCGCGTGCTGGGCAGTCTCGACACGCTGGGCGCGGGCTTTACCCTTGCCAGCCAGGATCTCGACATCCGGGGCGCGGGGAACTTGTTGGGTGAGGAACAGTCCGGCCAGATGCGCGACGTAGGCTATGAACTTTACCAGTCGATGCTGGAAGAGGCGATTGCCAAGATCCGGGCCGGGGAAATTGACGGGCTGTCGGAAATTGACGAGCAGTGGGCGCCGCAGATCAACCTTGGCGTCGCGGTGCTGATCCCCGAGGATTACGTGCCCGATCTCGATGTGCGTCTGGGGCTGTACCGTCGCTTGTCCTCACTCAGCACCAAGGTCGAGCTGGAAGGTTTTGCCGCCGAACTGATCGACCGGTTCGGCAAGCTGCCGCGCGAGGTGAATACGCTGTTGCTGGTGGTTCGGATCAAGGCGATGTGCAAACGCGCCGGGATTGCCAAGCTGGACGGTGGACCCAAGGGGGCCACGATCCAGTTCCACAATGATAAATTCGCCGCGCCCGAGGGGCTGGTCGAGTTCATTCAGGACCAGCGGGGCATGGCCAAGGTCAAGGATAACAAGATCGTGGTGCGCCGGGACTGGACCAAGGAAAGCGACAAGATCAAAGGCGCCTATGCCATCGCGCGCGATCTGGCGATGAAGGTCAAGGAGAAGAAGGCCAAGGCCTGATCCGCGCCCAAGAAAATTCAATTTTCTTGGGAAAATTCTGTATAGAATTTTAGGCGGGGATGGCCATGGCGGCCTGCGCGCAGAAACAGGATGCCCCGACACGCCGGTCGGCCCGGGCCAGCGCGAGGTCCAGCCGCTGGCGGATCTGCACGATCTCGACAGTCTCTCCGCGCGCTTTCAGACAGTCGTACAAGCCCTTGAGGCTCCAGACATTATCCGGATGCACTGTGGCGCGGCTCAGCTGTCCGCCAAGTCCGAGATCCTCACGGTAGGCCTTCTCCGCCTCGGCCACGTGACCCTGTTCGAAAAGCAGCGCGCCAAGCGCATGGCGTACGGGCTGCATCCAGCCCCAGGGTTCGTCATAGGGCAGGTTGTCTTCAAGCTCGATGGCCTTGCGCAGGAAGGCATAGGCCGCGTCGAACTCTGACTTGCGATAGGCGATTTCCCCGCGCAGCATAGCCTTGGCCACTTCCATCAGATCGACCACGCGGTTGTTGTGCATCAGGCGGGACTCGGGGATACGCGCGGCGGCGTCGAGGAACACCTGCTCCTCGGCCTCTGCCTCTGCCACGCGGCCGAGCGCGGCAAAGGCCAGTGCGCGGCCGTAATGCACGGTTGCGATGCGGGTCTGCCAGATCTCGCGATCTTCGGGCGGCTTCATCGCGATCAGGTCTTCCCAGCGGCCGAAGCGGATAAGGATATGGGGCTCCATCGCCATGTAGCTTTCAAAGAAATCGGCCATGGGCGGGGACTCCACGCGCAGCAACTCTTCGGGCGTGGTGGCGAGCAAGCCGCGATTGGCTTCGAGCGCAGGTTCCATCTGGCCAAGGAACAGCGCACCGTAGATGACGAAGTGGTAATCGTGCTGGCGATAGCCGGTGTAGATGTTGAAGGCGCCTTCGCGGTTGAAATATTTCAGGTCGGCTTCGATGGCCTTCTGGTTCCAGAAGACCACGTCCTTGTAATGGCCGCAGAGCACGTCGATATGGGTCGGCATATGCACCAGATGGCCTGCGTCGGGCACCAGCGTGCGCAGGATATCCCCCGCGGATAAAGCCTTTTCCGGGAAGGGCGACATTTCCATCAGGTGCACGTAGAGGTGCAGCAGCCCGGGGTGTTCCATGGTGCCGGGATGATTGGCCAGCGCGTCCTCGAGCAAGGCCTGCGCCTTTTCGGTTTCGGCCCCTGGGGCCGGGCAGGCATTGGCGAGGTCCCACATCTGCCAGGGCGTGAGGTTCATCAGCGACTCGACATAGATCGACCGGATGTCGGGCTGGTCGGGCATCGCCGCATGGACCTTTGCCATCTCATTGGCAAAATCGCGGTTCCAGGCCTCCATATCCTCGACCGGGTCGCGCTCAGGATAGCGGGCGGCAAGCGCGGTAATCAGCGCCTTTTCATGGTCGGGGCCGTCCTTGCAGAGCTTAAGCGCGACTTGTGTGGCGTCATAGGCGATGGCCAGCGCCTCTGCCCGGGATTTCTCATCGAAAAGCTCCCATGGCATGTTGTAATTCGGCCCCGTGGCATAGGCGACGCCCCAGTGCGCCATGGCGCAGCCCGGATCATGGGCGATGGCTTTCTGGTAACAGACGACGGCCTCCTCGTGGTTGAAGCCATAGGTCCAGTTGAGGCCCCGGTCGAACCATCGCTGCGCCTCGGGGGTCGCCGCGCGGACCGGCAGGCTGTAAGTTCCGAGATCGTAACCGTAATCTTCATCGGTCATGGTCAATCCTCACGCCTTTTGGGCATGTTCCGCCAAGGGTGGCTTTGCTGTCAATGTTCTTTCCAGCTTGCTCATGCGCAGCATCAGCAGGAAGCCAAGCGTCGAGAGCACGAAGATCCCCAGTGCCAGCGGCAGGATGGAGCCGTTGAACATCAACCCTATGGGCGAGGCGATGATGGACCCGAGCACGGTCGAAATTGCCCCGATGACCGAGGCGGCCATGCCCGCGATATGGCCCATCGGCTCCATCGCCAGCGCGTTCAGGTTGCCCATCGCGGTGCCGACCATGAAGAACACGGTGGCCTGCCAAAACACGAAAAAGCCGAAGGCGACGGATTCCGGCAGGTCGAGCCCGTATTCAATGATCATCACGATGGACATGAGTATTTCGACGGCTAGCGTCCATGTGACCAGCTTGCGCATGCCAAGCCGTTCCACCAGCGAGGCGTTGAGGATGCTCGCGCAACCCGCCACCAACGCGACCCCGGCGAACCAAAAGGGGAATTCGTCGTTGCGGTTGTAGATCAGGTCATAGACCGGCTGAACCGAGGCGATCATCGCGAACATCATCGACAGGCAGAGCGTCTGGACGACGATCGACAGCCGCACCATCGGATGCGAGACCATTTCGCGCACGGCGCCGAACATCAGGGGCAGACGCATCGGGCGGCGTGCTTCGGGGGGCAGGGATTCCGGCAGCCGGATCAGCAGCCATGTGACGGAAACTGCCGAGAAAAGCACGAAAGCGCCGAAGATCGCGCGCCAGTCGAACAGGTAGATGATGCCGGTGCCGATCATCGGGGCGAGCGCGGGAAAGATCACAAAGATCGACATGGCGATAGAGAGCATCCGTGCCATGACGCGCCCGCTGTACATGTCCCGCATGATCGCCATGGCAACGACCCGCGGACCTGCCGCGCCGATGCCCTGCAACAGCCGCGCGGCGACCACCAGTTCAAGTGACTCAGCCGTGCCGGCCACGGCCGCGCCGATGATATAGACGGCCGCGCCCCCGACGATCACCGGCTTGCGGCCCATCGCATCGGACATCGGGCCGACGAAAAACGTGCCGATACCCATGCCAGCGAGGAACGCGGTAATGATCAGCGTGGCGCGGTTAGGATCAAGCGGGCTGAGTTCTTCGCTGATCTCGGGCAGCGCCGGGAGCATGGCATCGACGGAGAAAGCGATAGTTGCAAACATCATCGCGATCAGCGCGATGAATTCTGGCCGTGACATGCGGGACATGGGTGACTCCTCAGTTACGTGCCGGTAGCATGTAAATTCGAGGGGGACCATATGGCCGGCGGAGCAATTCTGCGTGTCCGTGCGGAAAAGTTCTCTTAACCCCGGTCGGTGTCGTCGTTTTGGGCGGGGTCGTTGTTTTTCAACGAGAGCTTGTTGCGACGGCGCCGCGTGCGGATCAGCATGTGGTATTCGGCGAATTGCTGGATCGCCATCGCGAATATCCCAAGCCCGACAAAGATGATGACCGTCGTGCCGATCTTGCCGACGGGGGTCTGCGGCACCAGTTCACCGTAGCCGACCGTGGAAATGGTGACGACGGTGAAAAAATAGGAATCGAGCCAGCTCCAGCCCTCGATGAAGTGAAAAAAGACCGTGCCCGCTGCCACAACTGTCGTCAGACTTACGATCAGTGTGGCGGCACTGATCGGTCTCATGCGTCGAGCTGTTCCTTCAGTTCCGAGATGACATTCTGCCAGAGATCCGGCGGCTGGGCGCCCGGAACCGCGTGTTTGCCTGCCACGATAAAGGTCGGCACCGAGGTGACGCCCATCGAGCGTGCCTCGCTGTCGCGACGCGAGATGTCATCGCGGTCGGCATGGGATGCCAGCAGCTTGCTGACGACCGAGGCGTCCATGCCGATCATGTCGGCGATATCACTCAGAACCTCGGCATCTCCGATATCGCGGCCTTCGACGAAATAGGCGTTGAATAGCGCGTTGACCGCCTCGTTCTGTTTGCGCTCGATCCCTGCCCAGTGGATCAGCCGGTGCGCATCCAGCGTGTTGGGGGTACGTGCGATACCTTCGAAATTGATGTTCAGCCCGGCTTTTTCCGCATGCTCCACGACGGGCGCATAGGCCTTGATTGCACCTTCCTTGCCGCCGAACTTGGCTTCGAGATAGGCGCGCCGGTCCATGCCTTCGGCTGGCATCTCGGGGTTAAGCTGGAACGGGTGCCACTGGATCACAAAGGGATGATCGGGCGTTGCCGCCAGAGCCGTCTCGAGATGGGCCTTGCCGATATAGCACCAAGGGCAGATCGGGTCGGACAGGATGTCGAGGGCAACTGTTTTTTCACTCATGAGGCAGTGCTTTCAAAATACGGTTTCAGGGCGCGGCGCAGCAATTTGCCATTCGCCCCGGTGGGCATTTCAGGCAGGTAAACAAAGGCACGGGGTTGTTTATAGCGCGCAAGCGTCTGTTCTGCAAAGTCACGCAGCGCTTGTTCGTCGATCTCGGCGGGCCCTGCGTAGAATGCCACGATGATGCGGGTATCCTGCTTGATCTCGACATCGGTGACGCCGACCATGTCGATGCCGGGAAAACCGGTCAGCGCCGCTTCGACTTCGAGTGGCGACACCCGGTAGCCGCCCGCGTTCATCATGTCGTCGTCGCGACCCAAATAGGTGATCTGCCCGTCCGCCGCCATTGCGCCTTGATCACCAGTCAGGAACCAGTCGCCCTGCATGCGGGCCTCGGTTTCTTCCGGAGCGTTCAGGTATCCCAGCATCAGACCGGGGTCGCTGCGGTGAACGGCAATGGTGCCCGGCGCGCCCTGATCCACCGGCCCGCCGGGGCCGAGGATGGCGACCTTGCGACCCTGTTGCGGCTGGCCAAGCGCCTGTCCGCGAGCCGGATGATTGGGGCTTGATGAGATGAAGGTTGAACATTCCGACATGCCGTAGGCCTCGTAGAGCCCGCATCCGGTGGCACTTGTCCAGGCGGCGGACAAGTTGGGTGAGAGCTTTTCCCCGGCGCTGAGCCCGTGGCGCAGATCGGGCAGGTTCAGCGATGCGTCACCCTTGAGGAACTTGCGGTAAACGCCCGGCGCCGCTGCAAAAATACTCGCCTTGTGATGACGCAGCCGCAACGGCAGATGGGCCGGATCGGTGCCGGGTTCGGGGATCAAAGCGGTCGCGCCAACGGTCCAAGGGTCCATGAGCCCGGTGCCGAGCGTATAGGTCCAGTTGAACGCGCCCGCATGCAGCAGCCGGTCATCCTCGCGCAGGGCATACCAGCCGTCATGCATCATCTGTCTGGCCCAGATCGCGCGATGGGCATGGGCCACGGCGCGGGGATCGCCCGAGGTGCCGGAGGTATAGACGATATAGCCAAGCCGCTCGGGATCGCCCATCGCATAGGCGCAGGGAGGCAGGTCCCGCATTGCGCGCAACCCGTCTAGTGTAATGGGGTTGAGGTGCGGCGGGCAGGCGATCTCGGGGTCCAGCAGGATTGCCGCCGGTTTCAGGTCATCGACGATCTTCTGCGTCTCGCGCTCGGTCAGTTGCGACGAGGTCGGCACCGGGACGATCCCGGCGGCGATCGCGCCGAGGTAGGCAATCGGGAAATCGACCGTATTGCCCAGCCGCATAAGGACGATATCGCCGGGTGCGATGCCAGCCTCAAGCAGGCCGGTGCCAGTGCCGCGCACGGCGGATTCGAGCGCGCCATAGGTCCAGTCGGTCGACCGGGCGGGCCCCAGCACCGAAAGCGCGACCTTGTCCGCCAGTTCGGGCGCACGGGCCAGAACATGGGCGGCCATGTTGAAAGGAGCGGGGCAGGGCGCAAAGGCGCCTTTGTCGAAAATCGAAAGCATGGTGCTGGCTAGCCCGCTGCCTGCGGGCATGCAAGCGCCGTTGCAAGCCTGTGATCGCGGGCCTATAGCATCTCCATGACACCGAAAGACCCGAAATCCTTGATTCAGATTGCCCATGCGTCGGGCGCGGAAATCGAAGCCGAACCGCTCGATCTTGGCGCGCGGGTGCGCGAGCTGCGCAAGGAACGGGACTGGACGCTGGAACAGGCCGCCAATCAGGCCGGGCTGGCGCGGTCGACCCTGTCCAAGATCGAGAACGGGCAGATGTCGCCCACCTATGACGCGTTGAAAAAGCTGGCGACCGGCCTGCAGATTTCGGTACCGCAACTGTTCACGCCACCCCAGCGCGATCAGGTGAACGGGCGCATGGCGGTGACCAAGTCAGACGATGGCCAGCCGCTGGCCACGGCGACCTACGAGCACAAGCTTCTGGCCGACAGCCTGACCAAGAAGCAGATGTTGCCCTATCGCACCCGGGTGCGCGCGCGCTCGATGGAGGAATTCGACGGCTGGGTGCGTCACGATGGCGAAGAGTTTCTGTACGTACTGACCGGGGTGATCCGGCTTTACACGGAGTTCTACGAAGTCATCGAAATGCGGCGCGGTGACAGCGCCTATTACGATGCGACGATGGGACATAACGTGATCTCGGCCAGCCCCGAGGACGCGACCATCCTTTGGGTGACGTCGCTGAGCTGAGCTATTGCATCCGGGACGAAATGCCGGACAGCTCGCGTGCAAGTGTTTCGACATAGAGGAAATCGTCGATTTCCTCGCGTGCCTCGACCAGGGACAGGTTATGGGTCGCGGCAAGATGTGCCTCGAACGATTTCCGATCCCGATAGAGCAGGTTCATCTGCTCGGAATCGAGGTGCGGAAACCTGTGATGAATTCGTTCAGACCACATACACCAGTCACTGGCTATTTCAGCCCATTGCATCCTCATCACGGTGACCTCCCCAGTGCCGCAGAAGATAGTTTACGCTAACGTACCTTCGGTGGGGTAGGGTGTGGTCAAATGTCGCAGGGCAATTCCTTGCCGAACCGGTGGCCGAGTCAGTCCTCGGCGTACCACCATACCTCGGGCAAAAAGCCGGGCCTGTCGCCGTAAACCGGCGTATAGTCGGGGAATTTCAATTCCTTCGCATGGGCTATCCGGTCCACGTCATATTGCCAGAGCGGGATGACATAGCGTCCGCTGGTCAGGACCCGGTCAAGCGCGCGGGCGGCCGAGATGAAATCCTCGCGCGTTTCCGATACCAGCATCGCGTCGATTGCGGCGTCCAGCGCGGGCGACTCGACCCCCATCAGGTTGCGTGTGCCGGGGCGGTCGGCGGTGTTGCTGCCCCAGTAAAGTCGCTGCTCGTTCCCCGGCGACAGGGACAGGTCACGGCGGAACGAGGTGATGTCGAAATCCTGCTCGGATTCCCGCGCCGTGTATTGCGCATTGTCCACCAGATCGACCCGCACGGAGATGCCCAGCCGTTCCAGCGCGCGGACGTAGAGATCCATGATCGAGCTGTTCTGCGTATCGCCCTGACGCAGCAGGACGTTGAAATGCATCGGCTGACCCTCGGCATTGACGCGGCGGCCGTTTTCAACACCCCATCCGGCCTCTTGTAGCAGGGCCGCGGCCTTGCGCAGGTTCGACCGGTTGCGCGCGGTTCCGTCAGATACCGGCATCTCGTATCCTTCAAGCGCGCCGGGCAGCAGGCTGTCGGCAAAGGGCATCAGGATCTCGCGCACGCGCCCTTCGGCGCGGCCGGGGCGCATCCCAAGTTCGGAGTTGTCGAAATAGGAATGGATGCGGGCCTGTTCGCCACCGGTCATCGTGTCGTTGATGAACTCGAAGTTGAAGGCCAGCAGCAGCGCCTCGCGCACGCGCCAGTCATCCAGCGGCGCGCGACGGGTGTTCATCACAAATCCGGTCATGCCGGTCGGGCGGCCGTGCCTGATCTCGGTCTTGATGACATCGCCGCGCTGGATCGCGGGGAAATCGTACTGGCTGTTCCATTTCTCGGCATTGTATTCACGTTCGACCGTCAGGGTGCCAGCCTTGAACGCTTCGAAGAGCACCGCGCCATCGCCAAAGAATTCGATATCCATCTCGTCGAAATTCATCGTGCCGCGTCGGAACGGGACGTCCTTGCCCCAGTAGTCCGGGTTGCGTTCAAGCCGGACCTGACGCCCGGGCTGATAATCAGAGACCACGTAAGGCCCTGTGCCAATGGGAATTTCCGAGAGCGGCGCATTGGCGAAATCCTTGCCTTCCCATTGCGCTTTCTTGAGAATCGGGCGCATCCCGGCCAAGAGCGCCAACTCACGGTCGTCGCGATTGAAGGTGATGCGCAGGCTGCGCGGGCCGGTCTGATCCATGCTTTCGACCTGATCGGCGAAACCCTGATAGCGCAGGTGTCCTTCCTCGCCGAGGATTTCATAAGACCAGATCACATCTTCGACGGTCACGGGGCTGCCATCCGAGAATCGAGCCTCGGGGCGGAGGGTGAATTCGACCCATGAGCGGTCGGGCGGGGTCTCTATCGATTCGGCAAGAAGACCGTAAAGGGTGAAAGGTTCGTCCCAGGATCGCCCCATGAGGGACTCGTAGCTCCAGAAACGCATTTGCCAGGGCGAAGTGCCTTTCGAGACGAACGGATTGAGTGAATCGAAACCGCCAGTGTTGCCGAAGACGATTTTTCCGCCCTTGGGTGCATTTGGATTTGCATAAGGGAGCGACACAAAATCCGGTGGCAGGGCAGGGTCGCCATACATAGCTATGCCATGGCTTGGCTCGGCACCGGCCAGAGAGCCTGTCAGCACCCCTGCGAATCCCATTGCGACTCCGGCGGCGAATCCACGTCCGAACGCCGGGAAGCGGCGGAAATAATTGATCTTCATTTTGGCGACAATCTGCTCTGGCCTTATATTATTGGCAACAAGGCTAACGTGGGATTCACGTCTTTTCAAACTTTTAGCTTGGATGCCGCTGCGGAATTGCTTATAACAGGGGCACTGCTCGATAGGTTTCTTGCCTGTATGAAACCTGCCTCAATAACTTAACGCCCGCTTCGTGCGGGCGTTTTTTTTCCCCTGATCCCTGCGTTTCCTTCGGCATCCGCGTGCTTGTCCCATGCTGGTCGGGTTGGCGTCTTCCGGGTTTTCCCGCGACTGGAATCATGGGGAAAATCCTCACCGGCGCGTGGCTGCCGTTTTTCACAGGCAGCGCGCCGTCACCAGCATATATTGGGCCCACCGGCTGAAAATGGCCGATCCGCCGGCTGCCTGCGGCAGATCGTCCAAACGCGGCGAACTTGGCAAAAATCATCGAACCCTTGTGCGGATTTAGCCGTTTATTTGGCAGGTGCAGCATGCAACTCTGCCCGTGATCATCTGACGAGAAGGAAACACCATGTCACTGTCGGGAAAAACCGCCGTCATCACCGGGTCAAACTCGGGAATCGGTCTGGGAATCGCATGGGAACTGGCGCGCGCCGGTGCGAATGTCGTCCTGAACTCATTTACCGATAACGAAGAAGACCACGCCCTGGCCGAGAAGATCGCCAAGGAAACGGGCGTCACGGCCCGTTACATCAAGGCGGACATGTCCAAAGGGGACGAATGTCGCAAGCTGGTCGAAGAGGCGGGCGCCTGCGATATCCTCGTGAACAACGCCGGTATCCAGCATGTCGCCGCGATTGATGAGTTCCCGGTGGATAAGTGGGATGCGATCATCGCGATCAACATGAATTCAACCTTTCACACCATGGCGGCGGCGTTGCCGATGATGCGCAAGGCCGGGTGGGGCCGGGTGGTGAACGTGGCCTCGGCCCACGGGTTGCGGGCAAGCCCGTTCAAATCGGCCTATGTGACGGCCAAGCACGGGGTTGTCGGCATGACCAAGGTCGCCGCACTTGAGACTGCGAAGGAATCGATCACGGTCAACGCGATCTGCCCGGGCTATGTGCTGACACCGCTGGTGGAAAAGCAGATTCCGGACACGGCCAAGGAATACGGGATATCCGAGGATGAGGCGGTGGAAAAGGTGATCCTTGCCAAGCAGCCGTCCAAGGAATTCGCGACGGTCGAACAGATCGCCGGAATCGCGGTTTTCCTCTGCTCACCGGCTGCGGATCAGATCACCGGGACGACGATCAGCGCCGATGGCGGCTGGACCGCATCCTGATGGGCACATCCCCGCGCCCGGATGTCCGGGCGCGGGAGAGGGCGTCAGATGACGCGAACCTGCGTGCCGACCGGCGTGATTTCAAAGAGTTCGGCGATGAAATGATTATAGAGCCCGATACATCCGCTCGACGACCGGCGCCCGATCTTGCGGGTATCGTGGGTGCCGTGGATCAGGTAGGCGGGCCAGTCGAGATACATGGCATGGGTGCCCAGCGGGTTGCCGGGTCCCGGCGGCATGTATTTCAGGTCGGGGTCGCGCTCGAGCATGTTGGGGGTCGGCGTCCAGTCGGGGCCGACCTTCTTGCGCACGATCTTGGTATAGCCGCGCTTGGTCAGCTCGTCGCTCATCGGGACAGAGGTCGGGTAAATTCGGTAATCTTCGCCGGTCGCATCCCAGTAATGCAGCGCGCGCGAGGTCGTATCGGCCACGATGCTGGCCACGCCAAGCGAGTCGAAGTGGTCGCGCCAGTCCTGCGCCGAAAAGCTCGAGATGTTGCGGCGGACTGGCGCGAGGGTTTCGTCATGGGTAAGACTGGGATCTTCGATTTCGACCGCCCATGCCTTCGCGGCCGGGATCAGCGCGGCAGAAGCGGTGGCGGTGGCAAGAAATCGGCGTCGGGTCGGATTGCTCATTCGGGGCCTCACAGGTACGAATTACTGTTTTCTCGATCTGGGTCTAACAGAACCAGTTTCAATCAAAAATCACATATGCGCGATAATGAATGTTAGGAGCGCTATGTCGCACCCTGACATAATTATCCCGCGTTTTCATAGGTGAAGGGGCTCTCGATGGCTGTCAAACGGATCAATCTCGCCTTGCAGGGTGGCGGTGCGCACGGGGCGTTCACATGGGGCGTGCTCGACCGTTTTCTGGACGAGGAAGACATCGAGATTTCCGGCATTTCCGGCACCTCTGCCGGAGCGCTGAACGGCGCCGCCTACAAGGCGGGAATGCTCGCGGGCGGGCGGGACGGGGCGCGCGCCAGTCTTGATGCGATCTGGAACGGTGTCGGGGCAAGCGATCTGCCGGGCATGGCTGAATGGTTCAGGGCGGCGACGGTCGGGCCGCTCGCGCAGGCGCTGGAACTGTCGCCGCTTTACGCGTGGTCGGATGCGGTGGCGCGCACAATCTCGCCCTATAGTTACGGCCCGTTTTATCGCAATGCGGTGCAGCCGCTGGTCGAGGCGCTGAATTTCGACAATGTCTGTGCCGACGAGGGGCCAGAGCTTTTTATCTGCGCGACGGCCGTCCGGACGGGAAAGATCCGCATCTTTACCCATGACGAGATCACGACCGATGCGATCCTTGCCTCGGCCTGCCTGCCGACGATGTTTCAGGCGGTCGAGATCGACGATCCGAAGACCGGGCGGCGGGAGGCCTATTGGGATGGCGGCTACACCGGCAATCCGGCGCTGTTCCCGCTGTTCGGGTCGAACCTGCCCGACGACATCGTCATCGTGAATATCAATCCGCTTGAGCGCGATCAGGTGCCGATCACCCCGCAGCAGATTCAGAACCGGATTAACGAGATCAGTTTCAATTCGTCACTGCTGCGCGAATTGCGGGCCATCGCTTTCGTGCAGCGGCTGCTGGACGAAGGGCGGCTGACCAGCACCGACAAGTCGCGGGTGCTGGTTCACATGATCTCGGATGATGACCTGATGAACGATCTGTCGGTTGCTACAAAGCTGATCCCGAACCCGCTGGTGATTAGCCAGCTGAAACATGCGGGCCGCACGATGACCGAACGGTTCCTTGCAGATCACAAGTCCGACCTCAACGAACGCGGGACGATCGATCTGGCGGCGATGTACAGCTAGGGGCTAGTGACCGTTGGTCTTGTTGCCATTCGGGTAGACGAGACCGGCAGAGATCACCAGCTTGGCCGCGTCCTCGATGCTCATGTCCAGCTCGATCACGTCCTCTTTCGGAAAGAACAGCAGGAACCCCGAGGTCGGGTTGGGCGTGGTCGGGACGAAAATGCTCATCAGCTCACCCGAGGTTTCTGCGCGATCCGCCACTTCGCCCCGGGCGGTGGTCGAAACGAAGCCGACCGCCCAGATGCCCTTGCGCGGGTACTGGATAAGGCAGGCTTTCTCGAAGGAGCGTTCGCTTTGGGCAAAGACGGTTTCCGAGATCTGCTTGATGCCGGAATAGACGGAGCGCACGACCGGCATGCGATCGACGATGCTTTCCCCCCAGCGGATCAGCGAACGACCGATCAGCCCGCGCCCAACAAAGCCGATGAAGGTGGTGAAGACCAGAAAGATGATCACCCCGACGCCGCGCAGGTTGATCCCGATATATTGCTCGGGCCGGAGGTCGTGCGGCACGAGCGGCAGAACGACGCCGTCGATCCAGCCGATAACGGTCCAGATGAGCCAGATGGTCAGGCCGACGGGGGCAATGATGACCAGCCCTGTCAGGAATGACGCTCGCAGGGTACCGATCCGTCCGCCACGGCGTTTTGAGTCGTCGTCGAAAGGGGTGTTCATCGTAATTCCACCAGATATGCGCGCAAGTTAGGAAGTCTTGACCCGCGCGACAATGGGTCGGACCCTTTCGGAGGCTACTAACGCCGAATTTTGTTCAGCGCGATGGCGATACGGGCAGCAAGCCGGGCGTTGTTGCGCACCAGAGCGATATTTGCGGTGAGCGAACGGCCCTTTGTGATCTCGAAAATGCGCTGTAACAGGAAGGGCGTGATCGCCTTGCCCGCGACGCCCTGTTCGTCGGCCTCTGCCTGCGCCTGTGCGATGACGGGGGCCAGTTCGCTGGCGGGAATTTCATCCTCTGCAAGGATCGGATTGGCGACAAGCTGGCCGCCGGGAAGGTCCATCTGCCCGCGCAGGAAATGCGCGCGTGCGATGGTTTCGGGATCATCCATGCGCAGCGGCGCGGCATGGGGAGAGCTGGCGGACCAGAAAGCGGGCAGGCTGTCCTGTCCGTAGCAGATCACCGGCACGCCCTGCGTTTCCAGCACCTCGAGCGTTTTGGGGATGTCTAGGATCGCTTTCGGTCCGGCGGCAACGACGGTCACGGGGGTCTGGGCCAGTTCTAGGAGGTCGGCGGAGATGTCAAAGCTCTGCTCGGCACCGGTATGGACGCCGCCGATCCCGCCGGTGGCAAAGACCTCGATGCCCGCAAGCCGCGCGGCGATCATCGTGGCAGCGACAGTGGTCGCGCCGGTGCCGCCGGTGGCCAGACAGGCGGCGATATCCGCACGCGAGAGCTTGGCCACGTCTTTTGCCTGACCCAGACGGGCCAGCTGATCCTTCTCCAGGCCGACATGCAGACGGCCTTCGAGCACAACGATGGTTGCGGGGGTCGCGCCGCTGTCGCGGATGTCCTGTTCGACCTCGGCGGCGACCTCGATATTCTGCGGATAGGGCATGCCATGGGTGATGATCGTGCTTTCGAGCGCGACGATGGGCGTACCCGCGTCGCGGGCACTCTGGACTTCGGCGGAATAGGTGATGTCGATCACAGCGGCATTTCTCCTGAAACGTATCGGGCGGCGGCGCGCAGGGCGCTTTCCAGCGCCGCGTCGCGATCCGCGCCCGCATGTTCTGCCGCCAGATGGGCGGCCATGAATGTATCGCCCGCGCCGGTCACCCGGGTCACCAGCACCTGCGGCGGCACCTGCGTCAGCATCCGGTCCTGATCGGCTTCGGTCGCGGCGCGTCCGCCATCGGTGACAAGCACGCGGTTCGCCCCACGCGACAGAAGCCCGGCGGCGGCGGCCTCGGTATCGGAGAATTCGTCCTGACACAGCAGGCCGGCTTCTTCGAGGTTGACGTAAAGCGTCGCACGCCCGGAGGAAAGGAAAGGCAGCAGCCGTTCCGCCTTGCCGGGAGAGGCCGGGGCCACGCGCAGATCGGCGCGGGCAAAGGACGGGCTCTGGGCGATGGTTTCCAGCAGCGACTTGGTCAGGTTGCCGTCGAGCGCGACGATGCCCTCATAGGGCTGCGCCTCGGACCCGAGCGCGCCGCCGGTTAGCGGACGCAGGATCTTGTCTCCGGCTTCTTCGAGAGAATGAGCGTCGGCGATGGCCGCAATCAGCCCATTCGCGCCTTCGACGGCCATATAGCGATCAGTCGGCAGATCCTCGGACCGGTAGACATGCACCGTTTCCATGCCCAGCTTGCGGCAGGCGTCGATCAGCTCGTCCCCTTCAGGGTCTCTTCCGATGGCGCTGAGCAGGACCGGGCGCAGGCCGAACCGCGCCAGCGTCATGGCGATGTTCATCGCGACACCGCCGGGCAGGCGGGTGATGCGGCCCGGCACGTCGGAACCCTGCCGCATATGGCTTGCGGCGCGACCGATCACGTCCCAGAGGACGCTGCCGATGCAGAGGATGTCACTTGGCGCGGTTTGTTTCATGATTTGCCTTCTGCCCATAATCAGGGCCACTGGCAAGGCAGAGCCGTATCAGGGGCGCGCAAAGGTTAACGCCGCCCAGAGCGATTCCCACACCGCCTCCGATCCCTGCGGCGCTTCCCTCAGTACCACGGCGTCCAGCAGGTAGCGATGACCGGGGGTCAGCGGCACCGTGAGCTCGCCGTTCTCATCGGTCCGCTGGTAGGTGATCGTGACGGTGTCATCGGGGGCCTTGTCGAACACCTCGACCTGCGCATCCCTGCGCGGCGCATCCTGATAGAGCAGCCTGACCGTGATCGTTTCATCCGTGCTTGTATAGGGGTTGGTGAGGGCGATGAATTCCGTTTCCATTCCGCTCGCGCTATCCGACCCGCTCCCGTCACCCACGGCCACCAGCGCCTTGGCAAATCGGCGGTAGATCTCGCGGAACCCTACGCGGGGCAGACCACGCGCCGTATGACGGGATTCGATGTCGCCAAAATCCTTATGCGCGATGAAGCGCGCGAAAGTGTCCCAGTCGTCGTAAGTCAGGGTGGCAGGCGCGGTTTCATGCAGGAGGACAAGCAGGCCCGGTTCATCGGCTATGGTCTCAAGCGCTGGAATGTTGCCCATGCGCGTGGCGACAGGTTCGATGTCACCCTCGCGGATCATCTCGAACCGTTCGGTGTTCCGGTTGAAATAGGGAAGATTGATGCCCTTGAACTCCTGACCGTTTCGCAAATTGGCGGAAAGGGGCGCGCCGGGCTGGATTTGATATTCCTCTGGTGCGATCCAGAACTCATGTGCAAGAGTTTGAAAACTCGACACAAGCCATATGAATACCGACAGGGTCAGGACGCCGCGACACATGGAAATACCTTTGCTGTTCACCCGGATCAAACTGACCCTAGCGATGATCCTGTCAAGCCTGTGGTTCATGCTGCCTTCGGTTGGGGGCGCACACGAGGTAACGCCGACCATTGGTGATCTTACTATCGAGGACGGGCTGCTTACGCTTGAACTGCGCATGAACCTTGAGGCGTTTCTGGCCGGGATCGATCTGGACGAGGTGCAGGATACCAACAACGCCAGTGAGGCCGAGCGTTTCGAGACCCTGCGCCGGTTGCCGCCAGAAGAGCTTGAGGCCGAGGCGCAGACCTGGGTCGAGGCCTGGCTTGCATCCCTCACCGTACTGGCCGACGGGGATGAGCCGGTCATCCTCTCATCCGATGGGTTCGACGTCCCAGAAGTGGCAGACCCGCAATACGCGCGCAATTCGATCCTGACGGTGACGGGGGATCTGCCGGAGGGGACGCAGACCATCATCGTCGGTTGGCCGGTGGGGTCGGGTGATCTGGGGTTGCGCCAGCAGGGGGTCGAAGATCCCTATACCGGTTTCATCGAGGGGGGCGGTTATACCGAGGCCATTGCCGTGGCGGGTGGATTTGCCGGTGGACCGGTCGAGGCTTTCACCGCCTACGTCCCCGTGGGGTTCGATCATATCCTGCCCAAGGGGCTGGATCATATCCTGTTCGTGCTGGGGCTGTTCTTTCTGTCGACCCGGCTGGGGCCGTTGCTCTGGCAGATCAGCGCCTTTACCCTTGCTCATACGGTCACGCTGGCGCTGGGCGCGCTGGGTCTGGTGTCTGTGCCAGGATCGATTGTCGAGCCGCTGATCGCGGCCTCGATCACCTATGTGGCGGTCGAGAACGTCCTGACCAGCAAGCTGCACCGCTGGCGGCCCGTGATCGTGTTCGGCTTTGGGCTGTTGCACGGGCTGGGCTTTGCCAGCGTGCTGGCGGAATTCGGTCTGCCGCAAGCGCAGTTCGTGCCCGCGCTTCTGGGGTTCAACGTGGGCGTCGAGATCGGTCAGCTGACAGTGATCGCTATTGCCTTTCTGCTGGTCGGCTTCTGGTTCCGGGACAAGCCGTGGTACCGGTCGCGGGTCGCGGTACCAGCCTCCTGCGTGATCGCGGTGATCGGCACCTATTGGTTTGTCGAACGGGTGTTTCTTTAACCCATCGCCGAGATGAGCTGGTTCAGCCGGGCAAGGGGCTGATCGCTCGACCAGATCTCGTCGCCGATACCAAAGAAATCGGTGGCGGGCGCAAGGCTGCGCATCAGCTCATCGGTCAGCGCGCCTTCGGCGACCACGGGGATTTCGATCATCTCCGACCACCACTGAAACAGCTCGGCCTCGGCGCGGGTGCCGTCATTCAGGGTCGTCTCGCCCACCGGGCCGAAACAGACGTAATCCGCCCCGGCTTCGCCCGCGGTCATGCCATCGTGGCGTGAGGCGGCGCAGAAGCTGCCGACAATTGCATCCGGCCCAAGCGTCTTGCGCGCGGAACGGACCGAGCGGGCCGCGTCGCTCAGGTGTACACCGTCAAGACCATGCCGTTCGGCCAGAACCACGTGATCGGAAATCACCAGCGCCACGTCGCGTGCATGGGTGACCTCGCGCAGCGCGTCCGCTGCCCGGCCCAGAACATCCTCGTCGCGGCTGGCGAGGGCAAGTCGGACGCAGGCGATCTCGACCTCGTCCAGAACTTCGGCAAGCTGGTCGGGGAAATGGCTCAGTTCAAAGGCGGGCGGGGTGATCAGGTAGATTTGCGGCTGCTCGGGCGCGGTCATGGCCGTATTCCTCGGTTCGTGATTGACCTCGTCTAGCGAATTCGCACCGTGATGCAAACCGGTTTCGCCTGTACGGGTTGCCCAAATGCATGGCAGGGACTAGAGGACGGCCCAGCTTTTACGGGAACCCTTTATGCCAACTGACCAACCGCAGCCATCATTCGTGCTGGTGCGCCCGCAGATGGGCGAGAATATCGGTGCCGCCGCCCGGGCTATGTGGAACTTTGGGCTCGACCGGATGCGGATCGTCGCGCCACGTGACGGCTGGCCGAACGAAAAGGCCGTGGTGATGGCAAGCGGGGCAGGGCGCCTGCTGGACGAGGCGCAGATATTCGACACCTTTCCCGACGCGCTTGCCGATTGCACCTATGTGTTGGCGACCACCGCCCGGCCACGCGGGCTGACCAAGCCGGTGTTCAGTCCGGAACGCGCGATGCAGGAAGCGGCGCGCCGGATCGCAGAGGGCGAAAAGGTCGCCGTTCTGTTCGGCCCCGAACGTGCGGGTATGGAAAACGAAGAGATCGCGCGCGCCAATGCGATCATCTCGGTGCCGGTGAACCCGGAATTCGCCTCGCTCAACCTTGCGCAATGCACGTTGTTGATGAGCTATGAGTGGATGCGCCAGAGCGGTGCGGTCACTCATGAGGTGACGCCGCTGGGCAAAACCGACTGGGCGGAAGGCCACGAAATCGCGGCGCTGGGCGATCATTTTGAAGAGCGGTTGGAGCAGGCGGGGTTCTTCTTTCCCGAACACAAGGCCGCCTCGATGAAGATGAACCTGCGCAATCTCTGGTCGCGGATGCCACTGACGCAGGTGGATGTGCGCATGTTGCATGGCATCATGCGGCAGATGGTGCGCTGGAAAGAGCGCGGCGATTGATCGCGCTGGACCCTTGGGCACTTGCGGCTTAGGTTCCGGCCCGAATGACGCATGAGGACAAGATGAGCTCAAAGCGCAGCATCTTCGAAGAAGTTTCCGAAACCGGCGACAAGCGACCCGAAGCCCAGACCGGGCTGATCGACAAGACCAGCAGCGGCAAGACCCGCACCGGCGCGCGCCGTGGCATCCGGGCATGGCTGATGGTGCTGTTTGCACTGGTCGTGGTGATGATCGCCGTGGGCGGGCTGACCCGGCTGACCGACAGCGGGTTGTCGATCACCGAATGGCGCCCCGTCTCTGGCGCCCTGCCACCGATGAGCGAGGGCGAATGGCAATCGGAATTCGAGAAATACCAGCAGATCGACCAGTTTCGTATTCAGCACAGCTGGATGGAGCTGTCGGACTTTAAACAGATCTACTGGTGGGAATGGGGCCATCGTCAGCTTGGCCGCGCGATTGGCCTTGTCTGGGGGCTGGGCTTTCTCGGCTTTCTTGCCGCGCGCCAGATCCCGGCGGGCTGGACCGGCCGGCTGCTGCTGATCGGCGCGCTGGGCGGGCTTCAGGGCGCGATCGGCTGGTGGATGGTGTATTCGGGTATAACGCAGGGCGAGGGCATCACCTCGGTCGCGAGCTACCGGCTCGCAATCCATCTGGGGCTTGCTTTCGTGATCCTCGGGTTCATCGCGTGGTATGTTTACCTGCTGGGCCGCAGCGAGCGTGACCTGATGCAGGCGCGCCGCGCCAAGGAAGCGAAACAGTTCGGCATGGCGACCGGGCTTTTGCATTTCGCGTTTCTGCAGATCCTGATCGGGGCGCTTGTGGCGGGGATCGACGCGGGCCGGACCTATAACGACTGGCCGATGATGGCCGGGCAGTTCTTTCCGCCAAATGCTTTCCCGGAACCGCAGATGTGGCGGAACTTTTTCGAAAGCCCGGGGCTCGTGCAGTTCATCCACCGCATCGTCGGCTACCTGCTGTTTGCCTTTGGCGTGGTGGTCTGGCTGCGCGGGCGGCGCAGCGCCCACACGGCGACGCGGTTCGCCTTTAACGCGGTGTTTGCGGCGCTGATCATCCAGATGTTGCTGGGCATCGTGACCGTTCTTTACGCCGCACCGGTGCAGGTTGCGATTCTGCACCAGTTCATGGCGGTCGTTCTCTGGTCCCTGATCCTGCGCGCGCGCTACCTGTCGGCCTACCCGGTGGTCACGTCGATCCGGGGCAATTCCAAAGGAGGCGCGAAATGAGCGCATTTGAAGACCTGATGAGCTATGCCCGCGACACCACGGCGCTTGGCGAGATTGCCGGGCGTCTGGGCTGGGATCAGGAAACCGTCATGCCGCGCGGCGCAGCCGCGCAGCGGGGGGCCGAGATGGCAGCGATCGAATCCGTACTGCATGCGCGCCGGTCCGCACTCGAGGTCGGCGACTGGCTGGAAAAGGCCGAGGCGCCGGACGAAGTGGGCGCGGCCCAGCTGCGTGAAATCCGCCGGGCCTTTGACCGGGCCAACAAGGTGCCCGCGCGACTGGCCAAGGAACTGGCGCAGGTCACCTCGGAAGCGCAGGGCAAATGGGCGGCGGCACGGGCGGACGAGGACGTTTCGGCCTTTCTGCCGGTGCTGGAACGCGTTGTTGAACTCAAGCGCGAAGAAGGCGCGGCGCTGGCAGCGGGTGGGACGCTTTATGACGCGATGCTCGACGATTACGAACCGGGCATCACCGGGGCCGAGATCGCCACTCTGTTCGACGCGATGCGTCCCCGTCTGGTAGACCTGCGCGCGGCGGTGCTGGACAAGCCCGCGCCCAAGGGGCTTACCGGGATGTATGATGAAAAGGTGCAGATGCGTCTGGCCCGAAAACTGGCCCGCACCTTTGGTTATGACATGAACCGGGGCCGCGTGGACAAGGCGGTGCATCCGTTCAGCTCGGGCAGCGGCATGGACGTGCGGATCACCACGCGCACCAACCCGTCTGACCCGTTCAACTGCATCTATTCGACGATCCACGAGGTCGGACATGCGGCCTATGAGCAAAGCATCGACGATGCCTATGCGCTGACCCCGATCGGACACGGAGCCTCGATGGGCGTGCATGAAAGCCAGAGCCGGATCTACGAGAACCAGCTTGGCCGCTCGCGCGCCTTTACCGGCTGGCTGTTTGAAGAGATGCGCGACGTCTACGGCAATATCGGCATCAGTTCGGCGGCTGAGTTCTTTGGCGCGGTGAACCGGGTGCATAACGGCTATATCCGCACGGAATCCGATGAGGTGCAGTACAACCTTCACATCATGCTGCGTTTCGATCTGGAACGGGCGCTGATGTCGGGCGATCTGCAGGTCGCCGACCTCGAGGCCGAGTGGAACGACCGGTTCAAAGCCGATTTCGGCTATGCTGTTGACCGGCCTTCGAATGGTTGCCTGCAGGATGTGCACTGGTCGGTGGGGCTGTTCGGCTATTTCCCGACCTATAGCCTTGGCAATGTCTACGCGGGCTGCCTGCATCACGCGCTGCGCGAGGCGGTGCCGCTGCTCGACGACCAGCTGTCGGCGGGCGATACGCTGGGGGCCACGAGCTGGCTGCGCGAGAACGTCCAGCGCCACGGCGGCCTGTATGAACCGCGCAAGGTCATTGAAAAGGCGACCGGTGCGCCGGTCTCCGAAGCACCGCTTCTCGACTATCTCGAAGCGAAGTTCGGTGCGCTCTACGGGCTCTAGCCGGAGACCGCCTCGCGCTGTTTGGGGCGCGGGGCGTTGCTCAACCAAGAGGCGTGTTTCCGTATTTGCGGTCGCTTAACCAAGTTGACCATTGTCTTTCACCGCGTCATGGCATTAAGTAGACAAACGGTTTCGCGCGTTTCCACGGCGGACCGGAGAGAGTTTCGCTGCTTGGGAAGCGGTGCTGGACAAAAATCCCTCCAGTTTCCCGGCAGGCTGATTTGATCCTTCCAAGGATCAGTGGAGTACCTTCGTTGCAAGTAAAGCGGCGAAGGAAAGAATGGGCAGGTAACGGGACATCCCGGCCTGTCGGAGAAGAACCGCGATGACGCGCGAGCGAGCACTGATCAATCAGTCGGGTAGGCCAGGCGCCAGACCCTGCCGCGCCGCGTCCAAAATCGCCCTTTCAAGACACCACCCCAAACGCGCTCGTCCGCCAGGTCGGGCGCGGTTGCGGTCGTGCATCAAGGACACATGGCCAAGAAAATGCTTATCGATGCCACCCACGCGGAAGAAACCCGCGTTGTGGTGGTCGACGGAAACAAGGTTGAGGAGTTCGACTTTGAATCCGAAAACAAACGCCAGCTTGCTGGCAACATATACCTCGCAAAGGTAACACGGGTCGAACCGTCGCTTCAGGCGGCCTTTGTCGATTACGGCGGTAACCGGCACGGTTTCCTCGCCTTTTCCGAGATTCATCCGGACTATTACCAGATCCCCGTCGCCGACCGTCAGGCCCTGATGGAGGAAGAACGCGCCTATGCCGAGGCACAGCGCGCCAAGGACGAGGCCGAGGCCGCAAAGCCCAAGTCAAGAAAATCCCGCTCGCGTTCGCGCTCCAAAAGCGAGGAAACCACCCCGAAGGATGCCGTTGAGACCAAAGAGGTCGAGGGCGAAATCAGCGGGATGGAGACCATCGACCTGAGCGATGACATGGCGGAAGCGGTGGATGCCGCGGGCGAGGTGCCCGAAGGGTCCTCGCCGATGGATCGCGTCGCCGAAACGCCGGTCGAAGAACCCGAAGACAGCGATCAGCCCGATACGGATCATGACGACGATCAGCATGACGATGGCGATGACGAGGACGGCGCAGACGCGGCGGACAAGGACGACACCATCGAATCCGTTGCCGAAGAGGATGACGCCGAAGATCTTCGCCCGGTGCGCAAACCGCGTCCGCGTCGCTACAAGATCCAGGAAGTCATCAAGGTCCGGCAGGTGCTGCTGGTTCAGGTCGTCAAGGAAGAGCGCGGCAACAAGGGCGCGGCGCTGACCACCTATCTCTCGCTTGCAGGCCGGTACTGCGTGCTGATGCCGAACACCGCCCGTGGCGGTGGCATTTCGCGCAAGATTACCAATGCTGCCGACCGCAAGAAGCTCAAGGAAATCGCCGCCGAGATCGACGTGCCAACCGGCGCGGGCCTGATCGTGCGCACCGCCGGTGCCAAGCGGACCAAGGCCGAGATCAAGCGCGACTATGAATACCTGCAACGGCTCTGGGAGCAAATCCGCGAGCTGACGCTGAAATCCATCGCGCCGGCCCGAATCTACGAAGAGGGTGACCTGATCAAGCGGTCGATCCGCGATCTCTATAACCGCGACATCGACGAGGTGTTCGTTGAGGGCGAGCGCGGCTACCGCATCGCCAAGGACTTCATGAAGATGATCATGCCGTCCCACGCGAAGAACGTGAAGCTCTATAACGAGCAGATGCCGCTTTTCGCCCGCTACCAGGTCGAAAGCTATCTGGGCGGGATGTTCAACCCTACCGTTCAGTTGAAATCCGGCGGTTACATCGTGATCGGCGTGACCGAAGCGCTGGTCGCCATTGACGTGAACTCGGGCCGCGCCACCAAGGAAGGCTCGATCGAGGAGACCGCGCTCAAGACCAACCTTGAAGCCGCCGAAGAGGTCGCCCGCCAGCTGCGCCTGCGCGACCTTGCCGGTCTCATCGTCATCGACTTTATCGACATGGACGAGCGCAAGAACAACGCCGCCGTCGAAAAGAAGATGAAGGACAAGCTGAAGACCGACCGCGCCCGCATCCAGGTGGGCCGGATCAGCGGTTTCGGCCTGATGGAGATGAGCCGTCAGCGTCTGCGTCCCGGCATGATCGAGGCGACGACCCAGCCTTGCCCGGCCTGCCACGGCACCGGCCTCATCCGCTCGGACGACAACATGGCGCTGTCGATCCTGCGCCAGATCGAGGAAGAAGGCGTGCGCCGCCGCTCGCGCGAGGTGCTGGTGAAGTGCCCGGTCGGGATTGCGAACTTCCTGATGAACCAGAAACGCGAACATATTGCGCAGATCGAGGCGCGCTATGGTCTGTCCGTGCGCATCGAAGGCGACCCGCATCTGGTCAGCCCCGATTTCTCGCTTGAAAAGTTCAAGACAGCGACCCGCGCGATCCCGGTCGCGGCGCCGGTGGTTTCGGTCGATACCTCGATCATGGACCAGATCGACGCGGACGAGGACGTAAGCGAGAGCGAAGACGAGGATACCGTATCCGGGCCAGCGGAGAGCACGCCGACGGATAATGGGGACGGTGAGAACAAGCCCAAGCGCAAGCGTCGTCGTCGGCGGCGGCGTGGCGGCAAGTCCAACGGCGATTCGAACGGTCAGGACCAATCGAACGACAATGGCGATTCCGAGGGCGACAAGTCCGAAGAGCAGTCAGGTGAGGAAAATAAGCCCGAGCCTGCAATGGCTGAAGCCACGGCAGAGGCGAGCGTAGAAACCGCCGAAGCTGACGCCGAAACCGAGACCGAGGATAAGCCCAAGCCGAAAACGCGGTCGCGCAGCCGGTCCAGATCCCGCTCAAAGCCGAAGGAAACGGAGACGGCTGCCGAGGAAACCGCCAGCGCCGATGCGAGCGTATCGGAAGACGTGACCGAAGCCGAAGCGCTTCAGGAAAAGCCCAAGCCCAAGCGCAGCCGGTCCCGCAAGAAAGCGGCACCTGTTGAGGCCGAGGCCGAAGCACCGGTGGCGGAAGACGCGGCGGCGGAACCTGTAGCCGAGGCCCCTGCGGAAGAACCGGTGGCGGAAACCCCCGCCGAGCCGCAATCGCCTGCGCCAGAGGAACAACCCAAGCCGGTTTCCGAAGAAAAACCCGAGCCGGCGGTCGAGGCGGCCCCAGAGACGGAGACCGTGCCAGAGCCTGCTGCTGCGCCCGAGACCAAGACGGCCAGCCCGGCTCCTGTGGCCGAGACGTCCAAAGAGCCGGAACCGGTTACTGCCAACGGCGATTCCGAGCCGGAAAAGGATGAGCCGAACAAGCCCAAGCGGCGCGGCTGGTGGTCGCTGGGCAGCTGACCCGGGCAACAGTTCTGAAAAACGGAAAACCCCGGCCGATGTGCCGGGGTTTTTCTTTGCCGCTGTTGTTCTCAGTCTTCCAGGGTTCCTAACCGCCCTTGCGGATGAGGTAGATCTGCTGACCGTCCTGCTCCTCTTGCGAGATCAGCGCGTGACCTGCCTCGGCGCAGAAATGCGGCATGTCGATGATCGCGGCCGGATCGTCGGCAAGCACTTTCAGAACGGCACCCGGCGCGAGTGGTTGCAGGCGCTTGCGGGCCTTGAGGACGGGCAGGGGGCAAAGCAGCCCGTTGGCGTCCAGCGTATCGGCGATCTCAGTCATGCCTTCGAGATAATCGCGATGTTTCAGCCTGTCCACAGGGATGTGACCATCTGCCATGGGGAGGGGGCGTGACCCGGTCGGGTGAATGCCCTAAGACGATGTATATGTTCGGAATTGAAATCATAGATGCAGGCCTTGCGCCCGCGATGATCGTGGCACTCGTCGCCGGTATCATCAGCTTTCTGTCGCCCTGCGTGCTGCCGATCGTTCCGCCGTATCTTGCCTATATGAGCGGCGTGACGCTGAACGATATGCAGGATGACCGGGCCGGGCGGCGCAAGGCGATCATCGCGGCGCTGTTCTTTGTTCTGGGCCTCAGTACTGTCTTCCTGCTGCTCGGCTTCACAGCCTCGGCATTTGGGGCGTTCTTCCTGAAGAACCAGGAGCTGTTCGCGCGGATCTCCGGTGTCGTGGTCATCATCTTTGGCCTGCATTTCCTGAACGTCTTTCGCATTCCTTTCCTCGACCGCGAGGCCCGCATGGATGCGGGGGACGCGGGCGGGTCGTCGTTCGGCGCCTATATCCTCGGCTTGGCCTTTGCCTTTGGCTGGACCCCCTGCATCGGCCCGCAGCTTGGCGCGATCCTGTCTCTCGCCGCTTCAGAGGCCTCTCTGACGCGGGGAACGGTGCTTTTGGGTATCTATGCGGCCGGGCTTGGCATTCCTTTCCTGCTGGCGGCGATGTTCCTGACCCGCTCCATGGTGGTGATGAACCGGCTGAAACGCCACATGGGCCTGATCGAAAAGGTGATGGGCGGTCTTCTGATCCTCGTCGGGCTGGCGCTGGTGACCGGAGCGTTCAGCATGTTCTCGTGGTGGTTGCTCGAAACCTTCCCCTCGCTTGCGACACTGGGCTGACATCTTACGCTCGGGGAAATTCCCCGTTAAGCTTTCGGGCAGTAAGATGGGGACAGAATGGCCGAAGAACAGGTGACGCCCGAGCAGTCTAATTCCGGCGCGGATCAGGTGCGGCATCGGCGCGTGTTCTACGTCCCCGGCTACGACCCGATCCACCCGCGCCGCTACCGCGAGCTTTACCGCAAGGAGGGCGCGGCACAGGCGGCGATTTCGGGTTACGAGCTTGCCCTGAGCCCCAAGCAGACGGGCGGTGCCTACGGCTGGCACGTCGCGGCGAGTATCGAGGGCGCGGCGGTCAGTGCCGATGTCGAGGTGCTGGTCTGGTCCGACATCGTGCGCGACAGCATGACCAGGTCGATCCCCGGCACCTATCTGCAACTGGCGCGCACGGCATGGGTTTATCTTTCGACCGGTGCTCTGTGGCGGATGATGCGGCTTCGGAAAGGGCCGGTGATCGCGGCTCTCTACCCGGTTGGCTTTCTGCTGGTACAGGCGCTGGTGGCCGTGCTGGCGGGGCTGGGGGTGTTTTATCTGATTGCCCCTTACGCCGGAGTGCTGGCCGCATTGCCCGCGTTTTTGGTAGCGGGGCTGATCCTGCGCTGGTTCAAGAAACGCGATGGCCGGTATTTCGCCTATTACCTCATGCACGACTATGCGTTTTCAGCACGCTGGCGCGGTGCCAATCCGGCCGAGCTGGAAGAGCGCATGGCGGAGATGGGGAATACCATCGCAGAGGCGTTGCAGGGCGGGGCGGAGGAGGTTCTGGTTGTCGGCCATTCCTCCGGCGCGCATCTGGCGGTGTCGATCCTTGCGGACCTCTTGCGCGCGGGCCGCGTGCCGTACAACGGCCCGGCGCTGTCCTTCCTGTCGCTTGGGCATGTGGTGCCGATGATGTCTTTCCTGCCCGCCGCAGACCGGCTGCGCCGGGATCTCCGCGATCTCTCGGCCTCGGAACGGGTGACATGGGTGGATGTGACGGCCCCCGGCGATGGCTGCGCCTTTGCCTTGTGCGACCCGGTGGCGGTGAGCGGGGTGGCGCCACCCGGCAGACGCGGACCGCTGGTGATTTCAGCCGCTTTCACCCAGACGCTCAGCCCCGAGAGATGGAGAGAGCTGCGCTGGCGGTTCTTTCGGCTGCACTTCCAGTATCTCTGCGCCTTCGACCGTCCGGGGGACTATGATTACTTCCGCATCACCGCCGGTCCTCAGCGACTGGCGACGCGGTTCGCCGGGCGCGCGCCTTCGGCCTCGCGCATCGAAACGCCGGTCTCGGGCTATCGATCGGTGTCCGGTCCATGATGCCGCCGAAACCCGCTTCGCGTGCCGACAAGGTTTCGCTCTGGCGCTATCTGCGCCTGTTCCGGCGTGACATCCTCTCGGCGCAACCGGCAAAGCTCTACCGCGCCTGGATGGCCGAGTTCCGCACGCCGTTTTTCCGGTCGTATCTGGTAAACCAGCCGGAACTGGTGCGGATGGTGCTAAAAGAACGGCCCGGGGATTTTCCGAAATCGGACCGGATCGGCGAAGGACTGCGGCCCTTGCTGGGCAATTCGGTCTTTCTGAGCAATGGTGAGACATGGAAGCGGCAGCGGCGCATTATTGATCCGGCCTTTGAAGGCGGCAGGCTGCGCGATACCTTTCCGGCGATGCAAGATGCGGCGCGGGCGGCAGTCGCACGTCTGCAACCGGGCGAGACCGAGATCGAGGCGGTCACCAGCCATGCGGCAGCGGATGTGATCTTTCGGACGCTTTTCTCGATCCCGATCGACCACGAGATCGCCGCGCAGGTGTTCGATCGTTTTCGCGCCTACCAGCGCAGCCAGCCGATCCTGAACCTTGCCGCCTTTGTGCCTCTGCCGACTTGGGTGCCGCGTTTGCATCGCCGCGCGACCCGGCAGGCGGCGCGGGAGATCAGGGCATTGATCGCGGCGCTGGTGGCTGCACGCGAGGCCGAAATCCGCGAGGGCCGTGCGCCCTATGACCTTGCGACCAAGATCATGACCACGCCCGACCCGGAGACCGGGCAGTGCTTCTCACGCGAGGAAATGGTCGATCAGGTTGCGATCTTTTTCCTCGCCGGGCATGAAACCAGCGCCTCGGCGCTTGCCTGGTCGCTTTATCTGCTCGCGCTTTATCCTGACTGGCAGGAGCGGGTGGCACAAGAGGCTGGGGGCATGGGCGAAGGTTTCGCCGCGATCAATGCGCTCAGACTGTCGCGGGACGTGTTCCGCGAGGCGCTGCGTCTGTACCCGCCGGTGCCGATGATGGTGCGCGAGGCATCCTGTCCGCATGAGATGCGCGGGCGCGACGTACCGACCGGCGCGCAGATCGTGCTCAGCCCGTGGCACCTGCACCGGCACGAGCGGCTGTGGGACAACCCCAACGGGTTCGATCCGGCGCGCTGGCACGGGGAGAACGGACGGCAGTGCCAGCGCGAGGCCTTTATTCCCTTTTCGGCCGGGGCGAGGGTCTGTCCGGGAGCGGGCTTTGCGATGATGGAAGGCCCGCTGATCCTGTCGATGCTGGTGCGGGAATTTCGTTTCGAGGTCATTGGGCAAGAACAGCCCGTGCCAGTGGCGCATCTGACGGTGCGGGCGCGGGATGGGATCCGACTGAAGCTGACGCGGCGCGGGTCGGACCGAACAAAATAGTATTTTCTTGGCAAATTTCTGGGTCAGAAATTTGGACCTCCTATGGGTCAGAGCCGGGTGATCGGCTCGGTATTGCAGAAAATCACGATATGGCCGCCGTTTTCGACCGCCCGATATCCGCGCCGGTCGATTTCGTGGCGCAGCCGGTCCAGCCCGACGAAGCGTTTCACATCCCGCGTGCGTCGCCGTACCACGCCGCCCTCGCAGGCGGTCTGCGAGCTGAACAACTGGAGAATCCAGCGATCCGCATCGATTTGAATCAAAGTCTCGCTCATCTCTCCGTGGTGGCACGCGGCACGTAAAGATCGGGTTAAGCGCGGCTCCGGAAATGACGCAGCACGTAGAGCCGGATCGCGGAGGCCAGCCCGCAATCGACCCCGCGTTCGGCATCGATCTCGGCGGCCAGCAGGTTGATCGGCTTGTCCTCGGCGGCGGCAATTTCGCGAAAGGCGGACCAGAAATCGTCCTCGAGCGAGACGCTTGTGCGGTGGCCTTTCAGGGTCAGCGAGCGCTTGACCGGGCGGTTGTTCATTCGTCGGCGCTTTCGTCCGTTTCCCGCCGGTGATCTTCGAGCAGCCGCGTCGCACGTTCGCTGGCATCGGCCTCGGCCTGCCGCTCGGCCTTGGTCCGGCCGTGCTTTGCCACATTTTCTTCGGCCCGCTGTTTCTGTTCCTTGCGGGCCTTGGTCTTGCGGAACTGGTTGAGATTGACGACGTTGCTCATGCGCTCACTCTGCCAGCGCTTTCATGCAAGAGCAAGGATCGGCCCGTTCAGCAGGGCCTCGATATCGCCGAAATATCCGCCGGAACGGGCAGGGCGCAGCGGATCGGAGGTCAGCGCGACCGCAAGCCCACGCTTGGGATGGGCGGCGATCACCTGACCGCCATAACCGCGCGCCAGCACATAGCCCGTGTCGGTGAGGAACCAGCCATAGCCGTATCCCATGCCAGAGAAGGGCGACCGGGTGCGGGCCCGCAGGCTGGCCTGCATCCAGCTTTTCGGGATGACCTGCGCCCCGTTGTATCGGCCACCGTCGCGCATGACCTGCGCGATGCGCAGCATCGCGCGCGGCGTCAGCGCCATTTCGTTGCCGCCGAGATAGTAACCCTGCGGGTCCCGGGTCCAGGGCGGGATGTCGATGCCAAGCGGACGACCAAGCGTTGCACGGGCCTGCGCGAGAAGGCTGTCGCCGGTGGCCTCCGCAAGCGCCGCGCCCAGCACATGGGTCGATCCTGTGGAATAGAGCATCCGCCCACCGGGCCGGGCCACCATGGGGCGAGAGAGGGCATTGGCCACCCAGTTCCGCGAAGAAACCCATTCGCCGTAATTCGCGCCCGACGTGCGTTCAAGCCCGGCGCGCAGGGTCACGAGGTCTTCAAGCGTGATCTCGGCCACGCGCGGATCGGCCCCGGCAGGGATCAGCGCGGCCGCGACCTCACCCAGTGTCGCCTCGACACCCGCCACCGCGCCTTTGTCGATGGCATTGCCCAACAGCAAGGCCACGATGCTCTTGGAGCAGCTTTTGATATTTGCAAGCCGGTCCAGCCCGGGACCGCGAAAGGCGCGTTCAAAGAGGATCTTATCGCTTTGCATCACCTGCAGCGAATGCATCTGGTCGAACCTGTCGCCAGCGGTTTCGAGATCGGAAAGCGATTGCGCTCGCGCGCGGCCCGTCAGAGCGCCGGTGGCGAGCATGGCCGTCGAGGCGGCGAGGAGCGAGCGTCTTGTGATCATGGGCGTAATCTGGCGCAAGCGGTGCGGATTGCCAAACCCGGCTGGATCACGAATGCGCGGGTGAAAGCGCGGGCAGGAATCAAAACGGGCGGCCAAAGGGGCCGCCCGTGATGTGTCATGTGACCGGGATCAGTCCTTGGGGCCGATCATGTCCTCGGGGCGGACGACGCGGTCAAAGGTTTCCTCGTCCACGAAGCCGAGCGCGATGGCTTCTTCGCGCAGGGTCGTGCCGTTCTTATGCGCGGTCTTGGCGACCTTGGTGGCATTGTCATAGCCGATGGTCGGGGCCAGCGCCGTGACCAGCATCAACGATTCCTTCATCAGCTTTTCAATTCGGGCCTCGTTCGCTTCGATGCCGACCACCATGTTGTCGGTGAAGGCCGAGGCGCTGTCGCCCAGAAGCTGCATGGATTGCAGCACGTTATAGCTCATCATCGGGTTGTAGACGTTGAGTTCGAAGTGACCTTGCGAGCCCGCCATGCCGACAGCCGCGTCATTGCCCATCACATGGGCACAAACCATGGTCAGCGCCTCGGCCTGTGTCGGGTTGACCTTGCCGGGCATGATCGAGGAGCCGGGCTCATTCTCGGGCAGGATCAGCTCGCCCAGACCGGAACGCGGGCCGGAGCCCAGCAGGCGGATGTCGTTGGCGATCTTGAAGAGAGAGGCGGCGACCGTCTTGAGCGCGCCCGAGAACATGACCATCGCGTCATGGGCCGCCAGTGCCTCGAACTTGTTGGGCGCGGTGACAAAGGGCAGCCCGGTGATCTCGGCCATGTTCGCGGCGACGGTTTCGCCCCAGCCCTTTTTCGTGTTCAGACCGGTGCCGACGGCGGTGCCGCCCTGCGCCAGTTCGTAGATGTCGGGCAAGCAGGCCTCGACCCGTTCGATCCCCTTGGCGACCTGATGGGCATAGCCGGAAAATTCCTGTCCCAGCGTGAGCGGCGTTGCATCCTGCGTGTGGGTGCGGCCGATCTTGATGATGTCCTTGAAGGAGTCCGATTTCGCGACAAGCGCCTCGTGCAGCTTTTTCAGACCCGGCAGCAGGACGTCACGGGCCTGCATCCCGATGGCCACGTGCATGGCGGTGGGGAAGGTGTCGTTCGACGACTGGCCCATGTTGCAGTGATCGTTCGGGTGGACAGGGTCCTTTGAGGCCAGCTTGCCACCCAGCATTTCAATCGCGCGGTTCGAGATCACCTCGTTCGCGTTCATGTTCGACTGCGTGCCCGAACCGGTCTGCCAGACGACGAGCGGAAAGTTGTCGTCGAACTTGCCGTCGATGACCTCGCCCGCGGCGGCGATGATCGCATCGGCCAGTTTCGCATCAAGTGCGCCGGAGTCCTTGTTCGCCATCGCGCAGGCTTTTTTCACCACGCCAAGGGCGCGGATGATCGGTACGGGCTGTTTTTCCCAGCCGATCGGGAAATTCATGATCGAGCGTTGGGTCTGGGCACCCCAGTACTTGTCCGCCGGGACTTCGAGCGGGCCAAAACTGTCGGTTTCGGTGCGGGTATCGGACATCTCTCTCTCCGTCTTGCATGTCTTGCCTTGCGCTTTAGCGGGACGGTGCCCGTGACGCAATTGCTGAGCTCGGCCAGACCATATGGCCAAGATGTGATCGGGTACAGGAGAATGGCCGACTTGCAGGCATTGTACCGGTGCATAATCTATCTATGTTGAAGGATTATGATGGCTTTCCAGAACAGGATCCCCGACATGCGCCCGATTGCCGTAAGCCTGCTGGCCAGTTTCGCGACCGCCTTCCTTGCCACTGCCGCGATGGCGGAATCTGCTATCACCCCGTTTGTAGGCGACTATTCCGGCTCGGCCGAGGTGGAGACCTATGACGGTTCCCTGGTCGACCGGGACATGAGTGTTGCGATCCGCGAGACCAAGGAAGGCTTTTCCATCGACTGGAGTTCGACCACGTTTCGCAGCGACAAGGCTACGCAGAAATCCTATCACATCGAGTTCCAGCCGAGCGACCGCGACGGGGTTTATGCGGCGGCGATGACCAAGAACGTCTTTGGCCACGAGGTCCAGCTCGATCCGATGAAGGGGCTTCCCTATGTCTGGGCACGGATCGTCGACGACACGCTGACCATGTTTTCACTCTATGTGACGGCAGATGGCGGTTATGAAATCCAGCAGTTCGACAGGTCGCTGGCCGAGGGCGGGCTGGATCTTGAATTCAGCAGGCTGAACAGCGAAGACGCCAAACCGGCAGTCAGCACGCATCTCAAACGGCAGTAGAACGCCGAAGTTCAGTGCTTGCGGAAGCTGTCGAGCGAGACGATCTCGGCATCCGATTTCTCGGATTCTTCAGGTTTTTCACGGGCATGATCGGTATTGATCGGCTCGGGCGGAAGATCGTCCTCGTCGATCTCCTCGTCCTCGGGCGATTCAAAGCGCAGGCCGAATTCCACTGACGGATCGACGAACGTCTTGATCGCGTCATAGGGAATGTAAAGCGGTTCGGGCTGGTTGCCGAAATTTAGCGTCACTGCGAATCCGTCATCACCCACGTCCAGATTGTCGAACCAGTGCTGCACGACGACCGTCATCTCGCCGGGGTAGCGATCGGCCAGCCAGTCTGCCAGTTCCGCATCCGGGTGAGACGTGTCAAAGGTTATGAAAAAATGATGCTGGCCGGGCAGTTCGCCGAGGTCCGCCACCTTGGCAAGGACTGTTTTTATCAGTCCGCGCATCGCGGTGTGCATCAGGTTTCCATAGTCTATTCCGTGCGCCATTGAGCGTGTCCTGAACAAAGTAACTCAAACATATAAGATTCTGAGAGAAACGAAAGGCCGGTCTGTGGAGAAATTCAACTATAGGGATTTCAGTAGCATAGCGGCAGTTGTTAAAAGCAGAATCTGTTCGAAACGCCTTGTTACAGGTCTGTAGCGGGGTGAGCAATTGCCAGCGATCCCCGCCGTGTCTTTCTGGAATGTGGGGGAGGAAAGTGCAGGCTTCTGTTGCCAGGCGCCTGCGAACCCCGCCTTACGCTGCTAGGCGCAAGGGCTTAAGTTTCGGTCTTGTTACTGCTTACGCAGCAACGGCGACCGGAGCACGATTGTCATTTGCAATTGTACTTGTTTCGCCGATAACGGTGGCAGACAGCCGGGACAAAGCTAACCCCTTTAGACGTTCGTCGATCCTGTTTCGGCCCCATGATCCCCAAATGAAGGATGTTTGGTGGAGCCGCCGGGTACCGCCCCCGGGTCCGATCCGCTTATTACGAGCGCGTTTATGTCCATAGTCCC
>JAAEZD010000031.1:0-36481 GCA_018223035.1 Paracoccaceae bacterium
AGCAGGGCCTCCGCTTCGCCATCCGCGAAGGCGGCCGCACCGTCGGCGCCGGCGTGGTGTCGAAAATCGTCGAGTAAATCGGCAGGGCTTTCGCAAGGAAGCGCAAAAATGGAAAATGTCGGCTTGAAAGCCAGGCCGGCCTTTTCCATCTGCTGAATTTCGGGCGGTGACGCCCGGACCCAAAAATTGGTTCGATGAGGGGCGGCGGTGGTCGTCGTTCCTCCTCTCAACTTGAAAAGCCCTTGAAGGGGATTGCTAAATGGCCATCCAAAGCCAAAACATCCGCATTCGGCTCAAGGCGTTTGACTATCGTGTGCTGGACGCGTCCACACAAGAGATCGTCAACACCGCCAAGCGGACCGGCGCCAATGTGCGCGGGCCCATTCCGCTGCCGAACAAGATCGAGAAATTCACCGTTCTGCGTGGCCCACACGTAGACAAGAAATCCCGTGACCAGTTCGAAATCCGCACGCACAAGCGTCTGCTGGATATCGTCGATCCGACCCCCCAGACCGTGGACGCGCTGATGAAGCTCGACCTCGCCGCTGGCGTGGATGTCGAGATCAAGCTGCAATCGTAAGCGAGGAGGGCAAGAAACATGTTGCGCTCTGGTATTATCGCAAAAAAAGTCGGCATGACCCGGCTGTTCATGGAAGATGGCAAGCAGATCCCTGTGACCGTTCTTCAACTGGACAAGCTTCAGGTCGTCGCCCAGCGTACCGCTGACAAGGATGGCTACACTGCCGTTCAGCTCGGCGCAGGTACGTCCAAAGCCAAGCGGGTTTCGCAGGCGATGCGCGGTCACTTTGCCGCCGCCAAGGTTGAACCCAAGCGGAAGGTCGCGGAATTCCGCGTCGATCCCGACAACCTGATCAACGTCGGTGAGGAAATCACGGCTGACCACTACTTCGCAGGTCAGTACGTCGATGTCGCCGGCACCTCGATCGGTAAAGGTTTTGCCGGTGCCATGAAGCGGCACAACTTCGGCGGTCTGCGGGCCTCGCACGGTGTGTCGATTTCGCACCGTTCGCACGGCTCCACCGGTCAGTGTCAGGATCCGGGCAAAGTCTTCAAAGGCAAGAAGATGGCCGGTCACATGGGCGCCGTGCGCGTCACCACGCAGAACCTCGAAGTCGTGAAAACCGACGCCGAGCGTGGTCTGATCATGGTCAAGGGCGCCGTGCCGGGTTCCAAGGGTGGCTGGGTCACCGTCAAGGACGCGGTCAAGAAGCCGTTCCCCGAGAACGCCATTCTGCCCGCCGCGCTGAAGTCCGCCGCTGAAGAAGCCGCGAAAGCAGCCGAGGAAGCCGCCGCAGCCGCAGCAGCCGAGGCGGAAGCCGAAGCGAAGCGTCTGGCCGAAGAGCAAGCCGCAGCAGAAGCCGAGGCGCTGAAAGCAGCCGAAGCCGACATCGAAGCCGATAAGGCAGAAGATGGCGCGGCCGAGAAGAAGGAAGGCGAAGAATGAAACTCGACGTCATCAAACTGGACGGCGGCGCCGCCGGCAGCGTGGACCTGGACGAAGCTCTCTTCGGCCTGGAACCGCGTGCCGACATCCTGCACCGTGTGGTCCGCTGGCAACGTAACAACGCGCAGCAGGGCACCCACAAGGTCAAGACCCGCTCGGAAACCAGCTATTCGACCAAGAAGATCTATCGCCAGAAGGGTACCGGCGGCGCTCGCCACGGTGACCGTAACGCGCCGATCTTCCGTAAAGGTGGTATCTACAAGGGCCCGACCCCGCGCAGCCATGGGCATGACCTGCCCAAGAAGTTCCGCAAGCTGGGCCTGCGTCACGCACTGAGCGCCAAGGCGAAAGCCGGCGAGCTGGTCGTGATCGAATCCGCCGAAGCCGAAGGCAAGACCGGTGCACTGGCCAAGCAGATCGCCAGCCTTGGTTGGAAGCGCGCGCTGATCATCGACGGCGCGTCGGTCAACGAAGGTTTCGCCAAGGCGGCCCGCAACATCGAAGGTCTGGACATCCTTCCGACGATGGGCGCCAACGTATATGACATCCTCAAGCGTGATACGCTCGTGATCACCAAGGCGGGTGTCGAAGCACTGGAGGCTCGACTGAAATGAGTGCCAAGGCAGAACATTACGACGTGATCCGCAAGCCGGTCATCACCGAGAAAGCAACGATGGCGTCCGACGCCAACGCGGTTGTCTTCGAAGTGTCGATCGACAGCAACAAGCCGCAGATCAAAGAGGCCGTCGAGGCTCTCTTTGGTGTCAAGGTGAAGGCCGTCAACACGACCATCACCAAAGGCAAGGCCAAACGTTTCCGCGGCCAGCTCGGCCGCCGGAAAGACGTCAAGAAAGCCTACGTGACCCTCGAAGAGGGCAACACGATCGACGTGACCACCGGTCTCTGATCGTGAGGGCAGGGGAGACCCTGCCGAGCGTTAGAAATGAGAAAGCCCCTCGCCGGATGGCGGGGGGCTTTTGCGTTGTTTGAGGAGGGGCTCGCCTCGGTCCCAAAAGAGGTCCACGATCCTAACCCTCAACCAGAGAAGCAAGGCGACATTTGCAGTCCTTCTTCCCCTTGCCACCCCCACCCATCCCTGCTAGACGCACCCAATCATGCGGCCCCGGGATTCGTTCCGGGGTCTTGTGCTTATTGAACCTGGGGACCTTCGGGGCCCTGTAACATAGGGTAGTCTGTCAGCGGCGGCCAATTCCAACCGTCCGGCAAGTACCCAATACATAGCTGCCTTACGTCCCCGCGCGGGAAACGACGGCAGCGTTTGCTAAACGGAAGACAGAAAGCATGGCACTTAAGTCGTATAAGCCGACGACGCCGGGCCAGCGCGGGCTGGTGCTGATCGACCGTTCGGAGCTGTGGAAAGGACGCCCCGTCAAATCCCTCACCGAGGGTCTGACGAAGTCGGGCGGCCGGAACAACACCGGACGTATTACATCGCGTCGCCGCGGTGGTGGGGCAAAGCGCCTCTATCGCGTTGTAGATTTCAAGCGGAACAAGTTCGACGTATCGGCCGTCGTTGCACGGATCGAATATGACCCGAACCGGACCGCGTTCATTGCCCTGATCCAGTACGAAGACGGCGAGCAGGCCTATATCCTCGCGCCGCAGCGCCTGGCAGTCGGCGACAAGGTCGTCGCGGGCACCAAGGTCGACATCAAGCCGGGTAACGCGATGCCGTTCTCGGGCATGCCGATCGGTACCATCGTGCACAACATCGAGATGAAGCCCGGCAAGGGTGGTCAGATCGCACGCGCCGCGGGCACCTATGCCCAGTTCGTCGGCCGTGACGGTGGCTACGCCCAGATCCGCCTCTCCTCGGGCGAATTGCGCATGGTCCGTCAGGAATGCATGGCAACTGTCGGTGCGGTTTCGAACCCCGACAACAGCAACCAGAACTACGGTAAAGCCGGCCGCATGCGCCACAAGGGCATCCGCCCCTCTGTGCGTGGTGTCGTTATGAACCCGATCGACCACCCTCACGGTGGTGGTGAAGGTCGTACCTCTGGTGGTCGTCACCCGGTTACCCCTTGGGGCAAACCGACCAAAGGTGCCAAGACCCGGAACAAGAACAAAGCGTCCAGCAAGCTGATCATCCGCTCGCGGCACGCCAAGAAGAAAGGGCGCTAAGACATGTCTCGCTCTGTTTGGAAAGGTCCTTTTGTCGACGCTTACGTGTTGAAAAAGGCCGAGGCGGCCCGCGAAGGCAGCCGTCACGAAGTCATCAAGATCTGGTCGCGCCGCTCGACGATCCTGCCCCAGTTCGTGGGCCTGACGTTTGGCGTCTACAACGGCAAGAAACACGTTCCTGTCAACGTCACGGAAGACATGATTGGTCAGAAGTTCGGTGAGTATTCGCCGACCCGGACCTATTACGGTCACGCCGCTGACAAAAAAGCGAAGCGGAAATAAGCCATGAGCAAGGACAAGAATCCCCGCCGCGTGGCCGATAACGAAGCAATGGCAAAACTGCGCATGCTCCGTACGTCCCCGCAAAAGCTGAATCTGGTCGCCGCGATGATCCGTGGCAAGAAAGTCGATCGCGCCCTGACCGATCTGACCTTCTCGAAAAAGCGGATCGCCGAGGACGTGCGCAAGTGCCTGCAGTCCGCCATCGCGAACGCCGAGAACAACCACAACCTGGACGTGGACGAGCTGATCGTCGCCGAAGCCTATGTTGGCAAGAACATGACCATGAAGCGCGGTCGTCCGCGTGCCCGTGGCCGGTTCGGCAAGATCGTCAAGCCGTTTTCCGAGATCACCATCAAGGTGCGTCAAGTTGAGGAGCAAGCCTAATGGGTAACAAAGTCAATCCGATTGGCATGCGCCTTCAGGTCAACCGCACCTGGGACAGCCGCTGGTATGCCGACACGAAAGATTACGGCGATCTTCTGCTCGAAGACCTGAAGATCCGTGATTTCATCAAGGATGAATGCAAGCAGGCCGGTATCGCCCGCGTGATCATCGAACGTCCGCACAAGAAGTGCCGCGTCACGATCCACACGGCCCGTCCGGGTGTCATCATTGGCAAGAAAGGCGCAGACATCGAAACGCTGCGCAAGAAGATCGCCAACATGACCGACAGCGAGCTTCACCTGAACATCGTCGAAGTGCGCAAGCCGGAACTCGACGCCGCGCTGGTGGGTGAATCCATCGCGCAGCAGCTTGAGCGTCGTGTGTCCTTCCGTCGCGCGATGAAGCGTGCGGTGCAGAACGCGATGCGCATGGGCGCCCTCGGCATCCGTGTGAACCTCGCCGGTCGTCTCGGCGGTGCGGAAATCGCGCGTACCGAATGGTACCGTGAAGGCCGCGTGCCGCTGCACACCCTGCGTGCGGACATCGATTACGCTCACGTCGAGGCGCAAACCGCCTACGGGATCATCGGGATCAAGACCTGGATCTTCAAAGGCGAGATCATGGAACATGATCCCTCCGCGCGTGAACGTAAGGCACAGGAACTCCAGGACGGTCCGGCCCCGCGTGGCGCCGGTGGCCGCCGCTAAGGAGAGAGAAAGATGCTTCAACCTAAGCGTACAAAATACCGCAAGCAGCACAAAGGCCGCATCAGCGGTCTCGCCAAGGGCGGTTCTGACCTCAACTTCGGGACGTTCGGCCTCAAGGCCCTTCAGCCCGAGCGTGTGACGGCACGTCAGATCGAAGCGGCACGCCGCGCGATGACCCGCCACATGAAACGTCAGGGCCGTGTCTGGATCCGGATCTTCCCGGATACCCCGGTGACCTCCAAGCCGACCGAAGTGCGGATGGGTAAAGGTAAGGGCTCCGTCGATTACTGGGCATGCAAGGTCAAGCCCGGTCGCGTGATGTTCGAACTGGACGGCGTAAACGAAGAAATCGCCCGCGAAGCCCTGCGCCTCGCCGCGATGAAGCTGCCGATCAAAACCCGCGTCGTCGTTCGCGAAGACTGGTAAGCGGTCCGGAGGCAACTCCGATCAGAAACAGGAAACCCCCGTCGTGCAAACGCCGGGGGTTTTGTTTTGTGCTTTCCTCAATGCGCCCGGGACGGTGAACAAAAAATGCTTTGGTGCGTTCATTCCCTACAGGTCGAATTTGGCGCGAAGCCACGGCCTGACACATAGGGAATTGTGCCAATCGAAAACGTGCTCGAAACATCTGCGCGCATGCGCGGCAACTGCCTGCTCGTCAGCATCCTGAAAGTCGTACAGCAGGGGCCCCGCCATGTTCTTTGATCAACCGTTTGCAGATAGCCTCGCCTCCGGTGTCATCCTCGCTACGATCGGCGTTTTCTGGGTTATCTTCGTCGTCCGGGTGGTTGGCTTGCGCGCCTTTTCCAAGATGACGGCTTTTGATTTCGTGGTCACGGTGGCCATCGGCTCGCTTTTGGCAGGGGCAAGTCAATCCTCCGAATGGCCCGCCTTTGTTCAATCGCTGGCCGCCATCGCCGCTCTCTTGGGCGTCCAGTATGTTATGGCCAGGTTGCGCATTGCCTCGGACACCGTCGAAACCGTGGTCCAGAATGCGCCTGTCCTGCTGATGCGGGATGGTGAAATCTTTGACGATGCGCTGCGCGCGACACGGGTGGCCAAGGATGATCTGGTCGCCAAACTGCGCGAGGCCAATGTGCTCGATTATTCCGAAGTCCGGGCCGTGGTACTTGAGACAACCGGAGATATCTCTGTCCTCCACGGACCGACCTTGCAGGAAAGCCTTCTCGATGGAACGCGACGCGTCCAATAGCCCCGGTCAGGTCACATGCAAAAGGCGCGCGGTCGGATGGCATTTCATGCTAATAACAAGACGGGAATCGGCCAAACCCGGATTTTTTACATGAAGAGGCGCGCTGGATGGGACAATTGGCCACCGTCGTTTCAGCGCCTTGATTTTCATCCGTCGAGCGCTTCGGGCGTTCATATTTAAAGCGAAGTTCTGACCGTTGCCTGAGAAGCAAACACTTGGTGTGGCAATCGTTTTATTCAGTAAGCAATTGTTGACACGCGAGCGTCCTTCTCGGCAACTTCAGATAGAAACAGGGGTAAGTGATGAGATTAGTCGGCGTTCTGGCCGTCGTTTTGGCGGCGGTTCTTTGGGGAACAACTGGCACGGTGCAAAGCCTGCTACCCGAGGGTCGCGATCCCCTTGCCGTCGGCGCGCTGAGGCTTCTCGTCGGGTCCATCGCCCTTCTGGCTATCGCCTACGCCCAGAAATACGACATCACCAAGATGCCCGATCTGCCTTGGCCGGGGATCGTATTCGCCGGCATCGCCATCGGCTTTTACAATCTCCTGTTCTTCTGGGGCGTGACCCTCGCCGGGGTGGGTGTCGGCACGGCTGTAACCATCGGCAGTGCGCCTGTGTTCGCCACGCTTTATGAATCGCTGCAAAGCAACCGCACGCCGAACCGGATGCGCGTCTTCGGCCAGGGGATTTCGATCACCGGGGTCGCCATGCTTTCTACGCTGGGCAGCGGTGACCGACCCTATCTTGGCATTGTGATCGCGCTTCTGGCCGGGGCCTGCTATGCGGCCTATTCGCTTGCAACCAGCCGGATCAGCGACAAGGCCCCGACAACGGTCATCGCGGCCAGCACGTTCAGCATCGCCGCGCTGGTGACACTGCCGATCCTCGCCTTCGTGCCGCTTGGCTGGGCATTGGATGGCAGCGCGCTGATGGGCATCGCCTTCCTTGGCGTCGCCGCCACCGGTCTTGCCTATGCCTTCTATACCTGGGGTCTGAACTACGTGACCGCCTCGACCGCCGTGACCCTTGCCCTGATGGAGCCAGTCACCGCATGGGTGCTGGCGATCTATATCGTGGGCGAACCGGTCACCTATGAAAGCATGATCGGTGCGGGTCTTGTCCTTGCCGGGCTGGTGACGGTCACCCTGATCCCGGCACGGCGCAAGGTCAGTCCCATCGGTAGTTGAAGCTGACGCTGATCCGCTCGTCCTCCGAGCGGTTCATCGGCACCTCGTGACGCAGCCAGCTTTCCCAAAGCAGGACTTCGCCCGGTTCCGGCGCAACATAGATAAAGCTGCGCAGTTCCCTGCGCGCATCCTTGCGGCGGGGCGGGGCGGCCATCATTATCGCATGGCGCGGGTCTTCGAATTTGATCGCGCTGGCATCCTCGGGCATCGTCACATAGGTCGTACCGCTGATGACGCTGTGTGGATGGATATGCGAGCCATGGCTCCCATCCGGCGCAAGGATATTGATCCAGAGATCGTCCAGCACCAGCTTGCGCCCGTCGAGATCGAATTCGAGATCCTCGAGAAAGGCCGACACATGTTGATCCAGCGCCTTGGTCAGATCCTTGAAGATCGGGAACCGCCAGCCAAGATCGGTCAGCGAGGCATAGCTCGTGTAACCGGGATAGCCGTTCTCTTCGCACCAGTCCTGCCCGGCTTCATCATCCTCGGCGATGGACCAGCAAGAGCCTTCCAGCTCGTCGCGGTCGATGGCAGGGCCGAACGCCGACAGGGCGGCGCGGTATAGGCGGGTGGCGAAAAGCGACTCGATCTGTGACATGGGGCTGTGATAGCGCAGGGTCACAGCCAAGGCGAGAGGGCAAAATCGCCAGTAAATGCGGGTAATTTCGCCCGTTTGAAGGCAAATCCCCCGGCAGGGACAGACAGGGGTTGCTTTATGGGCGCTTGGCGTCTAAATGGCCCTCTCATCATGAACTCCACTGGAATCACGGTGACCCTCGCGCAGAGGCAAGGGGCCTGCCAGTGATGTTGAAAGGAAGGGCGACATGAACGCCAAAGAACTGAATGACAAGACTCCGGACCAGCTCCGCGAGGAACTTGCCAACCTGAAAAAAGAAAGCTTCAACCTGCGCTTTCAGCAGGCCACCGGCCAGCTCGAAAACCCGGCGCGGATCCGTGCGGCACGTCGTAACGCTGCGCGTGTGAAGACCATTCTGAACCAGAAAGCCGCAGCCGCGGCGTCGCAAGAATAAGGAGCCGATAGATGCCCAAACGTATTCTGCAAGGCACCGTCACCAGCGACGCCAACGCACAGACCGTCACCGTTTCGGTCGAACGCCGCTTTACGCACCCGGTTTTGAAAAAGACCATCCGCCGGTCCAAGAAGTACCGCGCGCATGACGAGAAGAACACCTACAAGACGGGCGATACCGTGCGCATCATCGAATGTGCACCCAAGTCCAAAACGAAACGCTGGGAAGTTCTGGAAGCGTAAGCTTCCCGGACTTTTTCAGTTTGAGCGAAACCCTGGGGCAGAGCGAATGAGAGCCTGTCCCCAAAGGTCGGGAGAAACCATATGATCCAGATGCAGACCAATCTGGATGTTGCTGACAACTCCGGCGCACGCCGAGTTCAGTGCATCAAGGTCCTGGGTGGGTCCAAGCGGAAATACGCGGGTGTCGGCGACATCATCGTAGTATCCGTCAAGGAAGCCATTCCGCGCGGTCGTGTTAAAAAGGGCGATGTCCGTAAGGCCGTCGTCGTTCGCACCGCCAAGGAAGTTCGTCGCGAAGATGGCACCGCCATCCGCTTTGACCGCAACGCCGCCGTTATTCTGAACAATAACAACGAGCCCGTCGGCACCCGTATCTTCGGGCCGGTTGTTCGTGAGCTGCGCGCCAAGAACTTCATGAAAATTATCTCGCTGGCGCCGGAGGTGCTCTGATGGCCGCTAAACTGAAAAAAGGTGACGAAGTCATCGTGCTTGCTGGCAAGGACAAGGGCAAGAAGGGCACTATCCAGTCCGTCGACCCCAAAGCCGGCAAAGCCGTTGTGGAAGGCATCAACGTTGCCATCCGCGCCACCCGTCAAAGCCAGACCAGCCAGGGCGGTCGCATCCCCAAGGCGATGCCGATCCAGCTCTCGAACCTGTCGCTCGTTGACGCAAACGGCAAGCCGACCCGCGTTGGCTTCAAGATCGAAGGCGACAAGAAAGTGCGCTTTGCCAAAACCACGGGGGACGTGATCGATGCTTGATTCTGAAAACTATACCCCGCGTCTGCGTACGGTCTTCAACGACACCATCAAGGCGGCGATGAAGGAAGAGTTCGGTTACTCGAACGACATGATGATCCCGCGCCTGGACAAGATCGTCCTGAACATCGGCGCTGGCGCCGAAGCTGTTCGCGACACCAAAAAGGTGAAATCGGCTCAGGAAGACCTGACCGCGATCGCCGGTCAGCAGGCCGTCGTCACCAAGGCAAAGAAATCGATCGCCGGTTTCCGCGTCCGTGAAGATATGCCGCTTGGCACCAAGGTGACCCTCCGTGGTGACCGGATGTACGAATTCCTCGATCGCCTGATCACCGTTGCAATGCCCCGTATCCGCGACTTCCGCGGCGTTTCGGGCAAGAGCTTCGATGGTCGCGGCAACTATGCCATGGGCATCAAGGAACATATCGTTTTCCCCGAAATCAACTTCGACAAGGTCGACGAAGTCTGGGGCATGGACGTCATCATCACCACCACGGCAAAGACCGACGCCGAAGCAAAGGCGCTGTTGAAGCATTTCAACATGCCCTTCAATTCGTAAGCGCGGGAAGGATTAGACATGGCTAAGAAAGCAATGATCGAACGCGAAAAGAAGCGCGAACGCCTGGTGGAGAAATATGCCGCCAAGCGCGCCGAGCTGAAAGCGATCGTGAACGACGAAAGCAAACCGATGGAAGAGCGTTTCCGCGCATCCCTCAAGCTGGCGAAACTGCCGCGCAACAGCTCTGCTGTGCGTCTGCACAACCGCTGCCAGCTGACCGGCCGTCCGCACGCCTACTATCGCAAACTGAAAATCAGCCGTATCGCGCTTCGCGACCTCGGTTCGTCGGGGCAGATCCCCGGCCTCGTGAAATCGAGCTGGTAAGGGAGGGCATAAGATGAACGATCCTATCGCAGATATGCTCACCCGTATCCGGAACTCGCAGCTTCGCGGCAAGTCGACGGTTATGACACCGGCGTCGAAACTGCGCGCCTGGGTTCTGGACGTGCTGAAAGACGAAGGCTACATCCGCGGCTACGAAGAGACGACCGGCAAAGACGGTCATCCGGCGCTGGAAATCAGCCTCAAGTATTACGAAGGCATCCCTGTCATTCGCGAGCTCAAGCGGGTTTCGACCCCCGGCCGCCGCGTTTACATGGGCGTCAAGGACATCCCGCAGGTTCGTCAGGGCCTTGGTGTGTCGATTGTCTCCACACCCAAAGGTGTGATGTCGGATGCAGCCGCACGCGAAGCCAATGTTGGCGGCGAAGTGCTCTGCACCGTATTCTAAGGAGGTCTGAATGTCTCGTATTGGTAAAAGACCGGTCGAGCTCCCCAGCGGCGTAACTGCTTCTGTTTCGGGCCAGACCGTCGAAGTGAAAGGCCCCAAGGGCGCCCGGACCTTCAAGGCAACCGACGATATCGCGATTTCGGTCGAAGATAACGTCATCACCGTGACTCCGCGCGGCAAATCCAAGCGCGCGCGTCAGCAGTGGGGCATGTCCCGCACGATGATCGCCAACCTGGTGACCGGCGTCACCAACGGCTTCAAGCGCGAGCTTGAAATCAACGGTGTTGGTTATCGTGCCCAGATGCAGGGCAATACTCTCAAGCTGAACCTCGGCCTGTCGCATGACGTGGACTTCACGGCGCCTGATGGCGTGACCGTGACCGCGCCCAAGCAGACCGAGATCGTGGTCGAAGGTATCGATGAGCAGCTCGTCGGTCAGGTCGCAGCGAATATCCGCGCCTGGCGTGCTCCCGAGCCCTACAAGGGCAAAGGGATCAAGTACAAGGACGAGTATATCTTCCGCAAGGAAGGCAAGAAGAAGTAAGGACCAGTCAGATGGCAAACAGCAAAAGACAACTGTTTCTGAAGCGCCGCCTGCGCGTCCGGAACAAGCTTCGCAAAGTGAACGCAGGACGTCTTCGTCTTTCGGTTCACCGTTCGAGCAAGAACATCAGCGTCCAGCTGATCGACGATGTGAAAGGTGTCACGCTCGCGTCGGCATCCACGTTGGAAAAAGATCTGGGCGTTGTGGGCAAGAACAACGTGGAAGCGGCCGCCAAGGTCGGTTCTGCAATCGCCGAGCGCGCCAAGAAGGCGGGCGTGGAAGAAGCCTATTTCGACCGCGGCGGTTTCCTCTTTCATGGCAAGGTGAAGGCTCTGGCCGACGCTGCGCGTGAAGGCGGGCTGAAGATCTAAGTGCAGACGGTCCTTTATGGCCGTCTCGATGATCCGGGAGAGGGGCGCGCTGCGCCCCAATCTCACCAGGATTGAATGCATATGGCGCGCAGGCAGCGGGCCGAATGAAAGGAAGCCTTATGGCAAGAGATGACAACCGTGGCGGTAACCGCCGCAACCAGCGTGAGGAAGCCCCTGAATTCGCGGACCGCCTCGTCGCGATCAACCGCGTGTCCAAGACCGTCAAGGGTGGTAAGCGCTTTGGCTTCGCCGCACTCGTCGTTGTAGGCGATCAGAAAGGCCGTGTCGGCTTTGGCAAAGGCAAGGCGAAAGAGGTCCCCGAGGCCATTCGCAAGGCAACCGAGCAGGCCAAGCGTCAGATGATCCGCGTGCAGCTGCGCGAAGGCCGCACCCTGCACCACGACATGGAAGGCCGTCACGGCGCCGGTAAGGTCGTCATGCGCACCGCACCGGAAGGTACCGGTATCATCGCCGGTGGTCCGATGCGTGCCGTGTTCGAGATGCTGGGCGTCAAGGACGTCGTGTCCAAGTCGATCGGTTCGCAGAACCCCTATAACATGATCCGCGCCACCATGGACGGTCTGCAGAAAGAAGCGAGCCCGCGCTCGGTTGCGCAGCGTCGTGGGAAGAAAGTGTCCGACATCCTGCCCAAGCGTGATGACGCGCCACAGGCGTCGGCACAGGTCGCTGAGGAGGCTTGAGAAACATGGCTAAGACCATCGTCGTAAAACAGATCGGTTCTCCGATCCGCCGTCCCGCCAAGCAGCGCCAGACGCTGATCGGGCTGGGCTTGAACAAGATGCACAAGACCCGCGAACTCGAAGACACCCCTGCCGTGCGCGGCATGGTGAACTCGATCCCGCACATGGTCGAAATCATCGAAGAGCGCGACTGAGCCTTTTCGCTTCGTGCAAGTATCTGAACGCCCCCGCAAATCTGCGGGGGCGTTTTTCGTTGTCAGGCGGGGGGCACGGGGCAGGGGGCATGAACCATGCTGCAGGTGCATAACGGGCCTTCGTTTCTGTCAGTTGTTAGCGCAACCAAATCTCCTTATCTCACGGTCAAGACAATGAACCAAAGCTGACAAGAGCCGCGGAAAACCGTCCCGGCTAGAGACAAGGACAGAGACACATGGCACATGCACTGACCGCCAACACGATCACCTTTCCGATCATCGCCCGCCTGCGTGGCACCATCGAAAACTTCCGTGCTGACCGCGCGCTGCGTCGCGAATACGACGCCACCTGCGCCCAGCTGATGGCGATGAGCGATCGCGATCTGAACGATATAAACATACGCCGCGGCGATATCGCCGACATCGTGCGCAAGCACGTCTACGGCGCCTGATCCATTCGAATTGCCCGGCTTCCAACTCCTCCCTCTCTGGAATGCCGGTGCTTCGGGAATGCCCTCGCTCCTAATCTCCTCCCTCAACGGGGCGGGGGCATCTCCCTCCCAAATCAGACAGTATCGCTGACCCATTCATGCAGGACGCGCATAGCGGCCAGACCGAAACGGAAATTGTTGGCGCGCCCGCCGCAGCCTATGCTGCATTGCAGAATATATCGACGGCCCGGTGCGACAGGTAAGACGCCGGTGCCCAGACAGACAGGAACAAGATCATGACCACCATCACCCGTACCGCCATCGCCGCCCCGTCCTTTGCTGACCGCTTCCGGGCGCTCGTCGACACGTTCAAAGCCGCTCAGGCGCGTCGCGCCATTTACAAGCGGACGCTGAACGAGCTGCACAGCCTCAGCGCGCGCGATCTTGGCGATCTGGGGATCTCGCGCAACAACCTCCGCGCCATCGCCTACCAAGCTGCCTATGAGGGCGAGACCCGCCTGAACGGCCGCGCCTGATCCCTCCGCCTCCAAGGGCGGTACTCTTCCTTGTTAACCAGTGAGACCTCCTGTCCCCGACAGGGGGTCTTGTTTTTGTAGGTGTCCGCATACCGTGTTGGTCAGCACTGCGGACATTCCCGACATTCAGCGCTAGAAACGTCACAAAAGGGCAATGTCTTCGTAGTAGATGCGGCACCCCAGACACAGGAGCACGCGGATGGCCCAAATCATCTTTCTGCATGGGCCGTCTAGCAGCGGCAAATCCACCATCGCGCGGGCTTTGCAGGCGCAGATCGAAGTGCCCTTCTGGCACATGTCCATCGACCACCTTCGGGATGGCGGTGTCCTGCCGATGGCGCGCTTCAAGGCAGGCGAATTCGACTGGGCAGCTGCCAAACCCGCTTTCTTTGACGGATTCCATATGTCGCTGGCTTCTTACGCGAATGCCGGGAACAACCTCATCCTCGAGCACATCTTGGACAATGACCATTGGCTTCCGGACCTTCAGCATCTGCTGACAGGGCATGACATCTACTTCGTAGGGGTTCACTGCGCCCTACCGACCCTCTCGGCCCGAGAGATCAGCCGAGGCAACCGCCCCATCGGTAGTGCACAGCTCGATTTCGAAACGGTTCATCTGGGCAAGCGATACGATCTGGAAGTGCAGTCGGAAGATGGCCCTGAACATAACGTCCAATTAATCCTCGCAGGATGGCGCACTAGAAAGCGGGTGTCCGACTTTTTCGTGTCCTGCGACCTGTGAAGGTCAGCTTCGGTCTCTTTCCAGTCCTTAGCCGCGGTCTGTCTGGTGGTCCGGATCGCGGGACACAGTGAACTTTCGCCGCGGTTGCACAGATGTCAGCTTTGGGTTCGACGGATCAGCTTCATCCAGCGCGGCTGTTGCCACATCGCAATGCCACTCAGTGCGATGATTGGAAAGACGCCAAACTGGATCAACGCCTGAAACGCCAAATTGCTACTGAGCGTCGGACTGTAAACATACGCTCCAATCAGAAGTGCAACTGCCAAATGGGTATATCGAAATGGCTTGCGCATTTTGTTACTCCCTATTGCGTGGCCTTAGATAACTCGATATTGCCAATGTCAATATACCTGTAACTGGACAGTGTCAATATGCCAAGAAAGAAGGACTACCATCACGGAGGCGTTAAGACGGAGTTGATCAATGCCGCAGTGAAAGCGTTAAAGACACAATCTCTGGAAGCCGTAAGCATGCGCAAGCTGGCGGCTGCGATTGGGGTAAGCCACAACGCGCCCTACATGCACTTCAAAGATAAGGAAGCGCTTTGGCTCGCGATCTCGGATGCCGGCTTTGAACTTTTGAGCAAGGAGATCAATCGAGAGATCGCGGTGCATTCGCTTTGGAGGGAGCGGTTGGTTGCTGGCTGCAATGCCTATGTGAGATTTGCCGAAAACAATCGCGAGTACATGCTCGTGATGTTCCGCCCATCGACTCCGGGTATTGTACGAGCACTTGCGCCAAAAGGAGCAGAAGCGTTGGGGCTATTGATCCGCGAGCTGACAGCCGGAGCAGCGTCAGGTGAGATTGAAAACACGGACCCTGAGAAACTTGCCGTATTGATCTGGCTCATGCTTCACGGTTTGACAATGGCAAAGCTTCAGATTGGCGGGGAGCGCGGTCCGTTGCGGCAACTCGGCAGTGAAGACCGAATTGGCTGGATGTTAGATAAGGTACTTGCATTGCATAGCTGAGAAGCTGTCATTCGTGGACTGCCCGGCATCTGTCTTTCTGGGCTCGAAGCGGTCCTTCGATGCTCGTGGCCCCAGACGACTTGCGGACACCGCCTTTTTTTTGATGCCATGAAGGGGGCGCTGCCCCCATCGGCCATGGGCCGATTCCCCCGGAGTATTTTCGGCAAGAGGAAAAGACTGGAGCGGGGAGGCGATTTCACGCGTAATCCGACGCCAGGACAGGATGCCGCGCGCGGGTTTTCGGGCCTTGAAACGAGGGCGGGCTGGGCGTATACGCCCGTGGTGGCCTCGATCGGGGCGACTCGTCTATGGCGATCCGGCGCACCGGGCGCCTTTTATCAAGAAACGCCGAGGTCGGCCGCTCCCGTCGCTGGGGGCCGCATCCGGCAAAGGAGAAGCGACAATGAAACTGCACGAACTTCACGACAATCCTGGCGCAACCAAACGTCGTCAGCGCGTTGCCCGTGGTCCCGGCTCTGGCAAGGGCAAGATGGGTGGCCGTGGTATCAAGGGTCAGAAATCCCGTTCGGGTGTGGCGATCAACGGCTACGAAGGTGGCCAGATGCCGCTTTACCAGCGTCTGCCCAAGCGGGGCTTTAACAAGCCGAACCGCAAGGAATACGCGGTTGTGAACCTGGGCCTGATCCAGAAATTCATCGAAGCCGGCAAGCTGGACGCGAAATCCGCGATCACCGAGGATGCGCTTATTGCCTCCGGTCTGGTGCGCCGCAAGCGTGACGGTATCCGCGTTCTGGCCAAGGGTGACTTTACCTCCAAGGCCACGATCGAAGTGTCCGGTGCTTCCAAATCCGCTGTCGAGCTCGTCGAAAAAGCCGGTGGCTCGCTCACCGTCACATCCGCAGCTGCGGCAGAGTAATGGGTTGTGAGCGGCGCCCGCGCCGCTTACATAGACCCATGTTTTCCCTTGACGCCGCCCGGACCGGAAAACGGTTTAGGGCGGCGTTCTAGCAAAAGAGACCTGTTTCATGGTATCAGCAGCAGAACAGATGGCGGCCAATACAAGCTGGGCAGCGCTCGGCAAGGCCACCGATCTGCGCAACCGCATCCTGTTTACGCTTGGGCTATTGATCGTCTACCGGCTGGGCACCTTTTTGCCGGTTCCCGGTATCGACGGCGCCGCCCTGCGCGAGTTCATGGAATCGGCGGGGCAGGGCATTGGCGGCATGGTTTCCATGTTCACCGGCGGTGCGCTGGGGCGGATGGGCATCTTTGCCCTTGGTATCATGCCCTATATCTCTGCCTCGATCATCGTTCAGCTGTTGACCGCGATGGTTCCCCAGCTCGAGCAGCTCAAGAAAGAGGGCGAGCAGGGGCGCAAGAAGATCAACCAGTACACCCGCTATGGTACGGTGGTGCTGGCGACGGCGCAGGCCTATGGTCTGGCTGTTTCGCTGGAATCCGGTGACCTTGCGACCGATCCGGGCATGTATTTCCGCATCGCCTGCATGATCACCCTTGTCGGCGGTACCATGTTCCTGATGTGGCTGGGTGAGCAGATCACCGCGCGCGGCATCGGCAACGGTATTTCTCTCATCATCTTTGTCGGCATCATCGCCGAGGTTCCCGCCGCGCTGGCGCAGTTCTTTGCCTCGGGCCGGTCGGGGGCGGTAAGCCCGGGTGTGATCGTCGGTGTCATATTGATGATCATCGTCACGATTACCTTCGTGGTCTTCATGGAACGCGCCCTGCGCAAGATTCATATCCAGTATCCGCGCCGTCAGGTCGGGATGAAGGTCTATGACGGCGGTTCCTCGCACCTGCCGGTCAAGGTCAACCCCGCTGGCGTGATCCCTGCGATCTTTGCTTCCTCGCTGCTGCTCTTGCCGACCACCATCGCCACCTTCAGCCAGGGCGCGGCGCAGGGTTCGGTGATGAGCTGGCTGCTTGCCAACTTCGGTCCCGGACAGCCGCTTTATCTGCTGTTCTTCGTGTCGATGATCGTGTTCTTTGCGTATTTCTACACGTTCAACGTCTCGTTCAAACCCGATGACGTGGCCGACAACCTCAAGAACCAGAACGGCTTTGTGCCGGGGATCCGTCCGGGCAAGCGCACCGCCGATTACCTTGAATACGTGGTCAACCGTATCCTCGTGCTCGGCTCGGCCTATCTGGCGCTGGTCTGCCTGCTGCCGGAAATCCTGCGCGGCCAGTTCTCGATCCCGTTCTACTTTGGTGGAACCTCGGTGCTGATCGTCGTATCGGTGACGATGGATACGATCCAGCAGGTTCAAAGCCATCTTCTGGCACATCAATACGAAGGGCTGATCGAAAAGTCGCAACTGCGCGGCCGGTCCAAGAAAAAAGGCAAGCGGAGTCCGACGCGTCGATGAATATCATTCTTTTGGGGCCTCCGGGCGCAGGTAAGGGTACGCAGGCGCGTACATTGGTGGAAAAGCGCGGGATGGTGCAGCTCAGCACCGGCGACATGCTCCGCGAGGCCAAGGACTCGGGCACCGAGATGGGCAATATCGTCGCGGACGTGATGGCCCGCGGCGGTCTGGTCACCGATGAAATCGTGATCGGCCTGATCCGGGAAAAGCTTGCGACGGTGAAGGCGAACGGGTTCATCTTTGACGGCTTCCCCCGCACGCTGGGGCAGGCCGATGCGCTGGACAAGCTGCTGGCCGACGAAGGCCAGAAGCTGGATCAGGTGATCGAGATGCGCGTCGATGACGCCGCGCTTGTTGCCCGGATCACGGCCCGGTCGACCTGTGCCAATTGCGGTGAGGTCTATAATGACAACACCAAGCCGATCCCGGCAGATGGCAAGTGTACCAATTGCGGTGGCACCGAATTCAAGCGCCGCGCAGACGATAACGAGGAAAGCCTCAAGACCCGTCTGATGGAGTATTACAAGCAGACCTCGCCGCTGATCGGTTACTACTACGTCAAGAAGATCATCTGCCGCGTCGACGGGCTTGCCGATATCAAGACGGTCGAGGCCGAAATCGCCGAGGTTCTGGACCGCGTCGCCAAGGTCGACGCCTGAGGTCAATCTTTCTGCAAGGGGCCCGTTCGGCCCTTTGCCCGCCAGACGATGTTTCCGATTTCGTTTGCGCAAACAGTTCCGGAGATGCTCAAAACGCATCCTGTGTCAACTGGCTCTTGACGCTTCGGCGAAAACCCCATATCGACCCACATCTCGCAAGAGAATCAATTTGTGCGCGATTCTTTAACAGACCGCACGCAGACCACCTCATACTGCTGGGCCCTCTGGCGACACTGCCAGGGTCAAGCGTTGTGAAAAAAGGTTCTGGAGCTACGGAACCGCAACGAAAGGAAAGTGACACGTGGCACGTATTGCCGGCGTAAATATCCCGACTGCCAAACGGGTACCGATCGCGCTCACCTATATCACCGGAATCGGCCAGGCATCCGCCAAAGCCATCTGCGATGCCGTCGGCATCGACCAGACCCGCCGTGTGAACGAGCTGAGCGACAGCGAAGTCCTGTCGATCCGCGAACATATCGATGCAAACTTCACCGTGGAAGGTGACCTGCGTCGTGAAACCCAGATGAACATCAAGCGTCTGATGGACCTGGGCTGCTATCGCGGTCTGCGCCACCGCCGGAATCTGCCGGTTCGTGGTCAGCGCACCCATACCAATGCACGCACCCGCAAAGGCCCCGCAAAGGCCATCGCAGGCAAGAAGAAGTAGGGAACGCACAGATGGCTCGCGAAAAGACACGCACCAAGCGTAAGGTTTCCAAGAACATCGCCGCTGGCGTTGCTCATGTGAACTCGTCGTTCAACAACACCAAAATCCTGATCTCTGACGTGCAGGGCAACGCGATCTCTTGGTCGTCCGCCGGCACCATGGGCTTCAAAGGCTCGCGGAAATCGACACCCTACGCGGCTCAGATGGCTGCCGAGGATGCAGGCCGCAAGGCTCAGGAACATGGCGTCAAGACGCTCGAAGTCGAAGTTCAGGGCCCCGGTTCGGGTCGTGAATCGGCGCTTCGTGCCCTGGCCGCTGTCGGTTTCAACATCACGTCGATTCGTGACGTGACGCCGATGGCCCACAACGGCTGCCGCCCGCCAAAGCGTCGCCGCGTCTGATACCAGATTTATAAACTGGGGCTGCGCAGCTTTTTGCGCGGCCCCATTACGTCATTTTAAACCTCGGGCGTCGGCACCTTCGTGGACATGGGGCGCGGACAGGAATGGAGGGACACATGATCCATAAGAATTGGGCAGAACTTATCAAGCCGACCCAGCTTGACGTCAAGCCGGGCAACGATCCCGCACGTCTCGCGACGGTCGTGGCTGAACCGCTCGAGCGCGGCTTTGGTCTGACGCTTGGCAACGCGCTGCGTCGCATCCTGATGTCGTCGCTTCAGGGCGCCGCCATCACCTCGGTCCAGATCGACAACGTGCTGCACGAATTTTCGTCCGTTGCCGGTGTACGCGAAGACGTAACCGACATCATCCTGAACCTCAAGCAGGTTGCCCTGCGCATGGAAGTCGAAGGCCCCAAGCGCCTCTCGATCAATGCCAAAGGCCCGGCAGTCGTCACCGCCGGTGACATCAGCGAAAGCGCCGGGATCGAGATCCTGAACCGCGATCACGTGATCTGCCACCTCGACGACGGCGCCGACCTGTTCATGGAACTGACCGTCAACACCGGCAAAGGTTATGTCGCGGCTGACAAGAACAAGCCCGAAGATGCGCCCATCGGTCTGATCCCGATCGACGCGATCTATTCGCCGGTCAAGAAAGTGTCCTATGACGTGCAGCCGACCCGTGAAGGTCAGGTGCTCGACTATGACAAACTGACGATGAAGGTCGAAACCGATGGCTCGATCACCCCGGACGATGCCGTAGCGTTTGCTGCGCGTATCCTTCAGGACCAGCTGTCGATCTTCGTGAACTTCGACGAACCCGAATCCGCTGGCCGTCAGGACGACGACGACGGGCTCGAGTTCAACCCGCTCCTGCTCAAGAAAGTCGACGAGCTGGAACTGTCCGTACGTTCGGCCAACTGCCTCAAGAACGACAACATCGTTTACATTGGCGATCTGATCCAGAAGACCGAAGCCGAGATGCTCCGCACCCCGAACTTTGGCCGCAAGTCGCTGAACGAGATCAAGGAAGTCCTGTCCGGCATGGGGCTGCACCTTGGCATGGACGTCGAGGATTGGCCGCCCGACAACATCGAAGATCTGGCGAAAAAGTTCGAAGACGCCTTTTAATTGATGCACGCCCCGATGTACGGGGGGTGTACAGGGGGTGCACAGATTTCACCCCCTGAAAAATGCCCGGAATAGGCCGGGGAAAAGACGGGCAATCCCGCCCCAACAGAACCGCTGACACGCATCGGCGGTCGTACAAAGCATAAGCTGAGAAGGAACTAGAAAATGCGTCACGCACGTGGTTACCGCCGCCTCAACCGCACCCATGAACACCGCAAGGCGCTGTTCGCGAACATGGCCGGCTCGCTCATCGAACATGAGCAGATCAAGACGACCCTGCCCAAGGCAAAAGAACTTCGCCCGATCATCGAAAAGATGATTACGCTCGCCAAGCGCGGCGACCTGCACGCCCGTCGTCAGGCTGCGTCCAAGCTGAAAGAAGATCAGTACGTCGCGAAACTCTTTGACGTTCTGGGCCCGCGCTACAAGGACCGTCAGGGCGGCTATGTCCGCGTCCTCAAAGCCGGTTTCCGCTATGGCGACATGGCTCCGATGGCGATCATCGAATTCGTTGACCGCGACCGCGACGCTAAAGGCGCCGCAGACAAGGCGCGCGTCGCTGAAATGGCAGACGCCGACGAATAAATCCTTCGGGATCTGGAATAAGAAAAGGCGCCCTAAAGCGGGCGCCTTTTTTTCGTTCTATCCAACGTATGTCAGGTCAACTCGCTTTCACGTTCGTCGAGTTCCTTCTTGATAAGCTCCTCGATCTTGTTGATCGGGTGGTTGGTCAGTGTCTTTGGAATTTCCGCGACGATCTTGTCGGTCACTTCCTTATGCATGTCGTCGCGCAGATTGCCCAACACCTGAGGCGAAGCCACAATGATCAGCCTTTCGAATTCGCCCTTATGGGCTTTTTCGTACAGGATATCAGACAGGTGGCTTGCAAAGCGTTCCTTTTGGAGCTCGTGCCAATCGGTGTCGTCCATCGAAGAACGCTGCTGCACGCCAGTGTCATTCATCCGTCCCGGCCGGTTTGCCGACTGTTCCCGATCCGAAGGGTTTTCCTGCTCTTCGCTCTCCATCATGTCGAGATTGGGGTTCTCGTGATCGGTGAGGTTGCGCAGGAACAGTGCCTTTTCGCTATCGGTTACCACAACCCAAGTGTTTTCTTTTATTTTGGCCATGATTGCCTCCATTAATGTCGCGTCTGGTCGAAACGGGGTGAGTTAGCCGCCGGTTCCGTGGTGACCGCCAAGATTGCCTTGGCCTTTCTCATCGGATTTGTGCACACGAGTGGCCCCTGCGTCGTCGCCTTTTTCGGCGCGTTTCAGCAGGTCTCTGGTGCCGACCTTGCGTTCCAGATTGCCGCCTGCGCGGCCGCCTTGATCCGGCGTCTCGGTATCGTCGATGAATTTTTCGGTTTCGCGGGTTCCATCCTTCGAACGGTGTCTCTCAGCCATGTCGAGCCTCCTTTGGTGGTTCAAGGAAACAACCACTCGGCGCGGCGATTGTTCCACTGCTGATGGCTTGCAAACCCGGTAACGCTGCGCATATCAGGGGCTATCTCGGAGGGTTACGAATGCGAAATATTCTGCTTGCCACCCTGCTTTTGGTCACACCGGCGCTGATCGCGCCGCCCGTCACGGCGGAAACCCGGATACCGCAGAGCCAGGCCGAAATCGCGCTTGGCTTTGCGCCGCTGGTCCGACGTGCCGCTCCGGCGGTGGTCAACATCTACGCGCGCCGTGTGGTCGAGGCGCAGGCCAGCCCCTTTGCGGGCGATCCGTTTTTCGAACAGTTCTTTCAGGGCTTTGGCAAGCCGCAACCGCGGGTCCAGAACTCGCTTGGGTCCGGCGTGATCCTTTCCGCGGATGGTATCGTCGTGTCGAATTTTCACGTGGTGGGACAGGCAACAGACATCCGCGTCGTGATGACCGACCGTCGTGAATATTCGGCCCATGTTGTGCTGGCCGATCAGGAATCCGATCTGGCGATCCTGCAACTCGACGGCGCGACCGATCTGCCGCATCTGGAGTTGCGCGATTCCGATCATGTCGAGGTGGGCGAACTGGCGCTTGCCATCGGCAACCCCTTTGGCGTCGGGCAGACCGTGACCAGCGGTATCGTTTCGGGGCTGGCGCGATCCGGCATGGCAACCGGCAATGCGCGCGGTTATTTCCTGCAGACAGACGCGCCGATCAACCCGGGCAACTCGGGTGGGGCGCTGATTGACGTGAATGGCGCTCTGATCGGGATCAACACCTCGATCCTCAGCCGCTCGGGCGGGTCGAACGGGATCGGCTTTGCCATCCCCTCAAACCTCGTCGCGGAATTCGTCAAGCAGGCCCGCGATGGCGAAGAGGGTTTCCAGCGCCCCTGGGCTGGCATGGCCGGTCAGCCGGTGGACAGCGACCTTGCCGCGTCGCTGGGGCTGAGCGTGCCCGATGGGATCATCATCTCGGACCTTCATGCCGACAGCCCCTTTGCCGCCGCCGGGTTCGAGGTTGGCGACGTGATCACCCATGTGGCCGGTCAGCCGGTCAATTCGCCCTCCGAGATGATCTTTCGCATGACCGTCACCGGGATCGGCAATACCGCCATGGTGACCCGCGTCCGCGATGGTCGCGCCGCCGAGATCGAAGTCGCGATGGAACCCGCGCCGGACACGCCCCCGTCGCAGGAACGCACGCTGAGCGACGATACGGTGTTGCCGCAGTTGCAGGTCGCGCGGATCAATCCGGCGTTGATCGCGCGTTATGGTCTGCCGCTCGACATCTACGGCGTCCTGATCACAGACACCGGCCCCTATGGCGCGCGGGCCGGGTTGAAACGGCTCGACATCATCCGCGCAATCAACGGCGACCCGGTCGAGACGACTGCTGAGGTCGAAGAGGTACTCGGCGATCCGGGCCGCTGGGTGCAGTTTGATCTGGAAAGGGCCGGGCGGCTGCTGTCGCTCCGGTTCCGGCTGTAACCGGTGGCCGATCTGTTCGACAAGGGAGAGGCGCCCGCCGAACCTGAACGCAACCGTCCGCTGGCCGACCGGCTGCGGCCGCAGTCGCTGGGGGAGGTAATCGGACAGGAGCAGGTGCTCGGGCCGGATGCGCCGCTGGGCGCGATGCTCGCGGCGGGCAGTCTGGGCAGCCTGATCCTCTGGGGGCCGCCGGGCGTGGGAAAGACCACCATCGCCCGCCTGCTGGCCGACGCGAGCGATCTGCATTTCGTCCAGATCAGCGCGATTTTCACCGGTGTGGCAGATCTCAAGAAAGTCTTCGAGTCGGCCAAGATACGCCGGGGCAACGGGCAGGGGACGCTTCTGTTCGTTGACGAGATCCACCGTTTCAACAAGGCGCAGCAGGATGGCTTCCTTCCTTACATGGAAGACGGCACCATCATGCTGATCGGCGCCACGACCGAGAACCCCTCTTTCGAGCTGAACGCCGCCTTGCTGAGCCGGGCGCAGGTGCTGGTGCTCGAACGGCTGTCCCCGGCCGATCTTGAACGGCTGACCCAGCGGGCGGAGAAAGAGCTGGGCCGTCCGCTGCCCCTGACCGGTGCGGCGCGGGATACACTGCACGAGATGGCAGATGGAGACGGCCGGGCGCTTTTGAACCTGATCGAGCAGGTTACCGCGTGGAAGATCGACACCCCGCTGGACCCGACGGCGCTTGGCGCGCGGCTGATGCGGCGGGCCAGCAAGTACGACAAGTTGGGGGATGAGCATTACAACCTGATCTCGGCCCTGCACAAATCGGTGCGGGGGTCCGATCCGGATGCGGCACTTTACTGGTTCGCTAGGATGCTGACGGGCGGCGAGGACCCGCGCTATCTGGCGCGGCGTATCCTGCGCATGGCGATCGAGGATATCGGTCTTGCCGATCCGCAGGCCCAGACCGTCTGCCAGCACGCATGGGAAACTTATGAGCGCCTCGGCAGCCCCGAGGGCGAGCTGGCGCTGGCGCAGGCGGTTGCCTATCTCGCGCTCGCGCCGAAATCGAACGCGGGATACGTGGCCTACAAGGCGGCGATGCAACTGGCGAAAAAGACCGGATCGGCCCCGCCACCCAAGCATATCCTGAACGCGCCCACCTCGATGATGAAGGATCAGGGCTATGGCGCGGGCTATGCCTATGACCACGATGCAGAGGATGCGTTTTCCGGGCAGAACTATTTCCCGGATGACGTCAAACGCCCGGTGCTCTATGCCCCGGTCGAGCGCGGATTCGAGCGCGAATTGAAAAAGCGGGTGGACTGGTTCGCAAAAAAGCGCGCCGAACGCCAGCGACAGGACAAGGAATGACCCCATGATCGAACGTTTCGACACCAACCAGCGGATGAGCCAGATCGTCAAGCATAACGACACCGTCTATCTCGCCGGTCAGGTCTCCAAGGGCGCCAGCGTCGCGGCGCAGACCCAAGGCTGCCTCGACCAGATCGACGCGCTTCTGGCGCGTGTCGGCTCGGACAAGACCAAGATCCTGCAGGCGGTGATCTGGATGGCCGACATGGCCGATTTCGCTGAAATGAACGAAGTCTGGGACGCATGGGTGCCCGAGGGCAACGCCCCCGCGCGTGCGGCTGGCGAATCCAAGCTCGCGACAGAAGAGTTCCGCGTCGAAATCATCATCACGGCCGCCTGCGACTGACCCACGGGCAGGGCCGCTTGACATCCGGCCCCGCAGGGGCGAGGGAGCGCGATCATGATCCAGACCGTATCTCTTGTCGCCCTTGGCGGGGCCATCGGCGCCTCGCTGCGCTATCTTGCTGGCGTGGCGATCTTGCGGCTGATCGGCCAGCAGGCGATGCCGCTGGGCGTGATTACGGTCAATATCGTCGGGTCTTTCCTGATGGGCGTCTTCGTGACCGCCGCCGCGGAAAAGGGCCTGACCCATTACGCGCCCTTCGTGATGACGGGCATACTGGGCGGTTTCACGACATTTTCGTCCTTTTCCCTTGAAACGATTACCTTGTTCGAACGGGGCGAAACCGGTTTGGCCGCCCTATATGTACTGTTGTCGGTGGCTGTTTCGATCGGTGCACTGGCGTTTGGGATGTTTCTGACGAAAGGGCTCTGGGCATGAGCGGCGTACAGATGATCACGGTGGCGGATGATGACGGTGATCAGCGGCTTGACCGCTGGCTGCGGCGGATGTTTCCACACGTAAGCCAGGGGCGTATCGAAAAGATGTGCCGCAAAGGCGAGCTTCGCGTCGATGGCGGGCGGGTCAAGGGCGCAACGCGGTTGATGCCCGGCCAGCAGGTACGCATTCCGCCGTTGCCCGACAGCGATAACCGTCCGGCCCCAGCGCCGACCCGGGTTTCCGAGGCGGATGCCAAGATGATCCGGTCTTGCGTGATCTATCGCGACGATCACGTGATGGCGCTGAACAAACCGCCCGGTCTGGCTGTGCAGGGCGGATCGGGCCAGACGCGTCACGTGGACGGGCTGGCCGAGGCGCTGATGTTTGACCTTGATGAGAAACCGCGCCTTGTGCACCGGATCGACAAGGATACCTCGGGCGTGCTGCTGCTGGCGCGGACGCGTTCGGTCGCGGCGGATCTGACCGCCAGCTTCCGGCATCGCGAAACTCGTAAGATCTACTGGGCCGTGGTGGGGGGCGTGCCGCATCCCAAGGCCGGAACGATCAAGACCGGTCTGGTCAAGGCGCCAGGCCACGGGGCGAAAGGCGAGGGGGAGAAGATGGTCAACGTCCATCCCCGCGACATCGACGACACGCCCGGCGCGAAACGCGCGGTCAGCGAATACATGGTCATCGAAGCGGCAGCCAAACGCGCCGCATGGATGGCGCTGACGCCGATCACTGGCCGGACGCACCAGCTGCGCGCGCATATGGCCGAGCTGGGGCATCCGATCATCGGAGATGGCAAATATGGAGGCTCGGCGCAGGAAAACCTTGGCGATGGCTGGGGCGCGCAGCTTGGCGGTGACATTTCCAAGAAACTGCACCTGCATGCACGCTCGCTGACGATTGAACATCCCGTCTCCAAAGCAAAGCTGCATATCACCGCGCCTCTGCCCGATCACATGCAGCACACATGGGATACCTTCCAGTGGGAGACCCGTGACGTGCCCGAAGACCCGTTTGACGACGAAGCGTGGGAGCAATGGTGAAACTGGTCATTTTCGATGTGGACGGCACGCTGGTCGACAGCCAGGCCACGATCCTTGGCGCGATGACGGCGGCATTTGCCAGCCTCGACATTCCCGCGCCGGACCGGGCCGCGATCCTGTCGATTGTTGGCTTGTCGCTGGATCAGGCCATGTTCCGGCTGGTGCCCGAGCGCCCGCTGGAAGAGCGCGATGCGCTCGTCGCAGGCTATCGTAACGCCTATTCAACGCACCGCGCGCAGACCGGCGCGGCGGCGGGCTCGCCGCTTTATCCCGGTGCGCTCGAAGTGATTGAAACGCTTGCCGCCCGCGATGACGTGTTGCTGGGCATCGCCACGGGTAAATCGCGGCGGGGCCTGACGGCGCTGCTCGCCGATCATGGGCTGGAGAAGCATTTCGTGACGACGCAGGTGGCGGATGACCACCCGTCCAAACCGCATCCGTCGATGATCCTGACCGCGCTGGCCGAGTCAGGCTGCGAGGCCGGGAATGCCGTAATGATCGGCGATACGAGTTATGACATGGAAATGGCCCGCAATGCCGGTGTCACCGGGATCGGTGTCGGCTGGGGCTATCACGCGCCCGTAGAGCTTGCCAAGGCGACGCCGCATGTGCTGGACGATTTCGCCGGTTTGCCGGGGGTGCTCGAACAGATCTGGAAGGTCACCGCATGAGCGAATGGAAAGCGCGCCGGTTCTGGAAGGCAGCCGAAGTCGCCGAGGCCGAGGGCGGGTATACGGTCCTCCTTGACGGTCGTTCGGTGAAAACGCCGAACAAGACCTTACTTGTTGTTCCCGGCGCAGACATGGCGGCGGAAATCGCCCGTGAATGGGACGAACAGGAAGGCGTGATCAACCCGCTTTCCATGCCCTTTACACGGTCCGCGAATTCGGCGCTCGACAAGGTCGCGCCGCAAAAGACCGAGGTCGCGGACATTCTAACGGGCTACGGCGACAGCGATCTGCTTTGTTATCGCGCGGACGCACCCGACGAGCTGGTCGCTCGAGAAAGCGCTGCTTGGGATCCATTGCTCGACTGGGGTGCTGAAAATTTAGGCGCACGACTCGAGCCGCGCGTTGGCGTCATGCACGCCCCGCAGGATGAAGCGGCCATGGCCCGCCTGTCCGCACTTGTGCATGAAATGTCCCCTTTCGAACTGACCGGTTTTCACGATCTCGTCAGCCTCTCCGGCTCGCTGGTGATCGGTTTTGCGGCGGCGCGAAATGAGCGCGGAATCGACGATCTCTGGAACTTGTCGCGTCTGGACGAGCTCTGGCAAGAGGAACAATGGGGCGCGGATGACGAGGCGACCGAGATGGCCGAGATCAAGCATCAGGCCTTTGTTCACGCCAAACGATTCTACGATTTGTCGCGTCCCGACGAGGGGTGAGCCACGCGCGGGTGACGTAAGGACAGGTGTGATCGGGGCCGCAACTCCTGCGCAAACAGGTGATTTTGCCGGGCTCGTTAAATCGTTTTGTTTGATCAGTCCCTTGACGTTTGTTGATGAATCCGCCCAAACTTAGGCGCACTAAGGGGGGAGTGAACGCCCTTAGAATTTTCGTTCGGCATATAAAATGCCAACTAGTCGCCCGCTACGAGGCGGAAAAATCAGGAAGAGGTAAAAATGAAGAAATCCGTATTCTTAGGCGCGCTAACCGTTGCCGGCCTGGCAGCAGGTGCAGCGGCCGCAACGACGCTGGAAGACGTCAAGGCACGCGGTAAGCTGAACTGCGGCGTGACGACCGGTCTCGTTGGCTTTGCGGCGCCTGACGCCAATGGTGAATGGAACGGTTTTGACGTTGCCGTCTGCCGTGCCGTCGCCGCCGCCGTTCTGGGTGACGCTTCCGCCGTCGAATTCGTTCCGACCACCGGCAAGACACGCTTTACCGCTCTCGCTTCCGGCGAGATCGACATGCTGGCGCGTAACACCACCTGGACCTTCTCGCGCGATGTCGATCTCAAGTTCGAATTCGTCGGCGTGAACTACTATGACGGTCAGGGCTTCATGATCCCGAAAGAGCTGGGCGTGTCCTCGGCCAAGGATCTCGACGGCGCCACCGTCTGCATCCAGACCGGTACCACCACCGAGCTGAACCTCGCGGACTTCTTCCGCGCCAACAACATCAGCTACGAGCCGGTTCCGATCGAAACCAACGCCGAAGCGCAGCAGCAGTACCTTGCCGGTGCCTGCGACGTTTACACCACGGACGCTTCCGGCCTGGCCGCAACCCGCGCCACCTTCGAAGATCCGACTGCGCACGTCCTGCTGCCGGAAATCATCTCCAAAGAGCCGCTCGGCCCGCTTGTCCGCCACGGCGACAACGAATGGGGTGATATCGTGCGCTGGACCCTGAACGCCCTGATCGCTGCTGAAGAATACGGCGTTTCCTCGGCCAACATCGGTGAACTGGCAAGCGGCACCGACAACCCGGAAATCAACCGTCTGCTCGGCACCGAGGGTACCCTCGGCGAGATGCTCGGCCTTGACCTCGAATGGGCCAAGCGCGCGATCATGGCAAACGGCAACTACGGCGAAATCTTCGCGAAGAACATCGGTGAAACCACTCCGATCGGTCTGGCCCGTGGCCTGAACGCTCAGTGGACCGATGGCGGCCTGCTCTACTCGCCGCCCTTCCGCTAAGAACTCTTCGGGAAAGGCGCAGGATAACACCTGCGCCTTTTTCGCAATAAGACCAATAAGATAAACAAAACACGATCTTCATTGAGCCGGGATATACCTGGCCGGCAGAAAAGATCGCAGAGCCAGACAGGGACGTCACATGACGACAATTACTGACCCTCCCAAGGGCGAATTCCGGCTATCTATGCTCTTGTACGACACGCGCTACCGGTCGATGACCCTGCAGGTCATCGCGGCGCTCGTGCTCGCACTTGCATTGGCCTATCTTTACCGCAACCTCGTCTTCAACCTGCGCGAAGCCGGTCTGAACATTTCGTTCGAGTTTCTGGGCAGCCCTGCGGGCTATGACATCAACCAGACCCTGATCGAATACACCAGCCGGTCCAGCAACCTTCGTGCCGCTATCGTCGGCATTCTCAACACGCTGCTGGTCGCCTTTCTCGCCTGCGTGACGGCGACGGTGTTCGGCGTTCTCGCCGGTGTGCTGCGCCTCTCCAACAACTGGCTCGTGCGCAAGCTTATGGCGGTTTATGTCGAGGTCTTCCGGAATATCCCGGTCCTGATCTGGATCATCATCATCTTCACGATCATGACCGCGGTCATGCCCAGCCCCAGCGCTTTCCGCGGCGATGATCCCGACAGTTCGATGCTGTTCAATCTATTTGCCTTCACCAACCGGGGCGTTTATGTGCCCGGACCTTATTTCACGCAGGGCATCGGCGGCGAAGAAGGCAGCATCTTCAACTGGCTGCTGGTAATCGCGGTTCTGGTCGGGTCCTTCTTTGCGACCCGCGCCGTGACGCACCGCGCGAACAACATTCAGGAAAAGACCGGCGTCCGCCCCAAGACGCTCTGGATCAATCTCGCCATCTGGTTCGTGCCGATCATCCTGCTTTGCATTCTGCTTGGGCTGTCATGGGATGTGCCCGTCCTCAAAGGCTTCAACTTTGGCGGCGGCCTCAAGGTCGGTGGTCCGCTGATCGCCCTCTGGTTCGCTCTGTCGATCTATACCGGGGCCTTCATCGCGGAAAACGTCCGTGCGGGTATCCTGTCGGTCTCGAAGGGCCAGACCGAAGCCGCGTCGGCGCTTGGCATCCGTCCGCGCCGCGTGATGAGCCTCGTCGTGCTGCCGCAGGCGCTTCGGGTGATCATCCCGCCGCTGATCTCGCAATATCTCAACATCACCAAGAACTCGTCCCTCGCCATCGCGGTGGGCTATGCCGATATCACGGCAACGCTGGGCGGGATCACCCTGAACCAGACCGGGCGCGCCATCGAATGCGTGCTCTTGCTGATGCTGTTCTACCTCGTCATCTCGCTGCTGATCTCGGCAGGGATGAACGTTTACAACAACACCATCAAGCTGAAGGAGCGCTGAGATGTCCGATACACATGCACAGTCCGTTGCCTTCGTCCGCGACACGGCAATTCCCGCCGCCCCCGCGCCGGCCAATGAAACCGGCCCGGTCAAATGGCTGCGTGAAAACCTCTTTGCCACATGGGCCAACGCGCTGCTGACCATCGCCGCGCTTTTCGTCATCTACCTCATCCTGTCCGCGACCTTGCCGTGGATTCTGGGTGGTGTCTGGACCACCTCCTCGCTGTCGGAATGCCGGGAGGTTCTGGCCGGCGAAACAGGCGCCTGTTTCTCGGTGCTGTCCGAACGCTGGAACCAGCTCCTCTTCGGGTTCAAATATCCAACCGAGCTCTACTGGCGGCCAACGCTGGCCCTGGTCATGCTTTTCGTCGCCGCAGCCCCGGTGCTGTTCTTCGATCTGCCGCGCAAGCTGCTCATCTTCACCGCGCTCTACCCGTTCATCGCTTTCTGGCTGATCTGGGGCGGCAGCATCCTTGTTCCCATCGTGGCCCTCCTTGGCGTGGTCGGCGGCTATCTCGTCTACAGCCGTTTTGTTACGCAGAGCTTTGCAACCGGGTTCTTCGGCGGCATCGTCGCGGCGCTGATCATCTGGTATATCGGCGGGTTCATCACCGAGGCGCTGGCTCCGGCCAATCCGATGCTGGCGGCGGTACCCTCGCGCGATCTTGGCGGCTTCATGCTGAACCTGATGCTGGGTGTGACCTGCGTGTCCCTGTCGATCCCCCTCGGGATCGCCCTGGCGCTGGGCCGGCAAAGTTCGATGCCGCTGATCAAGGGAATCTGCGTCATCTTCATCGAGTTCATCCGCGGCGTACCGCTGATCACGCTGCTCTTCGTGGCCTCGGTGATGCTGGCCTATTTCTTCCCGCCCGAGGCCAATGTCGACCTGTTCCTGCGGGTGGTGATCATGATTACTATGTTCTCCTCGGCCTATATCGCCGAGGTGATCCGGGGCGGTCTCGCCGCCCTGCCCAAGGGCCAGTACGAGGCAGCCGACAGTCTTGGTCTGGAATATGCCCAGGCCATGCGGCTGATCATCCTGCCACAGGCGCTCAAGATCTCGATCCCCGGCATCGTGAACATCGCCGTGGGCCTGTTCAAGGACACGACACTGGTCTCGGTGATTTCCATGTTCGACCTCGTCGGCATGATCCGCGGACCAATCCTCGCCTCGACCGAATGGAACGGCGTCTACTGGGAACTCCTCGGCTTTGCAGCCCTGCTGTTCTTCGTCGTCTGCTACGGCATCTCTCAATATTCGCAGTGGCTTGAACGCCGTCTCGCGACAGATCATCGCTAAGGAGTCCCCTCATGGCTGACACCGCTGAAACCCAGAAGATCGAGACCCCCAAGATGGAGGTCTCCGACGAGGTCGCGATCTCGATCCAGAAGATGAACAAGTGGTACGGGGCTTTCCACGTGCTGCGCGACATCGACCTGACCGTCTATCGGGGCGAGCGCATCGTGATCTGCGGGCCTTCGGGCTCGGGGAAATCGACCCTCATCCGCTGCATCAACGCGCTCGAGGAACACCAGAAAGGCTCGATCACGGTCGATGGCACGCTCTTGTCCTCGGATCTCAAAAACATCGACAAGATCCGTTCCGAGGTCGGCATGTGCTTTCAGCACTTCAACCTCTTCCCGCATCTGACCATTCTCGAAAACTGCACGCTGGCCCCGATCTGGGTGCGCAAGACGCCCCGGAAAGAGGCCGAGGCAACAGCGATGCACTTCCTCGAAAAGGTCAAGATCCCGGATCAGGCGCATAAATACCCCGGCATGCTCTCGGGCGGTCAGCAGCAGCGCGTGGCGATTGCCCGCTCGCTCTGCATGCGCCCGCGTATCATGCTCTTCGATGAACCCACCTCCGCGCTCGACCCGGAGATGATCAAGGAAGTGCTCGACACGATGATCGAGCTCGCCGAAGAGGGCATGACCATGCTCTGCGTGACCCATGAAATGGGCTTCGCACGGCAGGTCGCCAACCGGGTCATCTTCATGGACCAAGGGCAGATCGTCGAACAGAACGAACCGGAAGAGTTCTTCAAGAACCCGCAAAGCCCGCGGACCCAGCTCTTCCTGAGCCAGATTCTCGGCCACTAAGCTCGGACCTCATCAAATGCAAACGCCCCGGCTCCACGTCGGGGCGTTTCGCATTTCGCAAAACCCCAAACGCCCGCCAAACGCCGCCCTTTTCCTCTTGCGCAAAATACTCCGGGGGAGTCGGCCATAGGCCGACGGGGGCAGCGCCCCCAGCCGCCGTTTCAGCCGGTCTCGCCCATCAGCTCCCGCGGCAAAACAAAATCCACCGCTTCACCGCTGCCAAAAGTCACCGAGGCCCAGAAATTATCGGGGAAATCGACCACCAGCGTTGCGCCAGTGGGGTAGTTGTCGAACCGGGGGTGATCCACCGGATCGCTCAGGATCATCTCGGCGAAACCGGCAATCCCCGGGTTGTGCCCGATCATGAGCACCGTATCGCCCTTGGCCTTGCGCAGAGATGACAGCATGGTCTCGATCCCGGCGTGGTAAAGAGAATCCAGCACCCGCGGCGCGACCGAGAGGTTCAGCCCGTCACAGGTCTGCTGCGTCCGCACCGCCGAGGAACACAGGATTTCATCCGGCAGGTAGTCGTTCGCCCGCAGCCAGTCGCCCAGCAGCCGGGCCGAGATCACGCCCCGGTCGTTTAGCGGACGCTTGTGGTCATCCATGTCCGGTGTGGCCCAGCTTGACTTGGCGTGGCGCATCAGGATCAGGGTCTTGGTCATTGGCGGTGAAAAGCCTCCATATGAAGGGCGGATTGCGCCGCCGTGCGTCCGGCCCCGACGCTAACCGGGCAGGCCAGGCGCACGGCGCAGCCGCGTCTCATGCAGGATTGCCGCCCCGGCCCGGTATCCAGATAGGCGTGGCAGGCATCCAGACGATATCCGTGCATATCACTCAGCGCGCCAACGGGACAGGCCGAAACACAGGGACGTGATTCACAGGAAAGGCAGGGGTTGTCAGACACCGGCGCGGGCAGGGGGATCGAACAGGGCAGATGCAGCGCTCCACGATAGGAAATCATCATGCCCACTCGGTCATGAACAAGCATCCCCACCGGGCTCTGCCAGGCGCGCCCGGAATTGACCGCCCAGCGGATGAACGGGGCATAGGGCGGATCTCCAAAGGGAAAGATCGCTTCGGCATCCAGCCGGGCCGCAAGCTCGCCGACAACGCGCTCTGACCAGCGATCCACCGGATCCGCTGCGCCGTCGCTGGCCTCGGGCGCCGTGCTGAAGATGTCCCAGAACCCCGCACCGGCACCCAGCAGGATCATGCTGCGGCCGTCCTCTTCCAGCGCACCCATCACAATCAGCCCGGCCGCCTCGGCCAAAGCTGAAATCTCATCGTATTCCGGGTAACGGCTCACCTAGTCCGGGCGGATCAGCGATCCGGCCCCGTGCTCGGTAAACAACTCGAGCAGGCAGGCATTGGGCGCACGACCGTCAAGGATGACCACGGCGCGCACGCCCCCGTCAATCGCGTCCAGCGCGGTTTCCGTCTTGGGGATCATCCCACCGGCAATCGTGCCATCCTCGGTCATTTCGCGGATGTGGTGGGCCTTGAGCTCGGTCATGACCTCTCCGGCGGCATTCTTGACACCGGCCACATCGGTCAACAGCAGCAGCCGGTCTGCCTTGAGCGCGGCGGCAATCGCCCCGGCGGCAGTGTCGCCGTTGATGTTGAAGGTCTCGCCGTTACGCCCCATGCCAAGCGGCGCAATGACGGGAATGATCTCTTTCTCGGCGAAATCGCGGAGCAGGGCCGGGTTCACTTCGGTCGGTTTGCCAACCAACCCAAGCTCCGGGTCCTCGTGGTCGCAGACGATCAGACCGCCATCCTTGCCGGAAACGCCAACCGCCCGGCCACCCTGTTCAGTAATGGCCTGCACGATCTGCGAATTCACGATCCCGCTCAGGACCATCTCGACCACTTCCATGGTCGCCGCATCGGTCACACGCTTGCCGTTCTTGAACTCGGACGTGATCTGAAGCCGCTCGAGCATCTTGTTGATCATCGGACCGCCGCCGTGAACGATCACCGGATTGACCCCGACCTGTCGCATCAGCACCACGTCGCGGGCGAACTCGTCCATCGCCTCGTCGCTGCCCATGGCATGGCCACCCAGCTTGATGACCACGGTGGCGTCGTTATAGCGCTGCATATAGGGCAGGGCCTGGCTAAGTGTCCGGGCTGTATTGCCCAAGTCGCGGGTCATATCCTGAGATCTCATTTTAGCTCCCTTTGTCGCGTTATCCGAAAAGGCAGCATGCGGCGCAAGGCCCATGTCGGACGCGATGCCGGGAATGGGCCGGAACGCGCTATTCGAGCGTTGCGATGATCGAGCGCAAGGTTGGGATGCCCCAGCCCTTTTCGGACGAGGTCATGACAATCTCCGGGTAGGCGGCAGGGTGCTTGGATAGCGCCTCGCGGACCTGAGCCAGAACCTTCTCGCGTTCCTTGTCCTTGACCTTGTCGGCCTTGGTCATCACGCATTGAAAGGTCACGGCAGAGCTATCGAGCAGCTTCAGGATCTCCTGATCCACGGCCTTGATCCCGTGACGTGTGTCGATCAGCACAAAGGCACGGCGCAGGGTAGGGCGCCCCGAAAGATACTGTTTCAGCAGGCGCTGCCATTTCTCGACCTTGTCCAGCGGCGCGTTGGCATAGCCATATCCCGGCAGGTCGACGAGATAGAGTTCGGGCCCTTGGGTGAAAAAGTTGATCTCCTGCGTCCGTCCCGGCGTGTTCGACGCACGCGCCAGCGCTTTGGTGCCGGTCAGCGCGTTGATCAGGCTGGATTTGCCTACGTTCGAGCGCCCTGCAAAGCAGACCTCAAGCCGGTCCGCAGGCGGCAGGCCCGACATTGCGACCACGCCTTTGACGAATTCCGACTGCCCGGCAAAGAGCTTGCGGGCATGTTCAAGTGTGGCATCGTCGGGCGCTTCGGCCAGCGGAAAGGGCAGTTGCATCAGATAACCTCCACCCGGTCGCCCGGGCGGATCGTACCTGGGGTGATGACTTCGGCGCGCACGCTGAAATCCTGATGTCCAAAGGCGTTCAGCGCGGCGAGCGTATCAACATCGTGCTTGCCGGTATCCGGGTTCGATTTGGTCGATGGGCATCTTTCGGTCCGCTCATGTACCCGCAGTACCGCTTCACCGATGCGTACATCCCGGTCCACCCAGGCAAGCTCTTCCCACGCGTCGATGCCATCGAACCAGATATTACCGCGCCAGCGCAGGATCGACAGCTCGTGACCGACCTGCTTTTCCACCTCACGGTGCGAGGCCATGTTGCACAGGGTCACCGAGGCAAGCTTTGTATCGGTCATGCCGCGCCCCGGAACACGTACGATCCGCGCCGGTGCGGCGCGCCCCTCTGGGACCAGCGGCGCAACCCAGTCAAGGAAGGCCTGCGCCTCGGTGTCAGGATCGAAATTCAGATCGCTCAGCTCGGGGTGAAACAGCGTGACCTTGTTATTCGCGTCGTCCAACTGCGCCGAAATTGCCATCAGCGCCGGATTGCGGGACACGATGCTGAAGCTTTGCGGGCGGGCCCAGGCTGTATTGTCGGCCTTGGAATTTTCGTGGGCAACGGCCCATACCCGGTCGCCGGGCATGGTCATCCCGGCGGCCAATGTCACCTCGCTCAGCTCTTCGCGCCCGTGACTCTTGATCGGGTGTCGCCAGATCGAGGTGACGGTTCCGGTCATTTCTTTTCCGCCTTGGGTTTGCGTTTGAAGCCCGATTTTATGTTACCGAACACGTCCGGCTTATAACCCTGGCTGCGCATGATCAGGTACTGCTGCGTAAAGGTGATCGTGTTGTTCGCGATCCAGTAGACAACGAGGCCAGATGCAAAACCGCCAAGCATGAACATAAAGACCCATGGCATCCAGGCAAAGATCATCTGTTGCGTGGGATCCGT
>JAAEZD010000032.1:0-35439 GCA_018223035.1 Paracoccaceae bacterium
CTCCTTGCTTTCCAGCAAGATAGGGGAATTGTCGCAAGCCAGTTTAGAATGTGCCAATCAATTTAGAGTGTCGCGCATAACTGCGCGTTGATGCACCTCAATTCGATATACCTTTTTATCCCGTGGACAAGAATGCCATTCGCAAAGCCGAGTGGCTTGGCACGGGATGCTCGTATTGTCTGCGAAACACACATTACTTTAGATGCGGCGATCAACATCAAAGTCGCTTAACGGATCATTCCTGACTTTCGCCGCAAGGTTCACTAAAAGTTGGCTTTAGGCCGGGAGTGTCAATCAAACATCGGTGGCACGCTGGCTGGTTTGTCCCGCGATCCCGACCTTCAGACAGGCCGCGGCTAAGGACCGGAAGGAGCCCAAATGACGACTTCCTAATAGCTATTCTTAGGTGATAAGTCGCGGATTTCTTCGTCAAGCGGAAGACCAAGGTTCTCATCATCGAGCCATTCGACGCGATGACCTTTCTGGTCACGTAGGACCAACATATCGACATGAACTTTCTTCATCGCCAACAATAGAGCTTGAATTGCATCGACACCATAGCTGTGGCTCTCCCTTGGTTTTCCTGGAAGGTTAATGGTGTATCGACAAAAAAAGTCCGTGCCATCTCGTGCCGGCCGATAGAAGCGACACTCGACATTTTGCCCGTCAATCTTAAAGACTCGTTCGACAAAAAGTTCCTGCATCGACTCCTCGCTAAACATGTATCAGGGCCATCATACAACGGACGTTCCGAAAGGCCACGTTGTCCGCATAGCCGACTTCGGATCGCCGGAAGTGCTGCGTCGGGGCCCGAACGACCGGTTTGGGGAAGCTGCGCCGCGGCGTGATCCAACCTGGTCAAGGTCCGCAATGGGCCGTTTTCTCCGCATTCGGTGGTCCGGGCGGATATCGGGCTTTCGCCGCCTTTGCGCCGGGAGCGCGGCACAAAGGCGGGAGCTGACGTTCGTGGTGGCGCCACAAAGGGCCAACAACCCGATCACTCGGTGCTGGGCCTATCTGAGCTTCACTGTGGATGGCATGCGTTTCTTGTGTACCTTCCGTTTCACGTTCGTCGGTCGCTTTAAGTCAACGGGTAGCGACATGCGGTTCCGGGCGTGCTTGTGCTTTGGATTGCGGCGCATCGCAATGAAGTCGAACATGTCTTGCCTGTGCATTGTCGAGGATCGCGCCGCTTTTGGTGCCCCGGTTCCGGGACGGTGGGGCATCCGAACTGCGTCCGTTCATCCGCAGCTCGGTCGATAGCCTCATCGTCGGGGGGCAACCATTGATGACGGGCCCGGTTGCCGAGGCAGGACCATCACTCATTCAGACGCGTTTCCACGATGTGGGCATAAATGGACGCCCCGACCGGCAGGATCCCGTCATCGAGAATGAAGCCCGGGTTGTGCAGCGGGATGTTGCCCGCATGACCGACCCGGCAATAGGCGCCAGGTACGATTTTCAGCATGTCTGCGAAATCCTCGGAACCGGTCATCGGATCGACACCAAGCGAGATGTTGTCGTTGCCGACGATGTCGCCTGCGGCTTCGAGATAGACCTCGGAGAGGTCCGGGTCGTTGTGCAGCACGTCAAAGACATTGCGGATATCTACGTTGATCTCGACTCCGAAGCCGGTCGCGATCCCGGCGCAGAGTTCGCGCATCCGCGCTTCGGCCAGGGCGATGACATCATCGTGGAAATAACGGATGGTTCCGGTGATCGTCGCCTGATCTGGGACGACGTTATAGGCCGAACCCGAGTTGAAAGTGGTGATTGACAGCACGACAGGCTTTAGCGGCGGGGTGTTGCGGCTGACCACGGTCTGAAGCTGATGGACAAGCTGCGCGCCGATCACGATGGGATCGCGGGATTGCTGGGGCATGGCGGCGTGGCTGCCGGTGCCCTTGATGGTGATGTCGAAAAAGCTGGCCCCGGCCATGGCGGGACCGGGGGTGATGCCGACGAAACCCGGCTCGGCCCCGGGATCGTTATGCATCCCGTAAAGCTCGTCGCAGGGGAAACGGTCGAAAAGGCCTTCGGCGATCATCCGGCGCGCGCCGCCGAGACCTTCTTCGGCGGGCTGAAAGATAAAGACGACGGTGCCGTCGAAATTGCGGGTTTCGGCGAGGTAGCGCGCCGCGCCGAGGAGCATGGTCGTATGCCCGTCATGGCCGCAGGCGTGCATCTTGCCCGCGTTGGTCGAGGCGAAGGGCACGCCCGAGGTTTCGTTAATCGGCAGCGCATCCATGTCGGCGCGCAGGCCGATGGCGCGGTTGCCGCCGCCATTGCCTTTGAGGATGCCGACAACACCGGTGCCGCCGATGCCTTCGTGAACCTCGTCGATACCATAGGAACGGAGCTTTTCGGCAACGATGCCGCTGGTGCGGGTTTCTTCGAAACCCAGTTCCGGGTGGGCGTGCAAATCATGGCGGATTTCGGTGAGGTCGTCGGCAAAAGCCTCGATACCGGGAATGACGGTCATATGTCTGGTCCTTCTCTGCTGGGGCGGCGGTGCCGCCTATCCTATGTCATCAATCGCCGAGGCGCCCGTGAATTCGCGTTGCCGCACGTGGCAGGCAAGGCGATGGCCGGGGGCGATTTCGACGGGGGCGGGGCGCATAGTGCCGCAGCCATCCTCGCGGATCGGACAGCGGGTCACGAATGGGCAGCCGGTGGGCATGTCCATCGGGTTCGGCACATCGCCCTGCAGCGGGCGCGCGGTCTTGGCGCGTTCGGCCAGCGGGTCGGGGATTGGCACGGCGCTGAGCAATGCCTCGGTATAGGGGTGGAGCGGCTTGGCAAAAAGCGTGTCGGTGGGGGCCTCTTCGATCACGGTGCCAAGGTACATGACGGCGATCCGGTCGGCGATGTGGCGCACCACGCTGAGATCATGGCTGATGAACAGATAGGCCAGACCGAGGTCGCGTTGCAGCCGCAGGAGCAGGTTCAGCACCTGGCTCTGGATCGAGACATCGAGCGCCGAGACGGCTTCGTCGCAGATCACCACGCGGGGGTCGAGCGCGAGGGCGCGGGCAATGACGACGCGCTGCCGCTGGCCGCCGGAGAGTTCGTTCGGGTAGCGGTCGCGCTGGCCGGGACGCAGGCCGACGAGCTCCATCAACTCGTCCACCCGTTGGCGGCGCTTAGCCCTTGCGACCCCATGGATCGCCAGCGGTTCGGCGATGGATTGGCCGATGGTGCGTTTCGGGTCGAGCGCCGAGACCGGATCCTGAAACACCACCTGAAGGTCGCGCCAAAGCGCCTGCCGGTCGCGCCCGGTGAGGGCGGCGACATCGCGCCCGTCGAACTGTACTTCGCCTTCGGTGATCGGGGCGAGGCCGAGGATGGCATTGCCGGTGGTGGATTTGCCGCAGCCGGATTCGCCAACGATGCCGAGGGTTTCGCCTTGGTTGAGTCTGAAATCCACACCGTCGACGGCGCGCACCACCGGGATCTCGCCAAACAGCTTGCCGGTGGCGACGGGGAAGTGGACCTTGAGGCCCCGGACAGAGAGAAGCGGGGCGGTCATGCGAGGCTCTCCACCTTATCGGAATGCCAGCAGGCGGTGACGTGATCGCTGTCGCCGACGCTTTCCAGCGGGGGGCGCGTGGCGCATTGGTCCGACGCGAGTGGGCAGCGGGTGCGGAAGCGGCAGCCCTCGGGCCATGCGGAGACATCGGGGACCATGCCGCTGATCGAGAAGAGCTCGGTCTTGCGGTCGCCGGTCATGCGCGGGATCGTGGCAAGCAGGAGCTTGGTGTAGGGGTGGCGCGGCGCCGAGAAGAGTTCGTGCACCTCGGCCTGTTCGACGATGCGCCCGCCATACATCACGCAGACCCGGTCGGCGACCGAGGCGACGACACCCATGTCATGGGTAATGATCAGGACAGAGGTATTGGTGTCGTCCCGGAGCCGCCGCATCAGGTGCAGGATCTGGGCCTGGATGGTGACATCCAGCGCGGTGGTGGGTTCGTCGGCGATCAGCAGGCGCGGTTCCGCGATGAGGGCAGAGGCGATCATCACGCGCTGGCACATGCCGCCGGAGAGCTCTGACGGCAATTGGCGCGCGCGCTGTTCGGGCGCGGGGATGCCGACATCGCGGAGCATCTCGATGGCGCGGTCCCATGCCTCGGCCTTGGTGGCGCGGCCATGAACCACGAGGCTTTCGGCGACCTGTGCGCCGACGCTTAGCAGCGGGTTCAGCGAGGCAATCGGTTCCTGAAAGATCATCGACAGCGAGGTGCCGCGCAGCTTTTGCATGGCGGTGTCGCTGGCGAGATCGAGCGTCTGGCCTTCGAGCGTGGCGGTGCCGCCGGTCTGGCGGACGGCGCCGGATAGGAGCCCCATGATCGAGAGGGCGGTCAGGCTTTTGCCCGAGCCGCTTTCGCCGACAAGGGCGACGATCTCGCCCCGTCCGATGGAGAAATCGACGCCATCCACCACGGAATGCGGGCCGACGCCGATGCTGAGATCGCGTATTTCTAGCGTCTGCGTGTCAGCCATTGCGGTTCCCTTCGGCCATGCTGGCCGTCCAGGGATTCACCGGATGGGCCATGCCGGTGTTGACGCCGTCGCTCCGGGTGACCGCCGAGGGAATGGCGAAAAGCACCGGGTGCAGGGAGTTGGTGCGGATTTCGACCGGGTAGTCGCGGCTGACGGCGGCGGCCACATCCGATCTGGCCGATTGGTCCACGACGATGGTCGGGGCCGAGCCGTCGATGCGCGGGGCGTGAAACGCCTCTTCCAGCGACATGCCCCGGTCAAGCACGTAGCTGACAAGCTGGGCGATGCAGGGAAAGATCTGCCGCCCGCCTGCTGCGCCGATGGCCATGTAGGGCTGCCCTTTTCGGCTGAGGATCGTGGGGCTCATGTTGGCCAGGGGCCTTGCGCCGGGGGCGATGCCGTTGGGCTTGTCCTCGCGCGGGTCGAACCACATCATTCCGTTGTTCATCAGGATGCCCGAGCCGGGCAGGGTGACCTTGGAGCCAAAGCGCGACAGCAAGGTGTTGGTGAGCGAGACCATGTTGCCCGAGGCATCCACGACCGAGACATGGCTGGTGCAATCGCCATGCGAACCGGCGTGGCCCATGGTCTTGAGCCTTGTTTCATAGGTCGAGCGGATGGCTTTTGCATAGATCGAAGCGGCCTGTGCGTCCGAAGCACCGTGCGTCAGATCGGTTTCGATGCGCGACAGGGTTTCGAGCAGGCTGGGCCCGCCGCAGAGGCCGGGAACGACGGAAACGTCGGTGTCGCGGTAGCTGGCCGTGCTGGCCTCGGCCCAGCGGGGCTGGAAACTGGCAAGATCCTTGGCGTCGATCACCGATCCGCCTGCCTGAAGGTCGTGTACCAAGCCTTCGGCGATTTCACCTTCGTAGAAGTCGCGGGCGCCCGCCTTTGCCAGCCGGCGCAGCATGGCAGCCTTGGCTTTCATCGGCAGGTGGTCGACCTGTTTCCCGTTTGGTACGCGCCGGGGGCGGCCATTGTCGAGAAAGAGAGCGGCGGATTCTGGGAAACGGGCGAGTCCGGCGGCATCAACCGCAAGGCAGAGCGAGGTGAACCAGTCGATCCGCATACCGCGCTCGGCGATTTCGATGGCAGAGGCGAGCGCCTCGGCGAATGAGATCGTGCCATATTTTTCAAGCGCTGCGGCAAAGCCTGCCACCGCGCCGGGGATGCAGATGGAACTGTAGCCGATCAGGTTGCGGTCACCTTCGACCGAGGGCCAGTCGAACCAGTCGCCGTCGCGGCCACCGGCGAGCGGGTATTGCGAACGCTGGGTGTTACGGCTGGCGCGCACGTTGAAATCGAGCGTGTCGATGGTGCCGCCACTGCCGGGCGCCCAGAGCAGCAGCCCGCCGCCGCCGACACCGCTGAGCCAAGGTTCGACCACCGAGAGAACAAGTGCCGCGGTGACGGCCGCGTCCATCGCGTTGCCGCCCGCCTCGAGCATTTTTGCGCCCGCCTCGGAGGCTTCGAAATGCTGGGTGGCGATCACGCCGCGCGGGCTTTGCACCTGCTTCTTGCGAACGGTCCAGGTTTCCCGGACGCGGTCGGTTACTGCCTGGTCCATGCCGAATGCTCCAACAGGGTTGCAGGAATATGCGAGTCGATCTGGTTGCGATCCATGGCATGTGCCGCGTGATGGGCGGCGACCTCGGCAACCGTGGCGACCCAGACGTCATCCTTTTCGAGAACACGCTCGAGCAGCTTTTCGAGCATGACCGGGCGCGCGCCACGGCCCGAGATCCAGTCATGTACCGTCAGCATGAAGAGCGCGCCGAACCGGTGGCTGGCCTCGAATTCCTCGGTCCACATGCCGAGGATGTCGGAGGTATTGCGCGGGGGCGCGTCGCCGACACCGAGGAACTTGAAGAAGATCGCATCGTCGGTGCCCCAGTTCACCGGAACCTCGACCACACCATCGACGGAATGCGGCGTGTCAAAGCCCATCAGAGAGCTGTCATAGAGGCCGAGGCGTTTGACCTCTGCCAGCATATGCGGGGTCATTTCCCAAGCCGGGGAGCGGAAGCCCTTGGGTTTCTCACCGGTCTGCTTCTGGAAGATTTCGAGCGAGGATTCCAGCACGCGCGAGAATTCCTCGTCCGAGACCTGCGCGACGAGTTCGTGGAAATAGCCGTGTAGCCCGACTTCGTGCCCGGCGTCGATCAGGGCGGGCAGCATCCATGGATGTGCCTCGGCCACCGCGCCGGGGACATAAAAGCTGCCTTTGACGCCGAGTTTTTTCAGTACATCGGCAATGCGCTGGATACCGACGCGCGGCCCGAAGTGGCGCTGTTCGAGGTGGGACAGAAGCTGCGGCACATCGTGGCGGTTGTTCCACATCCACGGCGAATGCGCGTCCACGTCCATGGTGAAAGAGAAGGCCGAGGTCTTGCCCTCGGGCCATGGGTAGGGGGCGGGGAGGTCGAGTGTGCTCATAGGGGGGCCTTCTTGTCCTGGTAGACGTCCATCGATCCGATCGAATTGCCGCCGTCCACCGTGAGGGTTGCGCCGGTGACAAAGCTGGCGGCCTCACTGGCGAGATACATCGCGGCGGGGGCGACATCGTCGGGCGAGGACGCGCGGCCAAGCGGCATGGAATTGGTGACGCGTTTTACATGTTCTTCGGGGAGCGGGCTGGCGGTGGAACCGGCGGCAAAGCCCGGTTCCAGCGCGTTGACGCGGATACCGTAGCGGGACAGTTCAAGCGCGTAGCCCTTGGTGAGCCGGTCGAGCGCGGTTTTCGACAGGCTGTAGGGGGCGGCGGTCAGGCGCATCTTGCGCGCGGCACCGGAAGAGATGTTGATGACGCTGCCCTTGCGCTCGGCCCGGATCATCTGGGTGGCGATGCCACGGGTCATCAGGTGGACGGCGCGCAGGTTGATGTCGAGGATTCGGTCCCATTCCTCGGCATCGGTGTCGAGCAGGAAGCCGGAGGGGTAGACCCCCGCGTTGTTGATCAGAACGTCTGCCGCGCCCCAGCGACTGCCGACCTCGGCCACGAGCGCGTCGATCGAGGCTGCGTCGCGGAGGTCGCAGGCGAAGCCGAAGCTGCCCTCTGCGCCGATCTCCGCCGCGAATGTATCAAGTGCCTGCTGGTCGACGTCGGTGAGGCAGAGCCGCGCGCCCGCCTTGCCGAAAGCTGTGGCAAGCCAGCGTCCGACGACGCCGAGCGCGCCGGTGACGATAACGTTTTTGCCTTCAAATTCTGTTCCGAAATCCATGACTTACCGTGACTTTGGGTTGAGGTATGCGCTGAGGCGGTCACCGATCAGGTTCACCGACAGCACGAGAAGGAAGAGGCAGAGGCCGGGGAAGGTTGCGATCCACCATGCGCTTGAGACATAGTTGCGACCAACGCTCAGCATCGCACCCCAGCTTGCGGTGGGCGGCTGGACGCCCATGCCGAGAAAGGAGAGGCCTGCTTCGAACAGCACCATCAGGCCGAATTCCAGCGTGGCGACCACGGCGAGAGGGGCGATGATGTTGGGCAGGATATGCAGGAAGAGCACCCGGCCCGGGCCTGCGCCCATCGCCTTGGCGAGGCGGACATAGGGCTGGTTCGAGACGGCGAGGGTCTGGCCATAGGCGACGCGGGCGTAGCGCGGCCAGCGGGTCAGGGCGAGCACAAGCACGACGTTGACAAACCCCGGCCCCAGCACCGCAACCATGATGATCGCGAGCAGGATGGCGGGGATCGACAGGAAGATGTCGACAAGGCGCATGACCAGAACCTCTACCCAGCCGCCGCGATAGCCTGCGAGCATACCAAGCGTGATGCCGACACAACCCGAGAGGATGACCGAGAGGATGGCGACCGAAAGCGAGATCCGCGCGCCGTAGATTACCCGGCTGAGCAGGTCGCGGCCCAGTTCGTCGGAGCCGAGCAGGTAATAAGTCCCGCGGGCTTCGGTTCCCGGTGGCTTGAGCCGTCCAAGCAGGTTTTGAGTGTTGGGATCATAGGGGGCTACCAGCGGCGCAAAGATCGCGATCAGGACGAGCATGGCGAGGATGGCGATAAAGATGCCCACGGGCACGCCGCCGCCGGATTGCGGGACGAAGATGCGGCGCCATGTTGCGGTAAGCGCGGTCATGCGCGGCCTCCCTTGCGGATACGCGGATCGACCACGCTGTAGAGGATGTCGGCGAGGAGGTTCACGCTGATCGTGACGAATGCGCCCAGCAGGACGATGCCCTGCACCACGACAAAGTCGCGCGACTGGACGGATTGCACGGTCAGCTGGCCGAGGCCGGGCCATGCGAAAACGGTTTCGACGATCACCGCGCCTGCGAGAAGCTGCGAGATTTCGAGGGCGGAGATCGAGATCACCGGGATCAGGGAGTTGCGGATCAGGTGCTTGCCGACAAGCCGTCCAGTGCCGACACCGCGTGCGCGGGCGGATCGGACGTAATCCTTGGACATTTCATCGAGGACCGCGCTGCGGGCGATCCTTGCATAGGTGGCCATCGACAGGAGGCCAAGCGCGATGGAGGGCATGATCAGATGCGAGAAGCTGCCCGAGCCCGAGGGGGGCAGCCAGCCGAGCCAGACCCCGAAGATCATGATCATGAGGATGCCGCTCCAGAAGGTCGGCATGCTCTGCGCGCCAAGCACGACGCCCATGAGTACGTTGGTTGCCGGGTGGCGACGCCAGATCGCCATGGCGAGACCCACGGGCAAACCGATGACGAAAGCGACGAAGAGCGCGCCCCCGGCGAGTTGCAGGGTATAGGGCAGGCGAGAGGCGATGATCTCGGTGACGGCGACGTTCTGGACATAGGAGGTACCGAAATCGAAACGCAGCATGTCCCAGAGATAGTTGACGTATTGGACGACGAGCGGCTGATCGAGGCCAAGCGATTTGCGCATGGCCTCGATATCCGCCTGTGTCGCGGTCTCGGGGACCAGAAGATAGGTGGGATCCCCGGTCAGGCGCTGGATGAAGAACACCAGCGTCATCACGCCGAAGATCGCCACCAGCGCCTGACCCAATCTTTGCAGAAGGAAGACCGACATTTTTGGCTTACTCGCTCCAGCTCATGCGGTTGAGGAACAGGCTTTCGTTCGCCGTCGGTGTCCAGTCGAGCTTGTCCGAGGCGCCATAGATCGCGACGGCCTGGTAGAGCGGCAGGATATATGCGTTGTCCTGCACCATCTTCTGAACCTCGCCATAGGCGGTCATCCGTGCGTCTACATCCAGCGAGGCGCGGGCTTCTTCCAGCAGGGCGTCGAGCTCGGGGTCGTTGACCCGCGACCAGGACGAAGATGAATGCAGCAGCGGGAACTGGACACCGTCCACGTCCTGACAGGCGCAGGACCAGCGGCCGAAGCTGAGGAACGGCCGTTCGGTCTGTTCCGGCGCGCGGGCGGCCTGCAGATAGGTGCTCATGTCGGTCATGGAGATTTCAACGTCAAATCCGACTTCGTTCAGCATCTGCTGGATTGCCTGAACGATGCGCTGGTCATAGACCGGCGAGGTGGCGAACTGCATCTTGATGTCGCCCGCGCCGGATTCCTCGACGATGGTCTTGGCCTGCTCGGGGTCGTAGGGGATGGGGTCGATGCCTTCGACAAAGCCGAAATGCGCCGAGGTCGCCATCTGGCCAACCTGCGATTCACCGCCCGCAAGGATACCCAGCACGATGCCTTCGCGGTCAATCGCCATGGCGGCGGCTTTGCGGACCTCGGCATTATCGAGCGGCGGGCGCAGGGTGTTCATGCCCATGAAGGCGACACGTTCGGTCGGGGCGGTCAGGATCTTGACGCCTGCCTGGGAGTCGAGCTGCATCGCGAGATCGCTGTCGAGCGAGACAATCAGGTCTGCCGTGCCTGCGCGTAGGTTAGCGACGCGGGTGGAGGCATCGGGGACGGCCTTGAACGAGGCTGTCTCAAACGGGCCGGCTTCGCCCCAGTATGCGTCATTGCGGGCCAGATCGACCTCGACACCGCGGGTCCAGCTTTCGAGCATGTACGGGCCGGAACCGACGGGGGATGCATTGAATGCCTCGTCACCGACTTCTTCGACCACGTGTTTCGGCACGACAGAGAGTTTTACAAGCTGCGCGAGCAATACGGGGTAGGAGCCGTCTGTCGTCAGGGTGACTTCGTTTTCACCTGTCACCTCGGCCCCGGTGATCCGGTTGAACTGGCCAAGCTGGGGCGAGCCGAAGTCGGGGTTGGTGATGCGTTGAACGGAGAAGGCGACATCTTCGGCGGTCAGCGGCGTGCCGTCATGAAAGGTCACGTCATCGCGAATCGTAAGGACCATGGTCGTGTCCGAGGCCTGCGTCCATTCGGTCGCGATCTGGGGGACGATCTCGCCCGCGTTGTCCCGTGTCACGATGTTATCGAAGATGTTGCGATAGACGTAGTAGCTGTCGGGATTCCACTGCTGATGCGGGTCGAGCGTGGAGGGTTCGTTCACGAGGTTGATGGTGAGATCCTGCGCCATGACGGCCGGAGCGGTGAGCAGGCAGGCCGCGGCGACGGCACTGCGGAGACTTGTGCGGAACATGATCCGATCCTTGCTTGGGTGTGGAAAGACGGGGCCGCGTCTTTCACGCGGCCCCGCGTGGCGTCATTCGGTCCAGGCCATGCGGTTCAGGAACAGGCTTTCGTTCGAGGTCGGCTGCCAGTCGAGCTGCTCGGCGGCACCGTAGATGATCGCGGCCTGGTAGAGCGGCAGGATGTCTGCATCTTCAAGCGCCTTGCGATTGATCTCGGCGTAGAGATCGGCCCGCTTGGCTTCGTCCAGTTCGCTGCGCGCTTCGTCCAGAAGGGCGTCGATCTCGGCATCGTTCACCCGGCTCCAGTTCGAGGAGGAATGCAGCAGCGGGTACATGATCCCGTCCGGGTCCTGACAAGCGCAGGACCAGCGCGAGAAGGTCAGCATCGGCGCCTGATCCGGCGAGGTCTGCTGGTCTTTCAGCCAGGTTGCCATGTCGGTCGTGTTGATGGCAACGTTCAATCCCACGTCCGTCAGCATCTGCTGGATTGCCTGCACCACGCGCTGGTCGAAGACCGGCGACGTGGCCAGAGCCATCTCGGCGTCCGGCGCGGCTTCAAGTCCGGCGATCAGTTCGCGGGCCTTGTCGGGGTCATAGTCAAAGCCTTCGATCCCGTCGGCCCAGCCGAAATGCGCAGGCGACAGCATCTGGTCAACGATCTGCGGATAACCGCCTAGCAGCCCCTCGACGATGGCCTCGCGGTCGATCGCATGACCGATGGCTTTGCGCAGATCGGGTTGGTCGAGAGGTGCAAGCGCGCTGTTCATCGCGAAATAGGCAACCCGTTCCGTGTTCACGGTCAGCACCTTGCCCTTGCCGCCGCTTTCGACCTGCGTTGCAAGGTCGGTATTCAGCGTGACGACGAGATCGGCGGTGCCGGCCTGCAGGTCGGCCACGCGGGTTGCCGCATCGGGCACGCCACGGAATACCACGCTGTCAAACGGACCCATGTCGCCCCAGTAATCGGCGTTCTTGGTCACGGTGACGGAAACGCCGCGATCCCATTTGTCAAAGACATAGGGGCCGGAGCCGACCGGCGCCTCGTTGAATTCGGCTGATGTCATCGTCGAGGCGATATGCTTGGGCACGATCGAGAGTTTGACGAGCTGTGCCAGCAGGGCCGGGTAGGCGCCGTCGGTGGTCAGCGTGACCTGGTTGTCGCCGGTGACTTCGGCCTTGACGATCTTGTTGAACTGGCCGAGCTGCGGCGAGCCGAAATCCGGATCGGTGATCCGTTCGATCGTGTAGACGACATCTTCGGGCGTCAGCGTCGTGCCGTCGTGAAATGTCACGTCGTCACGGATGGTAAAGACCGTTTCGGTATCGCTGCTGCGTTCCCAGTCGGTCGCGATCTGCGGGACGATCTGACCGTCGTCATCGCGGGTGACCATGTTGTCGAAGATATTGCGGTAGACGTAATAGCTGTCGGGGTTCCATTGCTGGTGCGGATCGAGCGAGGATGGCTCGTTCACCAGATCGACCGTGAGCAGGTCCTTGGCATTCGCCGGGGTGAACGCGGAAACCGCGACACCCAGAGACAGGAATATCGGAAGCGCATAACGCGCCACCCTTTTCGTGGCATTCATGAGGTGACTCCTTTGTTGGACTTGGTTCCGGGGCCATCCGTGATGGTTGGCCCGGAGGTTTCGCCTGTGTCCGGTCTTTGCTGACCGTTGTTGTTCAAGGCGGTGTTAGCGTCATGGCTGACGCCAAGCTCTGTACGGTCCCGCATCAGGCCCGTAACGGCATATTCCTGGAAAGCGGCGATGTCGGACATGCGCAGCGCGACGATCTGTTCGCCATCTCCTGCGGCGGCAGCCCGGGTGAGGGCGCGCGCTTGCTGGGCGGCGAATGGCTGCGATGTCGGTGTTTCGAGGAAACGCAGGATACGCTCGGAGTGATCCCAGAGACCCGAGAGGAAATGCGCCATCAGGCGGTTTCCCACGGCATCCGCGAGCGTGTCGAGAAGTTCGCGTTCATAGGCGATCCGGGTGGCCAGCGCGCCCGGATCGCCTTGGCCGTCAAGAACGTCAATCATCTCGGCCAGTTCATCCATGCGCGCGATGGCGGCTGTATCTGGACGGACCTCGGCGAGGCAGGGTTCCACCTGTCGCCGCGCCGAGATGATATCGCCGATCAACGCGCCGGTTACCGGCAGAACCTTCCAGCCGGCGCGCGGTATCGGATGGACAAGGCCTAGTGCCGAAAGCCGCGCCAGCGCCATCCGCACGGCGGCTCTGCCAAGGCCGAACCTGTCGGAAATCTGCGCCTCGGTCGAAATCGAGCCCGGCGCGAGTTCGCAGGATTGCACGGCGATCTTGAGCCGGTCCTCGGCAAAGCTGGTCTTTTTTGACGGCTGAAGCGGGTCAGTCTTGCCGATAAATGGCGATGCCGGGTCGAACACTGGAATCTCCTTGCTCAGATATGAAGATGTTTTATCAAGGGTTTGAAAATTTTCAAATATAGTTTTGAAAATGTTCAATTGCTAAGGCGGCGAGAAGCATCACTTCCAATGAAGATGCTCAGAACTTCATCAGCATCCATAGGCGCCATCAGTCAGTGGTGCGTTGGAGGCAGGATCACTGCATTTTGTAGGCCGCTATAAGGATCGCGCGGTGGTCGGAAACATGCTGATCATCCGATTTGATTCTCCTTGACCCTCAAGGACCACGGCGCCATTAAAATCACCGCGCAATGGACACTCGGCAGTGCTTGCATCCCGTGAGTCTCCCGGCTCTTCATATGAACGTGATTGAACTAGCCTTACCGCAGTCGCTGTCACGGCAACTCGCTGAAGCCAGTAGGACCTTCCGAAGTCAGTCTCAGGCCGTCACGACGTCAAGCCAGTCGGCCAAGGCCTTGGAGCGGAGTGTCTTCATCGTTCGGCGGGAAATCAGATGGCGTTGGACGTTGAAATGGTTGGCGATGGCGGCGTGGGAGGAGAGGAAACGCTGCGCCGATCCGGGCGACTTGAGCCGAATTTGCTGCCGCTCGCGACGTCGGGTGGGCTGATGCGAAACCTCTGCACGATTGTTTGACCGCCCGCCGGTCACATGCTGGTCGGCCAGGTTCAACTCACGTAGGGCGGCGCCATAGGACCGAAGCCGGTCCGTCACGATCGCATTAGGGACATAGCCTTGTCGTTTCAGCAATTTCCGTAACAATTTCAGCGCTGCCTTCTTGTCCCGCTTCGATTGAACAAGGATGTCGAGCACCTCGCCCTCATCGTCGACGGCGCGCCAGAGATAGACGATCTCACCGCCTATCTTGAGAAAGACTTCATCCAGGTGCCACTGATCCGACGGCCGTGGTTGGCGACGGCGAATCTGCTGGGCGTAGATACGACCGAACTTCAGCACCCATCGCCGAACGGTCTCATAGGACACGTCGATGCCCCGTTCGGCCAGCATGTCCTCGACGTCTCGATAACTCAGCGCGAACCGGAAGTAGAGCCAGACAGCATGTTGTATGATCGCCGGTGAGAACCGGTGGCGGGCGTAAGAAACTTGGCGCATCCAAGCCATATAGTCAGACCTTCCCGATCGCCAACCGATTAATGTGACAGCGCCAGCGCAGGGTTTAACAACCGCTCATCCAAGAATGCCTGCCGCCGTATCGAGAAGCGTCGGCAGGAATTTTTCGAGCACCTGTTTTTCATCGAACGTGATGCCAGATAGGGAAATCTGCACCGCCGCATGGGCTTGACCGTCCGTGCCGGTGACCGTGGTGGCGAGACTTATTTCGTTAAGCAACATCTGATCTCTGGCAATACAGTATCCGTCCTCGCGGGCCGATCTTACACTCCGCGCAATTTCATCCCGATCCATCAGCGTCTTCCGCGTTGCCTGCACCAATGGCCAATTGGCGCAGGCATAGGCGATCTCTGCGTCGCTTCTGGTTGACAGCATCACCCGCCCGGCTGCTGTGTTCAGGGCCGGCAGGCGTCGCCCCACGATGCTTGCGGCAAAATGCGTGCGCTGGTTCGGCAAGCGTAGGGAATAGATGATGTGATCTCCCGAGATTTGCGCAAGGTTGATCGTCTCTCCCTTGGCTTGACTGAATTCGATCAGCTTGGGCAGGGCGCGGGCGATGATGGGATCTGACCAGTAATAGGCATAGGCCAGCTCCAGCCAGGCGTGGCTCGGACGAAAATGGCGGGTCTTCGGATCGCGCTCCAGCATCCCCTCAAGATGTAGCGTATGAGCCATGCGCTGAACTGCGCTCTTCTCAAGGCCGGTGCGCGCCACCAGATCGGTCAGCGAGAGCGAGATATGTGATTCGTCGAATGCCCGTAGGATCTGAAGCCCGCGTGCAAGCGTACTGACGTAGAGGCTGTCGTACTTTTTTTCCATTCGTTTCCTCCGCGTGTTGGTGTTCTTGCCAGCTGGTTACACGCAGGGTCTTGACTGCCGCCGGTAAACTTTTGCTATATTAATTAAATAACAATCACTAGTATCAAATAGTGATATTCATGATAACGCAATAGGGAAATGTCATGCTCGGAAAATCTACAACACGTTCCTCCTTTATCGCGGTTGCGCTGATGGCGAGCGTTGCCATGCCAGCATTCGCCGATAAAGCCTCGGACACGCTAAACGTCGCCTTTACGAAAGAGCTCGAGAACGTCGACAGCTACTTCAATTCATCGCGTGAAGGCGTGGTGCTGCAACGTGCGATCTGGGACGGTTTGATCTATCGCGATCCCAATACCAATGAATACGTTGGCAATCTGGCAACAAGCTGGGAATGGATCGACGACACCACGCTTGAATTCAAGCTGCGTGAGGGTGTGACCTTTCACAACGGCGAAGCGTTCAACGCGGATGATGTGGTCTTTACCGTCGATTATGTCGCCAAGGAAGAAAACGGCGTTAAAACTCAGCGCAACGTCAACTGGATGAAGTCGGCCGAGAAGATCGACGACTATACCGTGCGCATCCTGCTGAAAGAGAAATTCCCCGCTGCGATCGAATTCCTTTCCGGTCCGGTTTCCATGTATCCCAACGAATATTACGCCGAGGCAGGGCCGTCCGGCATGGGGCTGAAACCCGTCGGCACCGGCCCCTACAAAGCGGTTGATGTTGTACCGGGCCAGCACTTTGTGCTCGAAGCGAATGAAAACTATCACGACAGCCCCAAAGGCCAGCCCGAAATCGCCAAAATCGATATTCGCACCATCCCCGATGTGAACACGCAAATGGCCGAACTGTTTTCCGGCTCGCTCGATCTGATCTGGCAGGTGCCTGCGGATCAGGCCAACAAGCTGGCGCAGATGGACCAGATCACGGTGGCCAACGAATCCACCATGCGCGTGGGCTATCTGCAAATGGATTCCGCTGGCCGTTCGGGTGACAACCCGTTCACCAACAAACTGGTACGGCAGGCGGTGAACTACGCGATCAACCGTCAGGAACTGGTCGACGCCTTGCTGCAAGGATCGTCCAAGGTGGTTTACACCCCCTGTTTCCCCAGCCAGTTCGGCTGCGTGCAGGATGTGACCGAATATGAATACGACCCGGAAAAGGCCAAGGCATTGCTGGCAGAGGCGGGCTATCCGGATGGTTTCACTATCGACTTCTACGCCTATCGCGACCGTCAGTATGCCGAGGCCATCACCTCCTATCTGAACGCCGTTGGCATCCAGACGAACTTCAACATGTTGCAATATTCCGCCCTGCGCGAACTCAACATGAAGGGTGAAGTGCCGATATCGTTCCAGACATGGGGCAGCTACTCGATCAACGATGCCTCGGCGATGGTCAGCCAGTTCTTCAAGCATGGTTCTCTCGACAGCACCCGCGACGACGAAGTGCTCGAATGGCTCGATGTCGCAGACAGCTCGACCGACCCCGACACACGGATCGAGTATTACACCAAGGCACTGGAAAAGATCTCCGAAGAAGCCTTCTGGGCGCCGATGTTCACATATAACACCAACTACGTGTTCAAGGATGACGTCAACTATACGCCAACAGCTGACGAAGTTCTCCGCTTCATCGACATGAGCTGGAACTAAAAACAACCGGGTGAGGGGCCTCAGCCTCTCACCCGCTTTCCTCCCCTTCACGACATATCGCCCCCCCGAAACGCATGGCCGCAGAGCCGTGCGAAAGGTTAGCCATGCTTACATTCATTCTGAAACGGCTGGGATTGGCGCTGCTGGTTGCCTTTACCGTCAGCTTCATCAGCTTCTCTCTGCTCTTCCTGTCGGGTGATCCGGCAGCGGCTCTGGCTGGCGAAACGGCCAGCGGTGAAGACGTCGAGGCGCTGCGTCGTCTGTATGGCTTCGACCGGCCGATGCTCGTGCAATACGGCGATTGGCTGTTCTCGGCGCTGCGGGGGGATTTTGGCGAAAGCTATTATTTCAAACTGCCGGTTGCCAGCCTCATCGCCGAGCGTTTGCAGGTCACGATGACTCTGGGCGTTTGCGGTATTCTGTTTGCACTGCTAACGGCCGTGCCATTGGGTGTGGTTGCGGCAATCCGCCCGAATTCCTTTGTCGATCGGGTGGCGCTGTTTCTTTCTGTGGCGGGGCAGGCAATGCCGTCCTTCTGGTTCGGCCTGATCCTGATCGTTGTCTTTGCAATCCAGCTTGGCTGGTTGCCGCCTTCGGGCGCGGCAAGCTGGCGGCATTTCATCATGCCGACGATTGTCCTTGGGTACTACGCCATGCCCGCTATTATGCGCCTGACGCGGGCCGGGATGCTCGATGTGCTGAACTCGGATTACATCCGAACGGCGCGCGCAAAAGGGGCAGGGGAAACCCGTGTTCTTTTCAAGCACGCACTTCGCAACGCGATCATCCCCGTGGTCAGCCTCGCCGCGGTGCAGATGGGCTTTATGCTGGGCGGTTCCATCGTGGTGGAGAGCGTCTTTGCCCTGCACGGTGCAGGCTATCTCGCCTGGGAAAGCATCGCCCGCAATGACCTGCCCACGGTGCAGGCGCTGATCCTTGTCTTTTCGATGTTCTACATCGTTTTTACCTTTCTTGCCGACGTTCTGAACGCCTGGCTCGACCCCAGAATGCGGAGCGCCTGAGATGACCGATACGACCGATCCACTGGCGCAGGAAATTCAGGGCCCTTCGCCCCGGCAAATGCTCAAGGCGCGGGCGCTTTCACACCGGGGGCTGATCTTTGGCATGGTCGTTGTTGGCCTGCTGGTTTTGGTGGCGATTTTTGCGCCGCTTCTTGCGCCGCATGATCCCTATGCACAAAGCCTGATGAAACGGATGGTACCACCCGTCTTTCTCGGCGGCACATGGGAACACCCCCTTGGAACGGACCACCTTGGTCGGGACTATCTGTCACGGCTGATCTACGGCGCGCGTGTATCGCTGCTGATCGGGGCTGTTGCGGCGTTGATTTCCGGCTTGATCGGCACGGCCATGGGGGTGGCGGCAGGCTATTTCGGCGGCAAGGTCGATGCCGTGGTGACTTTCCTGATCAACGTCCGCCTCGCTATGCCTGTCGTCCTTGTGGCGCTTGCCGTGGTGGCGATCCTTGGCGGGTCACTCACAGTGGTTATCTGCGTACTCGGCCTTCTGCTCTGGGACCGCTTCGCCGTGGTGATGCGCGCATCGACGCTTCAGATCAGCCGCCGGGATTACGTCGCGGTGGCACAGGTGATCGGGGCCTCCACGCCCCGCATCGTGCTGACCGAGATCATGCCCAACGTGTTCAACAATCTCATCGTCATCGTGACGCTGGAAATGGCCCATGCCATTCTGCTCGAGGCCGCGCTGAGCTTTCTTGGCCTTGGCGTCCAGCCGCCGACCCCGTCTTGGGGGCTGATGGTTTCGGAAGGCAAAAACATGATGCTGTTCGAACCCTGGCTGGTGCTGATCCCCGGTGCGGTTCTCTTTGTGCTGGTCTTGGCAATCAATCTCATGGGCGACGGGCTGCGCGATGTCACGGCCCCCGAAGGACGGAGCTGACTGATGTCTGAAACACTCCTCTCAGTTAAGAACCTGACGCTCGATATTCCAACCGGCAGTGGCATACTACATGCGGTGCGGGGGATCGATTTTGACCTGAAACGTGGCGAAACCCTCTCGATCGTGGGGGAAAGCGGGTCGGGCAAATCTCTGACGTCGCTTGCGGTGATGGGCCTGCTGGGCAAGTCCATAAAACGCTCGGCCGACGAAATCCGCTTTGATAACGTCGACCTGCTGACCGCCAACAAACGGGTGATGCGCGATCTGCGCGGCAACCGTATCGCGATGATCTTCCAAGAGCCGATGACCTCGCTGAACCCGGCCTATACGATTGGCGATCAACTGGTTGAAACTTATCTGCTGCATCGCAAGGCCAGCAAGGCCGAGGCCCGCGCCCGCGCCATAGAACTGCTTGAAAAAGTCGGCATTACCGCCGCAGTGAACCGGTTGTCGCAATATCCGCACCAGCTTTCGGGCGGTCTGCGGCAGCGCGTGATGATCGCGATGGCCCTGATGTGCGAACCCGATCTGCTGATCGCAGACGAACCGACCACGGCGCTGGATGTGACCATTCAGGCGCAGATCCTTCGGCTGCTGGTGGATCTGACCCGTGAAATGAATATGGCCATGATCCTGATCACCCATGACCTTGGCGTCGTGGCGCGTGTCGCCGACAAGGTTGCCGTGATGTATGCGGGCGAACTGGTTGAGACCGGCCCTGCAACAGAAGTATTCGCCGCCCCAAGCCATCCCTATACGCGTGGCCTATTGCGCTGCATTCCTCAGCCGGGAAAAACAGAGCGTGGCGCGCCGCTTGGTACGATTGCGGGCATCGTTCCCTCGCTCGTGGGCGATGTCACAGGCTGCGCCTTTCGAACCCGCTGCCCGCACGCGCTGCCCGTCTGTCGTGAACCGATCCCAGTCCGGGGCGACACCACCCACGCATTTCGATGCGTTTATACCGATGGGGCTCTGTCCGAAGAAGGAGAGGTCGCATGAGCAATGTTCTGACTCTCGACCATGTCAAGAAAACCTACAGCGTCAAACAGGGGCTATTTGGCAAACGCAAACCACTGACGGCGGTCAACGATGTTACCTTGTCGATGCGCAAAGGCGAAGTGCTGGGGCTGGTCGGAGAATCCGGTTGTGGGAAATCGACACTTGCCAAGCTGCTTCTGGGCCTTGAAACGCCAACTGCCGGCGATGTTCTGGTTGAAGGCGACAAGATGCAGGATCTCGATCGCCGCGCCCTGGCCGGGCGGCTTCAGCCGATCTTTCAGGATCCGTATTCGTCCCTCAATCCGCGCAAATCCATCTACGATCTGATCTCGCTGCCGCTGCGGGTGCACCGTATCGGGGATGCCGCCAGCCAGCGCAAAGCGGTCGAGGAAATGCTCGAAGTCGTGGGCCTGCCGGGGCGGGTCATCAACACCTACCCAAGCCAGATGTCGGGCGGCCAGCGCCAGCGTGTCGCCATCGCGCGTGCACTTGTGATGAAGCCGGAAATCGTGATCTGCGATGAACCGACCTCGGCCTTGGATGTGTCAGTGCAAAGCCAGATCCTCAACCTGCTTGGGGATCTGCGCAAGGAATTCGGTCTGACCTACCTGTTCATTTCGCACGATCTCGCGGTTGTCGAGCATCTCGCGACCCGCGTGGCGGTCATGTATCTGGGCCGTATCGTCGAGGAGGCCCCGGTGGCCGACCTTTTTGAACGTCCCCGCCACCCCTATACCCGGGCGCTCTTAAGCTCTGTGCTGACGCCAGACCCGACGCAGGGTGTACCGGAAACCGCGCTGGGAACGGCCTATCCCAATCCGATCGATCCGCCGTCTGGCTGTGCCTTTCATCCGCGTTGCCCCCATGCGACGCCGCATTGTGCCGCACTGGCACCGCGTCCGATAGAAACCGACGCAGGCCATGTCGAATGCCATCTGCACGATCCGGAAAGCCCAATGTACAAGGAGGACGCCGCATGAGTGCCCTGTCACGAACGCAAACGGTCAGCAAACACGTCATCGAAACCCCGGGCGGAGTCGTTGCGGCGCAGCACCGGCTTGCCGCCGAGGCCGGGGCCGAGGTTCTGCGCGCGGGCGGCGACGCGGTTGACGCAGCTGTGGCAACGTCTTTTGCCATCGGCGTGTTAGAGCCATGGATGAGCGGCCCGGCAGGCGGAGGCGCCGCCGTGCATTGGCGCGCCGATACCGGCGAGGCCGTGGCGATCAATTTCGGAATGCGCTCCCCCAAGCATCTGGACCCGGCAGACTATCCTTTGTCGGGCGAGGGCAAAGCCAGCGATCTGTTCCCATGGGAACGGGTGGTCGATGACCGCAACGTTGAAGGCGCCACTGCCATTGCAGTACCGGGGACCGTTGACGGGATCGGGCAGGCCCATGCGCGCTGGGGCCGTATGCCCTGGGCCGAATTGCTTGCCCCGGCCATCAGTTATGCCCGCGAGGGGATGCTGGTCGACTGGTACGCCGCTTTGCTGATCGCCTCTGTTGCACGCAATCTGTCGAAAGACGCGGATGCCGCCGCGCTGTTTCTGGACGACGGGATCTGGCCCAAAGGGTCGGGCTGGACCGCGATGCCCGACAACCGGCTCGATCAATCGGCCATGGCTGATATGCTCGAGATGCTTGCCAAAGGTGGCGCGCGCGCGTTTTACGAAGGCGACATCGCCAAGGCCCTTGCCGGCGACGTCCAGTCCAAAGGCGGCAGCCTGTCGACAGAGGATCTGGCAGGCTATCGTTCATGGATGGGGCCGGCGCAGCCTGTGGCTTATCGTGACGCGATGTTCCACGTGATGCCGGGACTTACGGCGGGGCCCACATTTGCCCGCGTGTTTGAACAACTCTCCGAGACTGACATGTCCTCGCCGGTGCAGGCCTATCCCGCCTATGCCCGCGCGCTTAATCGTGCCTATGCTGAACGTCTGGGCAAAATGGGCGATACCGGCGAAGTTCCCGAAGCGCCGGGCTGTACCACGCATTTCTCTGTCATCGACCGTGCTGGCAACATGGTCGCCAATACGCAAACCCTGCTGTCGATATTCGGAAGTCGCGTGGTCTCGCCCTCTACCGGACTGCTGATGAACAACGGGATAATGTGGTTCGACCCCGAGCAGGGCAAGCCTAACTCGCTTGCGCCCAACAAGTCCTGCCTGATGAATGTCTGCCCCATCGTCGGAAGCAAAGGCGCGCGCAGTTTTGCGCTTGGCGCTTCGGGCGGGCGCAAGATCGTCTCGGCAGTGGCGCAACTGGCCTCTTTTATCACCGATAACGACATGGACATCGGCGCCGCTTTTCATGCCCCGCGTATCGACGTGTCGGGCGGGGACAAGGCAGTGGCCGACGAAACTTTGCCCGCCGAAGTCATTCGCGCGATCGAACAGGTCATGCCGGTGCACACCACCAAACGCACTGTATTTCCCTATGCTTTTGCCTGCCCGGCCGGCGTCATGCGTGATGACGCGGTGAACACAGGATGTACCGAAATCATGTCACCCTGGGGTGACGCAGCCCATGAAGAGATCCAATGACCCGAGATACCGCCCTAGGCAAAGCAACCGAATATTTCGAGACAGGCAAGTTCCAGTCTGATCTTGCCCATTTGGTGTCATTCCGCAGCGAAAGCCAGAACCCGGCGCCTGAAGCCCGCAGCGAGGCGCTCCGCTACCTGACCGAGGCCATGCAGCCGAGGCTCGAGGCAATGGGCTTCGTCTGTGAAATCCTCGACAATCCCGATTCCAAAGGCGGCCCGTTGCTCCTTGGGGAACGGGTCGAAGGCGAGGGCCTGCCCATGATCCTGACCTATGGTCACGGCGATACCGTACGGGGGCAGGAGGGCATGTGGCAGGAGGGTCTGCACCCCTGGGAGATCACCGAAGTTGGCGATCGGCTCTATGGGCGTGGCACGGCCGATAACAAAAGCCAGCACCTGATAAATATCGCAGCGCTGGAATCCGTTCTCGCAACCCGGGGCAGCCTTGGGTTCAACACCCGGATCGTTCTGGAGATGAGCGAAGAGGTTGGTTCGGTCGGTCTCCCCGAGGTTTTCCGAACCCACAAGGATAGGCTAACTGCGGATGTTCTGATTGCCTCGGACGGGCCGCGCCTGCAACCGGACGTGCCCACCATGTTCATGGGCTCGCGCGGTGGAACCACCTTTGACCTTTTGGTTGAAACCCACGAAGGCGCGCATCACTCCGGCAACTGGGGCGGGCTTCTGGCCGATCCGGCGATGATCCTCGCCCATGCGCTTGCCAGCATCACGGATGTCCGAGGCCAGATCAAAGTTCCCGAATGGCGCCCCGACAGCCTGACCGATTCCGTGCGCGAAGCCCTGCGCGATCTGCCGGTCGCGGGCGGCGAAGGGCCCGAAGTCGATCCGAACTGGGGCGAAGAAAGCCTCACGCCGGCCGAGCGTGTCTTTGGCTGGAACAGTTTTGCCATCCTCGCCATGGTCTCGGGCGTACCAGATGCGCCGGTCAATGCAATCTCCGGCTGGGCGCGAGCGACATGCCAGCTGCGTTTTGTCGTCGGGACCGACCCGGACGAGGTCGTGCCGACGTTGCGCCGACATCTCGACGCGCATGGGTTCGAACGCGTCCAGATCCGCCCGCACGACCGGGGGTTCTTTGCCGCCACCCGACTGGACCCTTCGCATCCATGGGCCCAGTTTGTCGGCGCGTCAATCCGCGAAACCGCTGGCGATTTGCACGTTTTGCCCAACCTCGCCGGATCGTTGCCTAACGACAGTTTTACTGACATTCTCGAAGTGCCGACAATATGGGTACCACACTCCTATCGGGGCTGTTCACAGCACGCGCCAAATGAACATGTGCTGAAACCCGTCTGCCGCGACGCGCTTCGGGTCATGGCAGGCGTTTTCTGGGACATTGGCGAGAAACCGACCCCCAACAGCTGACATTTCTTGGTACAAGAAATCCCCCATTGAAGCCGTGATCCTCCCCCACTGAAGTGGTCCGCCCATATAGTTAGCGAACGGAGGATCCAATATGGGAATGAAGCGACACAAGCCGGAAGAGATTGTCACGAAGTTACGGCAGGTTGAGGTGCTGTGCGGCCAGGGCATGGCACGCGTTGATGCAATCCGTCAGGTGCAGATAACGGAACAGACCTTTTATCGCTGGCGTAAGCAATATGGCGGTATGGGAACCGATCAACTGAAGGAACTCAAACGACTTTAGAGGGAGAATGAACGGCTGCGAAGAGCCGTGTCAGACCTTACGCTGGACAAGCTCATATTATCGGAAGCAGCACGGGGAAACTTCTGAGCCCTTCGCGCCGCCGTGCCTGCATTGAGCATGTGCGAAGTCAGTTCCACATCTCAGAGCGGCGGGCCTGCCGAGTGTTGCGTCAGAATCGTTCGACGCAGCGCAAGGCTCCGAGGGGCCGTGCCGATGAAGACCGGCTGGTTGCCGACATGATCGAACTGACCCGTCAGTTTGGCCGCTACGGCTATCGCCGAATTGCGGCTTTGCTGAGAGATGCGGGCTGGCGGGTGAACGACAAACGTGTTGAACGCCTATGGCGGCGTGAGAGGCTCAAAGTGCCGATGAAGCAGCCCAAGAAAGGACGGCTCTGGCTGAATGACGGCTCATGCGTTCGATTGCGGCCAGAGTATCGCAACCATGTCTGGTCGTATGACTTCGTGCATCACCGAACCGATGATGGGAAAGCGTTCCGAACGCTCAACATCTTGGATGAACACAGCCGGGAATGCTTGGCGATCCGGGTGAAGAGAAGGTTGAACTCGACCGAGGTCATCGATGCCCTGACAGACTTGTTCATCCTTCGTGGCGCTCCAGCCTACATCCGGTCGGACAACGGTCCCGAGTTCATCGCTCAGGTCGTTCGCGATTGGATTGCAGCGGTCGGTGCCAAGACCGCCTACATTGAGCCAGGGTCACCTTGGGAGAACGGATATTGCGAAAGCTTCAACGCAAGGCTTCGAGATGAACTGCTGAACGGCGAAGTCTTCTACAGCTTGCGCGAGGCACAAATCCTGATCGAAGAATGGAGAAAACACTATAACACCAAACGACCGCATAGTGCTCTGGGCTACCGCCCACCGGCTCCAGAAACCATCGTCCCGATGGAATACAGGCCGATCATGCACTAACATTCAAACTGGACCACTTAGGTGGGGCTGATCAAGGCGCCGGCGTGTTCTGCAGTTGCGCGCCTTTTCCCGATGGAAGTGGCATGTCGACGAGGTCTTTGTGAAAATCAACGGTGAGCAACATTACCTTTGGCGGGCCGTCGATCACGAAGGTGAAGTGCTTGAGAGCGTCGTCACAAAGCGACGAAACAAGCGCGCTGCACTGAAAATGCTCAGAAAATTGATGCGGAGATATGGTCGACCAGACGTGCTGGTCACGGATCGATTAGCTTCGTACAGGGCGGCGTTTCGGGACTTGGGTTGCGATCATCTACAATCATGTGGGCGTTGGCTGAATAACAGAGTCCAGAACTCGCATCTGCCGTTCCGACGACGAGTACGAGCCATGCAGCGCTTTCGGCTGATGCCAAGTTTGCAGAAATTCGCCGCCGTGCATTCTTCCGTTTTCAACCACTTCAACCAGGACCGCAGCCTCTCAAACCGAGATCATTTCAAGCAGAACCGCACCGCCGCTCTTGCCGAGTGGCGCGGTCCCTGCGCGGCATAAGGGCAGCCCTACTGTCCTCGACGAGACGAGTTCGAATTCGTCTGACAGCACCCTGCATAGACCGGCAAGAACCTGCCTGACACCGCCGCCCCGTCAGGGACATCGATTTCCGCAGTTAGTCGACTTATCTTAGTCAAGCCGCGTTCTTGCTCGAGACTTCGGTGCAAGTGTGGAGAATGACTTTGCCTTTGATCAGGTCATCAGCCCGGGCAAAAAAGGTGGCGACGGCGCTAGAGCCATTGTGCAGATCCTTGGCTGCCTCGGAAGTGAAGCGTTCATAGGTCGTAAACACGTCCGGATCGTTCTGGTCTTGCGAGATGAAGAAACCGATAGTTTCGGGTTCGTTCTGCTTGACGTTTTCGGCCACGGCGCAGAGCGCGTCGCGGAGGTTGTCGGCCTGTCCAGGCTTAGCGCGGATGACGGCGGTAATCGTGATCATTTCATGGAGTCCTTGGTGCAGCCCGGACAGGCCCGTGGAAGGCCGGTCCGGGGATGGGATTACTTCACCGAAGCCAGTTCAGGTTCCGCTTTCGCGGCGGTCGATGTGCCACCGGTCCAGTCCACCGTGGACTCGAAGGCCGCCGCCGCGGCGTAGATTGTGCTTTCGCTGTAATCCGCACCGGTTAGCATCAAGCCGACAGGCAGACCGTCGACCATACCGCAAGGGATCGACATCGAGGGATGGCCGGTCACATCGAACTGCGAAGTGTTAGCGATCATCTCGAAGGCTTTGGTCACGATCTCGGTAATGGACGCGCCGGGCTCGGGGAGTTTCGATGCGGTGATCGGCAAGGTCGGCATCAGCAGCAGGTCGTAATCCGCGAAGAGCGCGTCGTAGCTTGCCTTGATCTTGCGGGAAAGGTTCTGCGCCTTGGCGTAGAAACGGCCATTGTAATGGTCGATCCCGTATTGGCCGACCAACATGCTGATCTTAAGGCTTTCCGACAGGTCATCGGCCTTTTCGCGCCATGCGGCGTGGAAATCGACCAGACCGACGTCATAGGCGCCTTTCCAGTTCATGCCCATGCCGTTGCCCAGCATCATCTGCCATTGCAGGCCTTCAAGGGCGATGGGGCCCCAGACGGCAGCGGCGAGCAGGTGTTCGGGGAGGGAGACTTCTTCGACGATGGCGCCGAGGCTACGATAGGTTTCTGCCGCTTCCTTAACCGAGTCAGCGACTCCAGGCATCATGTTCGGGGCGACAAAACCTTCCTTGAGTACGCCGATCTTCATACCCTTGACGCCGCGATCCAATGCGGCGGTGTAATTGTCGGTCTTGGGCGCGTATTGACGCGGGTCGAGCCCGTCGGCGCCTGCCAGAACTTCAAGCAGGAGGGCGTTGTCGGCAACGGTGGCCGTCATCGGGCCAGTGTGGTCGATGGTCGCTTCAATCGGCATGACGCCGGTATAGGGGACAAGGCCGTGGGTGGGTTTCATGCCTGCGATGCCGCAGAAGGACGAGGGCATACGGATCGAGCCGCCCTGATCGCCGCCAATGGCCATATCGACAATGCCGCCGCCGACCAGCGCGGCGCTGCCAGAGGAGGATCCGCCTGCGGAATAGCCCGCCTTGCGAGGGTTATGAACCATCGTTGGCTTGGAGGTGTGGCTGCCGCCTGACAGACAGAAGTATTCGCAGACTGCCTTGCCCTTGATGGTGGCGCCTTCGTCGAGCATCCGTGTGACGATGGTTGCATCGGCGACCGGGATGAAACCCGCGAGGGTCGAGGCGCCGTTGGTCATCGGCACGCCAGCCAGCGCGACGTTATCCTTGAGCGCGACGGTCTTGCCCTTAAGTTTGCCTTCGGGGGCGCCGTTTACATCAACCTGGCGCGCCCATGCACCAAAGGGGTTTTCGGACATGACGGGCGTGACGCCAGTGCTGCGGGGGTATTTCACCGGCGGGGTGAAATCCGGTTCTGCATCAACGGCATCGTAGGCGTCGAAATTGCCCTGCATGAGGGCCAGATATTCTTCGGCCTCGGCGGACGACAGCGTCATGCCAAGCTTTTTGCCGATCTCGATCAGCTTATCCGCTGTGGGTCTGGTTACGGTCATTGGAGTTCTCCTCTGGTCTGTTGGATCTTTGTTTTGTTCTTTACGGAGTCGGGCTCAGGCACTCATCCCGACGAATTCGGACACCATTTCAGGGTCTTGCAGGTCCTTCGGGGACATCTGTCCGGTAATCACGCCTTTCTGGATGGTCAGCACCCGGCTTGAGAGCGCGGCAATGAATTCGAGGTTCTGTTCCACCAGCACGAGCGACAGCCCGCGGTCGCGCAGAACTTTCAACGTGTCGACGATTTCTTCCAGGATCGATGGCTGGATGCCTTCGGTCGGCTCATCCAGCAGGATCAGCTTGGGCCGCGAGCAAAGGCAGCGGGCCAGTGCTAGCAACTGCTGCTCACCGCCAGAAAGCGCACCGCCGCGCCGGTCGAGCAGGCGTTGCAGTCGCGGGAAGAGTTCAAGAATCTCTTCCATGAAAGCCGGGTCTTCGGTTGCGGCCCCGGCCATGCCCATGCGCAGGTTTTCATATACGCTGAGGTCGGGAAAGATCTGGCGGCCTTGCGGCACAAGCCCTAGCCCGGCGCGCGAGCGTTTGTGCGGAGGCAGGCGTGTCACGTCCTCACCGTCGAACAGAACCGTGCCCGAGGTGGCGGGCAGGTGGCCCATGAGCGTCTGCATGAGGGTGGTTTTGCCCATGCCGTTATGGCCCAGGATGCCGAGGAATTCTCCCTTGGCCACCGAAAGCTCGATGCCCATGAGGATGGGAATGCGGCCATAGCCGGAATGGAGCGCGTTGACTTCGAGCATCATGCCGCCAACCCCTTGCCGAGATAGACATCGCGCACCCGGCTGTCTTCGAGCACGGTGGCGACATCGTCTTCGATCAGCACGGCCCCCTGATGCAGCACGGTGACGGTTCGGGCGATCATCTTGATGAATTGCATGTCATGTTCCACAACGATCAGGGCGCGTTTCCTGTTGATTTCGAGGATCAGCTCGGCGGTGCGCTCGACTTCTTCATGGGTCATCCCGGCGGCCGGTTCGTCGAGCAGTATCAGCTCGGGCTCTCCCGCGAGAACGGTGCCGATTTCGACCCATTGCCGTTGCCCGTGGGCAAGCTGGCCGACTTCGCGTTTCGCGATCCCGGTCAGGCGAAGCTGGGTGAGGATCGATTCTGTCAGGTCGGTCGCGAAGGCAGGCGTGTGCTTGTGCCGGGCCGCAATCCAGAGGTTTTCTTCCACCGTCATCGCGTTGAACACATTGGGCACCTGCGTCTTGATGCCCACGCCCTGCCGTGCGATTTCATGCGGCAGCGCGCCAGAGATGTCCTTGCCGCGCAGATGGACGTGGCCTTCGGAAGGCTGGAGCTGGCCGGTTAGCAGCTTGAAGAAAGTCGATTTCCCCGCACCGTTCGGGCCGATCAGGCAGCGCAGTTCAAGTTCTCTTAGCGAGAAGTTGACGGTGTTGACGGCGGTGACGCCGCCAAAGCGCACGGTGAGGTTGCTGGTTTGCAAGAGCGGTGTCGGGGTCATGCTTTTACCTTTGCTTCTGTGCCGGAGGTTTCCTGTTTTGTCTTCGGAAGCCGCGTCAGGATCAGGTCACGCAGGGTGGGCGCGATGCCTTTCGGGACAAGAAGGACAAAGACGATCAGGACAGCGCCTAGGATGAAGTTTGCGTCAAAGGTCTGCTGTTCGCCGATTTCCGTCACCATCCACTGCATCAGCAGGCAGCCGATGACCGGGCCGAGCAGGGTGCCGCGCCCGCCAATGATCACCCAGATGATGATCTGTGCGGAAAGGCCGAGTGCAAAAATCGTCGGGCTGACGAAGGCACCCCAGTTGACGTAAAGCGCCCCGGCGAAACCGGCGATCGCGCCACCGATCATAAAGGTCACCAGCTTGTAGAACCGGGGGTCATAACCAAGCAGGGCAGCGCGGGTTTCGTTTTCGCGGATCGCGATGATGACGCGGCCAAAGGTGCTGGCGATCAGCACGCGCAGCCCAAGATAGACGGCGATAAGTGCAAGGCCGGTGGCGGTCCATGCTTGTTCCGGGCTAAGGATATAGTCGGGATTGCCGGGCATGTTAAAGGTGGGGATGCCAGGCATACCGTTGAACCCGCCAAGACGCGCCGTGCCGATCTTGTAGAAATCTCCGGCGGTAGAGTTCACGAGGTTGAACAGGATCAGCGACACGGTGAGGGTGATCACGCCAAGGTAGACGTCGCTCACGCCGCCGTAGATCATGAAATAGCCCAGCAGCGCTGCAAAGATAACGGGGATCAGGATCGCCATCGCAATGGCCGGGGTGCTGTCGCCAAAGTTGATCGCCGCCACCGCGTAGGCATAAGCGCCGAGACCGAAGAACGAGGTCTGGCCGAAACAAAGGATGCCGCCATAGCCCCAGATAAACCCGAGGCTGAGGGCCAGCACCGCCATCGCGGCAAACACCGTCAGTTGCATGATCTGGAAGAGATCGACGTAATAGGGGGCGGCGATGATGCCGATGGCCAAGATGGCCGCGCAGATCAGCGCCCCAGTCATTGAATTCAGGATCTGCATTACAGGCGTCCTTTGAAGAATTTGCCGGAAATCCCCGTCGGCAACATGCGGATCAGCACGACTGCGGCGACAAAGAGGATGACTTCGCCAAAGACCGGCGTGGTCAGGAAGGCGGCAATTTGGTTGATGAAGCCAAAGAGGCCCGAGGCAGAGATGAGACCCCACAGAATGGAGGTGCCACCGCCGACCACGGTGATGAAGGACTTGGCGATATAGGCTGCGCCCATCGTTGGCACGACCCCAGCCACCGGGGCGAGCAGTCCTCCCGCCAGTCCCGACATCGCGGCCCCGGCGCCAAAGGTCGCCATATAGACCTTGGCCGGATTGACGCCGAGCGTTGCCGCCATGTCGGGGTTTTGCATCACCGCGCGGGCAATCAGCCCTGCACGGGTAAAGCGCATGACGCTCCAGACCGCGGCCATCAGAAGGATCGCCATAACGGCAAGAAAGGGTGTGTAGAGACTTGACTGGTATTCACCTACTGAGAAGCCGCCAAGCGGCGAGGCGACGCCGGTGATCGTATTGCCGAAGATCATCGTCGTTCCACCGACGATCACCAGGCTGAGGCCCCAGGTTGCCAGCATCGTATCGACCAGACGACCATAGAGAAACTGGATGAGGCAGCGTTCGACGATGACGCCGACCAGCCCGACGAAAACGGGGGCGATCACCAGCATGGCAATCCAGATGTTCACCCCCGCCGAAACCGAGAGCACCGTGGCATAGGCCCCGAGCATGAGGAATTCCCCATGCGCGAGGTTGATGATTTTCATCATGCCAAAGATCACCGCAAGCCCGGCGCTGATCAGCACCAGCGAAGCAATGCCGCTAATAACGTCGAGACCTACGATGATCGCGATGTCCATGTCCTTACCTCAGATGTCGATTTCGTACTGGGTGGTATCGTTCGGGTTCGCGACGAGATCGCAGACCGCCGCCGTATCCAGCGGGGCTTGCTGCTCGAAGGTTTCCAGAACTTTCCAGCCCTTGTTTTCGACTTCGGCTAGGAAGGCGTTGCGCGTGACGTGGTGGGTTTTCTCGTCAACTACGACCTTGCCGCTTGGCCCGTCAAAGGAGATGCCGGTTTCAAGCGCCTCGATCACCGGCATACGCTCTGTTGTGCCTGCCTTTTTGACGCCTTCCGCCCAGAGGTAGACGCCCTCGTAGCTGGCGGCGGCCAGTTCGCTAATGTAAGGGGTTTGTTCGCCGTGACGATCCTTGATCGCTTTGACGAATTCGAGGCTGGCCGGTGTCTGAAGCTCTTCGAAATAGCCATAGCTGCCGATGACGCCGTCGCTTTCCGCGGTTTCCAGCGTGGCCGGTTCGTTAACGAGACCGAAGGTGGTCGAGGCAATCGGAATTTCGCCCTTGAGACCGGCGGCGGCCCATTGGCGGTAGAATGCGGTGTGGTTACCGCCCACCATTGCCGACAGAAGCAGGTCTGGTTTCGCAGCCTGAATGCGCGAGATCGAGGGGCCAAAGTTGGTCACGTCGAGCGGAAAGAAGTCAATTGAGATCACTTCGCCGCCATTGTCTTGGACGTATTTCTTCATCCATTTCGCGGTGATCTGGCCGTAGTTGTAGTCAGCGGCGATGATGTATACCTTTTTGCCCCAGAGGTTCATCGCGTAGGGAACAAGCTTTTCGACGGTCTGCGCCGGCGTGGTGCCGGTGTTGAAGGTGTTGCGGTCGCAGACGCCGCCCTCATAGAGCGTGTTATAGAAATAAAGCGTGCGGAAGCGGTCGAAGATCGGGCGGATCGCCTCGCGCGAGGCCGAGGTGATTCCACCGTGGATGACGTCTACCTTGTCGCGCACCGCAAGCTGCTGGGCAAATTGCGAGTAAAGCTGGATGTTGGACTGGGTGTCATAGTTCACCAGTTCAAGCTCGCGGCCCAGCAGGCCACCGGCGGCGTTGATTTCTTCGACCGCAAGCTGAACCGCATAGACCATCGGTTCACCAGTGGCGGCAAGCGGACCTGCGAGGTCGTGGAGGCTGCCGATCTTGATCGGGCCATCAGCCGCGCGGGCGACGCTGCCGACCAGTGAGGGCGCGGCGAGGGACATGCCGCCGATTGCGGCGTTCCTTAGGAAACTTCTGCGTGAGATTGTCATTGATTTTACCTTTCTGTTGGATGTCTCATGTGCTTCGAGATCTTGTTTTTATGGGCTGGCGTTCTCATTGCGTTGGAACGCTTCTTGGTCCTACCGCTCCTTGTGCTGGGCTGGGCGCGGGATTGATGTGCTCGAAACGGTGATTTTGGACGCCGGCTTGTTCCAGGATGCCGGTTTGCGTGCCAATGGGCCGGGTTAAGGGGCCGTTCTAGGCGCGAGCGAGGCCGGATCCTCAAGCCGGAGGGGTTGGAACCGACCGCCTTTCTGGGACCTTATCTTACGAATTGGCTCAAAAAAGCAGGATTCCTGCTCAATCGTTGGGCGCTGATTGATCATGTGTCTCTCTGTTGTTGCCAGCATCTAGGCCGGTCATGCTGCGACTTTTGGTGCCGCATTTACCCTTTAATTTATTGGGGTAATTCAGATTTCGGCTTGTCCCTTAGTGCCAGCTTGTTGACTGGAAATGCCAATCTCGGCCTTTGCAGGGGCAAGGCGCGAAAAGGCTGGAATCATTGCGCTGTCAAAAAAATGTCGCAATCTGAAACGGGGATGGGAACTCACGATCGAGGGGGCAACATGCCGCAATCGAGCGAATTCAGCACAGTAAACGGCGATGGCGGGTTTGATGCATGGCACCACCAGACCTGCCGCATCTATTCAGTCACCGAGTGCCCGTTTTCGCAGAAACGCGAATTTCAGGGCTCCTTTACGGCGCACAAGCTGGGGGATCTTCTTGTCGGGGACGTTCATGCCCGCTCGCAGGATGGGCATTTGCCGCTGATCCGCAACGAAACAGATATCAGGCGAGATCCACGCGACTATTTCATGCTCTTCGTGTCGCTAAATGGCGAGCTTGGAATTAGCCAGTCGAACCGTACAACCATCGTGAAAGCTGGCGATATCGCGCTTTACGATCAGGCATCCCCCTTCGCGCTTGATTTTGGCGGTGATTTTCACGGGCGGGTTATGGCCATTCCTCGCAAACGTGTAGTGTCGCGGCTTGCCGGTATAACCGACGTCACCGCGCGCAGCATTTCAGGCAGAACGGCGGCTGGACATTTCGCACATTCCATTCTTTCACAATACAATGACATGGGACGGTCGAATTACGCGGATATCACGGCCAGAATGGAAAGTTCGGTGCTTGATCTGATCTTTGGCAGCATCGAGCACGTCTATCAGCCCGATGATGGAGCACAGCAAGTTTATCGCGAAAGGCAGCTTTCCAGGATCAAGGAGTTCCTATTGTCTAACCTGCAAGATACGCAGTTGAACATAGACACGATCAGCGCGTCGCAGGGGGTATCGGCACGAACCCTGAACCGGTTATTCAGTATCGAGGGAACAACGCCGATGCGGTGGCTTTGGAAACAACGGCTTGAAAAATCGTACGAAGTCATTGCCGGCGCGCGTACGGCTTCGATAACCGATGTTGCCTTTGATTTTGGGTTTAGCGATGTGTCGCATTTCAGCCGGGCTTTCAAAAAGGAATTTGGGCGTTCGCCGGTTTCGATCCTGCGTCGGAACTGAAGTGCTTTTCTCGCGGGTCTTGTCAGTGGAACTTTAGTTGTGCGGGGTAGGGCGGTCACATAGCGTCGGTTTATGACGAAACGTCCCTCTTTCCAAGTACTTCAAAACGATTCCAGAGATCATCTGCTTGGCGTTGATGCAATAAATTCTGTTCCCGCTTTCGCTTCGGAGTGTCGAAGATCTTCTGTACTAGCGTAGCGTAGATGTAAGCCTTGAAACTGTCCGCAATTGGTGGAACAGGATCGGCCCGATTTTTGCGGTTGAGATCCGAAGAAAATGGGCGCAACAAATTCGGTGTTATCGAAATGGAATTGGCGCCTCGACGAGGTCTTTGTGAAGATGAATGGCAAATGCCCTATTAGGTTAATTCTGTTTGGAGAACGTTCGACACCGGTCCCGTCCGCTCCGCCAGCCATGCCTGTCTCAGTCCCGTGGTGTTTTCTTGCCCGGATTTGACCCGCAATTCCCGTGGCTTGCGATCCCCCTTCAACAAGAGAGACGCGCGAGATGGGCCTTTCTCCACATGTTCTTGGCTGAAGTCTCAGAGCGGTATTTGAGTGGGATCGCTTTGGCCGGTTTTCCCTGATAATAGTGGATTTACAGGGAATTTCTCAAGATTCAGCGATTTCGGATGGAAAGCGATGCTGAGATCTCTCAGTATTTCAGTGGCTTAGGGGTAAATTCCCTGCGCGACGGAACAGGGAATTTTTCACACGAACAGGGAAATTTCTCGGGCGCTACAGAGAAACGCATCGAGAATACAGGGAATGTGGGTGGCGTGAATAAATGCTGGTCGCGGCTGGGTGCTGTGGCTGCGTGTCGCGTGAGCCTCAAATGCGGCTCGCATCGCTTTCAACAAACCCGAACATTCGTTCCTGTTTGTCCCAGTCGAGGGGATGGGTGACGGCGGTCAACCGCTTTAGCGAGAGTTCGGGGGGCTGTGTACCATCTAGTATGGCGGCCTGGATTCTGGGAGACAGGAACGCGAGTTGGATTCGCGTGCGGATATAGGCGTCCAGCACCTTCTCCCTTTTGGCGATTTCGGAGATCTGCGTGCCCGACTTAAGCTCTCGCGCCCAACCATAAGCGCGGATCAACATGGTGCGAAGATAGGGATCGGGACTGGGCCGACTGTCTCCGGCAATGATCTTCGCCTCGACCCCGCGTCGGCGAAGATCGAAGGTGGCGTGGGCGGAGAGAAGTTCCGGATGAAGGTCATCAATCGTCAGTTCCAGCGCTTTCGCTACAATCTTGCCGTTGAGCGCAAGCTGAAGTGAACCTCGGGACAGAGTGCCACTCGCAACCAACATTTCGCCAAACTCCCCGCCCTCTGTGGCAAGACGATTCATCAGGTCTTGAATAGCCATCTGCAGAGTGTCAGCGCTAGCGGCGTCTGGGTTTGCCATGACGCAATGGGTTGCTGCTGCAATCTCGAAATGGGCCCTGAGCGCGCTTATGACAGCTTTTTCCATTGCAGGTCCCGGCAGGCGCCAGGCTGACGCGTCAGTTCCTCCGGAGATGAGCCGGTTCGAGATGTGGAGTAGCCCCCTGAAAGTGGTCCACCAACTGGGATAGATTTGTCCCGCAAATT
>JAAEZD010000033.1:0-34583 GCA_018223035.1 Paracoccaceae bacterium
AGGGCATTCGGCACGGCTCGTGGTGGAGAACCGGGCTGGAGCCGCGAACCTCGCGGAAACCCAAGCCTTCATGGATGACGAAAAGCGTATCCTGATCTTCTCGGATGCCGGCGGCACCGGGCGCAGCTATCACGCCGATCTCGGGGCGAAGAACCAGCGCCTGCGGGTCCACTACCTCTTGGAACCCGGCTGGAAGGCAGACGCGGCGATTCAGGGCCTCGGACGCACCAACCGGACCAACCAGGCGCAGCCGCCGCTGTTCCGGCCGGTGGCCACCGATGTCAAAGCGGAGAAGCGGTTCCTGTCGACCATTGCGCGACGTCTCGACACGCTTGGCGCTATAACGCGCGGCCAGCGCCAGACCGGCGGGCAGGGGTTGTTCCGGCCCGAAGACAACCTCGAGTCGCCCTACGCCCGCGACGCCCTGCGCCAGCTTTACCGCCGCATCTATCGCGGCGATCTGGCCGGATGTTCGCTCGGGGCTTTCGAGGATGCGACCGGGCTCAGCCTGACCGATGATAACGGGCTGAAGGATGACCTGCCGCCGATCACGACCTTCCTCAATCGCCTGCTGGCGCTGACGATCGACATGCAGGCCGTGTTGTTCGCGGGTTTCGAGGAGCTGCTCGATCAGCGAATTGAGGGCGCCATCGCCGCCGGGGTCTATGATCTCGGGCTCGAGACACTCCGTGCTGAGAGCTTCCGGGTGACCGACGCACAGGTCATCTACACCCATCCCGGCTCCGGCGCGGAAACCCAGCTGCTGACCATCGCGGAAAAGCGCCGCAACACGCCGACCTCGCTGGCCGATGCGCTCGACTGGCTGGATGACTCGCAGGCGCGGCTTCTGGTCAACAGCCGCTCGGGCCGGGCTGCCGTGCAGGTTCCCGCCACCAGTCACATGCTGGACGATGGGACCATCGAGCCGCGCCTACGCCTGATCCGCCCGCTTGATGCCAGCACGGTCCCGGCGAGGATCATGGAGGATACCCACTGGCTCGAGGCGGACCGCGCGGCCTTCACTGCGGCGTGGACTGCGGAACTGGCCGAGGTGCCGGAGTTTTCGGACTCCACGCTGCACATCGTGTCAGGTCTGCTGCTGCCGATCTGGAAGCAGCTTCCCCAGGATGAAACCCGCGTCTACCGCCTGCAGACCGATGACGGGCAGCGCATCATCGGCCGCCGCGTCTCGCCTGCCTGGGTCGCGACCACGCTGGCCGCCGATGCGCCCAAGCTCTCGGCCGCGCAGGTCCATGCCCTCGTTCTGGAGGGCAAGACCGTGGTGTGCCTGTCCGAAGGGATGGAATTGCACCGCTCGCGCGTCATGGGCGCGAACCGGATCGAACTGTCGGGCTTCTCGGAGGCAGCCAAGGATCGGCTCAAGGCCGATGGCTTCTTCTCGGAGATTATTAGTTGGAAGCTTCGGCTGTTTTGCCCGACCGACGCCGATGGCGTCGCGATACTGGATCGTCTGCTTGCACGTTGTTCTGTCGCAAGGCTACATGATCGCGGAGGTTGTTGACCCATGTATTCCGAGACCGAAGACCTCGTGCGCGATCTGGCAGAAAATGCCGAAGGCGTCTGTCGTGCCTACCTTCCCGCCGGACGGCGGGAAGGATCCTACTGGATCGTGGGTGACCTGCAAAACAATCCTGGCCGCTCGCTCTTCGTGCGGCTGACCGGGCCCGCGTCGGGGCCGGGGGCAGCGGGCAAGTTTACGGATGGGGCCACAGGCGAGCATGGCGATCTCCTGGACATCATCCGCGCCCGGACGGGGATCACGCGCTTCCCCGACCTTCTCGCCGAGGCCCGAGCGCATCTTGGCCGTCCGCAGCCGGTCGTCCCGGATAGGCAAGAGCCTAGGAATGCCAAGGTGCCCGGTGGCACTCCTGCGGCGGCGGCGCGCTTGTTTGCTGCCTCGAACCCGATCACAGGCACGCTTGCTGAGACCTACCTTCGTTCCCGAGGCATCACCCAATTCGGGGCGAACGGCGCCTTACGCTTCCACCCGAAGTGCTGGCATCGGGAAGAGGGGCAGACCCGGAGCATCCCCAGACCGGCGATGATCGCGGCGGTTACCGATGGGGCAGGGGCCGTGCAGGGCGTGCATCGCACCTGGCTGGCGCCTGACGGACAGGGGAAGGCGGCAGTGAATCCACAGCGTCGGGCTATGGGTCACCTCCTCGGCAATGCAGTCAGGCTGACCTCGCAGGATGACATCCTCGTCGTCGGCGAAGGCATCGAGACCATGCTGTCCCTGTCCGAGGCAATCCCAGGTCTGCCCGTCTGGGCGGCACTCTCTTCGGGTCACCTCGGGGCGGTCCTGTTGCCGGAGGGGCTCAAGCGCCTTTACGTCGCGATCGATCGCGATCCGGCCGGGCAGCGCGCGGCAGAGAAGTTGAGCGCCAGAGCCTCCGAGGTCGGGGTGCGCGTGCGGGTGCTAGAACCGCGGCTCGGGGATTTCAACGATGATCTTCGGGCGAACGGCAAGGACTCGCTGCGCCAGCATCTGGCAGGTCAGATCGGGCCAGAGGATCGGCATCGCCTATTGGGCTGAGCTGCATCGCGCAGGGGGGTCTGGGAGTGCGGGGCAGGGGGCAGCATCCCAGTCGTGGCTCTGGATCGTAGTCCTCACCCCATCCCGGGCCTTGCGCATCCACCCGTCACCCGAGCGGCCTTCAAGAGATGGGCAGGCCGTCAAAGCGGTTGCCCCTGCAAGGTCGGCAGGGAACCTATTTCCGCCGGCGGCAAAGCCGCCTTTGCATCGCGAGACAAATAGCTTCCCTGCCGACCTCCTCCACGCTGTTCCGGCCCCGGTGAAGCCGGGGTGAAGGGGCAACCGCCCCGCCGGCTCGGGTCTGCCCATGAAGGCCGCGCGGGATGACGTGCGGACGAGACAGGCCCGGAGGCAAGAAACCGATGACGATCCATACCCACGACGACGCGTATGAACCCGCCCATAGCGCATCCCAGACCGCCCATGCGCTCGACGAGCTCCAGCTCTATGGCTACCGCCCCTTTGACGAGCCCGATCCGCGCCCGATGCCCGATGGGCAGCGCCTCGCCGTCGCCGTCGCCGACATCTTCGACGCCCTCGTCGCGACCCTGGAAGACACCCGAATGGAACCCGACCTCGAAGAGGTGCTCTGGGGCCAGGTCAACCTCTTCCACCGCGCCACGGCCCGGATCGAGCGGACGCTCGATGAGAACGAGCAGGCGCAGCGCCGCCTCCAGCGTGAGCAGGACGGCTCCGAAGTGAAGTCCGTCGAACTCGAGCGCCTGACGGCCGAAGGCCTGACTCTCGTTGAACGGCGCAACTGCATGGACATGATGCGCGATCACGCCGCCACCGAGTTCGTCCATCACACGGGATCGACCTGGCGCCCCCGCACCGGCTCGATGGTGAACCGCCAGCACATGACCGCCGCCCTGATCGACAGCCGCGACTTCCTGGCCGCCAAGCGCCGCGCCGAGACCGAGGTAATGCTTCCCGCAGGCCCCAAGGTCGCCCTCACCGGCGGGACCGATTTCAACGATCACCGCCTGATCTGGGGCAAGCTCGACCAGGTCCGGGCCAAGTATCCCGACATGGTCCTCCTGCACGGTGGCAGCCCGAAGGGCGCAGAGCTCATCGCCGCCAAATGGGCCGAAGCCCGGGGCGTGACGCAGGTGGCCTTCAAGCCCGACTGGACCAAACACGCCAAGGCCGCGCCCTTCAAGCGCAACGACGCGATGCTGGATGTGCTCCCGGTCGGGGTCCTTGTCTTCCCCGGAACCGGTATCCAGGAAAACCTCGCCGACAAGGCCAAGAAGCTTGGCATCCCGGTCATGAAGTTCGAGAAGGGGGCGTGAGCCCCCGACTTCAATCCGGGACAGAACATTGTGGAAACGTCGAAGAGCGCTTGATATTGTGGTCTGGAGAGAGGCGCCAACAACATGTTCGACATATCGCAGCAAATGGAAGTGTTCCCGACAGCGGTCGATCTCAAGCGGATCGACCCGTCTCTCAACATGCGGCGCTTCTATCGAATGAGCGTTCAGCCGGACCTGTTTGGCGGCGCATGCCTTGTGCGGGAATGGGGCCGTATCGGGTTTCGAGGGCAGATGCTAATCGAACAGCACCCGGACGAGGGGCATGCTGTGACCGCCTTGTTGAAGCTCGCAGCAAACAAGACGCGACGAGGGTATCGAGCGGTCGCAGAGCAGAAGATGGATTGAAAAGCGGCAAATGAGATTTCGCCAAGCGTGCATTTCACGTTTATTTTCGGTAGTTTCCGGCGGCTTCTTTGACTACGAATAGTGTAACGAATTCCGAGGCCTGTTGATGAACCCGACTGAAATTTACGATGCCCTTGCCGAGATTGCGGCCAAGCCATTTGATCCGAATGAATTCCCCTTTGCATTTGCCGAGGCGACGGACGCGGCCAAGGCAGCGATCTCGAAGCTTCGCAATGGCTCGACCAACAAGTCGGATCTTCCAGGCGGCGTTCTGTTCAACAAGAAGTTCCACTACGCGCCTGCACTAAAGGGCCTGACTGATGTAACGCTCGATCAACTGCGCGCTTCAAAGAAGACCAAGGCGTCCAAGCCCGCGATCCTGATCGCGACCGATGGCGAAACAATTGCGGCTGAGCATCCAGCTTCTGGCGACACGCTCCATTGCACTTTCAATGAGCTCGGTGATCATTTCGGCTTCTTCCTACCCGCCGCTGGCAAGGAACGCTACCGCGCGGTCGAAGAGAACCCTGTCGACGTCAAGGCAACTGGTAAACTCGCCCGCCTCTATGACGCGCTGACCAAGGCCAACCCGGACTGGGGTAGCGACGAGCGGCGGCACGAGATGAACCAGCTGATGATGCGGCTCATCTTCTGCATGTTTGCCGAAGACGTCGGCATCTTCCCGGACAACCAGTTCTCGCGCCTTTTGTTCACTCATGCGGGCGACAAGGGCGAGGAGGCGCGTGAAACCATCATCACCGCCTTCAACGCCATGAACCTGCCCAAGGACAAGCGCGGCTCCCTGCCGTCATGGACGGCAGAGCTGGAATACGTAAACGGCGGGCTGTTCGCGGGCACCATCGACGCACCGCGGTTTGACACGATCTCCTTCCGCTACCTTCGCGATGCTTGCGATCTTGATTGGCGCGAAATCAACCCTGACATCTTCGGTTCGATGATCCAGTCGGTGGCTGATCCCAAGCAGCGCTCGGAACTGGGGATGCACTACACCTCGGTGCCGAACATCATGAAGGTGATCGGGCCGCTGTTCCTTGATGATCTGGATGCCGAGATCCACAAGGCCTGGGACCGCGCAAAAGCGTTGCAGCAAGTGCTGGACCGCATGTCGCGCATTCGCGTCTTTGACCCCGCCTGTGGCTCGGGCAACTTTCTGGTCGTGTCCTACCGCGAACTCAGAGCGCGAGAGACGCGAATCCTGCAGCGGCTGGAGGAACTCAACGGCCCCGGCTCGATGCAGATGTTTTCGGCCATCCCGATCAGCAATTTCTATGGGATCGAGATTGCTGACTTTGCGGCAGAGACCGCAAAGCTCGCGCTGTTCATTGCCGAATATCAGGCCAATGCCAGCTTTGCCGAAGTCTTTGGCCGCCGCCCCGCAGCACTGCCCCTGAAAGATTCCGCGAACATTCACGTTGGGAACTCGCTTCGGGAAGACTGGGAGACGATTTGCCCACCATCTAGCGATGATCATGAGGTATTCATTGCGGGGAACCCGCCGTACTATGGCGCAAAAAAGAGAGAGGATTGGCAAACGGAGGATATGGTCTGCAACGGACTTGGTGAGTTGCTTCTTCTCGACTACGTCGCGACCTGGTTCTTCAAAGCGGCAAGATATGGGGACGGATCAAGCCCGTTTGCACTCGTTGCCACAAGCTCTATTTGCCAAGGCGAACAAGTGGCTCCTATGTGGGGGGCACTTTTTGAGTATTCGCATAGAATAAAATTTGCCTATCGGCCGTTCATGTGGCGCAATTCGGCGGCAGACAATGCGGGCGTGTGGGTTACCATTATTGGAATGCAAGCAAGTACGGCCACGGAAGCGCGTTTGTTTGATGGTGACGTTGTTACTACCGCGAAAGAGATAAGTCCTTATCTGATCCCCTTCCGATTCATTCCGATTGTAGCCTCCAACAAGCAGATCTTTGATCTGCCTGAGATGGTAATGGGCAGCAATCCTGTGGATGGCAAGCGCCTTTCCGTCTCGGTTTCGGAGCGGGAAGAAATGATCTCGGCGGATGCGCGCTCTCAGCCATTTTTGTTGCCCTACATCGGCGGGGATGAGTTGATCGAGGGAAAGCAGAGATATTGCGTCTGGGTCTCCGATGATCGATTGGCAGAGGCATTGGACGTAAAACCAATTCGAGAGCGGATAGAGGCATGTGCGAAATATAGATCAAGCGCAGGGCGCGATGCAAGGAAGGTCGCGCACGTGCCTCATCGGTTCTGTTACTCCACATTTCAAGATAGGCCCTGCATTGCAGTGCCAAACTCTCAGTCCTCGGATCGTGAGTACGTCCCCGCCACTATGCTGTCTGCTGGCAATGTATTGAGCAAGGAGGCCTTTGCAATTTACGATCAGGAGGATTACCTTTTTGCAATAATTTCTTCGTCACTACACCGGCTTTGGTTGGCCACGGTCGGCGGTCGTATTGGAAACGGATTTAGATATTCCGTTCGAGTTGTCTACAATACTTTCCCAGTGCCGAAATTCTCTGATGAGCAAAGATTGCAGCTTTCTACGTCGGCTCGCCGGATACTCAAATGCCGTTACTCGCATTTTCCGAAGACAATCTCTGAACTCTACGATCCTAAAGAAATGCCCGACGCATTGCGCGCCCTTCATCGCGAAAACGATGATCTCTTGGAGACGATGTATATCGGTCGCCCCTTCCGCAACGACACCGAGCGGCTTGAAAAGCTCTTCAAGCTCTATGCCGCCAAGGTGAAGTCGCAAGACAAGAAGGGGGCGCGGGCATGACGGGGACCTATGTACTGTTCCAGATGTGGGGACCGTTTCGCCAGTCGCTGATCGACGGGCACTTGTTCTATGTTGAACAAGCACGCAAGCGGCTTCTCACGCAGTTTGAGAACATAGAAGCTGAGGCAGACAAGGCCTCGGAAGACTGGCTCGAGAACAATAGTCACCGTTTCGATCCTGACCGAGACGATCCGGGGAGCTTCTATGAGGCGGCCGGAGAGGCCGGCATCGAGTTCTATCGCCTGCTCTCCGATATGCGTGATCAGACCCAGCTGAGTGTGGTCGCGGGCATGTTCCATGAATGGGACAAGCAGCTTCGCGATTGGCTGGTTGCCGAGGTCAGGCACTGGCACCGAGGGGATATGGCCGCCGAAAAGATCTGGAAAGCGAACTTTTCAGACCTCGCTGACCTGCTCGAAGGCCTCGGTTGGAAGATCCGCAGCACCGGGTACTTCAAGCTGTTGGATGCCTGCCGTCTGGTCGTCAACGTCTACAAGCATGGCAAAGGGACGTCGCTGGACGATCTGAAGCAAAGTTTCCCCGAATTTCTTCCTGATCCGAATGCTGGAACGCGCCTTGCGTGGTCTTCGAGCGATGTTCTGGACCATACTGATCTTAAAGTCAGCGATGCCCAGTTTCAGGCATTCTCTGATGCCATCGTGTCTTTCTGGAAGGACGTGCCCGAGAACATTTCTGAGGCTGACGTTGCTAGCGTGCCGGCTTGGTTCGAGAAAGCGATCTTGAAAGATCGTGGTCAGAAGGCGGGTGCGAAATGACCGATAAGAACGCGCCCCAAAAAACAAGCGAGGCGGCGCCCGAAGGCCCGCCTCATGATCTTGTCCACGGGAGGGGCCAGAAGCCTGCCGAAGCACCTAAAGGCAACCTCACCGCGTCTCACGAAGCAATAGATAGCGCTGATGTGGCCACGGATCAAGTTCAAACTCTGACCGATCTTAGGGTTCAGAAGCTGTTAACCGACTGCCTGAGCGACCGAAGACTGCAGCGATACGCCCCTGCGGCGGGTGATGCCGGGGTGGCGCGCGAGGACATCTACCTCTGGAACTGCGACCTGTCCGAGGCCTTCCACTTTGCTTTGCATATGGCGGAAGTGACCTGCCGGAACAGCATACATTCCGCGCTTCTCTACAAGGGCAATCGTTGGTTTGAAGACAGGACCTTCAGGGAATTATTGGATGGTCCGAGACTGAATGACCTCGACATTGCGTTGTCTGATGAGAAAGCGCAGCATCGTGCTGCATTTGACACCCATCATCTTGTTTCGGCTCTGTCTTTTGGCTTTTGGGAGCACCTCACGACCAAGCGCTTCAAGCGTTATTTGTTCCCTAAGGGATTTCAGAAGAACTTCAAGCACGCTCCTTGGAGCGCAAACCTCGAAGACTTGCACGACTTGATCGAAAGCGTGCGCCGCTGGCGCAACCGCATCGCGCACCACAATGCTATCTTCGACAAAGGCCCATCATCGAAGTACCAAGACGCGTTAAAGCTAATCGAGTGGTCCTCACCGGACCTGGAGGCATGGGTCGCAACTCGCTGCCGTGTGAACCAGATTATCAACGCGCGCCCGAAGGGAGAATGACATGGTTGAAATGGTGAACGTTACCTATGGGCGCTCCAACTCGACAACCAACAAGTTGGGCCAACGTCCGATGCAGGCCCGCGCCTATGCCGCACGAGCGGCGCAGTTCCTTTTGCTCAAAGCGCCGCCCGCAGCTGGCAAAAGCCGCGCGCTCATGTTCGTCGCTCTCGACAAGATGCTTCATCAGGGGCTGGAAAAGACGATCGTTTGCGTGCCCGAGACATCGATTGGCGGGTCATTCCGCTCGACGGATCTGACCCGCTACGGGTTTGAGGCGGACTGGGACGTCGATGATCGCTGGAACCTCTGTTTGACGGGCGAGGACGCAGACAAGCAAAAGGTCAAGGCATTTCAGGCGTTCCTGGAAAGCGATGCCAAGGTGCTGGTCTGCACCCATGCCACATTCCGCTTCGGTTTCGATGAGGTGGCAAGAACTGCGGGTATCGAGGCTTTTGACAATTGCTTCATCGCCATTGACGAATTCCACCATGTCTCTGCCTCCGACAACAACCGGCTGGGCGTGATCCTGCGCAGTCTGATTTCCCGAGCGGAATGCCATGTGATGGCAATGACCGGCAGCTATTTCCGCGGGGATGCGGATCCAGTGTTGCGGCCAGAGGATGAGGATCGGTTCACCAAGATCACCTACAGCTACTACGAGCAGCTGGAAGGCTACGAATTTCTCAAGGCACTCGGGATCAACTACGAATTCTACAAGGGCAATTACGTCAACGGATTGCCAGGGGTGCTGAACCCTGACCAAAAGACGATCATCCACATTCCTCATCGGGGGTCGTCCGAGGCATTCGACGACAAATACAACGAAGTCGGAAAGATTCTCGACCTCTTGGGTGTCCATGAAGGTCGCGATCCTGAGACCGGATTTGATCTGGTCCGCAGGCCAGATGGGCAGATTCTGAAAATCGCCGATCTGGTTGATGACGGACCAGGCCGGGACATCGTTAAATCTGCGCTTTCGCGAGAGATCAAAGGCGCTGATGGTCGTCGAGACGATACGGCGGACCGCGAGAAGGTCGACATCATAATTGCGCTTGGTATGGCGAAAGAAGGGTTCGACTGGGTCTGGTGTGAACATGCCCTGACGATCGGCTACCGGTCATCGCTTACAGAAATCGTGCAGATTATCGGGAGAGCCACTCGCGATGCGCCGGGTAAGCCGCGTGCGCTCTTCACCAACCTGGTTGCCGAGCCGGGTGTGGAAACCGGCGTTGTGACGGACGCGGTCAACGACATGCTGAAGGCCATTTCTGGTTCTCTGCTTATGGAGCAGGTGTTGGCACCCAACTTCAAATTCTATCGGCGCGAGGATGGCGACGTGCGTGCCCCGGTCGGGACTGACGCCGAAGGCAACGTTACAATCGGTATCAAGGGACTGATTGAGCCACCCACTGATCGAGCTCGGGAAATCTGCGAGAAGGACATGCACGACTTGATGGCTACCGCCTACCAGGAAATGGATAGACGGGTCCTTTCTCCCGACACGGCGCCTGAGGTTGCCACGCAAATGGTTCTGACGGACATCATCGAGCGCAGATACGAAACTCTGGATTCAGAAGAGGCCGAGTCTGTTCGGCAACACCTTGCGGCGCATATGAACGTGCTAACTTTGGCGCGGCGAGAAGCTGAGCGTGGCTTCGCTGAAGGGCAGTCACCTTTGACCGGCAGCCCCGGCAAGGCGGACGCTTCTGACGACGATGGTGATGAAGCCGGAGACAGCGCCCCCAATACGCTGCTGCAGATGGTTAAGAAATTCATCAACGTCCGCGACATCGATGTTGAGCTCATCGATAGCGTGAACACCTTTCGTGAACGGTTCGAGGTCGCATCGAAGTCTTTGAACTCGGAGCTCTTGGCACATGTCCAATCGGCGATGGTTGCATTGCGGGTCAATATGACCGGCGACGAGGCTCGAACACTTTGGCCGAGGATCAAGGCGTTCCGGGCCAGTGAAGGACGTGAGCCGAACGTTCATTCTGCCGATCCCCTGGAGAAGCGGATGGCAGAGGCACTGGCCTGGCTGAAAGCTGAGAAGGCGAAGCGGCTGCGCGAGGGCGCGATGCAATGACGCGGCCGAGCTTGGATGACATATTTGCGGAAGACGATGAATTCGGCCTGTTGGACGTTAGGCTGCGCGGCAGCCGCGCCACTGTAGTTTCCGACCAAGGGGCTGGCGCGCTGAGAGAAGTCTCAGCGTTCTTTGAGAAACACGGGCGCGTTCCCGATCCTGATGCGGTGGACCATGACGAGATGCGGCTCGGTTCGATCTGGGCATCGATCAAGTCTGCGCCGACAGACCAGATGCGGCTGGAGGACCGGTTTGGACTCTTGGACGACGAGACAGCGCAGGCATTGAAATCATGGCGAGATGAGCCGCTAGTTTCTGACGTGCCTGACAGCCTAGATGATATTTTCGACGATGAAGAGCTTTCCGTCGATGCGTCTCTGATCGATTTGAAACATACGACGCCTGCCGCAGAGCGACACTTGCCCGATCATCGGGCGGAATTTGTTCCCTGTCGCGATTTCGACCAGTTCGCAGAGCGTTTTGAAGCGGTGCAGCAGGCTTTGGAAGCGGGCGACCGCCAAGCACTGCCCGTAAAGAAATGGTCCGTGATTGAGCCCATAGAAGGCGACTTCTTCATCCGCAACGGCCTTCTCGCGATGATCGCTGAGAAATCCGAGATGTCCGCGCGAGGGGGCTCTCGTGACCACAGACTTCGGGTCATCTTTTCCAACGGCATGGAGAGTGATCCTCTTATGTCTTCGTTCCGCAAGTCGCTCAACGACGATAAGACGGCCAGAATGGTTCAGAAGGTCGGGCTTGGTCCCCTCGATCCGGACTGGGAATCTGATCAACTCGAATTGTCTGGGACAATTTACGTCGCTCGGTCGCGCTCGGATGATCCTTCGATCAGAACTCAGCGAATGATCCTGCACAAGATCGGTGTCACCAGTCAGGATGTTTCGCGCCGGGTTGCAGATGCTCGCAACGATCCAACTTTTTTGCTAGCACCAGTGGACATCGTCGCGACTTACGAGCTTCAAAACCTGTCCCGCCGCAAAGTTGAGAACCTTCTCCACCGCTTTTTCGCGGCGGCCAGGCCGGCAGAGCTCTTTGTGACGGACCGCTTCGGGAAGAAGGTCTTTCCAAAGGAATGGTTTTACGTTTTGCCGGACCATGTCGGCCGTGCGGCGAAACTGATTGAAGAGGGGCGCCTTCATTTGTTCGAGTACGACGTTCAATCCCAAGAAATCGTTGCGAAGGTTTGACCAGGAAAAGGCGCGGCGGGCTACCAGCGCGACGGAAAAAATAATGTTGGTTGGCTAGGTCTGATAAGTCGATCTTTGATAGAAATACGCGTTCCTGCCCTTTTCGGCGTTCCGTTGGCCGATAAAACCTCTAATTCACGCGCTTGTGCCAATTCGGATAGTACCTGAAAAATGTCGTCGTTGGTGCCCGCTGTTCGATTGCCAATCTCATCCAACAGGCGTGCGACGTCCAACTGCCCATTTTCCATCATTTGGTGGACTTCGGCTGGCAGGGCGTTCACGAGCTCCGTACTCAATTTGGTTCGATCGATCTCTGAAAAGTTGAAGAGCGAGTCGCAACTTTCGATCAACCGCGTGTCATACCCCAAAGAAAATAAGCTGCCAGAACCAATGTGGGTGAAGCTGTTCTGTTCCTGCCAGTGCACGCTAAGCATCTTGTCGCGGGCAGCTTGGTGTTGCGATAGGTGTGCAAGCATCATCCATCGGTTATCCGTGCGCGACCACAGCATGAATGGCGTGAAAAACTTGGCTCCGCTTTTTGCATGAATGTGTGCCATGAGCGCACGCTGTGTAAGGGCGCGGCCCATATTCTCATCTTTTCGCTGTCTCCAATCAGCGATGAAGCGGGAATCGATGCCAAATTGTTGGTATAGAGGAAGCTCTGCCGAAGCGTCCTGTAGGTAGTTCAAGAGGCTATCTATGGCGAAATTGAGGACGACCTCTGCTCTATCAAGGGCAGTGAAGATCGTCTGTATCGCTGACATTGGCACGTCGGAGTAGCCAAACTGATCCAAAAAGAAAATGGATCGGCCTTTGCGCTGAGTCTGCGTGATCTCAGCCATGATTGTCGGCAAGTGTTCTACAAACTTTCCTTCTAATACAGAGATCTGCGGGTCGTTCTCTTTGTACCCTCTCCCGCGCAGCTCCCTCTTCAGGGCGGCCACATGCTCGCGTTCGTCATCCACAAAGATAAAGCGTGCATTGATTTCCAGAGGCTTTGCGCGACCTTCGTTCAGTCTTACGGTCGCCTCTTCAACAGCATTGAGGAGAACAAGCGGGCTCCCGGCTCGTGTGTCGTTTCCATCGGAATATGCGCCGCCTCCACTGAATCCATCCACGAGAGTAATATTCAAACGATCTTGTGCTGGGTTGCGAACCACTGTGTCGAAATAGACATCAAGATAGTTCTTGAGGACATCGAGCTTACGCTTGGTATGTTCCTCAATTCGCGGGAGATTGCCATCAGGTCCCCAGATGAAGTTCGTCGCCATCGCGTTCCTAACTCGTCAGCTCTGCCATTATTTCTTTGGGAACAATCTGCCATGGAAAGCCGTTCCACTCAGCTCCCTCTAGAAGCCGTCCGCCAGACTTTGGACGGGCTCCCCCCCACTGCTTGAAAAAGAATGCAACGTCGTATTTTTCACATGCAAGGCGTAATTCTGTTGCCCATGACGGTTCCATCGGCCTCGCCTTTGGTCCACTTTCCCCCCCGACGATTGCCCAGGCTATGCCACTCAGATCCACGTTCCCGATCCTGCCAAGCAATGGCTCAAACGAAATAAATCGCGCTTCTGAGTTGATTTGGCGCAGGTGTTCGATTCGGCTCTTGTGTGCGCTGTCCTCGACGGACACGCCGAGCCAAATGTGCGAAGGGACTTTTTCTCCAGAGTACCTCTTCTTCACGTAGTTTCGCATCAGCGAAGAGCGTTTGGTGAGAACCTGATACACATGCCAATTGGCCCTCTCCATCGCGTCAAAAACGGCGTCGATGTGACTGATCGGAATATCCTTGTGAAATAGATCGCTCATTGAATTGACAAAAATCATACGCGGCTTCTTCCAACGAGCCGGTTGGTCAAGTCGTGACGGCCAGAGACGCAGATCAAATCCTTGTTCGTAAGGATGCCCTTCTATACCACGCCACCGTTCCGCAAATCGTTCCGCATAGCAGTTGTCGCAGCCCGGACCGATTTTTGTACAGCCGGTAACGGGATTCCACGTCGCGTCTGTCCACTCGATTTCAGATTTTTGTGCCATCCTGCTCAATCCTTTTTGACGGCCACTCTACGCTGGTTGGCACAAAGAGGGAACATCCAATCTGGGCACTGCGCGTCATGCCGTATGTGGCAATAGTTAACATCTCGGGCTTTCTACCAACCATTCACGCTCTCCCATCTAGGTTCAGCCAGTACCTCGTATGGCGTCGATCTCCAGTTCGGCTGAGCGCACCTTTCTCGACCAGATCCTGCAGATCGCGGGTTGCGGTTGCGCGTGAAGTTCCTGTGATCTTGAGATAGTTGTCGGCGCTGAGGCCGCCTTTGAAACCGCCAGGGCCTTCCCGAAACATTCGAGCGATGGCCTTGGCCTGGCGTTCGTTCAAGTGGTCTCTGTGACGATCGTAGAAGTGTGCCTTGCTGATGAAGAAGCCGACGCGGTCGAGTGTGACCTGTTGGGCTTTCAAGACAACTTCCGCGAACCAGACGAGCCAATCGGTCACGTCGAGCGTTTTTTGATGCTGCTCGAGCTGGTCGTAGTATGCCTTGCGCTCCTTCTCGATGGTGAAGGCGAGCGAGATGAGGGTCGGCTGGCCAATGTTCTGCGCCAGCGACTTTTCAGCGAGGGCGCGACCCAGGCGGCCGTTGCCGTCTTCGAATGGGTGGATGCTCTCGAAATAGAGGTGGCTTAGCCCTGCGCGCGTCAGCGCTGGAAGCGGCTCTGCTCCCCCCGGCCCGGTCTTGTTGAACCAATCCGCGTATCGCTCCATCTCAGGCATGACCCGCTCCGAGGGCGGCGCTTCGAAATGGATCGTCGGCCGGTCAAGGCGGCCGGAAACGATTTGCATCGCCTCGGCATGTTGTCGGTAGGCCCCGATGATTTCCAACCGACGGTCATGGGACAGTAGCATCCGATGCCAGCGGTACAGTGTCTCATGGGTCAGCGGCTCTGCAAAATTGGAATAGACGTCGACCATCATTTCCGCGACGCCCTGTTCGCGCGGTTTGGCAGGGTAGCTGTCCGGATCGAGGCCCAGATGGCGGCGCAGCGAAGACTGGACACTGAGCCGGTCGAGGATTTCACCCTCGATGGCGCTCGTCTGCATCGCTTCCTCGCTGAGAAGTTCGATGCGGAGTTGCTCGCGCTCCGGCTGGCTGACATGATGGACCGCGCCGAGGATTTCTCCGGACGACAGCAGAAACTTCTGCTCGAACGCCTCCAGAGCGGAGGCGTCATACCGGAAATCCGGCCAATCGGGCAGCGTCCAGTTCCAAGCCATGAGTTATAGACATCCTTTCTATAACTCATATCTAGATCACCTCTGAGGCATAGAAGTCAACTCTATCGCTCAAAGGACCTGCGGGATGGTATGACCCACAAACCGACGCGAGGCCTTGAGCTAGGCCTTTTCAAGGTGCGTCAGATCTTGCTGACGCGGTCTGGGGGTCTTCGGATCGACAGGGTTTTGTTCCGGCGCTTGAATGAATGGTTCATAGAGAACGTCCGCCATGGCGCCGTCGAACCAGGCAGGCTGCACGTCACCATTGTTCCATTGGTAAAGGTAGCCAACCAGATTTTCAGATGTCTTGCAGAGGATGCGCATGATCGGTTCGCCAGTCAGGCGGGGCTTCGTATTCATAATGCGTTCCTCCTAAATGGACCTCGTAACTCGTCACCACTGAGGTCTGAAATTCCTGTTAGCTGGTGTTAGGACTAGGTTTCTGCAACTGCAAGATGAACTGTTCTATGTGGGCAGAAATCCACCGGTGAAATGCAAGTTGTCTTTTCAGATAGGTATCTTACGGCGCGTTCGGTTCATGCGGCGATGCAGCACGAATGGCAATTTCTTCAAGGATCGCATCGATCTCGCCCCATATGCGTGGTTCCACCTGGCCGCGGATCAGAGCCCATTTACTCAAGACGTCGAGGGGGTCGTGGTCCCGTAGGAGGACACCCAGGCTGGCCGCATCTACTGCCAGAGATGTACGGGCCTGCCACTGCGTGTTTCGAGTGCGTCGCTCCTCCGCGACTGGGGCGAAGACCGGCGACAGTTGCCAGCCTTTGACTGCACGGCGCAGGGCGGCACGCACCACATGTGCTGGCTCAACACCACAAGTCTCCAGCGCTGCTTCCTGTCGTTCGAGTGCGTTGACCCTGATGTCGATCTTCCGGGTCGGGTTCAAAGCTCGCGCCGATACGGGAGCTCTCAGGCTGGTATGCAGGGCAGAGCTTTCCGCGGTGACTTGGTGCGGCGCCATGGCACCTTCCGGCGTACGCTCTGACTCGTGCCGATCAGCGTCAACGTCAGCGGCTGGGGTGCCTGTATTTGTTGCTGTGACCTGTGCCTCATCTTCCTTCCCGGGAATCTCGCGGTCACCCTGTCGCAGGGTGGCGGCATAGGCTGGGTCGGGCCTAGTGATGGTCGGGATCTTCTTGCGCAATCGACTGTCCTCACGCAGCAAGAATGTTGTTGAGGATGTCCGTCGCCTCCTCGAGCGCCTCGACGACATGACGTACATGTGGACGCATCAGAGGGTTTGGATCAGATTGCTTTTCCAGCGCCAAGGCGTGGAGAAGCCCCTTCTGGTCCATCTCCTTGTAAGTGTTTCGTCGCATCATGACGGTCTCAATCACCGGAAAACGGGTGAGCGCTTCTTCAATCAGGGCGGCGTCAGCACGGGTTGTTTTCGGGTCGACCATGTTGAGGACGACGTGGTGGCGCGGAAGGCTGGAGGGGTCGTCAACACGGGATTTCAGCTTCTCAAACCAATCAGCCGTCTGCGCGCCGACATCGAAATCAGACGTCGACAGCATGACGGGCGTCACAATGTGGTCCGCAAGCACCGCAATGCCGTCTGACCATTCGGCACCGACCCCTGCGGTATCGATGAAGATGAAGTCTGCTGTGCCTGCCATGTAGACCTGATCGATCTGATCCTCGACACCCGCCACGCTTTCGACGGTGGCCGAGCAGAGAAGCGGCGAACTCAACCCACCGGCTTGCGCCCGAGCATGCCAGGCCCCGAGTACTCTCGTGCTGTCCGTGTCGATCAACATCACTCTGCGTCCGGCGGCGATCGCGGCGCTGATCAAGGCGCGCGAAAGCGTCGTTTTTCCACTGCCCCCTTTCCGGGCCATCGCTGCGATCACCACAAGATTTTCGTTCGGCATTCTGATCCTCCGCAAAAATAGTGAATCGCAACGATAATACCAAAATGTCGCTAAACGCATGAGACTGAGGGGTCAAGCAGAAGTCGGGATGCGACCCGCGTTTGGCATGCAGCGGGCGGCGTTGTGCGATGACCGTGCGACGTCTGCCGTGGCGCCTTCAGCATTCGTCGCGGGGCACCACACACCCTCCAAATGTCGGGATGCGCTCGGCGATGTACAGCGGACGGAATGCAGGTGACGGATAGCGCGCTCCAGACGACGGGAGGCAGTCTCGCGTATGTCGTTCCGCGGGTGACGCGAGACGGTTAGCACGCGGCAAAACCCGTCTTGCGGGGTGCAAGAGACGGGGCGCAAAAGACGCGATGCGCGATGCGGAGACCGCATCGCGTGGTGCAATGAGCGCGAAGCGCGATCCATTTGACAAAGGACGGGAAATCGCCCTTGTAGGGCGATTTTCTACATTGAGTACAAGCCCTTATGGCCGACTCCACTTGCGTTGGGAGTCGGCGGGCTTGTACGAAGTTGGCAAGAAATAGGAACGTTAACTTCAAAATGCCCCGCCGTCGCAGACTGTCAGAGATCGAGCGCTCGACCATCGCCCAGGACCGCCGGAACGGCGTCTCCGCGGCGTTGTTGGCCGCGCGCTACGATGTCAGCCTGAAGACGATCTACAATGTGGTGAACCACTGGGGTGAGCGTCAGACAGCGAACGGCAGCCGATCGCGGGTTGTGGGGATCCGGGTCTCGGACGACGACCTGCGCCGGTTCGACGCGGCGCTGTCGCGGCGCGGGATTGCGCACCGCTCGGATGCCATGCGCCGCCTGATGCTGGCGGCCGAAGGTGTCTTCATGCCCGACGACGAGTTGTGCGACGAGCTGCGCAGCCTCGGCGCCGCGCTCAACCGGGTTGGCAACAACGTGAACCAGATCGCGCGACGTCTGAACGAGGCCAAGGTGCGGGGCGAGAGACTGTCCTACCCGGCCTCAAGTCACCGTGACGTCCGCGCCCTTGCGGGTCTGGTCTTCGATCTGGCCGACCAGGTCCAGGAGATGTCGCGTGCGCGTCGCAGCGTGCTGGACCTTGAGATCAGCTCAGCCCTGGCGGGCCTCGCCGGGAGGGATGAGAATGGCGCGGAGTGACCCGGTCCGTGGCATCGACTCGGCGCTCTTTGACCGCGGCTGGAGCCGAGTTTCGGGATCCTGGCAGGGGCTTTCCAAGGGCGCGCAGATGGTGCGGGCCGCGCGCGGTTATTCGCCAGCGATCTTCAAGGCCATCTCGAAAGGGGGCTGCCACACCGGGGCGCAGCTAAGGGCGCAGCTCACATATCTCACGACAAAGTCGACCCATATCCTCGACAGCCGCGGCACCCATGACGGGAAGAAGCAGCTCTCGGAAGCCGAGATCAACCGAGTGGCGCGGCGGTTCGAGAACCAGTGGAACGAGCGCTACAGCCCCAAGCTTGGCCATACGTCGCATCTGCTGATGGCATTCCCGGTTGGGACCAGGGGTGAAGAGGTGCGCGATATCACCCAGGCGGTCTGCGAGAAGTTCTTTCAAGGTGAGGGGTCGCAATTCGACTATATTGCTGCAATACACCAAGATCGCGCGCATCCACATGCGCATATCGTTCTGAACCGCCGCAGCAAGGATGGCGAAATGTTCTTTCTCGGGAAGGATCATCACTTCAACTACGACGCCTTTCGCGAGGCGATGGTCGAGGCGGCCCAAGTTCATGGGATCCGCCTTGAAGCGACGCGTCGTCTGGATCGTGGCGTCACGACCTACCGCGCCGAGATCGATGAAATCTATAAGGCCCGCGACGAGGGCCGTCCCCCTATCGAGCGCCAGAGAACCGGCGCTGACCTGGCGGCCGCTCTGGAAACCGTCAGGCACAATGCGTTGATCTACCGCGGGCTGGCGGCGGAGGCGTCACGTTCGAATTTCGAAGACGTGGCCGAGGCGCTCGAGAGGGCCAGCACCATCCTTGCCAGTGGCGGTCAGATTCAATCTGACGGAGCCATCTACATGTCCCAAGACCAAGCAGCGTTCGACACGTTGATCACCGAGTTTTCTCAGAACATTCGCCAGATCGAGGCGGCGATCGACAGAGCGCCGGCGGCCGAGAGGCCGGTGATCGAGCGCAAGCTGACCGACGTTCTGGCCTCGGTCGCGCATTTGAACCCGCTCGGGGATCGCTCCGCCGCCCTGATCGATGCCCCGTCCCGGGACGGCATCTATGCAAGGCCGAACTTAAGTGAAGATCACCTCGCGCGTCTTGACGATGGAGAGGTGGCACCAAAGCTGGCCGAGGCGTTGCAAGGCACAGGCATCGATGCCGAGGCTGTGGCCGCGCGCCTGCGGGAAGGGGCAGGCAATGCCGCATTGGAACGCCAGTGGCTGGCACAGGACCTACAAGCGATTGCCAAAGCAAGCGACCTCGATCTGGAGAAATCTGCGGACCGGGGAGACGCGCTCGACCGGCTGGAAGCCGTGCATGTTCGGTTGGGCGATGTTCTGACCGATGTACGCGTCCTGCGCGCGCCAACCGAGGTCGACGAGGTGGATGACGCTGAGGCAGCGCTTGGTGAGCGGTTGACGACACCTGGGAGTGATCTCGCGCAAGACGGGTCCGACATTTTTGCCCCATCGGAGCGGCAGGCGTTCAGGGCGCTGGTGGCGCAGTTCCGCCGGACGGATTTCGATCATCCGTTCTCCGACGACCCGTCGGTGCGGCGGGTAGGCGCCGTGGAGGTGGAAGAGGCCCGCGCCGCGTTCGATGCCTACGCGCAGAAATCGCCGCAACATGCCGAACTGGCGTCGATGGCCTGGGACCAGATGACTGACAGCCAAAAGCCGCCGCAATACGCGGTATCGGAACAGGACCGCACGCTTCATGCTGGCGACATGGACCTCGCCTTGCGGGATCCTTCGGATCATCTCGGTCCGATCACCGAAGAGCTCCGCACCCTCGCCCGCTATCGCACGGAGATGCCGGATGATGAATTCGGGCAGGCCGTCCAGGACGAAATCAACCACCTTCGTTCGCTCGGCGCGTCGCGTGCCTATATCAGCGAGCGCAGTTTCGAGATCGAGGACAAGGCGCGAGAAGACTACGCCGAGCGCCGCTATCTGGAAGAGACCGCGCCAACAGTCATGGCCTTTGTGCGAAACAACGACATCGAGGGCCCGCTCTCCGAGTCAGTGCAGCAGGACATCGTCCGGCAGGTCAACGAACGTCTAAGCCCCGACGCAATCGACGCGCTGCGGGCTGGCAACGCAGAAGTCCTCGACCAGTTCACCGAGGATCCGCTGCGCCAGCTGGAGCTCGGCAGGACCTATCTCCAGAGCAGCGAGGTCACTGCGCACGGCCCGGCGATGGAGCGCGTTCTCGATGCATTGGCCGAAGAGCAGATCGAGGCGCAGCGCGCGCGCCACGCCGCGGCCCATGGCGAGAAGGGGATCACCCATGGATAAAGGCAAGATCGCCCTTGGTGTGCTGAGCCTCGTGCTGGTCGGCCTCGCCATGGGCTATGTCGTGGCGACCGGGTTCGTCATGTTCCGCTATGGGCTTTCGCCCACGCGCTTCGACGTCACCCTACTTGCCCGCGAATATCGGGGTCTGTCTCAGTCTGCGCCGAAGGACTTCCTCTGGGTGAACCTCATCCTTGGCGGCTTCGGCCTGACATCGCTGATGCTGAGCGTCACGCTTCTGGGGGATGCATTGACTCGCTTCGGGACGACGCATTGGCAGACCCGTAGCGAGATCAAGAGGAACGGTTTCTTTGCCAAGCCCGGCGGCGGCTTCCTTCTGGGCAAGCTTGGCTCCCCGAAATCCAGGCGCCCGTTCCTTGTCTCAAAAACCTTCCCCCACGCGCTGATCGTGGCGCCTACAGGCCGCGGCAAGGGCGTGGGCTTCGTGATCCCGAACCTTCTGACCTACAAGGGCTCGGCTGTGGTGCTCGACGTGAAAGGTGAGAACTTCCGCGAGACCTCGCGCTTCCGCGCCAGCATGGGGGACAAGGTTTTCCGCTTCGCGCCGACCGACTGGGACCGACCGACACATCGCTATAATCCGCTGGCGCGCATTGCTGCCATGACCAACCCCGACCGGCAGCAGATGGAGCTGAAACTCACCGCCAAGCTCTTCCTGCAGACCGACAATGAAAAGCTGAGCGGGCTTCTGGCCGGGGGTATCGACCTCTTCGTGGCGGCCGGCCTTCTGGCCTTCGAGCGCGGCGTGCCGACCATCGGCGAGATCTATCGCATCACAGCCTCTGGGGGCGACAAGCAGAAGGAATACCTGAAGCGTTCACAGGAGGTGAAGAACAAGTCGGCCAAACTGATCTTCGAGCGTATGGCGTCGACCAACAACGACACGCTCACTTCCTACCTCTCCCTCCTAATGACATCGGGTCTCGACACTTGGGACAACCGCGCGATCGACGCGGCCACCGCGACCTCTGACTTCTCCTTCCGGGATATCCGCCGCCGCCCACATGCGATCTATCTTGTGGTCGAATCCGAGATGATCCGACCGCTTGCCCCGCTGATCCGCCTCTTCTTTTCGGACCTGATTGCCTCGTTGCAAGCACAGGAACCCGCTGATGACGAGCCCTGGCCGGTGATGATCATGCTCGACGAGTTTGACCGGCTCGGAAAAATGCCAATCGTCGCCGAAAGCATAAAGACGCTGCGCTCCTTCGGCGGCAACCTCGCCATCGTGACCCAGACGATCCCGGCGCTGGACGAGATCTATGGTGAAAACACCCGCAGGTCGCTGCAGGGCGGCGCCGGCGTGAAGCTCTACCTCACCCCGTCCGAGCAGAAGACCATCGAGGAATTGAGTCAGGCTGTCGGCAAGACCACCAAGCGTGTGGTGACCCGCTCCCGTGCTGTTGGACGCAATCCATTCGAAGGGCGCAGCGTCTCGGAGAGGACAGAAGATACCCCGCTCCTGACCGAGGATGAGGCCCGACGCATGGACCTCGACGAGGTCATCCTCGTGATCGACGCGCAGATGCCGATCCGGGCAAGAAGGGTGAAGTATTTCGAGGACCCGGTGTTGAAGGTTCTGCACGCCGGTCAATCGGGAAGCTTCCCATATCCGGACGAGGAAGGCCTTCGGCGGGACCGACAGATGTCCGAGACTCGCGAGACGGTCGAGAAGCTGAAGCAAGAACTAATGGATGTGCGGGCGGCTGCAGGCGCAAATGGTTCTGGGGTAGCGACCTCACCGGCAACGGCGGAGATGCCCGTATCGAATACGCAGAGTTCCACGCCTTCGTGGCCAAATCGTGCGCGGGGTCGAGCAGCTCGCGCGGGAGCTAGTGGAGGTGGGCCAGTGCCGTTGTCATTTGATCCAGCGGGGCTGGGGCTTAAGGAGCCAGACAGGGCTGTGCTGACTGGGGCTGTTCAAACGACGAGGGCGATACTCGCGGAGTACAAATGATCGAACGTCCCTCTGCGGACATTCTGGGTCGTTTCATGCTGGATGGCAGCAATTCCCTAAGCCGCCGTTCAGGCGGTGCTGCAGCAAAGCACCTGCAACTCGATCACAGACGATGTCAGGCCTAGTGCTCTTCGCCCTCGTCGAGCTATAACCTGCGATCCGAAACGCCGCATGAAGTCTGGCTCCTTCTTTATTTGGGGACGGCGGGTGATGATCACCGAGCAATGAAAGTCTTGGGCTCATTTGTCACCGGCTAGGCTTTGTTGAACGGCACCTTCCCTTGTAGACCTCGCAAAAGTTGTGCCTGATGGCAGTGTACTCGATAATGGGAGGTGCGAGCTTGTTCATCCAACGTGCGGTTATCAGAAACTACCGCTGCCTTAAGCAGGCAAATGTCACCTTCAATAACGAACTGAACGTCATTGTTGGAAACAACGAGAGTGGAAAATCCACCCTCCTTGAAGCGATTCACCTAGCGCTTACTGGTCAACTCAATGGCCGACCCCTACAGATCGAGCTTCATCCCTATCTGTTCAATCTCGATCACGTTCTTGAGTACATCGAAGCGCTAAATAACGGTCAAACTCCAGAACCGCCATCGATCCTCATCGAGGTGTACCTCGCCGACGATCCAGCTCTTACAAAGCTCAAAGGCAAAAACAATACTCTTGGAATCGATCTTCCTGGCGTATCACTCCTAATCGAACTCAATCCTGCGCATGCAGAGGACTTTGCTCTGTACGTCTCCGATCCGTCCGAAATTCGAACGATCCCAATGGAGTATTACTGGATAAAGTGGAGGGATTTCGCCGAGAACGACATTCTAAACTCGCGCTCCATTCCACTTCACGCGAGCCTGATCGATGCCAGCACGATTAAGAACAATGCGGGAGCCAGCCGCTACGTCATCAACATCGTGAAGGAGAGCCTTACCTCGAAGGAGAAGGTGGACCTTGCTCTGAGTTATCGGCTCATGAAGGACCGTTTTCTTGAAGAGCCTAAGGTCAAAACGATTAACGACACGCTCGCGTCGAAGAAGGGAAATATCAGCGACAAGGTTATCTCTGTTTCGCTCGACACGTCAGCTCGGGCGAACTGGGAGGCAGGAATCATGCCTCACCTGGACGACATACCCTTGCCACTCGTCGGGAAAGGCGAGCAGAATTCGGTCAAGATCAAGCTTGCGATGGAGACGTCGGCAAAATCCCACATCATCTTGATTGAAGAAGCTGAAAATCACCTCTCCTACGCCAGTCTCAATGAGCTAATTGGCCACATCGCGACGAATGCCGGCTCGCGGCAGATATTCATCACGACGCATAGCAGCTTCGTTCTTAACAAGCTTGGTGTGGAGTCCGTCCTCCTGTTCCTCCGTGGCGAGGGTGCGCACCTGACCGACCTGAAGGATAAGACTACGCAGGACTATTTTATGAAGCTGCCGGGGCACGACACGCTACGGCTCATCCTCGCAAAGCGGTCAATTCTCGTGGAGGGGCCTTCAGACGAGTTGATTGTCCAACGAGCCTACCAGATCAAGCACGGCAAGATGCCATTAGAGGATGGGGTTGATGTGATTGCCGTAAATTCGCTTGCCTTCAAGCGCTTCCTCGAAATCGCGGTCCTCCTTAAAAAGACTGTCGATGTCGTGACCGATAACGATGCTGATGTCGCGGCACTCGAAAAAAAATATGCCGACTACCTGAACTCCGATATCGTCAAGATCCAATACGATAAAGACGAGCAGGCCCATACGCTTGAGCCACAGCTCTTGAAGAAGAACGGCCTGGCAAAGATCAATGACGTCCTCGGCAAGGCCTTCGTAGATGAAGCATCTGCTATCGAGCACATGGTCAAAAACAAGGCTGAGACCGGCCTGAAATTCTTCGAAACGAAAGTAGAGTGGTCGCCTCCGGACTATATCGCCCGTGCCCTCCGCTAATCGCATCGTAATATCCGCCGCCGGAGGCGGAAAGACCACGCGAGTCGTCGATCAGGCGTTGGCGTGGGAGCAAGGGCGGGGAGCAACGGCCCTGATCACCTATACTCGCAACAATGTCCGAGAAATTCACCTCAAGGCATACTCACGCGTACGCATCATTCCGTCCCATGTAGAGGTCATCTCTTGGTACACATTTCTGCTTCGGGAGCTTGCCCGCCCCTATCGTTCAGCCATGCATTCGAGTAGGATTGACGGCATTCATTGGGTTGAAGGGAGGTCTGTTCCTTACATTCCCGAAGCGCGGACCCGCAGTCATTACTTCCTCGATGGCTCCCAGATTTATTCGGACAAGATCGCAAAGTTCGTTTGTCAATGTGACCGGAAAACGGGTGGCGCGATCATGCGACGACTTAAGCAACGCTTCAGCCATATCATCATCGATGAAATACAAGACATGGCGGGGTACGACCTCGACCTCTTGGAGTTGATGCTAAACGCGGGCGTCTCGGTCACCTTTGTTGGTGACCATAGGCAGGCCACCTTTTCCACGAACAACGCTTCGAAAAATAAAGCGTTTGCGGGTCCGGCCATCATCAATAAGTTCGAGCTATGGAAGAAACAGGGGCTCGTTGAGATCGAGTACGAAACCCACACATACCGCTGCAACCAAGCCATTGCGGACCTGGGCGACGGCTTTTTCCCGAACGAGCCGAAGACGGTTTCGCGCAATGATACGGTGACGGGACACGATGGAGTGTTTCTCGTAGGTAGCGCAGATGTTGGTGAATACGTGAACTGTTTCGCGCCACAGGTGCTCCGATATTCAGCTGCGACCAAGTGTGATCCACACGAAGCTATGAATTTCGGCGAGTCAAAGGGCCTGACCTTTGAGCGCGTCCTAATCTACCCGCACGGGTCGGCTCGCAAATGGCTCGCGTCGGGCGACATCAGTCATGTCGCGAAATCCGCGGCGAAAATGTACGTGGCCGCCACACGAGCGCGATACAGCGTGGCTTTCGTCTACGACGGAAAAATCTGCAATGTCGCTGCAACTAAATGGATGTCCGAATGAACCAAGCTTCTAGCAGGTAAGAATGATCGAAAAGTCTGCGACCAGTTTTGTTCTCAATCACGATCGCCTTGCATCGGCGAGCGACGATTACGAAGCGGGACCGACCTTTAATGCATGTCTGAATGCGCATGGTATGTATGAAACCATGCGGTTTGTGCTGCGCCTAAGTCCTCGAAATCATGAACTTATGGAGACGATAGAGTCGAACGAATTTGAAACATGCGCCGTCCCAGCTGATGTAGTTCAGGCTTACTCGACCTACATCCACGAGACCATTCACTGGTGGCAACATGTCGGATCGACATCGGGTCTGCTGTTCAGCCTCAGCTACCTGGCTCAATGCCACTCAAGCATGGGTGAGCTCAAGGAGGTGCTCGCCACAATCGGTGCCAAAAAGCCCCTGAAAGGCTATACTGATCAGATCCTTCTGAATGAGGGGAACTCCGCGCAGGCGAAGCTCGCGCAGGCCAATACGGCCGTGAACAACGCTCTCGACGTCGAGTACTACAAGTTCTACGCCTATGAGCCCCGCAAACACGTCCACTGGATGATCAAGGAAAACCACTTTGAGTCAGTTGGGCACTGCTATTTTATCGTCTACGGTCAGCTCGTGGGGATGATTGCTGATGCGATCGACCCGGAGCTCAAAATCCTGCCCAATACCTCAGAATGGGATGCCGCGGAGCAGCGTCTGAATGCTGCTCAGCATGAAGGGTTTTACTGGGGCTCGCCGGTGCGGCTGCCTGCAACAGGCTTGCGCGCGATCTATGAGGGGCAAGCAAGATTCATCCAGCTCCAATTCCTGCACAACGCGCAGCAGGAACCGCTCTCATGCACCGAGCTGCGCGACATGGGATATTTCTCGGGGATCTACGTCGAAGCATTCGAGCGCTTCCTCGAACTTGCAGAAGCGGAATGGCCGGAGCATATGGATGACCCGTTGATAGGGCTGTTCCTGCTTGTGTGCGACCTGTCGATAAATCCTACGCGTGGGTTGCCCTTGGAGGTGACGAGTTTCGAGGATCTGATTCTCGACGTAGATGTTGGCGTCCGCTTCACGAGGCTTTGCGTTAGCGTGAAGGAGCTGCCACACCTCAAGCGGTCCATCACAAAATACTCCAAGGAGGAGTACATCACCGTATCCGAGGAGCTGACAAAATATGTGGGCTACGATCACCCCATGGAGGGGCTGAGTGCAGTCATTAATTGGCTTGTGAAGGCTCCGGGCCTACACAAGCTTATGGAGGAGTATCGCACGTTCGAGTTTGAACCTATGAATCTTCCGATCAGAGTTTTCCTCTCACACTTCGTTGCACTATGCCAAGATAAGATCGAGCGCCCCGAGTTCTTCTGCTGGCCTGGCGCCTATATGGCGGGGGACAAGAACAAGAAGGACGTGCGAGAAGTATGGCTGCGCCATCTGTCGCTATTCAGCGATCGGGGGGACAAGGAAGGTGTCTATCCGAGGAAATGGCCGTACCGTACGGATAAGGCAGTCATGGATACCTTTCAGCGCTTCTACGGCACGATGGCTCTCTATGATCTGACTAGGCAATGGCTCCTCAAAGACGGTCCGTTTCTCTGCGATTTCCGTTGGTTGTACGAGAACTACGATCAGACGCAAGCGGAGGCGTGGGGTAATGAAACATTTAAGAAGGTCTATGGGGTTACTCTAGACGACTTTGAAATCGTCCGATGATCAGTGCTGAACCTAGTCGTTTCTGGAGGAGTTTCAGATGACCACGTCACCAGTTGTTCTGTGAGTGCCACGCTGCACTGCCTCCAGTCGGCTTCCCGCTCTTCTCGACGCCGATGTCCACACGACTTGCAAAAAACACTTGCCTCTTCACTGCCCTAGCCGCTTTGCCCTTTCTGCCATTCGGACCACTTGCGCGCTGGCCGTGACCGCAGCACTCCGCACGACTGCGGGGCTCTGCGATACGCCTCGTCCAATAGCCTCGCCAGTTGTCAACGCACCGATCCGCGACCTCCCTTTGACGCCGGCCGTGTTTAAGAGCCCGCGCATAATTCCTGTCGATCCAGCGACAACGGCGGGCGCGGCCGCCACCATCAGGTTCCCGGAGATCCCCCGCACAATCAGGGGCGTTGCCGCGACGAAGCCCTTGGCCAAGAAAACCATGACGAAGAACGGCACGAGCGATCCGATGTTGGTTGCCGAATTCGGATCACCGAGCTGCGCGAGAAGCGAATTCGCCATGCCGACCACGGTCGAGAACATGGCTGCGATGACGATGGGGTAGAAGGCATAGCTGACCGTCGTCGATACCCACCTATGGAAGAAATCCTTCGTCGCGTCGAAGAGCGACAGTGCGATCATGATCGGAGCAAGGCCGAGCATGAGGGTCAGCATCATCTTGGCGAATATGAGGACGATGCCGGTCATGAAGCCAAGGAGGCTCAAAAGAATAAGCCCGATGCCGCCTAGGATCGCGCCTGTCATCCAGTTCAGGTTGCTGCCGATGGCATTCAGGTACTGGCTGAATTTTTCGATCAGGATGTCGAATTCGCCGGCAAAGTGTGTGGCTCCGGCTCCTCCGCCGCCAACCGAAGACACCAGTGCGCCAGCGACGTAGTCCAAGCCTCCAATGACGGCGTTTGCTACTGCATTGAAGTTTGCCCAGTTGAAGGCGAACAGACCGATAAGGGTCAGCTTGATCAGGTACCAGAAGAAGCTGGCCCCATCCATGCTGCGGAACTGGAATGCCATGTTGATGCAGACGCCGATTAGCGAAAGCGTGACCATCAGTAGGACGATCGTGCCGGTATTGCTTGCCACGGCCCCGAACTGGGACTCAGCCGCATCGACAAGGAACGCGTCTGCCGTTCCGACCATCCAGCTGACGACGCCCATTACCAGTTGCCTTGAGCTTCGCAGATTGTACGCACTCTCGGCTCGAGTTGCTTCCTTATTTCAATCCAGGTGCGGCGAAACGCCGAATGCTCGGCTTGGCTAAGGACTGCATACCTTTCATGATATTCGCCATCGGAGCTATCCCAAGCAGGAAAGCGGGTTTCACAGCCGCAATCGCCAGATTCTGCAATCTCCTCCCAGGCCCGAATTTCGTACAACTCCATCAAAGCTGCTGCCTTATAGGCTTCACGCGGATTTATTTCGTCCATCCAAGTCGGGCGCGACGGACGATCGTTGCAGATCCGGTACTGTTGAGGCGACATATCGACTGTGAGATCGTTTGAGACCTGAGGCGAAGTCTGCGCCACAAGGGGGCCCGCCAAGGCGGCAAGCATGACTGCAAGAATTGGTCTTCGCATCTGGGGGGTTCCTTTTTTACTCAGCGGCAACGGAGGGGCTCTTGTTGACTCTGCCGTCGACCGTGTCGAGGTTCAAATCTGTGGTTTGACCCGGCAGGAAGAACTCGGTGATTCCGCGCGCGCCTTCATGGCGGCCTGCCTGAATGATCACGTCGATCGAGCCCTCAATGTAATCGATCATGTCGGCATAGGTCATCGGCACATCGGTTTTCAGGGCGGCGATGGCGAGGCGGCGAACAGCAAGTTGTGGGGTCTCGGCATGCAGTGTGGTCAGCGATCCACCGTGGCCGGTGTTGATTGCCTCGAGAAACGTCATCGCTTCGCGCCCGCGGACTTCCCCCAGGACGATCCGGTCGGGTCGCATGCGGAGCGTTGAGGCCAAGAGCACATCGGCACTGCGGGCATCCGTGTCCCGGTCAGCGATCAACGTCACTACATTGGGCTGCTCGGGGCGCAGCTCGGCCGCCTCCTCGATGGTGATGATCCGCTCTTCGGGCGGGATCAGCGAAAGGATCTTGCGCGCCGCGACCGTCTTGCCGGTCGATGTGCCGCCCGAGACGATCATGTTGAGCTTGTTCTCGACGCAGAAGTGCAGGGCGGCGTTGATGTCGCCGGATGTCACCACATCGCGCAGTGCGGCGTTACGTTCGCGGCGCAGGCCTTCGAGGCTGCGCTCCTTGCCATAGAGAAACCCGAGCTTGATCGCCTCGAGCGGCAGGGAGGAGAAGAATCGCAGCGATATGGAGAACCCGCCTTCTACTGCCGGCGGCTGGATCACCTGCGCGCGGATTGGCCGGTCGCGATAGAGGATCGAGACCGAGACGATGGGCTTCTTGGTGCTGAGTGTGGTCGAGGCGGCGGAGGCGATTTGATTGCCGAGGTCCTTGATCTCGGTCTGGGTCAGCGGGCTGCCCAGAGCACGCATGAAGTGATCGCCCTGAAACTCTCCCCAAACTTGTCCGTCAGGATTGATGCAGATCTCGATCGTGTCGTCGCGCAGGACTTTGGGGCCGAAACGGTCGAGCGACGCTTCCAGATAACTTGCAGCCATGTCAGAAGATCTCCAGGTCGCGGTCGACCATGACCGTGATCCGGGTGCCCTGATCGACATGGATCACGGGCCGGATCGCCAGATAGTCCTGCATCACGCTTTGCGTACTATCGCGCAGGTCCGTGCCGACATCGCTCGCAACATCGGCCGCCGCTTCGCTGTCGATTTGGCCCGCTGCAGCCGCAGGCAGGGCGCCGATCAAGGAGATCAGCGCGGCGGAGCCGAAGCGTTGCGCGAAACGGGTGTCGACAAACCCCGTGGTGCCAGTACGGCCGAGTTCGTCTCCACCGAAGGCGCTGATCTGCACGGTCTGATTATCGGGCAAGATGATCCGGTCCCATGCCACCATGACGCGCGATTGGGCGAGTGCGACATCGGAGCGGTAGCGCCCGATCAGCCGCGCGCCGCGCGGGATCAGGATACGCGTTCCATCGAAAGAATGGACGTCTTCCGAGACGATGGCGCGGATCGCGCCGGGCAGTGTGCTGTCGAGGGCCGTCTCTGTCACAGCCTGAATCATGGTGCCCTGAACAACCGTGTTCGATGGGTTCGCGATCACTTCGGCACGTGTCACCTGTGCAGGTTGCGCGCCCGAACGAACAAAGGCTTCATCTGCATTTAGTCGCGCGGCTTCCAGCGTATTCTCCCTATCCGCACCCGCGCCCATCCCGGAGAAGGCGATCATAGGAGACGCGATACGCTCTGCGCGGGCCTCGGCTTCGGCTGCGCGGCGCCTTTCCAGTTCGGCCAGCCGCAATTCTTCTTCACTTGGCCCCAATGAGGTCGGCTCTAGTGGTGCAAGCCGTGCAAGTTCCAAGTCCATGCGGAGCTGATCCAATTCGCGATCCCGCTCGGTCAGTTGCCGCTCGAGGGCACGCTGAGCCTCGGCGGAAGCTTCCTGTAAGGTGGCAATTTGCGCCGTCAGGTCCGCAATAGCTTGCTCCGCCCCGCTGTCCGCGGCCTCGGCGGGTCTTGCGCGCAAGTCCTCGAGTTCCGCTCTCAATGTCGCAAGACTTTCTATCAGCGCGAGTTCCGACTCGCTCGGACCTGTGTCCGCAGGCGGGGCTTGGCTGGGCTCCGGGGCAGAAATCGGCGCCAGATCTCCGAATCCGGGGCCGCTGCTCTGGAACTCTTCCGGCGCGGCGGTCGCCATTGGTGCTTCTGCCGACGGCTGTAGGGCAGCCCACGCCAGACCACCTGCTGCCGCGATGCCGACGACTCCAAGGATCGCGGCAAGCGGTGCAGGCCGCTTGTTTGCCTTCGCTTTGCCTGTCGAACCTTCGAGAGCCGCGAGGCGCGCGGCGAGGTCTTCCGTACCTTCGGTCATGATGTGGCCTGCCCTGCGTCCTGGACGCAAACCACATCTTCGCCAAGGCGAAGGACCCATTGTCGGTTGACGCCAGACACGCGGATGACGCCGTCACTCAGTGCCTGGCTGTTCACCGCGCGTTCCCTGCCGTTCGAATATCGGAAGATGGCTGGAACCGGCGCATTCCGTGCGAACCGGAAATAAGTGAAGGTACCATCATCCCAGATGGCCGTCGGCGTGAACTCTTCTCGGGCACTGACCGCATAGTTCGCATTCGGCGCATCGGCCGCAACCGCCCTGGTGGGTTGCACGCGGTTTTCAGGGTAGCGGAACTGCACGACATAATGCGGCGTCTCCCGGGCTTCGACGACATGGAAGTAGTAGGAGCGGCGGTTGGTGTAGACGGTGATGTTGGTGGCGACGCCAGATGCTGTCGGCTTGATGGCGAAGGCACGGCCACCCGGGACACCGTCGAATTGAAACCCGACCGTATCGCCGGCGATGATCGAGCGGATGGTTTCACCCTCACCGAATTCGACTGTGGTGACACGGGTCAGAGTCGTGACGACACGGTAAACCTGGCCTTCAGTCCAGGTCGCCACGCGCACGCGATTGTCGTGAGAGCCTGGGCGGGGCGTGGTTTCGGCCATGGCTGTCGTTCCCGCGAGCGCGAGAATGCTGGCGGCCAACAGCGTAGAGATTGCAGTGCGAGTCATTCAGAACGGTCCGATCGGATGGCATATTGAGTGACGGTGAAACCGAAAGGGTTTTGCCAGACATCGTCGAGGGAGCGGGTCCGTTCCGGCTGAAATTCAAACATCAACGTGGCAGTGAACGATCCATCCTGTACCCCCTGCGGGCTTGTCAGGCGCTTTCTGAGCCGCACCTGGGCGCGGTTGTCACCGATCAGCGTGATCGAGGCGATCTCAACGGCCATCTCGGCCGCAGCCCCGTAACGCGTCGGCGGATAGCTCTCCTGCCCCGATGTCCACATCGCGCGCATGCTGGCCTCGGCCGACCCGGAAGACTGTGCCAGGACGCGGCGGACACGAAGATCATTGTCGAGCTGGTTGTAAGTCTCGCGGTCGAGAAGGTAGCGGTAGATTTGTGCTTCGATCACGGCTGGCCGTTCGGCAAGGGACACGGTTTCAACCGTGGCATTGGGGAGCGCCACCCCGGTCGCGGGATCGTAGGGGACAACCACGGGAGGCGGCGTCTCGACCATCAGCGCGACAGCCGCAGCCGTCAAACAACCAAATACGCCGAAGCCTGCCCCGGAAAGGCCGATCATCCGCCAAAGCTGTTCCCGGCGCAGGGCACCGTAGACAAGTTCCTCTTCCACGAGTTCGCGCGCAGTCATCACCCCTGCCCCACTCATGGCTCAAGAACCGGCAAGGTGAAGTCCATGTAGCGGCGTTCTTCGGCAAGGGTGGCGGCATCAACCACGCCTGCATTGCCTGCGCCGAGGGTTTGGATCGCTTCCAACTCCCACATCCGGGTCATGGCGATGGCGAGTTCGGCCGTGACGCGCGTGTTATGATCCATCGAGGCTTTGAGATCCTCCATGTCCGGGATCATCTCGACAAGACGTTCCACTCGTTCGAGAGACTGTTCCGCCTCTGCGTGGCTGTTCTGCGCCGCCGCCGACATCACAGCACCTGTGGTTGCCCGGGTGGCCACGCCTTCAGCTCCCGGATTGCCGCTGGTGGCGATTTCGCGGAGAGAATCTTCGTCGAACCCTGCACTTGCCAGCGCCTGTTCCATCTGCGTGCGCATGGGCCCGGCATTGGGCCCGATAAGCGCGCTCCAATCGCCCGCCTGGATGCCTCGGATCAGGCCGGGGATGTCTTCGAAGTTGGCCTGAAGCAAGGTGTCGAGGTCCCCGCCCATGGCAAGCCCGAGGATGCTGCGCGGCCCGGTGAGCGAGGCATACATCTCGTTCAGCTGATCGAGCTGGCTTTGCAGCATGTCCAGTTGCTCCAACGCATTGTCCAGAAGATCGGTCTGGATCCCGAAATCCTGCAGCATCTGCTGAAGCTGGCGGATTTCCTGGGCAATGTTCTGGGTGTCCACCGTGGGCACACCCTGTGCCCCGGCAGGTCCGGTGACATTGAGGGCAAGTGCGAGAGCGATGCTACCGGCGAAAAGGGAACGGGGCAGGCGCAGGTTCAACGCAAATCCTCCTGACTAAAATCCATGTATTGCCGCTCGGCAGCTTGCGCTGCCGCCAAGGCGATCTGCTCGGCGCTGAGTGGCTCGGTTCGGGCGGCCTTGATCCGGGTCCGGATTGCGACCAGCCGGGCCAGTTCGGCCCGGGCATAGGTGTTGAGCGCGATGGCCTCGTGGAGATCCTCGGTCTCACCAATGCGGGTGATGATGTCCTGAACCCGCAGGGCGGCGGCACGGACCGAGACCAGCGAATAGTCGCCATAGACCCCTGCGCCGTGGGCCGAGAGGCTGAAACTCGCGTTGGCGAGGAGCACAGGGTCGATGGTGCCGAGCGCATCGATGCCGCCTACGGCCGCGAGGTAGCTGTTGTACTGCTGCGGGATCACCACGACATAGTGCTGGGTTTCCGCGAAGGGCGGCACACCGCCATAATCCTGCACATTGCCCGGCCCGGCGTTATAGGCGGCGAGCGCATGGATAATGTTGCCATCGAACATGTTCAGCATTTGTGCGAGGTATCGCGCACCGCCGGTGACCTGCAGATAGGGATCGTCGTAATAGGCCGGGTAGATCCCGAGATCGCCCGCGGTACCGGGCATGATCTGGGTAAGTCCGAAGGCCCCCACGGGTGAGCGTGCCCCAATCTGGAAACGGCTTTCCTGCCAGATCAGCGCCTGCAGAAGGCAGCGCCATTGCACGAGCGAAAGGCCCGCGCGGCCGACTCCGGGCAGACTATGGGTGTCGCGTGCTGCGCGGATGATCAGCTCCTCGATCCCTTCCCGGGCATCGCCAAACATCCGCGCCGCCGCTGGATTGGTGTCCTCGGGCGCATAGAGGCTGGCGGCGGCGCTCTCGACGTCATCAACCGCCCCCTGCCCCGCCTCAAGTCCGGCGACGGTACCAGCCACATCGCCCGAGCCGAGGGACATGGCATCCATCAGCCCTTCGAGGGAGGCGAGTTGCTGGCGCTCGATTTCGGCCAGTTCCTCCTCGCGGCTTAGCCGGTCCTGCTGCAGTGCCAGGTCCCGATCGGTCTGCTCAAGGATGGCCTGCCGCTCTGCGAAGAGGCGCAGATCGAAGGTCGGCACGCCTTGGGCGACCGCTGGCCCCAGTGTGGGACCTGCCAGTGCAAAGCCGATCATCGAGAGAGGAAGCCAGGTCCGCATTGGCTCAGCCGCCCGCCCCCAAGAGGACGAAATCGCAGGCCGTGTCGCGGCGCGTGACCTCCGCCCCCATGGTCGAGATCGTGGC
>JAAEZD010000034.1:0-26763 GCA_018223035.1 Paracoccaceae bacterium
CCGAATGCGCGACGGACCGAAGGGCCGTTCTCCCCTGCGACACGCGAAGCCGAGCAGGGGAGGCCGTAAGGCTCTGGCCAAGGTTAATGTGCAGGGGCTACGCTTTAGACTATACGGATTACGTCTCCAAGCTTGCGACGTGATGGGCGGAAAGCCGTCTTTCGGGGCGGCTGCGAATCCAAAGCTCCACCTTGGCGAAAGCAGCCATTCAAACCCTATCGGAACTGAAGCCTCTTGCTGCGATGGATGCCAAGGTTAGCAATGAGCAGAAAGGGTGCGTGTCACAAAGACACGCACCTGACAATGGGACGGCGAGGCCAAAACGACTATGCAACGATAGGAGAAGTTGGCCAGCGGTTCCGGCTACCGTTGCTCACGGCTAAACTTTGACCAGTTCGGCAATCTTGATCGCGACGTCGGTCATGCTTTCATCAGCTGTATTCAGGCCCGCTCGTGACGCCAATAGCAGACTGACCTTTTCGAGCTCTTCGTAAGTCGTTTCGTGCACGATTGGTATGAGCCGTTCGCGCCTCAATAATGCCGACAGTTCTTTGTCGGCTACACCTTCCGCGGGTAGACGCCGCAACATTGCTGGCGTGACCAGCACGATCCCAACCCTGGAATTGACCAAGCCCTTGTCAATTGCCCGCATCATAGGCACTCCCAGCCCAAGGTCCTTTTCGCTGAACCAAACTCGTACACCCCGTGCTTCGAGAAGGTCATGAAGTTCCTTCGCCGCGCCTTGCCTGTCGTCCCAAGCATGGCAGAGAAAGGCGTCACGGAGGTCTGGCTGGGAGGACGCAAGTTGCTCAACATTGTCCCTTATAGGAGTGAGGGCTTGTACTTGTGCTTGAGTGTAGGAAACCGTCGACGCGCTTCCTGACCAACGCGGTTTTTTGGTGCTGCGTCCTGTTCCGCTTCCGGTACTTGTGCTGCCACCAGCGGCGAAAGACATACGGGACGGTGGCGAGAACGAACCGTAGCTATTCGTTCTGCGACCATATCCGCCGTAACGGTTGCGACACGCTGGGCAGTTCGCCGCAGCAGCTGCTGAACTATGCCCCCTAACGGGAGCGGTACACCTTGCCATCTTTTCTGTCGCTCCTGCTTTTCAGAAGTGTAGGGACATCCTTTACGGGATGAACGTGAAGTTATTTGACCACCCGCAGGCGTTGCGACGCTTGCGGCAAAGGATGAAGTGAGCGAAGATCTTCTTCACTCGAACGAAGTGCTTGGGCCAAATCAGATACATCATATCCGAGCTCTTCGATATGGAGGCGCACGATCTCAGGCAAAACAGTTGGCATTTCAACTTTGAGATCAAGTTCGGGGGGCTCAGCTTTGCGATAGCCCATGGAACTCATTTGCCGCCATAAATACTGGCTTTGATTGTCGGTGATTGCCCCAATTTGCTTCGCTCGGTAGAGGAGCGCTGCCATTGATGTGCGCCACACTGGTTTCAAGGCAGCCAGGGTTTGAACCGTGAGGCGCCTTGATGAAAGCTGGGGGCGAAGGTCTCGTGCGGGCATTAGCAAAGCAGAGGCAAAGACGTTTGCTTCATTCTCCATGTCAGGAGATGGAACTTGATGCATAACGACGTGGCCGAGCTCATGCGCCAGACTGAAACGTTGCCGATCTGCCGGCATATTGCGGTTCAAGAATATGCACGGTGGCATATCCGGGATTTGAACAGTAAACCCGTCGACTTTGAGGGCAGCAAAGTCGCAATGCACGACAATGCAGCCTGCTCGCTCCACCCACTCGACAAGATCTCGGATAGGCCCCGAGGGGACAAGCCAAGTACGCCTGATGAGGTCGGCAATCCGCTCTGGATCGCCACCAAATTCATCTACATCCATCCGTGGCAGTGACAACTCGGGCTCAAGATCAGCTGCATCCAGTAGTCTTCTGAGGTGCAGTATCCTTATGTTGAGTTCAGCTTCCAGGCGTTCAATCGCTTTCTGTCCAACGCTGGCACGCTTCCGATATTGCACGCTCATTGGAAGGCCGATGACCCTATCATGTTGAAAAAAGAATTCTATGGGGAAGCCCAACGCTTTACTGACACTATCCAGAACCTCATCTGTCGGGCCGATCAGGCCGTTCTCAAGTTTGGAGAGATTGGCCTGCGACACACCTGATTTTGACGATAGTTCTGATTGACTCCATCCACGGGCCTGCCGCGCTATCCGCAGCAGGTCTTGATTGAAATTGTCGGTCATTAGTCTGTGCTTTTCTTGCGGTCGGAAGCTCTGCCCTTGAGTTTCACGATGGAGGCGGCCGGGCGAACTGGCTTCGGATCGGGAAGCGGCAGCGGCATGGTCGCTTCACCCGCATCCAAGAGGCTATACTCCCACGCAACCCGATTGCTATCCCTTGCAACTACGCAAATATCCGCGATCTGCGTTTCAAGCTGATTGAGTTTGTATACAATCTCAACGCGTTGAACCTCTGGAAGATTGAACAAATCCTGATCATGATCGTGAAATGCCAGAGCGAGTTGCGTGGCGACGTTTGACGAGCGGCCCGTTTCGTCGGCCTTCTTGAATCTGAAAAGCACTTTGTCGTGGACAAGAAACTTCATCGTTTCATGCCCGTCAATAACGTGTACCGCGTCGTGTCCCAACAGGTCGCTGTTCACACGTTCAATGATCTGCTCCCACACAAAGTTGGCGCGGCTACGTTTACAACGCCACACGCCGTTGAAATCGCTGGACAGCCAATCGTCCCAAGCGCTTCGAATGGCTGAGATGATGGGTTCGCGGATTTCGTTCAAGATGGGACGGACTGAAACTTCACTGGGGATCGGCATGCTCAAGCCTCGATTGTTTGATCACCTTGTAGCGGTCGACATTTACAAATGCAACAGCAAATTATTCACTAGTTGATTTCCTCCTTGAGCCTCGGGGCAAAGGTCCCCGCCGGGAGGCGCCTTGGGGTGTCCAGAGGGCGGGCAAGTTGAGTGCTCCGCTTTTGTCCGTGCGAGTCGCACTCGATGGAGGGGGTTTTGGGGAGGCGAGCGAAGTCTCCTCCGACCGGGCGCAGGGAGTTCAGTGGGAGAGCAAACCGATGACCCTGATCCGGCGGAAGCCTTCCGCGGAATGCGCAGGGTCCCGGGGAAGCGCCCCGTTCGAACGATAGACCGAACAGGGGCTCCCTCGGGGCCGAAGTGCGATCTGGTTAGTGGATAATTTCACCTGCAAGACCTCCCGGCCATTCGTGTCGGGGTGAAGCTGCACCGCCGTGTTGAGCAACAGTGTGAATGGCAGAACAGGGGATTCCGCACCGCGGCAAAAGCCACTCAAACGAATGTCCGGAGAGGGCCGACCACGTCTGGCGTACCGCTTCAGTCCAGATCGACGCCGCCGAGGCGCGGCGCATGTACATGCGTTCGGATTAGGAACGCAGCGACCGCGCCGGCGATGGCACCGAAGAGGTGCGCTTCCCACGACACGCCGGGTTGGCCCGGAAGAACGCCCCAGAGAATGGAGCTATAGAGGACACCGACCACCAGTGTCGCGCCCAGCGTGATCAATGAGCGATCCACGAAGCTGCGCGCGACGAGGAAGCCAAACCAGCCGAAGACCAACCCTGACGCCCCGATATGGATGGCGGAGCTTCCGAACAGCCAGACGAGTCCGCCGCCGAGGCCGATCACCACTGCATTCACCGGCAGCAAAGCCCTCGTGGTCGAGGCCACAAGCAGCCCACCCATCACCAAGAGCGGCGGCGTATTGGCCATCAGATGCGCGAAGCTTCCGGGCAGCAGGGGCATGGCGATGACACCATCCAATCCGCTGCCGTGCCTGGGGATCAGGCCGAAGGCCGGGATCAGGCCGTAGCCGGTGATCCAATTGACGACTTGGATCGCCCAGAGCAGCGCGACAAAGGCGGCAAGCGCCGCGGTTCGCCGGAAGAAGACGCGCATGTGATCCCGTTTCATCATGTTGGCGACAGTAGTCGTCCCCACAGCGCCTTCAACGGCTTTCGCGCGCTGCACAGGGTACCACCTCCGGGAAAGAGGGTTTGAGGCGGCCAACCTCGGTACGGCTCAAGCCAAGAGAATGGCTCCGGTCTTACACGGTGTTCCCCGGGCGAAAGGGCTGCGGTTCACGCTCGGGGCGCTTCAGGGCTTCGGCGTATTTACGGGCATTGTCATCGATTGTGCCGTGCCAAAGCTTCGAGACGAACGCGCGGGCGTCTTGGACCGTCATGTCTTTCAGCGAAGAGGACAGCGCCATGAATAGCTCATCCTCGCTAATCGCGGCGGCGCGGTGCATGGCATCCGCGTAAAATGATGGGTCGTTGAGAACCTGCTCGCGCAGCGGCATCCGCGCGAGGTTCTCCTCCGGGATCGCCATGAAGATCGTGTCCTGCAGGTCGGTCAGATACGCACGCCGCGATGTGGACACCGGCTTTCCCGTCGCCTTGGCCTCCAGAAATGCCTGCCTTGTCCTGTCGAGCCTTGCCCTTGCATGGGTCATGATGACATCACGCTGTCGTTCAGGCAGCGCAAATCCGGTGCAACGCTGGATATGAGCAAGAAGCTCTTCAACCTCGGCGTCTACATCAAAGCTCTCGAACCACGGAGCTTTTCCCAGTCTCGCCATCATGCGCCTACCTTCGTCCATACAATATTATATTATCGTATATCATATTCAGCAGATCGCAAGCAGATGGCGCCCGTCATGCAGCCAAACATGGAAAAAGGGGACCCGTGGTCCCACGGCTCCCCTTTCAGTTCACATCGTCTCCCCCTCGCGCGCCGACTAGGCGACCAAGGAGAGCCCCGCGCCCGCGTCTTGCGCTTGATCACCGCTGTCGATGAACGGAATGATCGAGAAAGTCTGGCCACCGCGCTGTTCTTCGTTCTGGACGGCGTTGACACGCAGGTCGCCATCAGGCGTGTTGATCAGCAGCGACAGGTAGTCATTGCCCGTGCGGCTGCTCTTGGCCATCCAGGCCGAGCCGACGCGGATCGGCGTGCCCCGGGGCGAGCTGACTTCGATGCGGTAATCGGGGTGGGTCTCCTCGGTCTTGTAGCTGTTCTCGATCAGCATGAACTCCAGATCGAACATCATGTTGGCGATGTAGCCGGTGAAGGCGTTGTCGGCGTCCATGGCGGTGAGCTCGCCCGAGATCGAGCCGGATTTCATCAGGCCGTTCGAGACCAGCGGGATGATCTCGAATTCGCCGCTCTGGGCTGTGCGCGCTTCCTTCGTCTGCACGGCATTGACGCGGAACGGGCCCAAACCGACATCGATCTGCATCGAGATGTAGGGGTTGCCGCTGGTCGTGCCGGTTTCGTTCCAGGCCGTGCCGATGCGCACCTTGCGGCCCGATTTGTTGGTCGCCGTTACGTCATAATCCGGGCTGCGCTCGGACATCTTCGGGCGGGTTTCGAGCTGGATGGCAACATCGAAACGCGTCGAGTGAATCATGCCGGTGTATTCGGCGGCGGCGGTCTCGACATTGCGGGTAAGGGTTCCTGCGAACATGAGATGGTTCCTTTTGGATTGGCCGGTGCCTGACGTTCTTGCCAGCGCATCCGGGATTGCTTTCTCGACCCCTTGAGGGATCACAAATCAGAAAGCCTGCTTTCCTTTCTTCCCCTCCCCTCGGTCAGAACTGCCGCCCGAGTGGGAATGCCTCCGCGCCTCCGGGTGCTACGCCCCTCCCCTGCCCGTCTGGTCTTGCTTGGCTGCCCGAACGCCGTCCTCCGACCGCGCGATGAAGAACTCCGCCGATTTTCCGTTCAACCGGTGCGCTTCCCGCTCGGTCAGGCCGATGCAGCTGCCGTTCGGCATATAGATGATCAGGTACTGACCCAGCCGGTCCTTGTGGACAACGTAGCCGGTATTGGCCCAATGCACGGTCTGGCCGGCATCGACGGCCGCCTTGATGTCTTCGAGTGTCATGCGAACCTCCTCAAGAAGAATGGTGGGTAAACGCCGCAAGAAGCCCGATCTTCCGACCGGGCTTCTATGCAGCATTCGTTTGGCAAACGACCGAGAGCTGTCAGGCGCTTTGCGTGGCTGGCGTCGCGCGCGCCGCCATCCAATCTTTCAGGCCAAGAACCGTTCGTCCGGCGGCGACCTCGGAGGCCCAGGCAACCCTTGGGTCGCCGCAGGGCTCATCGCCGGAATGCCGGTCGATGTGGCCATTGGCCATCCATGGCTCGGGCTGGATCCGACGCAGCCAGTCCGCCATGCTCGGGATGCGGCCTTGGCAATCTTCACGGACATGCTGCTCACCGATCCAGCGCACGGGAATGTCCCGACCTGCGCTATTGGTCAGGGTCAGACCGAAGACACGTTCAGCATCGAACAGACCTTGGGTATCGTGGCGCAAGGCCCGGTGCGTGAAAAGCGCGAGGTGCTCTTTCGAGGCGTCAAACCAATCGTGGACGGCCTGATAGTCAGACGGCACCCCGCCGAACTTCCGGGCAGAGCTTTCGGCATGATGAAGCGGATGGGCCATCTCAAAGCCCCTCGTCATAGCTGTGCGAGCATTCGACATAGCGGTCGGCGTGATCGAGGGTGATGCTGTCGGCTGCGATGTCCCAGGTCAGCGTGCCGTAGCCGCCCTCGTTATTCTCGAACCCCGGGTGATGGTGATAGGCGAGCGACCAGGCGAAGTCGCCCACTGCGGTGACAAGCACTTCCGGCAGTTGGACCTCTGCAGGCTGCACAATCACATCCTCGACATTGCCGGAGTCGCCATAGCCTTCGTATTCGGCAGTGATCTCGCTGACGCCAAGCGCGCGCAGTTGCGCGATCAGTTCCGCTCGGGTTGCTTTCAGGGTGGTTTCGCGCTCGGCGCGCCACTGAGCCGCCATTGCGGCATAGTCGATCTGGGGATTGGTCATGGGTCTGTCCTCTTGTCAGAAGTTGGGGGGCCGGGCGTGACATCGGTCAGCCCGCGCCCGGTAAGCGCAGATCGGCCAAATCCCGATCCACGCCGTTCGACCGGAAGCTCGCTTTGACTTTTCAGGCGGCTTGGTCTGACGTCATGGTGGCTTCCTGCCCCACGATCCCGGCCAGAATGCTTCCCGTGTCGATCCCGTCCCCATGCGGCAGGAACACCCGCAGCTGGAAGGCGATGATCTCGGTGAAACAGCCGAGCGCTTTGAGGCTTTCGATCATGCCCCGATCCGCACCGCCCAGCTCGAGGCGCATCTCACCTGCGACCCGGCGACGGGTCAGGGTGAGACCCCGGCCCAGATCGACCGGCGCTGTGGCGCCGAGGGCGGCGGTCAGCATCTCCTGCGGTGTTTGCGGGTTGGAGACGAGGAAGCGGGCGCGCAGCGCGGTCGCCCCCTCCTCGCTCAACGTGCGCCCGATCATCGCCGTCGCCCCTTCAGGCGTGACCCGATAGATGCGCTCATTCGTGGTCGGGATGTCCTTCCAGATCGGCAGCAGGAGACCGGTTAGCAGGTAGAGCTTGGTCGTGGTGGTTTTTGGCAGGGACGCAGCCTCGGCATCCCAAAGCAGCGCAAACTCAGGCTTGCCGATCTCTTCCCAGGCCGAAGACTCGAACCGCGCCTCCTCCAGATAGCTCGACCCGTTGGGCCGAGCTACCTTGCGCGTGAAGGTGACGATATCCTCGTCGTACATCTGCATGGGCCGCGCCGAGATGAGCGCCGCGCGGCCAGACGCGCGATTGACCATCGGCAGCCTGTCGGGATTGCGCAACAGGGCCTCTTCAGCGCTCAGGACATGGACAGGGTCCGTCACCTCGAGCCCGATGATCCGCGTCACCGCGCCGGATTTCGGGCAGGTCCAGAGATCCTCGGTGGAAACCTGTTCGATCCTTTCGCCGCGCAGGGTTTCCACGCCGAGATCGAGCGTGCCTGCCGCGCGCGCCCGTTCGGTCTGATCAGCGATCCGCTTCATGAACTCGGCAAAAAGCGCGTTCTGCATGTGGATGGGCAGGGCCAGAACCCGGTTCAGAAACCGCTGGATCGGCGGCAACTCCTCAAGGAGCACCCCGTCCTTGTCGATCAGCCGCAGGGCCGTCCAGTCGGTGAAGCTCTCGTAGCTCATCGCCTCGGCCCGCCCGGCGGCAAGATCGGCGAAATACCCACGCAGCGCCGCTCGCGCGATTGGACTTTCGAGATTGTCCTCCTCGCGGAACATGCCTTGCGAGCCGGTCTCGCGCTGGCCCTTCGTCAAGGCACCCAGCTGGTCGAGGCGTTTGGCTATAGTTGAGGTGAAGCGCTTCTCGCCATGCACATCGGAGGTGCAGACCCGGAAGAAGGGCGCGCTGACCTGGGCCGAGCGATGCGTGCGGCCGAGCCCCTGGATGGCCGCATCGGCGCGCCAGCCGGGCTCCAGCAGGTAGTGCCGCCGCCGCTTCTGGTTCCTCGCCGTTTGCGCCGCATGATAGGAGCGGCCCGTGCCGCCCGCGTCAGAAAAGACCAGGATATCCTTCTCACCATCCATGAAGGCTTGGGTCTCCGACGAATTGCTGCTAGCGGCGCGCTTCTCGATGAAGAGATGACCATCCTCGGCCTTGAGGGGCCGGATAGATCGCCCCGTGACCTCGGCGACAGCCTCGTCGCCAAAGGTCCATAGGATCTGGTCCAGCGCCGAGGGGATTGGGGCCAGCGTCATCAATTCCATCATGGCCGCGTCACGCAAAGCGAGCGCCTCGCGCGAGACAACGAGCGCGCCGGTCTCGTCCCTGAGCGGCTCGGCCACCATATTGCCGTCGATCTCGACCAGCTTTTGCGCGTGGATCGGGAAGGCCTGTTCCAGGTAGCCCAGAACATAGTCGCGCGGCGTCAAGGCACCCTCGACGAGCTCGTCTTCCGCGTCCATCGTTTCAAGCCGACGTTTCGGCAGGCTCTCGCCGGTCGAAACCACCTGGATGACGCACGCGTGGCCCGTTGCCAGGTCGTCCTCGATGGCGCGGATGATGGTCGGTGCCTTCATGCCCATCAGAAGATGGTTGAAGAAGCGCTGCTTGGTGCTTTCAAACCGGGACTTGGCCGAAGCCCGTGCGGCCGAGACATTGGTCTCCCCCGAGGCGTCATTGACACCGGTTGCGGTCAGTGCAGCCTCGAGATTGTGATGGATCGTCCGAAATGCGCCCGCATAGGCATCGTAGATCTCGATCTGCGCCGGGGTGAGCGCATGTTCCAGCACATCGTATTCCACGCCATCGAAGCTGAGGGCGCGGGCCGTGTAGAGGCCGAGCGTCTTGAGATCGCGTGCGACCACCTCCATGGCGGCGACACCGCCCGCCTCCATGGCCGAGACGAAACTCTCGCGGCTCGGGAAGGGGTATTCGGGTCCCTGCCCCCAGAGCCCCAGCCGCGCGGCATAGGCCAGGTTGTGCACGCTCGTGGCGCCCGTGGCCGAGATGTAGAAGACGCGAGCCCGGGGTGCTGCCAGTTGCAGCCGGAGGCCTGCAAGGCCCTGCTGGGAGGGTTTGACCCCCCTGCCCTGCTCGGAGCCGGCGGCGTTCTGCATGGCATGGGCCTCGTCAAAGGCCAGCACGCCCTCGAAGCCCTCGCCCATCCAGTCGAGCATCTGGCTCAGCCGCGTGGTGCCGCATTTGCCCGCGGAGCGCAGCGTGGCGTAGGTAGCAAACAGGATGCCGTCACCCATCGGGATCGGCTGGTCCGGTTTCCATTTCGAGAGCGGCTGGATATCTGCAGGCGAGCCGCCAAGATCTGTCCAGTCACGGATCGCATCCTCGATCAGCGTGGCGGATTTGGAGACCCAGATCGCCTTCCGACGCCCGGCCAGCCAGTTCACGAGAATGAGCCCCGCGCATTCGCGGCCCTTGCCGCAGCCGGTGCCGTCCCCGAGGAAATAGCCAAGACGATAGGCCCGCGCCACGGTGTCATCATCGGCGCGCGTTAGCTTGGTCTGGTCGTCATCGATGGTGAACCGACCGGGCAGATCACGCCCATGGGCATCATGCGCCATGATGATGGTCTCGAGCTGCGCCTCGGAGAGATGTCCCTCCTCGATCAATCGTGCTGGCAGGCACAATTCCGAACTGGCGCCACCCGAAGGCACGGGTGGCGCGACAGAGGCCATGGCGATGCTCTCGACCAACGGCGTGGGATGTTCCTGCGTGCCTGCAATCTCGATTCGTTGCGGGCGGTAGCGCGCATAGATGTCCGAGACGGGGGTGTTGTCGCGCGGGACATCGAAGCTTGTGAAGCAGAGCGGGCGGACGGCATTGGCCCGTGGTTTGGAGGCGGCGACAGGCGCAGCGACGGTCTTGCGCGGGGCAGATGATGGAACGGTTGCTCGAGCATGAGGGATTGCTTCAGCCGATTGGCCGGGGCGTATCTCGAGCCGGGTCGCGGCCACGGCGTCGATAAAAGGAAGGGCTTCATCCAAGTCCCGGACACTGGCGCGGATCATCTCGCCGTCCTCCTGCACCTTGTCGAAGACTATCAGCTGAGTTTCGACAGAGGTTCCGAGCTTGCGGTAGACCTGCCCCGGCATCGTCAGCGCCAAGCGCGGCGTCAGGAGACCGCAGGCGCGGGACCAATGCGCGGTATCGCGTTCGGGCGTGAATCCTGGCGGCATGATCGCCACCAGCCGCCCACCGGGCGCGAGACGCTTCGCTGCCGCAATGAGATGCTTGGCGGCGATGTGCTTGTCTCGCGAGCGATCGACCGAGGAAGCGAAGGGCGGATTCATCACCACGACGTCGGGCAGAACCGGCGTCTGCAGCAGATCGTCAATATGCTCACCGTCATGGCCCGTCACATCGCCGCCAAAGACCGCGCGCAATAGGCTCTGGCGAAAGGGGTCTATTTCATTGAGCAAAAGCGTGGCACCGGCCCGGGCGGCGAAAGCGGCCAAGGCGCCGGTGCCAGCCGAGGGCTCCAGAACGGTCTCGCCCTTGCGAATGGCTGCCGCCCGCACGGCCATTGCCGCGAAAGGCAACGGCGTGGAAAACTGCTGCAGCCGGATCTGTTGCTCTGACCGGCGCGTTTCCGTCAGGAGACGTGACGCAAGGAGTTTTGCGGCGGAGTAATCATCCTCACTGTTGTCGCCACGTAGCAGCGCCTGCACAGCCGCCGCCTGCATCAGATCGTAGGCCATGCGCCAGTCCCACGCGCCGCTGGCATCGCTGCCATGAAACGTCTCGCGCATGATGCGCGCGAGCGCTGAACTGCGCAGGGGTTGGTAGTCGATCTCCGCGCCGATTTGCGCTAGCGCAGAGGCGAGATCAGCGTCGGAGATTGGGAAAGGCGGGTTTGCCGGATTGGGCTTGGTCATGGGGGTTTTCCTTTGGATCAGGGTCTGAGTTCCAAAGGACAAAAAGCCCGCTTTCGCTTTTCAGGGTGACCGGCCCGAAAGCTATTAACAAGGGCGGGCCGTCAACGCGGTCCGCCCTCCTCAGCAACAAAGAGAATGCCACGCAGCAAAACCGCCGAACTTGTTGATCAATAGAGCCGACATTGAGGCAGCGCGCGGCGATCGACCGCTAGGAGCCCAAGACAGCCATTGCAATTTCTCGTTGCACGCGCTCGCAGCGCAAATTTCTCTGCACCTGCGTAGATTCTCGTGTTGCGACGCAGCGGCAGTTCCGGCCATTCGCACGTCGCGCAGCATTTTTGGATTTGGGAATTTACGGGTCGCGGGACCCAGCCGCCTTTGCCTGTGTAGCTAATGTTGACGCAAAAAACCTTTGCTCTTGCGGCACTAACAATCTGGAAGCACAGCGAATTTCGCAGGATCAGACGTTCAATTGTAGCAAAACTGACGGCTTTCAGACTGAGCATGCGCTGCCCAGATCGACCATCAAGTAGCGGGATAAAGCTGCCCTTTCCATTTCGAATTTAACATCGGCTAAGCCGCGCAAAACTTTATCTTTGGCATCCCTAAAACAGGCCGCAGAAACGAAAATGGATGTTCAATTTTGATGTTCGCCGTTTATCATTCCGTCAAGCAATAGACCTAGGTTGTTAACTTTCTAGCGCTTTGCTCAAACGGAACGAGCATATCTTGAAATCGAGATTTTTGTGCTTCGTCGAGCCAGAGCATATCAAATGAGTTTTTTGCCAATCGAACGATCTCCTCCTTGGTCAACTCAAGGAATCGCTGAACCAAACACAACGTATCGCTTTCATAGTTCATGCCGAATATTCCTGGATCATCGGTACTAATCGTTACATTCAAATCGTGGTCCAGCATGTATCGGACTGCGCCACACACATCTTTAAAATAGGTGGAAATTTCAGGGTCTTCGTTGAAGAACAGCGTTGGCGTGACGGCTAGCGCGAGACCGGAGCGGGACATGTGTTGGCAAAATTTCATGTCCGCCAGCCCATCGATCCCATGGTCAATCCGCCCGTCGACTTGCAGGTCCTTGATCGCACCCCAAACACGTTCGGCAGCATTGTCTTCGTACAGATCGACATGAGTTGTGCGCTTAAACCCCATCTCAGCGGCACGATCGAAAACCGTCTTAAAACGGTTGGTGTAACCCGGGGTATCCTGATGGTCTAAACCTACAGCAACCACATTTTCCTGCTCGGTTTCTGCCATGGAGAGAATTTCCATCGCTGACTCGGGCGATCTGTCTCGATTGAAGCTCATGATCCAATGGCAGTCGATCTGATACTCCTCCCGCGCTTTCTGCCTGGCCGCATTCAATCCAGACAGGACGGCCCCCAGCGAAAGACCATTTTCAATCGCGGGCTGGGGGTCAAATTGCATCTCAGCGAATTTCACATTCTGCTGTGCTGATCGAAATAAATAATCCAGAGCCGTTTCATAGTAGTCTTCTTCTGTTCTGAGCACTGATGAGACTTCGTTCAGAACCTGAATGAACGCCGCCAGATCACTTGAGCAGGTCGCAATGTACGCCTTAACCTCATCAGGAGACTGATATTGCAACGGAATCTGGTTTCTCTCTGCGAATTTGAGCATCAATTCAGGCGTTACACATCCTTGAACATGTACGTGAGTCTCTGCCTTGGGGATGTCATAAATGAACGTCTCAATCGAGTCTTGTGCTGTATCTTGCATTTCCTAAATCCTCGCTGAACACAGCCTGGTTGCTTCGAGCGCGCGTGCTTGTGTTATTTTGTTTTGATTGGCGATGCCGGTGCGGTTTACCGATGAGGGTCTTTCGAAGCATCGGGATTGGATCGGCCGGTCAATCTAAAAGGGCTGAAACGCTAGCGAACGCTATTCCCTGAAATAGGGGACGCCCAGGCTCGCAGGTCTCATTGTTCGTCGTCTTCGACCGCGCCGCCACAAAGGCAGAAACATGATCATCAAAGTCGCGACATAGGGCAGCGCGGAGAAGATGACCGACGGAACGGTCCACCCCCAGGATTGAGCAGAGAAACCAAAGGCCGTGATTAGTCCAAAGAACAAAGCTGCCATCGAGATGTTCAGTGGTTTGTATCCGGCAAATATGACGAGTGTCAGGGCAATCCATCCGCGCCCGGCCACTATCGTTTCCGACCAGTTCGGGATGAATACCAGTGTGAGGTAAGCGCCGGCCAACCCGGACATGAGGCAGCCGAAAACAACACACAACAGTCGGATCGGAATAACCGAGATCCCCGTTGCTGCGGCGGCATCCGGATTTTCACCGATTGCCAGAATACTAAGTCCAAGGCGGGTGTGAAATAGCACCAGGTGCACGGCAATCGGAAATACGATGAACGCAAGATAGATCGGCGCCTCGTGGTTAAACAGGGCTTCCCCAAATAACGGAATGTCACTTAGAAGCGGAAATTCCAGTTTTGGATAGGTTACGGTCACCAACTTCCCCGCGTAGGGCGCGCCGAGCCAGAAGGCCAATCCGGTTCCGATGAAAGTAAATGCTAGGCCGGCAACGACCTGATCCACGCGCAAGACAACGGTGCTAAGTCCGAACAACAACCCCAAAGCCACCCCTGACATGCCAGCAGCCAAAGTGGACAGAACCAGGCTTTGAGTTGCAGCTGCCGTTGCAACCGCAGCGATGGCACCCACGGCGATAAAGCCTTCAATACCCAGATTGAATACTCCTGCACGTTCAGAAACAGTTTCGCCAACACCAGCCAAGGCCAGGACACCGCCGGCGAGCAGGGCTGAAGACAGCAGGTTTGCAATGATGACAAGGATCTCCATTTTTACTGGCCCACTATCTCTGATTGAACTCTGACAAGCTTGTAATTCGCGGCAACTTGCGCGATCCCCACCACCAACAAGATCCACCCTGTCAGCGCGACAACGGCGTTCAGCGAAAGCCCCTGAATTTCAAAAACGATTCCGGTGTTCAACAGGATGGCAATCAATACGGACGCGATTATCACGCCCATGTAGGATCCGGCCGCCAATGCAGCAATCACGACACCCATGAATCCGTAGTAGTTTGAAATGCCAAGCTGCAGGCGGTTCACGGTTCCGCTGACTTCGATCACTCCGGCGACACCGGCGATCGCCCCTGATAGCAGCATTGTCACAAGAATTCGTCTTTGGGCCGGAATCCCTGCATATGACGACGAATTCGGGTTCGAGCCCACATAAGCTGTTTCATATCCCCAGACTGTTTTGTTGAAGAGGACCCAGCACATCGCGATCAGGGCGAGTGCTATGAACACCCCGATGTTCCAAAACCCAAACCATTCCATTAGTTCATATTGGATTTTGTGGGAGGATGCTGAGGCCCGCACTCCCGGATCAGACCACGGACCCGCTGCAAAATAGCCAATCCAGTAGAGCGCCAGAAAGTTCATCAACAATGTGGTGATGATCTCGTCAATATTGGCTTTGGATCGTGCATAAGCTGGCAGCGCAATCCAGACTGCTCCGGCAATAGCGCCGGCAACAAACATCAGCGCAAGCGCAATCACAGGTGGGCCATCAAAATAAATACCCACACCTGCCGCCGCCCACGCCCCCATATAAAATTGACCCTCACCGCCGATGTTCCACAAGTTCACGCGCATCGCGATCATTGCGGCCAGACCTGTCAGCAGCAATGGTGTAAGAAGTGTGCCTAAATCCTGAATGCCGAAAGACGTTCCGAGCATCATGACCACCGCATTGACCAACATTTCGGTGGGGTTGTATCCGGACAGCCCCAGTGCGATACCGGCAACAAGAAGGCCAAGCAGCACCGCAATCACGCGGAATATTACGAACCGGGATTTTGGAGCGACCTTCAGTTTTACTACGCGCCAGTTTGAAGACATCTCAGCATACCACCTCTAGTTCCTCGCCACCCATCAGCAGTCCGATACGTTCCATCGTCGCTTCCTCAATCGACAGAGTTCCTACGATTTTTCCGTGATTGAGAACTGCAATGCGATCAGACATCTCGAGCAACTCTTCCAGTTCTTCAGAAATCAGCACGACAGCAGCGCCGGAATCCCGGACGCGCATGATCATTTCCCGAAGTCTGGAGATTGCCCCCACATCAAGGCCGCGCATCGGATAAACAGAAATCAACACCCGTCCTGCGATATCGCATTCACGCTTGGCAATCAGCCGCTGCTGATTGCCTCCAGAGAGCTTACGTATCGGGACGTGAACATCGGGAGTTGCGACTTCCGCTTGGACGACCATGTCCTGAGACATTGCAACTGCCTGGTGATTGTTAAACCAAACCCCGTTTGAAATCGGGCCGTCCTTGTACTTCCTCAGCACCGCATTTGTTGAAACAGGCAAGTCACCCGCAAAACCGGTTCTCAGTCGATCCTCGGGAATATGCCCCACACCCAGGTTGGTGATGTTCGCCGTTTGCAGATTTGCAATATCTTGCCCGTCAATTGTAATGCGCCCTTCACTTGGTCGCAGCATTCCGGAAATCACCTCTGACAGCGCCCGCTGGCCATTGCCGGCAACGCCGGCGATGCCCAGAATTTCGTGAGACCTAACCGAAAGATTTACGTTTTTCAGAGCCCTCGCGCCCGATGGGTAGATCGCCGAAACATTTTCGAATTTTACTATTTCGCTTTGTTCTACCGGATCGGTACGGGACATCCTCTCGAATATCACTTCCCGTCCAACCATGAGATTTGCGAGTTTTCGCGTGTCCATTTCTGCGGAATCGTGGGACGCCACAACCTTGCCGCGACGCAGGATCGTGACCCGGTCCGATATATCCAGAACCTCATCAAGTTTATGGCTGATAAAGATGATCGTTCGCCCTGCCTCGCGCAATGCGCGTAAAACTTTGAACAAGCTATCAACTTCAGTCGGCGTCAAAACCGCCGTCGGTTCATCAACAATCAGAACCTGGGTACCACGCGCCAATACACGGACGATTTCAATTCTCTGCTGTTCACCGGCAGACAGATCATCGACGATGGCCCAAGGATCCAGCTCAAGACCGAATTCTTCTGACATGGCCTTTGCTCGGAGATTAAGCTTTTGGTGGGTGATGTATCGGGGCGCCTCATCCCATCCTAAATGAAGATTCTGGGCGACGGTAAACGTGTTCACCAGTTTGAAATGCTGGTGCACCATTCCGATGCCGGCTTTGATAGCGTCGGAGGCATTGCGAAATTCCATCGCTTCGCCATTGACAGCGATACTGCCGACGTTCTGCTGATAAATACCGGTCAGCACATTCATCAACGTTGATTTACCGGCTCCATTTTCGCCCAAAAGAGCGTGTATTTCGCCCTTTCCAAAGCTCACGTTGACGTCCGATAGCGCTTTAACGCCCGGAAACGTTTTCGAGATGTTGCGCATTTCTATCGCTAAATCTGATGGCATCAATTGTCCCCCGTGGTGACCTGGCGTCGATAGGAGCTAACCAATCTCAACGCCCAGCAACAGCTTGGATCAGGAGCTGACCGAAATGCCTTCTAGGTACCAGTCCCAGCCAAGAATGACCTCTTCGGGCAGTGTCTCACCCTCAGCCAGACGGAGATTCCCCTCATTGTCGATTAGCGGACCGACGAATGGTGAATGGCCATCAATCATCCGCTGGCGCATCGCTGAAACCTCATCGCGAACATCCTGAGGCACGTTTTTACCAAAATTGTCTACATCGACACCCGCGCCAAGGTCCAAGAGGTCATCGCCACCGGTAAACGTTCCAGCGACCAGACTCTTCACTTGCTCAACATAGTAGTCGCCCCAAGTGATCAACGTGGAACCGATATACGCTTCAGGCCCAAACTCTCGCATGTCGCCGGTCGAACCATAGGCGTAAACACCGTTTTCTGCAGCGACTTGAATAGCCTCCGGCCCGTCAACGACAGACGCTAGTACATCCGCACCGCTATCGATCAGCGCTTGCGAAGCTTGGCTCATGGCCTGCGGGTCAAACCAGGAGTTGATGAAGATGCAGTTTGTGACGACGTTGGGATTTACGAACCGGGCCCCTGCGTGAAAGCCATTTATCGCAAAGTTCGCCGAGGGAACTGGGAAGGAAGCGATATATCCCAACTTGTTCGTCTTTGTCATTCTGCCGGCGGCCATGCCATTCAGGAAATCCGCCTTCCAACCTTTGATGTAATATGAGCGCTTGTTGGATACCGGGGTGAAACCTGATGCCTCTAGAAATGCGACATTCGGATTGGCGTTCGCCACTTCGTCGATTATCTCACCATAACCGCTTGTCATGATCACCATATCAGCGCCTTGCGCAGCAAGCTGGCGGATGGTCCGCAATCCTTTTGAAGAAGCGGGGACATTTTCAACCTCAAGTATCTTTGCGTGGGGAAACTTAGCTTTGATCGCCTCAATCCCCTGATGATGATTTTCTGTCCACCCGCCATCGGTGATCGGACCAGAATGTCCGACTCCGATGACCATCGTGTTCGGATCAAGCGGCGCGGACAAATCTCTTGCCCAGGCAATCGAAGGTCCTAGGGCGACCGTGCCGACGAATGCAGCCGAATTTCGCAAAAGACGACGACGAGTCAATGTGCAGCCTGTTTTCATAATCTTCTCCCTCTCGTTCAGAGCTCTGCCATTCCAGAACTGAGCTCGCGTGTTTTCCGATTCCGTTGAATCAACGCCTGAAACTATATGCTATATCCTATAGGATTTTACAAGAGTCAACTCTTATGATCAATTCAGGTTCAACACCGTGAGGAATAGCAATAATACCGGAACTAGCGCGGCCATCCCGCCAGGTAGGATTCTTTGACATGACCACTCTTTCGCGAGAACAGCAGGTATTCAGGCGCAATATCAAATCCGCAACAAGCGAATGCATCGACTATATCCGCTCTCAGATCGTGTCTCGACGCTGGGCCGACGGCGAAGCAATCGTTATTGACCAACTCGCCCGAGAACTGGGCGTATCCCACACTCCGATCCGCGAAGCTTTAAGGGGGCTCGCGTCAGATGGTTTTGTTGAATACAAGCCTCGGATTGGCGCTCGGGTCATTGGCATTTCGCAAGCTGAATTTGACGAACTCGTCGATCTTCAACTTTTGCTCGAACCCAAAGTGCTGGAACGCGCCATTCAGATTGCACCCGATGGGGCCTTTGACCTGGCAGAAGAAAAGATGCTCGAAAGAGAAAGTATAAAGGAAGGGACACCGTTTGATCCCGGGGTTTGGGATTTCTATCTCGCCCTCTACGAACCATCCAAAATGAAGCGCACTCTGGACATCATTGTTTCGAACTGGAACCTGTACAACAGATATATCAGCGTTGGCTGGGGGAGTTCTGAAGATATATTCAAAGAAGATCTGGAGCAGAAAAAGCGCATTCTCGATCTTTGCCGGTCGCATCAAGGAAAAGACGCCGCAAAAATGTTGCGTAGCCATATCAAATGGTCCGTTGGTCATTTCAAGGCAAACCTGTCATAGTTTCACTTTGACGGGCGTATGCGACCGCGTAATTGGCTTTAGCCTTTGCTCCTGATGCACCAATTTTGACTTGAAATCACGACTTAAACGGCTGCAGGACCGACCTTGTAATCTTGGCCAACACCTCATCAGTATTGCCATCGCAGAGCTTCAACGGGCCTGGGTCGCGAAGGATCATGTTCAACAAGACCCCATTCAGCGTTTGCACAGCAACGTCAATCCGTTGCTCTGCATCGGTGCCGGCCAAACGCGGCAGTAACAGGCACTTCAAAACGTCCGAAAGCTTTTCTGACGCTGCGCGAGACGGTCCCCAAACTTCGGGTTTCGCGATTGATCGCACCATGGCGGCCTTCAGCAGGCCTTCCGCTTCACCCCGGAAACTGTCGATGATGAAACGAACCGCGGCCGCGAGGACCTCTTCGATGTCGGTGTCAGCCCATTTCTCAGGCGCCAGAGTCTCACGGGCATCCTGCAGCTGCCGGTGAAAAACCTGTATTTGCAGGGCTAGCAGAAAGCTGTCCTTGTCTTCGAACCTTTCATAGAAGGACCCGACCGAACATCCGGCTTTCGCAGTGATCTGTTGTATCGAAATATGTTCGAACTCCGCATCACGCATCAACTCCAGCCCCGCCTGCAGCATCGCGTCACGCTTCTGCCTGCTACGGCGCTGAGATGCCGCCCGGACGCCCGGAACGTCGATCAGTATATCTGTCGTGCTGGCTTCGTCGTTCAACATCTACTCCAATGCAAAATCAATCACCAATCGCCCCTTGACCGGGTCGGTTCCCGGTCGGCCAGTCAACCTGTCCAGAGCGTCATTCACATCCTCTAGTCGAATTCTTTCTATAGGGATTGTCAGATCGCGCAAAGTGGCGAGGCGAAGTATGTCGCGCAGGTCCTGGCGCCCGCCGACGGAGGAACCCGTGATCGTGGGCGTAACATATGCAAGCCATGTCAGCGACAGCGCGGCGCGGTCTTTCGGCATCGCGACCGAAACGACGCGCCCGCGCGTGTTGAGTGCCGCCTCGACCACCGGCCAGATCTGAGATGTTGGCGCGAAGTTGATGCAGACATCCGCGCCACCAGTCGCGGCAAGGCGCTCTCCGGTCGTTTCATCGGAAAGCAATGTCTCGTGTGCACCAAGCGCCGAGGCCACTTCAAGCCGCCCGGGGTCTCGATCGATTGCAATGACATGCGCGCCCGAAAGCGCCGCGAGGCGAATGCCGTATTGCCCAAGGCCGCCACAGCCGAAGATTGCGCAGCGCTCTCCGGGAGCAGGCGCGGCCTTTCTCACCGCGCCATAGGCCGTCAAACCGGCACAGAGCAATGGCGCGGCACTGACGGGATCGAGGGCTTGCGGCACAAGCGTGGTGAACTCTTCTCTGACACAGGAAAATTCGGCAAAGGCGCCATGAACCTGCATCCCGTGTGCGCGCTGGTCGGCGCAGATGGACTCGTGCCCGGTTCTGCAGTCCCGGCACGCCAGGCAGGTGTCGTGAATCCAGGGAACAGCCACCCGGTCCCCCGGCTTCAGCCGCGTCACGCCCGGCCCAAGCGCGGTCACAATACCGATCCCCTCATGCCCCAGCACCAGGGGAAGATCGGCATCGGGCACCTTTTCGTCCCCTGCCCGGATATGTGCATCCGTGTGGCAGACACCGCAGGCTTCCAGACGGACAAGGACCTCACCGGGCCCAGGGACAGGCTGCTGCATCCGGCCGATATCAAGGTCGGCTCCCTGGCGCACCATCTTTGCCGCCCGCATCATGCTTCACCTGCCTTCCGGTCACGCAAGACAAGCGAGAAGTTGTCGGTGACACCGCCAATTACCGACCAGAAATCCGCGAATTTCCTGGGGTCGCCGCTCAGGTCCAGTCTTGCCTCGTCCGGTCCTTGTTCGCCCATCACCAGGGATACGAGATTGGCCTGTTCGAGGGTTACAGTCACATCGGCACCCTCCTGACAAGCCACCCGCAGAACCGCGTTGCGCAACCGTGTGACGATCTGTTTTCCGCGATCCGTCACCTGCCACTTCACGGTTATGTCCAGCCCAGACGCCGCCGGTCCGTCCACTCGTACCGCCAGAAAATCCAGAAGCGACTCGATCGGAATTTCTTTGAATAAGTCCGCGGCGCGGCGTGGCGGCGGGTCTGAGCTGGGCGCACCTTCGAACTCCGACGCCGCGCTCAGATAGGCATTGCGCCAGGTCGCATTCTCGGTCGTCAGCCCAAGCCGACGATGCGCCTTGGCGGCCAGCGCGCGCGCCGCTTCATTATCTGGATCGGCCCACAGTACGAGGTCCATCACCTGTGCCACCCATCGCTCGTCCCCGTTTTCGAGATCCTCACTCGCACGCCCGATCACCGCATCCACGCCCCCCATATAGGTGATCATCCGCCGAGCTGCCTCACGCGGGGGCAGCGGGTCGAGCGTGGCCGGGTTTCCATCATACCACCCTAGGTAATGCTGCACGATGGCACGGGCGTTCTGTCTGACGGTTCCGTAATAGCCCCGAAGGTGCCAAAGACGGTCCAGCTCGGCCGGCAACTGGACGTGATGGGCAACTTCCTCGGCAGTGTATCCAAGCCGCATCAGGCGCACGGACTGGTCATGCAGGTATTTCAGCGCGTCGCTCTGTTGCTCTAGAAATTTCCGGGCGGCGTCTCCCCCCCAACGCGGCCAGTGATGCCCACCGATCACGACCTCTACGTCATCAAATTCCAGCGCCTGATGAACCGACCTGCTCCAGACCTGTGCATCGCGGCTGAGTGAACCGCGAATGGTGTAGATATTGTGCAGGGAGGCATAGCAGTTGTCAGCGACAAACAGCACTTTCGCGTGCGGCAACCAGACATGCATGCCCGTCGGCGCTTCGCCCGGAGCGTGTTGGAAATGCATTTCGACGCCGTCGATGGTCAACGCTTCCATATCCGGGCCAAGCTCATCCGTGGGATAAAGGAAACTGACCGTTCCGCCTTCGGTGGCTTTGCCCAACCCGCAATCCACATGACCGCATGAACCGCTTTTTAAGCCTTCGCCATACATGTAGCGGTTACGAGGCACTAGGCCCTCGGAGGCAATGATCGACTCGGTCAACACGAATTCCGTGAATCCCCTCGGGGCCACGATCCTCGCGTTCTTCACGGGCTCGACACCCTTTACTCCACCCCAGTGATCGGAATGCGTATGCGAATAGACGACACCAGTCACGGGTCGCGCACCAAGATGTTCGTTGACGAGTTGCAGACCAAAAGCCGCAATCTCAACAGTCGTTGCCGGGTCAATGACGATCCATCCCTCCTGACCCGCAACAAAGGTCATGTTGGCCAGCGAATGCCCGCGAACCTGCCAGACGCCTTCGGCCACATGAAACAATCCGCGTATGTTGTTGAGCTGGGCGATCCGCCAGAGGCTGGGATGAACAGTGTCGGGTCGTGGGCGCGATAGCATCGCATCATGGGGACGACTGTCCCACAATGCCTCGCCCTGTTCGTTCGTGATCAAGAGGTCCGGCATTTCCGCAACGAGACCGCGCCACGCGTCTTCGAAATCGTTACGGTCGTCCCACGCCAGGGGCATGTCCATGGCGGCCCTGTTCAGCGACGCGACGCGAGCTTTGCAAGCTGAGGTCATCGGTTCTTTCTGTTCTGCGTTCATCTGAGTTTCCAATTAACTTGAATCTGAATTCAGGTTCTGTTATAGCACAAAATGAACTGAAGAAAACAGGAATTTGACTGGGGAGAAACACCATGTCGTATTTGAAGCAAACCACAACCCTGACCCGTCGCTCATTGTTGGGAACCGCTGCGGGTGCTGTGGCGATGTCGGTCCTGCCGGGCGCAGGCCTGAAGGCCCAGACACCAAAGCGTGGCGGCGTGTTGCGCTACGGCTGCGGCCATGGCGCAACCACCGATACGCTCGATCTAGGCTTGTTCGACAACGATTTCACGATCGCCCTCGACTATATGCTGCACAACCATATCGCCGAACTGACTGCAGATGGCGACCTTGTCGGCGAGGTCGCAGAAAGCTGGGAGGCTTTTTCGGACGCCAAGGAATGGGTGTTCCGCATCAGGCAGGGCATTGAATTTCACAATGGCGCGACCGTGACGGCGGAGGATGTCGTTGCATCCGTTAACTATCACCGGGGCGAGGATAGCTCTTCGGCTGCGGGTGCGCTGGTCAAACAGATCACCGACATTCGGGCTGAGGGCAACAATGTCATTGTGCAGCTCACCGCCGGCAACGCGGACTTCCCCTACATCCTCTCGGATTACCACATTCCGATCATTCCCTCCAAAGATGGCAAAGTTGTCGACGCGGCGGATGGTGTCGGCTGCGGCCCCTACAAGCTGGCCAGCTTCGAGCCGGGCGTATCGGCGAAAGTGACGCGGCATGAAAACTACTGGAAATCAAATGCCGCCTTCTTCGACGAAATTCACATGCAGGCGCTGATCGACCCGACCGCCAGAACCAACTCACTGCTCACCGGTGAGATCGACCTTATGAACCGGGCAGAACTGAAGACCGTTGCCCTGCTCGAGCGCAACCCTAATGTGGTTGTTTCCTCCATTTCCGGCGGCCAGCACTACACGTTCCCGATGCTGACCAATATTGCCCCTTTTGACAATCCGCATGTCCGCATGGCGTTGAAGCTTCTCGCGCCCCGCCAAGACATGGTGGATAAAATCCTCTCCGGCCACGGTTCGGTCGGAAGCGACAATCCGATCGGCGCGGCCGTTCCGTTTGCGGCTGATCTGCCCCAACGCCCCTATGATCCGGATGAGGCGAAATTCCACCTCAAACAGGCTGGCCTCGAAACCCTTGGTGTTTCGCTGCACGCGGCCGACGCGGCCTTTTCCGGCGCGGTGGATGCCGCAACGCTCTACCGCGAAGCGGCTTTGCCCGCCGGGATCGACATCACCGTTGTCCGCGAACCCAACGATGGCTACTGGTCAGACGTCTGGACTCAGAAACCCTGGTGCGCCTGCTACTGGGGCGGCCGTCCGACAGTCGATGCCATGTTGTCACTCGCCTACGTACCTGGCGCCGCATGGAACGATACGAACTGGGTGAATGAACGGTTCGTCGAACTGGTCACCGCGGGACGCGCCGAATTGGATCCCGGAAAGCGTGCCGAGATCTATTATGAGGCGCAGCAACTCGTCTCAGATGATGGCGGCACGGTGGTGCCGATGTTTGCCAACTATGTCTACGCAGCGTCGAAGAAACTGGCGCACGGAAAACTGGCCGCTAACTGGGACATGGATGGTCAAAAATTTTCAGAACGCTGGTGGTTCGCTTGAGCAACACACGTCTGGCAGAAAACATTGCGGTTGCTTCTTGAACTCTCGAAACGTTTAATAAGCAATCGCTTTTAAATTAAAGCTTGTCTTCTGGTTTGCGCTTGGCCCGAGCGTTGCCTGTAAAAGTATCGCTACAATTGACTTGAATGGTCGCGTTGCCTTCTGCCAAGCAGCACAAAATTGATTGCGCTCGAAGCATCAATATTGCGGCGGCAGCCCAAAACTTGTAGTTGCAACGCGGCGTCCGGACCGGTCATCCGTGCATGACGCAGCACGGATGACGGCTTGAGTTCTGGTTGCGGATGAAACCGCCATTCGCACCCAGCGTGAGTTTGCCCCCTAGCAATCAACGGATCGTACAGAGCTGATCTGCGTGGTGGCGGCAATTAACCCGGCTGAGATTGGAAGTAACCAGCGCGCACGGCAGCGCCAATTAGATTTGTTACGAGGCGTCCGGCAGTAATTGATGTAATGTCGTTGATGTCCTTGCCGGGGGTGATTTCGACGATGTCCATCCCCACGACCGTTCCCTTGTTTACCAGGCCATGAATTAACCTGTGCATCTGGGTATAGGTCACGCCGCCCGGTGCGGGGACGAGGACCCCGGGCATGATCCCCGGCTCCATCCCATCCGCATCGACCGTGATGTAGTACTGTCCGCCATCGGGTATTCGTGCCAGAACCGCTTCCATGCCCTTATCGTGCAACTCGTGTGCCGTTATGAGGTTGGATCCGTAAGCCCGCGCGGCCTCGAAATCTTCGGTGCGCGCACTGCCCTGGCACCGCAGTCCAATCTGAAAAATCTGGTCGAAATGCGGCATTTCCGATGCTCTGCGAATGGGGCTCGAATACCCTTCCGTTTCGCCATTCAGATGATCGCGCCAATCGAGATGCGCATCAATCTGAATAAGATGGATCGGACCGCGACCTTCAAACGCCCTGAAGATCGGGATCGGAACGCCATGATCGCCACCAATTGAAATTGGCAGGGCACCCACTGCCAGTATCTTGCGTATTGCAGCCTCGGCCCGGGCATAGTGTGCGCCGAGATCGCGGGGGGTCGCCGGGACATCGCCGCAATCAACAACGCTTATATCCTGACCATCGAACAGCGTACCGCCCAGATCAAAATCCCAACGTTCCAACCCTTCACACGCGATATCCGACACCTGCCGGACAGCCGTTGGGGCGTTCGATTGATCGTTCGTGACTTCTTCCATCGAGTACGGGCATCCATAGGGCAGCCCCAGAATGGCGACGTCGGCTTTGAGTGCATCCAAATCGAGTTCCAATGGAAAATGACAAAAGGTCTTACACCCTGGTCTTGGAGCTACGGTGAGCGATTGCGACATGGTGTTTCCCTTTCCTCAAAATTTATTCCGGGGTTTAGCGTGCAGCCTTCAGTCGCGCGGTTTGCAAGTCAATCGGGTTACCTGGTTCTTAACTGGTTCAAGACCGCCTTGGCGATTGCGATGTCCTGAACCGCGACACCGGTCAGGTCGGCAAGTGTTATCTGATCGTCATTCTCTCTTCCTTTGGCCTCGCCACATATGACCGCCCCTAGCTCGACGGCCTTGTCATCGGGCAGAACGCCAGCCCGGCGGGCCTTATAGATTTCCCCGCGCAATTCGCTCTGCGCAAGGCTGTCGGCCACGACGACATCTGCAAGGGCAAGAATTTTAGGCGCGATCTCGTTCTTCTCCGGCGTGTCCGATCCCATCGCGGTGATGTGGGTGCCGGGTCGGACCATATTCGTGTTCAGCAAGGGCTTTTCCGCGGGCGTCGTGGTGACAATCAGGCGAGACCGGTCGCACAATTCGTCAAGTGACTGCGAGACCATTACCCGATACCCCATCGCCGTCATGTCCGCGGCCGCGGCTTCCGCCTGATCCACATTGCGCGCCCAGACCGTAAGATCCCGGCAATCGGTGACACGCCGCAGATAGTCCGCCTGCAGCCGGGCCTGCACGCCACAGCCGACAATGCCGATCATTCCGGGATCGGCGGGGGCCAACGTTCGGGCGGCGACGGCACCGGCAGCGGCGGTACGGTGGTTGGTTAGTTCGCCTTCCTCCAGCAGCACCGCCTCGATCATCCCGGTTTTCTGGCTGACGACGAGCATGCAGCCTCCGAACGGCGGCAGGCCGATCTTCGGGTTGTCGAAAAACCCTGTGGCCACCTTGATAACGCAGACCTCATCGCCACGAATTGCACCGTATTTGATGTGCAACTCGCCATTGTTGCCCGGAAAAAGAAGCTCTCCAACCGGCGGAACCTCGACCCCTCCGCGAGAGAAAGCCACGAACCCTTGGGCGATTTCTTCGACAACATCCACCTCGGGCAGGACAGCTCTGATCTCGCCGATCGTGTATACGCCCGTCATGTTCATATGCCTCCCGAAAGCCGGTCTCAGAAATCATTCTTAGGGCTGCCCGTGGGCATTTTCAGCCCCTGCTTTGGAAACTTGACTTGCCGTATTGGAAACTTTGGACCGATTGTTTTCGATTTCCATTTCTTGTAACTATAGCGAAGAAAGTTTCCAAATGTGGGGAGTCACATGTCGCTCGCTACAAGGCTGTTTTCCGGACAGATTTCCGATTTCGATCTGAAGCTTATCCACACCTTCCGCGCGGTTGCCGATTGCAGCGGATTTGCCTTGGCCGAGGTCGAGTTGAACATGACCAAATCGGCCATCAGCAAACA
>JAAEZD010000034.1:26773-34013 GCA_018223035.1 Paracoccaceae bacterium
CTCGAAACCCGGTTGGGGGTTCAACTTTGTCACCGGGGACGCTCTGGCTTTGCGCTGACGCCGGAGGGGAAAACCGTCTACGCGGCCAGCACCAGGATGTTCAGCGCCTTGGAGGGATTTCGGGCCGAGCTGAACGGGCTGCAGAAACAACCCGCAGGCACACTTTTGATCGGCAGTATCGACACGCTGATCACCAGCCGGCGATCGCCGATCCTGGAGATCCTGACTCGGTTTTCGACAGAGTATCCCGAGGTGGAATTGAAGTTGATGACGGCATCGGCAGCCGAGATCGATCAGTCCATCGCCGACAGGCGTATTCAAATCGGATTTTCAACGGACCGTGGCAGGATCAAAGGCGCCAGCGAATTGCCGCTGTTTTCCGAAGAGGGCTATCTTTATTGCAGCAACCGACATCCGCTGTTCGAAGTCGATGAGAACGACCTGACCCTTGAGATGCTCAATGAACAGCGATTTTCCCAACACGCCTATTCCGAGTTGGAGCTTAAGGAAGAACACGAAGCAAACCTGAGCCCGAGCGCCAGCGGACAGCTCACGGAAGGCATCGCGATGTTGATTCTGACAGGGAATTTCATTGGTTTCCTGCCACAGCACTACGCTCGCTCGTGGGTGGATACGGGTCAGATGCGCGCCCTGATGCCGGCTCATATTCGCAAGGTTACCAGAATTCGGCTGCTCTATTATGCCGAGTTACCGATTGCTCCGTTGGTCGCCGCCTTCGTAAAAACGGCTGAAAAGGCCAGAAAGAATCAATTTTGACTGTTGCTCATGGCGGGAATTTCGAACCCGGTTTCCTGTTCGTCATGTTTGCTTTCTTAGTCGTGTAACGATCCGGAGCATGTCTTTGACAATAACTGGACAAAACATTGCAACGCACTCAAAGGATAGGCCCATGTCCATCAGCAATTCATTCCGCCTTGGCAGCCCCGATGTTTTTCCCCCTGCTGAGCGCCATGTCTACCTGGACGCAGCATCGGTGGGCCTGAGCCACAAGGGTGGGGCCGAGGCAATTTCAGCCTGGCAGAACGCTCTCGCCGAAGAAGGCACGATCGCCTTTGACGAACAGGCCGAAGTCGAATGCCTGGACAACCTCAACGAAGCCACCGCGCGCCTGTTCAATGCAACGGTCAACGATATCGCTGTCGCCTCGAGCGAGACCGTACTGATGCAATCCCTGGCCTGGGCCGTGATGCCACAATCCGGCACGCGGATCATCGCCACGGATATCACCCACCCGTCAACGATCTATCCCTGGATGCGGGTCGCCGATCATACTGGAGCAGAGGTGCATTGGGTGAGATCGGACGAAAGCCAGACCATAGATCTTGATAAGCTGGAAGACGCTATTGACGATAACACATCCGTTGTCTGCCTGAGCCAATGCGAATACGGCACCGGCCAGCAATATGATCTGAAACGCTTTGCCGACAAAGCTCACGCGCATGGTGCGATACTTGTTGTGGACGCCACCCAGTCGGCGGGCCAGGTGCCAATCGATGCCGCCAGTGGTGTCGATGCGGTTGCAACTTCGACCTATAAGTGGCTCTGCGGGCCTTTCGGCACCGGTGTGATGTATGTCTCGCCAGAGCTACAAAAGCTAAATCCGGGCATCCTCGGCTGGCGCAGCCACAAGGACATGTGGGATTTTCAGGCGGATCGGTTGGAGCTGGCCGACAGTGCAAAGCGCTACGAATTCGGCACAATGGCTTACGGTACGGCCTTCGGTGCGACGGAATCGGTGCGCCATCTGCTGGAGACCGGAATCGACAAGATCGCCGATCACAACCGCAAAGTCTCAAAACACCTGATCGCCGGGCTTCTAGACCTGGGCGCGGAGGTGCTTGGCCCCAAGGGTGATGTCGACCGCTCCGCCACTGTCGCCGCGCGCTTCCCAGGCAAGAACAGTCGCGATTTCGCCAAGACCCTCAAAGACGCAAATGTCATTGCCTCGTTGCGCCGTGATTTCATCCGCTTCTCGCCGCATTACTACAACAACATCGACGATATTGACCAAGGGCTCGTGGCCATAAAAGCAGCGCTTTGAGGTTTGAGCAAATGACAAATTTGACTGGGAACGACGTTTCCGGGGATGGAAAGCAATTCGGGAACTTTGAGATCTCCCAGTCTACCCACAGCTGCTTATTTCAAATCGGCATTCCTCGCCCTTCTTAGCAATCTTGGTTGCAAAAAAACGCACTAGCGGCATCACTGGATAATGCTTGGAACAACTGCAGCGGTTGTCCTCAAGCAGAGCGATTTTCAGTTTACCTGCTGTCTTCCAGTAATCGCCGAAGTCAGCGCAAGGTCATTTGGAACCGACTTTCCATGACATCATCAAACGGCGGCTTTAACGAAAGGTTTTCATCGCAACGCTGGGCGTGCCGCGCCTGCGAGAAGATGCTGCGTCAGCAAAAGCGGCGTGAGCAAAAGGCGGCTTTGTCCGCGCAGCTGCCTCTCGATTGAGTGATGACGAAGGTCCCCTCAGACCAGCCATCAGTCCCTTCCCACTACGCCCTGCCCCGCCATAAACTCGGCGAGCACCGCGCTGGCTTCGCTTTTCGCGGAGCTGAGCAACTCCGAGCCCGCAAGCGAGGCCTTCGAGAGGCGTACAAGCCCACCGGTTTCCTCGATCCGGTAGCAGCGGCGTTTTTGCCGCCCCCGCTTGTAGTGGGTCGCGGTGATGATCTGGCATGTACTGCCATCGGTGAGCGTCACAGGGGTGGCGAGCCTGATCTTGTCGCCTTCCTCGTAGTTCGGGATCGAAGCCCATTCCCGGCAGCGCTGGCGCCAGTCTTTGGCGTAGCTGTCCGGGTCTTTCAGGTCGGAGAGGAGATCGATCAGCCCAAGGGGCGCGCGCGACGCGTTCGGGCCAGCGCTTTCCTCCATATCCTTGTAGCCCCAACACCCATCGTCGTAGGCGGTGAGGAAGACGGCGGCGAAAGTGATCGAGCCGTCAGGATCGGTGACATAGGTCGCGTCTTCAACAGGGGTGCCGTCGAGACTGGTGACCCTTGCCGCCGAATACCAGGTGGAGCCAACCATGCAGGCCTTGATCAGCTCCGTTTTGCGCCTGTCGCCTTCGAAGGTACAAAGCCTGGTGATCTCCGCTTTCTCATCCGCGTAGGTTTTGACGCGGCCGTCGGTGTAGAAGAGCCAACCCATTTCAGAGTCCTTTCTCTCGTAGGGAAAATTGTTGTCGCCAATGTCCCAAGAGGGCCGCAGGCCCGGCAGGGTATTGGCGATGCTTGTTTGAGAAAGGGCGCGTTAAGCCGCCCTCCGGTCATCGAGTTCCATCAGCGCATCGAGCGGCACGCGATAGGGCTGCATGGCGTCGAAATCCTCGCAATTGCCACAGTTCTGGACGATCGCGAAGGTATCGCAGGCATCCTTGAGGATGACCCGGAAGGTGCCGCCAAGACCTGAAGGCACCTCGTAGGTTCCGCCGATCAGATAGTCCGAGGCCCGGCGCACGAAGACGCGGATGCTGTGGCCATCGGTGGCGAGCCGGATCGCCCCCTGCCCCCGGTCGATGAGCACCTGCACATCGTCGAGAATGTCGGTGTAGAATTGGCCGGTCAGATCGCGAAACGCCATGCGGCGCTGCGCAATCCAATCGGTATCCCGAAACGGGTTCATGCCATCGGCGAAAGCGAAGGACGGATCGGCCTGCTCGGTCGTGACGATGCGGGTGGTCGTGCCATCGATGCCATTCGAGCGCAGATGCACGCCGTTGCCGACGATGAGGATCAGAGCGGGCCTGTCCATGGGTCCGTTCCACTTGGGCAAGAAGGTCTTGCAGGCGCGCGCATGGGCGATCTGCGCCGCCACGGCGGAGGCGGAGAACTTGAGAATAGCCATGGGGATGTCTTTCCGTTGGGTGTGAGAGGATCGACCCGCGCGGGCGGAAGGGCTTACGCGGGTCGCGTGATGGCTCAGGCCGCTTGCGCGATCTCGCTGTCAGGCTCCGGGGTTTCCGCAGTGGGCTCCGCCTGATCAAAGGTGGTACCGGCGGTCTGCATCATGGGCGGGCACCAGGCCGCCACGGCAGCGCGCTGTGCATCCGTCAGCGTGGCGAAGGGCTCAGCGAAGAGCTTGTCGCAGAAGGCGACGATCTCTTTCTTGCTCGACGAAGCCAGCGTTACCGCCTCTTGGGCGAGACCCAGATCTTCGCCGAGGATCTTCAGGAGCCAGGCCTTCTTGAAGCGGTTGAAGAGCGCCGCATTCGGCGTCCAGTGGGCGCGGATGTCGGGCATGATCTCGATCTCGAAGTCATGCATCAGGCTGTCGCGCTGGCGGTCCCGCGCGAAGCAGGACTGCGTGGTGCTGGCCGTGGCATAGGCCACGAGCTTGGCCTTCTCCCCTGCATCGAGCGCGCGAAACGCCGCGAACTGATCGGCGGGCGAGCGGCTGTCATCGAGCCACGAGAGGTCGAGCGCATCATGGGCCGCAGCCACTTGCTCGAGCGAGGTGCCGTCGATCTCGTCCATCTTGGCATGGCTGCGGTATTCTTTGCGGGCCTCGATCTTGATCGCCTGCGTGACACTCATGCCGCTGGCCAGAACATCACTCACCAGCTTGAAGAGCGTCAGATCAAGCGTGGCCTCGGGATGCAGCGCCATCGCGGCGCCGAGCGCCATGGCCCGCTCGGTCTTGAGATCCTCGGCCAGCGAGGCCGGGTAGGTGATTTCGCCGGCGTCCGGGGCCTCCTCCCCGGTCGGGTTACTCGAGGAGCCGTGCGCGCCCTCCTCTTTCACGGTGTCCTCCGGGCGGACGAGGCCCACATGGAGCGTTACGTTACCGGCCGACCACGACGCGATCACGCCGGCACGAGCAAGGTCTTCGGCGCTGTAGGCCTCCTGCAGATCGCGCGCTTCCTCTTCCAAGGCGTCCACACGGTCGTAGAGCGCATTGTAGGCACCGTCCTCGAGCCCCTCGTCCTCCATCTCGAGCTGCAATTTCTCAAGCTCGGCGGTGATCTCATCCACGCGCTTCTGGGCGGCCTCATCGGGCTCGATCGGGCCGGGATAGACGCGGCCATAGTTGGCCATGGTCGCGTAATCATAGCGCACCACCGCATCGGCCCAGGCAAAGCCCAGTTTTATGCGAGCCTCCTCGGCGGCGGCACCGAGCTTCTCGAGTAGGATGGTCTCGACAAGAGCCGCATCCTCGAGCACGGAATGCTCTTCCAGAAGGTCAGCCGCGACGGCCCCACCCCGCGCTTCGTAGTCCGCGCGCACGAAGGCCCCGATATCATCGCTGACCTGCACACCGCGGGCTTTGAGCGCCTGACGGACCGTGTAGGCCTGCAGGTAGTTGTCTTCCTTGGTGAGTGCCTCGAAAACCTCGCGCTGCACCTCTTGGCTCGGGTGCTCCGCAAAGGCCTTCATCGTATCGAGCGTGATCGTCTTGGCCCGGGCCGCAGCGCGAATGTCGGGATGGATGAGCCCATAGCGCAGCCGACCCTTCACAGCCGCAACGGTGGTGCCGAAGGTCTTGGCGATCGTCTCAGGCGTCTGGCCATCGACTTTCATCATCCGCGCGAAGGCCTCGAATTCGTCAATCGCGTTCATCGGGGCTTGCGTAATGTTCTCGGCGAGAGACAGCGCTGTGGTCACATCGCAATTTTCTGGCACGATACGGCAGTCGATCTTGGTCTTGGCGGTAAAGCCTTTCGCGGCCTTGTCCGAGGTCAGCTCCTTCAGCGCGGCATGGCGTCGGCCACCTGCCAGCACGGCGTATTTGCCGTCGAGTTTCTGGACCAGGAGCGGCTGGAGCAGGCCCAGCACGGCGATGCTGGCTTTCAGATGGGCGATGTTCTCTGGGTCATAGGTTTCCGGGGAGTTGCTGCGCACATTGGCGGGGTGAGCTGTCAGATCGCCGATGGCGACGGAGACGGGTTTGAAGCTTGCGGTCATGGGATATCCTTCTCGATGGATTTGGAGCGGCCCGCGTATTCAGATGCGCGGTCAATCCCCAAGGGCGGGGATCACAACGAAAAAAGGCCCACTCTCCCTTTGAAGGGTCAGCGGGCCTTCATTTCTTGGGGTGTCAGAAGGGGGTGTCCCCTCCCCTACCAGTCGCGCGCCATCATGATGGTCAGTACGCGCATGGTGGTAGCGAGATTGTCCGGGGCCTCGGCGCCGTAGCGGAAGTCGGAATCTGCTTCGTACAAATCCAGTTTCCAGAACACGGTTTCGCCGCGGATCTCGACTGCCCCGAAATCATGCCATCCTTCGGGATCGTTCTCGGGCTCGAAGGTCTCCAACATGCCCGTGGCCTTCACCGCCTCGGCCATGAAGCCGTCGCCAGCCTCCATAATCGAGCGGGTGACATGCATGCGGCCCTGTATGGGCTGCGCGGGCGGCACCCCGAGGCAAGCGAGCTTGCGAAACGCGTCGTTCTGCGCGGCGATCACACTCGGATCAGAGCGGTCTGTCTGGGGTTGTGCGGTGCTGGTCATGGGGCATTCCTCTGTGAAGTTGAAACACCCTTCCCAAAGCCCGCTTTCACTTTTCCGCTTGGTGGACGAACCGAGACCTACGGTGCCTTATCCAGACAGTCGTCTGGATCTGAAGTTCGGGTTGGGGATGGTTTCGGCCCAGCCACCGTGTTCCTTGATGGTCTAGGGCGCTGCCGAGAGTGGATAGGCGCCCTCGGACGCGCTCCACCAATAGGCACCGCGCTTGAATGTGATGATCTTGCGGCGGCCGTCGTTGAGTTCGCGCCGGTCCGCGAAGCGGCAAACTGTCCGGGGGACAGTTTGAGGCAAGAACGGGCGGAGCCCAGCCACCCGCAGCGTCTTGGGTTCCTTGCGTGACATGGGAGTCTCCGTTCTTTGTGCAATCAGGCGGCCTGGGCGCCCTCCCCTGCGCTGCCCACCTCCGATCTGGCGATCAGGTAGTCGCAGGCGCGCTGCGCATCAGCCGCGTGCTTGAAGATGGCGTTCTTGTCAGAGCGCAGGACGCGCAGCCAGTTGTAGAGATACGCCGCGTTCAGCTCGAGCGTATGGGCCGTAAAGCCGAGCGTCTGGCCAAGGAACACCGAGGTCAGCTCGGCGACGATCTCTTCGCGGGCATATGCAGTGTTGCCGAAGCGCGAGAGGCCGTAGTCGCGGTTCAGCCGATGGCGCGCCTTGGTGGCGTGGGTCTTATGCCGACATCGGCATAAGACCCATAATGCCGCGCTCCGGTTTATGCCGCGCTTGTTCAGGCGAAGTCTTGTT
>JAAEZD010000084.1:0-2043 GCA_018223035.1 Paracoccaceae bacterium
ATGTATGAACTGCCTTCCCCTGCAAGCGATTTGTCGATGCACCGTTGACCCTGCTTCTATGTATTCGGTCTGTTTGTGAGGCCATTCGATTTGCCTCTGACCAAGATGGGAAGTCGCGCGTCCTGTGTCTCGTTAGCTCATCGGCACTCGAGGGCCATGCTCCCCGTCAGACTTACAGAACGCCGATTGGTCGTTGGTCCATCTCCTTCTCACCCGCAGATTCCTTTGTTTTTCGTTTCGCCCGGGTTTACGAACCAACCAACGCAGTGGCTCGGTATCGCTCACCTTTCGTCAAAACGGCCCAGGCAATCCGCGCCATCTTGTTGGCCATAGCCACCGCGGCGACGTTCACATGCGTTCGCTCTTTCAGACCATCCGCCCATCGCGTTATCGGCGACGTTCTGTTCTGCACGAGGTGAAGCACCGTTCGTGCTCCATGGATGAAGAGCTTGCGCAAGTAGCGATTTCCATGCTTCGAAATGCCGATCAGCTTTGCCTTTCCACCCGTTGTGATTTGTCGTGGAACGAGCCCGAGCCAAGCTGCGAGATCGCGGCCTTTGCTAAAGCTACTTCCCGTGCCGACGGCCGCGACGAGAGCTGAGGCGATCGTCGGACCAACGCCGGGGATCTCCATCAGTCGCTGCATGTCGGCGTCGGTTTTGGCCAGCGACTTGATCTCGGCATCGATAGCAGCAACCCGCCGGTTGATCTCTCCCAGCTCAGATGCCATGTCTGAGAGCATCAAGACGATCCGGGGAGATAGATCGACGGTGCCCTGCGTCGTCAACTTTGTCAGCTCTTTCTGGAATACGTGACGGCCAGTGCCAACACGGATACCGCGTTCCATCAGAAAGCCACGCCCCTGATTGATCAGTCGAGTTCTGTCTGACACCAGACGTTCCCGCGCGCGGTGTAATGCCTGGAGGTCGAGTTGTTCTTCGGATTTGATTGGGACGAATGACATGGTCGGTCGAGTGGCGGCTTCGGCGATCGCCTCCGCATCGCGGTCGTCATTCTTGTGAACCTTCACATAAGGTCGGACATACAGCGGCGACATCAATCGGGGCTCATGCCCATGTTCGAGGCAGAAGCGCCCGATGTGATGTGCGCCCCCGCAGGCTTCCATTGCGACAATACAGCTTGGCAACTCCGCCAAGAAATCCAGCAACCGGAATCGTTGGAGGCGTTTGCGAAAAACTACAGCGCCGCTGGCATCAAGCCCCGCCAGGCTACAAACCGACTTGCCCAGATCAATCCCAAGAACCGTGATGTCCATCAGAATGCTCCTTCTTCTCCACCAATACGCGCAACAATAGCTGCGTCTCGGTGGGAAGGCAGTTCATCCCATTAGGTCACCCGAGAACAACCTCGTGCGTGTTGCACTGATAGGGACGCTCGTGGACAAAGAGGGGCTGAAAGAGAACGTCTTCAAGCGCACACTTGAGACAGTGCCCGAAATTGATGCTGACTGCTTTTCTCTTGAAGGTCAGCGCCTGACAGACTTCATGCAAGTCATCTCACAGGTTTCTGGTGACGGCCCGCAGCTTGATCTTGGTCGCTACGTTCTAGACGAAGATGCGCGGGCGTTCTTGAACGGAAATCGTCTTTTTCAACGTCACGCCATTGTCGTCGGCAGTACTGGAAGCGGCAAGTCATACACAACGGCACGTCTACTGGACCAGATAGCCGAACTTCCGCAAGCCAATGTCATTTTGTTCGATATCCATGGCGAATATCAGACCTTGGACAGCGATGAATTCCGACATCTGCGGATCGCTGGCCCGGGAGACATTGGCCAGGATCGTGGACTGGCGGATGGTGTTCTACACCTTCCGTTCTGGCTTCTCGGCTATGAGGCCCTGGTCGCCTTGTTTGTAGATCGATCTGACCAGAACGCTCCCAACCAGGCAATGTTGATGACCCGCTGCATCACTGACGCGAAGCAAGCGATGCTTGATCCGGTACAACACGCCGACATTCTGGCCAACTTCACTATCGATAGCCCGGTGCCGTTCAATATCGACAACGTTCATGCTGAACTGG
>JAAEZD010000084.1:2053-2986 GCA_018223035.1 Paracoccaceae bacterium
AGACTGAACCAGGAAATGGTCCAGGGCGCGCGAGGCGAAAAACAGGGGCCGTATTTCGACAAATTGAGCCGACTTATCGCCCGTTTTGAAGCCAAGCGAAATGATCGCCGCCTCGGGTTCATATTCCAGCCGCCTGCGGCATGCATTGATATGGCTTGGCTTTCGGACATGACGCATTTCCTGATTGGCGGCCGCGGCTCGCAGAAAGACGGCAAGGGCGGGATCAAGATAATCAATTTCTCGGAGGTGCCGTCCGACATCCTGCCGCTCATGGTCAGTCTGATTGCTCGCCTCATCTTCTCTGTGAGCCAGTGGACGCCGCTGGAGAATAGGCACCCTATCGCGTTGTTCTGCGACGAGGCGCACTTGTATATCCCAGAGCGCGCATCATCAGAATCAGCGGATGAGATCTCGGTCGGGATTTTCGAGCGCATTGCCAAAGAGGGTCGGAAATATGGGGTTGGGCTGGTTGTGATCAGCCAGAGACCTTCCGAGGTTAACCGCACCGTACTTAGCCAATGCAACAACGTGATCGCCATGCGTTTGACAAATGGCGACGATCAATCCGTCATCAAACGGCTGCTGCCTGACAGCCTCGGAGGTTTTGGAGATCTTCTACCGATCCTCGACATCGGCGAGGCCCTAGTCGTTGGCGATGCAAGCTTGCTCCCGACACGGGTGGTTGTGTCGGAGCCGCGATTCAAGCCAAGCAGCGCGACGGTTGATTTCTGGGATTGCTGGCGGGATGCCGATCCGATCGCCGGATCAGAAGATGCCGTTCTTTCTTGGCGAAGACAAAGCAACCAAAATTGCTAGCCCCAGATTTGGCCGCTAATGACCAAGCTCAAATAATCCCGCGAGATGTTTGGCAATCGCTTAGTTGGATCGCTGAAGTTGACACCAACGGACGTCCCAATTGTGCTCTGCGTACAC
>JAAEZD010000035.1:0-4958 GCA_018223035.1 Paracoccaceae bacterium
TACGGTCGAGAGACGTCCCGGTCGCAGCGCCTCGAAACGGCGTCGCACGGCATTGATGCGTGCTACGGAACGCGGGTCATTGCGGAAGGCCGGAATATCACCACAAGCATCCGCCCGCCGTGCCAGAACCCGGGCGTGGGCTGGCATATAGCGGCCCGTGCGCACATCCCATTCAGGATAGGTATGGGATTCCGAGAGCGTTTCGCGGTCCACGTCCTCGGGCGCGAGATCAAGGTGCAGCTTGAGCTTGGTCGCCGGGGCGCGGCTCATCTGCCCGAGACCGATCTCGTCCTGATCGTCTGCGGCTTTCTTGGCGTCGTCGTTGTCGTCTTCTTCGATCCTGCGGTTGAGATTGACGAACTCGGCAAAGCTCAGGATGGCTTCAAATTTGTGCAGGATAAAACTGTCATTGCGCTCGATCTGATCGGCCTTGCGGCGCTTGGCGCGTTTGGCAGTGTTGCCTTCGCCCTCTTCCGGCGTGCCTTCGGTCGCACAGGTCTCGACGGCTGTCGCTTCCGAGCGCTCCATCTCGCGCAGGACCGGCCACAGGGCCACAGGCCGGAACGGGCGATACCCGCGCGGGGCGGTGAAGTATTCGACCTTACCGGTCTTGATCGCCTCAAACAACACCCGCTCGCGATCATTGAGCCGGGCTTCATCCCCAAGCATCCGGCGGATCACCGCCTCAACCGCGCTCTCCCAGAGAGGAAGCGTCGGGGTCGGGCGCAGAGACAGGCTCGCACCGCAGAGATCACGGTAAAGCCCCTTGAAACCGGGGGCGGCCTCAAGCGTGGCCTCTACCATCTGCATAACGTGCCAAAGCGCGGTGAGATCGGCCTGCAAGGGATCATCGGGCATGTCATCGGCAATCGGTGCCTGCGACGCAATCGCCACGAGCCAGACATAAAGCGCGGCGTTTGCTTTGCGCGCAGGAAAGACGGCAAGGCTCTCCGGAAGACGTAGCGCCGCCCCATCATAGCTTGCCTGCGGCACGGCTTCGGCCCATGTCCCGAGCCGTCGGCGGAGCGAGAGCCGGTGTTGGCTGACCTCGTCCGCGACGGGTTTGATCTCGACGGCAGGATTGCCGCCGAGACCTCTGAATAGAATCGCCAGCCGCCCGCCGACCTCGGAAAGGCCGACGCGGGCTCCGTCATGGACGTCAGGTGCGTCCAGGCGACTGGCATATCGATGCCACAGTTTCCCGACAGTTTCTTCGGGTTCCCACGGTTCGATCTCGATCTCGTGTCCCACGTGCCTCACCCAAAGATCGCGGTAACAAGATCGAGGAGCCCGCGTTTGACGTCCCGGTCATCACTGAGCGGTTCAATCATCGCGACATTGATGGCGCGCTCGACGGGCATGCCCTGACGGATCAGGGTCGCTGCATAGATCACGAGACGGGTCGAAACACCCTCTTCGAGATCCTGACCCGTCAGGTCGCGCAGCTTGCCGGCCAAACGCACTAGCGGAGCAACTTGGCTCTCGGGCAAGCCGGATTCGCGTGCAACCACCGCGGTCTCGTGGGGCAGGGCCGGGAAATCGAACTCGACCGACACGAAACGCTGGCGCGTCGATGGCTTAAGGGTCTTGAGGATATTCTGATATCCCGGGTTGTAAGACGCCACGAGCATGAACCCGTCACCCGCCTCGAGTTCCTCGCCGGTGCGGTCGATGGGCAGGATGCGGCGATCATCCGTCAGCGGGTGTAGGACAACCGTAACGTCCTTGCGTGCCTCGACGACCTCGTCGAGGTAACAGATCGCTCCCTCACGCACAGCGCGGGTCAGCGGCCCGTCGACCCAGACCGTCTCTCCCCCTTTGAGTAGGTAGCGTCCGATCAGGTCCGCTGCGGACAGGTCGTCATGGCAGGCAACCGTATAGAGAGGGCGGCCGAGCTGGGCTGCCATATGCGCCACGAAACGGGTCTTGCCGCATCCGGTCGGCCCCTTGAGCAAGAGCGGAAGCCTGTTCTCGTAGGCGGCCTCGAAGACCGCGCATTCATCGTCCTGCGGCTGGTAGAAGGGGGCGCCATGCGCCGCCCCCTCCGCTTGTTTGGAGAATGTTCCGTCCATATCCATCACTCCGCCGGGGTGCTTGCCGGTTTGCCAGGCGCGATGATCTCGGCCTTGCGGCTGGCCAGCATGGCATAGATGAACAGGATGGCACCAAGCACGACCGCGACACCGGATCCGAAACGCATCACGTAGAAGATCCAGAGTTGGTCCTGCACGTCCATGAAGTATTCGCCATTGACGCGCTGCAGGTGGGTCTGAACGGTGCCGGCAAAGGTCAGGGTAAAGGTCATGAAGACCATACCGCCCGACATCAGCCAGAACGACACCATGTTGAGCACCTGGTTATACGGATCACGGCCACGAAGCGCCGGGAACGCATAGCTGATGATGGCGAGGTTCAGAGCCACATAGGCACCGAAGAACGCGAGATGACCATGCGCAGCCGTAACCTGCGTGCCGTGGGTGTAGTAGTTCACACCGTGCAGCGTGTGCAGGAAGCCCCAGACACCCGCGCCAAAGAACGCCAGCGTGGCACAACCGAGCGACCAAAGCAGAGCCGCCTTGTTCGGGTGGTCACGACGACCTTTCCAGACCATGATAAACGCGAAGGCCATCATGCCGAAGAACGGAATAACTTCGAGAGTCGAAAAGATCGAACCGATCCACTGCCAGTAACCGGGCGTACCGATCCAGTAGTAGTGGTGGCCGGTGCCGAGAATGCCCGAGAACAGCGCGGTCGCAACGATGACATAGAGCCATTTTTCGATGACTTCGCGGTCAACACCCGTCAGCTTGAGCATCAGGAAGGCCAGGATCGACGCCATCACCAGCTCCCAGGTCGCCTCGACCCAGAGGTGCACGATGTACCACCAGTATTGCTTGTCGAGCGCAAGGTTTGCCGGGTTGTAGAAGGCAAACAGGAACAGCAGCGACAACAGCCAGAGACCGAGCAGCAGGATGTTGGTGATCGCGGTTTTCTTCCCTTTGAGAACCGTCATCGAGATGTTGTAGAGGAACATCAGCGCCGCAACGACGATGCCCGCTTTGACCCAGCGCGGTTGTTCAATGAACTCGCGCCCCTCATTGCCGAGAAGGAAGTTCCCGTCAAAAAGGTTGAAGAGATAGGTCACGACAACACCGGCCGTGCCGAGCACGAGGATACCGAGCTGTAGGTAGGCCAGTTTTGGCGAGTGGATCTCTTGCTCGGATTCTTCGGGCACGAGGTAGTAGGCCGCGCCAAAGAAGCCGAGAAGCAACCAGACAACCAGACTGTTGGTGTGCAGCATCCGCGCAATGTTGAAAGGCAGGATTTCCGACAGGAAGTTCCCGTCAACATAAATCCAGCCCATGATGAGACCGATGGTGACCTGGACCGCGAAGAGGATCATCGCCACCAGGAAATACGCAAAGGCGATTTTCTGTGTTTGATATTTCATGTCTTGTCTCCTCAGCCCGCGTCATTCGGGGGCCAGTCCTGCGCCCGGATCGTGTTGGTCCAGAGCAGGAAGTCCGCCAGTTGGCGATACTCTTCATCCGTCAGGTTGAAGTTGGGCATCTGGCGACGGCCTTCGATACCTGTCGGCATCGCGTCCATCCAGCCCTTGAGCATATCGAATGCCCCTTCGGGATCATCCTCGACACCCCAGCGCGTCATGACATTGGCGAGTTCGGGCGCGAAGTATGCACCTTCCCCGAGAATCGTATGACAGTTCACGCAGGAGTGTTTTTCCCAGATGTGCTTGCCCGCCGCGACGCTTTCGGTCAGCGTTGCCTTATCGGTTGAAACATTGACGATATAGCGGTGTGAGTGGGCCGATAGCCCTATAAATATGATTATGAAGAACAGTGAGCCGCCATAAAAGATATTGCGGGCCATGCTCTTGGTCATGACTTCGCGCATCGCGTTCGTCCTTCCCTTGGCAGTTGTTGACTGGCCCAAACCTGTCTTTCCGCCCCGAGTCGCGCCTTAACGAAAGTCAATTGGAGAGCGGAATAGCAGCGCTCAGCCGAGGAAAGCGATCTGCACGTCTTCGAGACGGGACAAGCAGGTGGCAATCTCCTCCCGATCCATCAGGCAGAACGCTGTTGCGAGCCCATCCGCCAGCACCGCCTGTCGTGCGGTTACGGCAACGGTGTCCCATTGCGGGTGCCGACCCTGCGGATGCATGATGTGATACGCCTTCTGGCTGCCGACCCGCGTGGCCCCCGGCGATGACGTCGCGAGGCCCCGATTGGTCAAGGGCAGCATCGCAGCCAGGGTTTCGTTCGCGCGCGCGATCCCGACCTGCCAAGGCCGCCCGACCGCAGAGAGCCCAAGCGCATTGATCTCTCCCATGTCGACAAGGGCGTTCTCAATCTCCGAGGATTTCAAGAGCATCGCGATGCGATCCGCGGCATATCCTTGTGCAATGCCATTGAAGGTGAGGCGCATACCGGGACGCAACCGGATGCGCTCCCTTGAAAAAGCCACCTTGTGCCAACCGGTATTCTCCCGTGCCGCCACGACATCGCCCCCCGTCTCATAAGCCTGCCAAAGCACCTGAACGGTCGGATCAAAGACACCACCCGTCGCACGATGCAAACGATCGGCCCACTCGAAAATATCAAGCATTTCAGGCGTGGGGTTCCGCAGTATCCCGGTCTCGTTGAGCCGTCGCAATTCCGAAGGTTGATAGAGTGAGACCTGCATCGCAATACGGCCGATCTCACGCTCAACATCTTTCCAAAGCCTGCGCCTCTGCGCGGCAGGCATGGCCACGACCTCGATCCGAAGATCCGCTCCCAATGCGCGCCCGCTCCAAAACGCCACGCTACTTTCCGCAGACGCGCGCCCACCCCATGGCGCCGCGAGGGCGCTAGCGGATAGGCCAAGGAAAAGCCGGCGCGAGAACTCCAAGAACGCCTCCTATCCGCGGTTGAGCCGCGGGCCGAGCAGGACCGGCA
>JAAEZD010000035.1:4968-33368 GCA_018223035.1 Paracoccaceae bacterium
CTGAAGAGTGTGAAGGCCAGGATCCAAAGCCCGCCGGAAGTCAGGACCCCTGCATAGTAGAACTCGGGAAGGGCCGATCCGACAAACCGCGCCAATGCCGCAAGCGGTATTAGCGCATAGGCCAAGACCACTTCTTCACGCACATGGAGCGCACGGCCAGTATGCCCAAGCGCAGCTCGCGTCATGACCGAAAGGGTCATCCCGCCAATGCCACCGATGGACAGGACATGCAGCGCGGCCACCTCGGAACCTACCCCCAGCGTCGCCAGACCAAAAAGGATGAGGCCGAGCGCATTCATGAAATAGGACAGGTGGAGCGTCCAAAGGATCGGCTCACGTAGCGCCCAGCGCCACCTCCAGTCGGCCAGCCTTGCAAGCCCCAGCCCGCCCGCCACGATCAGAACGACCGCCCAGATCTCCTCCGGCACTCCGAGCAAGAGCCCCATCGGCGAAAGGAGAGCCGCAACCGTCGCCACACGCGCGAGCCAGTCAGGTTCGCCCGGAAGGCCCTGCTCTCGCCCGCGACGCAGCATCGCGTTGCGGGTAAAGGCTGGCGTCACACGCCCACCGAGGATCAGGATCAGCCCCGACAGGGACACAAGCCCGATCCGCACCCCGATCCACGCACCATCGTCGATCACGCCCGCCCATTCGAGGTGCATCGTCAGATTGCCGCTCCAGAAAAAAAGGATCACGAGGAAAAGGATAAGCTGCTGTGGCTTGGGACGTTTGAAGAGCAATTGCAGGATACGGATGGCAAGGACAGGCAGGAAAGCCAGATCGCAAAGAGCAACAAGCCATTCCGGCAAGGCACCCGACCAGAACACGGCCAACCGGCCACCGAGCCAAAACGCTGACAGGGTCGCGAAGAATGGCACAGATCCGAGCTTGGCCCCGGTCCAGTTCGGCGCCGCCGTCAGAAGGAAACCCGCCACAACCGCTCCGCCGTAGCCAAAGACCATCTCATGCGCATGCCAAAGATGCGGCGCCATGGCGAATGGCATATCGCTGACCATGCCACCCGCCGCGTGGATGGCAAGCCACCCCTCCCAGATGATCATGCTAAGAACCGCGAAGATACCGGCCGAGAGGAAAAAGACGCGGAACCCCGCTGTGAAGAGACGCGTCATACCCGTCATGTCGACCTCCTGCGAAACGAATTCGGGACATATGCCCCGCCCCGTTTTCGCAGGGGCCGCTCCTTCACTCCTTAACAAAAGTCAAACGTCGTGAGATGTGTTTCTAACCCCGTGTGCCTGTTCCCGCGTTACGTGCCCGCCGCTTGAGAACAGGGCATTGTGCATCATCATTCATGATCACCTGACAGCGCAGGCATAGGACGCATTCATTTGGATTGATCCGCCCCACAGAGTCGATCGCGCCAACCGTGCATTTGGTCTCGCACATGCGGCATTCACGACCACATTGCGGGCGCCGGTGGAGCCAGTCGAAGACCTTGAGTTTCGAAGGTATCGCAAGCCCTGCACCAAGCGGACAAAGATACCGGCAATAGAACCTTTCAATGAACAGCCCGGCAACCAGGAGCGCCACGACAAACAGAACAAACGGCCATGCGCGCATCATGCGCATGGAGATCGCCGTCTTGAACGGCTCGATCTCGGCAAGCACAAGCGCGTCATGCATAGAATAGAACGACAGCGCCACGATGGCGACAAAGGCCGTGTATTTCAGGATCCAGAGCCGCTCGTGCAGAGCCTGCGGCACGGCGATCTGCCGGATTCCCAGCCGCACCGCGAGATCGTTGAGAAGCTCCTGCAAGGCACCAAACGGACATAGCCAGCCACAATAGATCCCCCGCCCCCAAAACAGAACGCCCAGCGCAACGAACCCCCAGAGCAGGAAGATCACCGGCTCGATCAGGAAGGTTTCCCACCGGAATCCCCCCAACAGGGATTGCAGGAACGCGACGACCTGAACAACACTCAGCTGCCCATTCAATCCCCACCCCAGAACGAGGAGTGTGCAAGACAGGAACCCGATCCGCCCATAGCGCCAGAGCTTTGGCCGCCGCACAAGCCATTCCTGCGCCAGCATGACAAGGCCAAGCGCGCTTAGCATTGCACTCACGAGGATAATCTCAGCCCGGCTGTCCCGCCAAGCGCTGATCCAGAGCGGCGCGGGCTCAGGTGGCGGAGTGGTCTGGAAGAACTTTGGAAGCACGTAATCTGCCTCGACCTGCAACGCCACCTCGCCGCCGCTTTCCGTCGGGCGAGTCGCACGTACCTCCACCCTGATCGGTTTCAACGGATCGACCGTTGCCGGAAGTCGGAAAAGGCTGATCTCCTTCACCTCAGGCGCGCCATCTGCGCGGAGCCGTTTGACCATGTGATACCTGTCCTCGGTCGGCTGAAACCGTGTCTCGCCCTGCGTGATCGTCAGCCGGTCAAAGACCCCGCTGCGCCGCCAGGCGGTCCCTCGATGCGAATAGAGACCCGAGGAGATCACCACGAGCGCCGTTTCACCAAGCCCGAGATTTCCAACTGCGCTGGTATAGACCTGCTGACCGAGCAGGTTCTGCCCTACGCTCGGCGGATCGACCAACCCCGCCCAGAGATGCAGGAAATCCCCCGGCCCGCTCTCGACTGGAACCTTTGCCGCCTCAAGGGCGACGGATGCCTCAACCATCGTCACCCGCGCCTCGGCAAACGCACCCGCCTTGACCAAGTCCGCCCAACCCGTCTCTACATAGGTCAACCGATCAATCCCCGCGCCCACGGAAATGAGGCCCCGCCCCGCGGCCAAAGTGCGCGCCGTGCGTAGGATACCGTCCCGTATGACACCCGTGGAAACCGTGGCGCGGCTTATAACGTCGGGCAGAGCCTCCCGGCTTTCCGCAAAGGAGCGGCGCAGATCATGGCCGCTGAAATTCGAGACATAGGTCGCAATGTCCTCATCCGATATCCCAAGCGTCAGGACAGGTTCGCTGTGGCGCACCAGGATCGCACCAAGGATCGTCGCTTGCGGGGAAATCGCCACCACGACATCCAGGGGGCGCCCCGAATAGCCGACAGACTCCGCCACCTCCCAGGTCGACGCCATGTAACCGATCACACGCTCACCGGCGGTTACGGTCCATCCGGGAACCCCATCCTCGACACGGGTCACGGAGAAGGGCGCATCGACGCCAAGCATGGCCCCGATCTGCGCCTCGGAAAGCGTCAGCTCTGGAGTGCCATCCGGGTCGGCCCATGCGCCTGAGGTCATCACGAGACCGGCAACCGCAAGAACCAACAAGGATAGGGCAGAGCGAAGAAAGTGCCGCATGGCAGGCTCCCGTGGCATGTTAAGAAACGCCTCTCTGGGCGCTGCCACACCCTGCGACCGACGGTGCCTCTCCAGCCTTAACAAAAGTCAAGGCTCCTCACGATCGCGTGATTCATACTTGGACATGCCTCACCAGCGGAACGGAGAAACCCAATGAGAATCCGACAAATTCCAGCCAGACGAGCACTTCTTTCAAGTGCAGCCATGGCTATGGCCCTACTTGCCTCGCCTGTCGCAGCCGAGGAAAAACCCGCCGAACATGCTGACGGCCCCGCCGCAGCCTATGAACCCTCAATGACCACACTTGCGGAAATCGCAGTCGAAATTCCAGGCCGCAAAGAAGGCGACCCGGTTATGACTCAGGAGGAATTTCAGACCGGCACCAAGATCTATTTTGAACGCTGCGCCGGCTGCCACGGCGTGCTGCGTAAAGGTGCGACCGGCAAACCGCTGACCACGGACATCACCCGGGACAACGGCTATGACTATCTGCATAGCTTCATCACTTACGGCTCGCCCGCCGGTATGCCCAACTGGGGCACCTCCGGAGACATGACCGAAGAGCAGATTGACCTGATGGCACGCTACCTTCTGCTTGAGCCACCCAATCCGCCGGAATACGGCATGGCCGAGATGCGCGAGAGCTGGAAAGTGATCGTGGCGCCGGAAGACCGCCCAACCGAGAAGATGAACGACATCGACATCGACAACCTGATGTCCGTGACACTCCGCGACTCCGGCCAGATCGCCCTGATCGACGGTGGCAACTACAAGATCCACTCGATCATCGAAACCGGCTACGCCGTCCACATCAGTCGGATTTCCGCATCGGGCCGCTATCTCTTCGTGATCGGTCGCGATGCCAAGGTCAACATGATCGACCTCTGGATGAAAGAGCCTGCAACTGTTGCCGAAATCAAAGTCGGCATGGAAGCGCGTTCCGTCGAAACTTCGAAAATGAAGGGTTGGGAAGACAAGTATGCAATTGCGGGTGCCTACTGGCCGCCGCAATACGTCATCATGGATGGCGATACACTTGAGCCACTCAAGATCAAGTCGACCCGTGGCATGATCTACGACGAACAGAGCTACCACCCTGAACCACGCGTTGCGGCGATCCTGGCGAGCCACTACCGCCCGGAGTTCATTGTCAACGTCAAGGAAACCGGCAAGATTCTTATGGTCGACTATACCGACCTGAAGAACCTTAAGACGACAGAGATCGAAGCCGAACGTTTTCTGCATGATGGCGGTCTTGACTCGACTCACCGCTACTTCATCACCGCGGCCAACGCTCGCAACAAGCTGGTTGTGATCGACACCAAAGAAGGCAAACTTGCCGCCATCACGGATACGGGCGGCGCAACGCCACACCCGGGCCGCGGCGCGAACTTTGTTCACCCCGACCACGGACCTGTCTGGGCCACGTCACACCTTGGCGACGACTCGGTCGCTCTGATCGGGACCGATCCCGAAGGCCACGCCGACAAAGCCTGGGAGATCGTCGAGAGCTTCTATGCCCTCGGTGGCGGATCGCTCTTTATCAAGACCCATCCAGTCTCAGACAACCTCTATGTCGATGCCCCGCTCAACCCGGACGCAGAGACATCGGCCTCGGTCGCGGTGTTCAAGATTTCGGACCTGAAAGCGGGCGTCGAACCCGAATTCACCACCCTGCCAATTGGCGAGTGGGCCGGGATCGCCGAAGGCCAACCGCGGGTTGTGCAGCCTGAATTCAACAAGGACGGCACCGAAGTGTGGTTCTCGGTTTGGAACGCCAAGGACAAGGTCTCGGCTATTGTCGTGGTCGACGACAAGACGCTCGAGCTGAAGGAAGTCATCAAGGACGAGCGCCTGATTACGCCGACCGGCAAGTTCAACGTCTATAACACTCGTGGCGACGTCTACTAACGCCACCGCGCGGGAAGGGGTTTCCCTTCCCGCACCCTCCCCCCTGAGATAGCCAACGAAAGCCAAAGTCATGAAAGATCTCACCAAGGGCAAAGTCTTCCTCATCGGCGCAGGACCGGGCGACCCCGACCTCTTGACCGTCAAGGCGGTGAAAGCACTCAACGCCGCCGATGTGGTGGTCTATGATCGCCTTGTGTCGCCTGAAATCATGGCCCTTGTGCCCAAAGGCACCCGGCTGATTGATGTCGGCAAACAGCCAAAGTGCCACAAGGTTCCACAAGAAGGCATCAACGCCCTTCTAGTCAGTCTCGCAGCCAAGGGCCTCTGCGTCGCCCGCCTCAAAGGTGGTGATCCGCTGATTTTTGGCCGCGGCAGCGAAGAAGCCGAAGAACTCCGCCTTGCCGGGATCGCCCTTGAATACGTACCCGGCATCACCTCGGCTCAAGGCGCAGCCACCTCGACAGGCGTCCCGCTGACCCATCGCGGCCTTGCCACCGGCGTGCGTTATGTCACCGGCCATCGCGCCAAGGATGCCTCGCTTGATCTCGACTGGGCTTCTCTGGCCTCCGAGGATACCACCCTCGTGGTCTATATGGGCGCAATGAATATCGAGGACATCTCGACCAAGCTGCGCCAGAACGGCCTGCCGGGCTCGCTTCCGGTCATGGCCATCGCCTCGGCCACGACCCCGCGTGAAAAGCGTCTCGTCTCGACCCTCGACACGGTCGCTAGGGATATGGCCACAAGCGACCTCTCGGCGCCTGTGCTCTTCATTATCGGCCATGTGGTCTCCCTCTATGGCGAAGTCGCTGCGGCTCTGCCGCTGCAAGACATTGTTGCCGCCTATGCCTGACCTTCGCGCCTTTCTGGTTTCCGGCCTCATCGCGCTGTCCCAGACAGGTATGGCCTATGCCGGAGACATTCCCGCGCCACGCGCCGCTGAATTGGAGCATATGCTGATTCAGGACTGCGGCTCCTGCCATGGGCTCACCATGAAGGGGGGGCTGGGAAGCCCGCTGACCCCTGAAGCCCTCGATGGTGCCGATGCAGAAAGTTTGGCCTTTATCATCCTCGAAGGTGTGCCCGGCACGGCCATGCCCGCGTGGCGCCCAATTCTAAGCGAATCCGAAGCCCAATGGATCGCCCACTACCTTCTCAAGACGGAGCCTCAAGAATGAAACGCCTCCTTGCCGCCACCGCCCTTGCGCTCCTGCCTTTTGCCGCACAGGCACAAGACCCCTGTTGCGCGACTGGCGACCTTGGCCTCGTGATCGAACGGGCCACAGGCTCGGTCCTACTTTTGGATCGCTCTGACCATGCCGCCCTGGCAAAGATTTCCGGCCTCGGCGACCTCTCACATGCCTCAATGACCTATAGCCCCGATGAACGCTTTGCCTATATCTTCGGACGCGATGGCGGGCTGTCCAAGGTTGACCTCTTAAAGCGCCAAGTTGTTGCCCGCACCATTCAAGCCGGGAACTCCATCGGCGGCGCGATTTCTGATGACGGTCAACTTGTCGCTGTCTCCAACTATACCCCCGGCGGGGTCAAGGTGTTCGATGCGGATACGCTCGCACTCGTGGCCGACATCCCTGCCGACGGCAAAACCATAGGCCTCGCTGACCTCCCCGGGCGCCGTTTCATATGGACTGTCTGGGATTCCGGCGAAGCGTTTCTTGGTGATTTTTCCGGTGCCGACCCGGTCGTGACCAATCTCGGGGCGGTCGGAAAGAACCCCTTCGACGCCGTGGTGACTGGGGACGGACACACCTACCTGATTGGTCTTTTTGGCGAAAAAGGCGTCACCGCTATCGACCTCTGGGACGAGACCCCGACTCCGCGCAAATTCCTTGAGGATTACGGCAAGGTCGAGGACGATATGCCGGTCTACAAGATGCCCCACCTTCAGGGATGGGCCTTCACCGAGGGCCAGTTCGTCCTGCCGGCGGTAGGTCGCCACGAACTTCTCTGGGTCGATCGAGACTCGCTTGAGGAAACCGCGCGCACATCGGTCCACGGCCAGCCGGTCTTCATCATCGCGCAACCCGCCTCACCCTATGTCTGGGTGAACTTCGCGACCCCCCTCAATGACGTCGTGCAAGTGATCGACAGCCGCACCCATGAGGTCGTCAAGACGCTCGAACCGGGCAAGGCCATTCTGCACATGGAATTCGCCCCGCGCGGCGCCGAGGCATGGGTCTCCTCCCGTGATGACAACAAGATCGTTGTCTACGACACCCATAGTTTCGAGATCAAAGCCGAGATAGACGCGCAATCTCCGTCGGGCATCTTCTTCTCCGCCCGCGCCCATCAGCCGGGGCTCTGAACGATGCTGGCCCGTCTCGGTGAACTGGATCAAAAGCTGCTGAATGATTTTCAGCGCGATTTCCCGATCGTCGCGCGCCCCTTCGCCGTGCTGTCCGACCAATTGGGCACCACCGAAGACGCCATCATCGAGCGGCTGGCAACCCTCAAGGCAGAAGGGCGGATCGCCCGCGTCGGCGCAACGGTGCGCCCCAACACGGCAGGTGCTTCGACACTCGCCGCCATGGCGGTGCCCGAAGACAGGATTGAGGAGGTCGCCGCCCAGGTCGGAGCCGAAGCAGGCGTCAACCATTCCTACCTCCGCGAGGACGAGATGAACCTCTGGTTCGTCGCCACCGCGCCGGACAAAGCCACGCTCCTGCAAAGCCTCGACCGGATTCGCGAAACCACGGGGCTCGCCGTGCATGATCTGCGCCTCGTGCGCCCCTTCAACATCGACCTCGGCTTCTCGCTCAAGGGGCGTCACTCCACCCTGATCGCCGATAGCGCGCCAAAGCTCGACGTGCTGCAAGACACGGATCGCCCGATCCTGCATGGCCTAAGCCAGGGGCTGGCCTTCGTGCCACGTCCCTTCGAGGCTCTTGGCGAACAGATCGGTCGCCCGGAAGCCGAAATTCTGTCACGCATCCAAGCACTGGCCGAGGCCGGCATCCTGACCCGTATCGGGATCATCGTGCGCCATCGCTCTCTGGGCTGGCGCTCCAATGCCATGGTCGTCTGGGATATCCCCGAGGAACAGATCGTTGAGGCAGGGGCCGCCCTCGCGCGCCACCCCGGCATTACCCTTTGCTACGAGCGCAATACCGTTCCGGGCGTATGGCCCTATCGCCTTTACTCGATGATCCACGCCCGCGACCGCGCCGAGGCGGAAACCATCCTTGAAGGCGCGCGCGCACTGACGCCGTTGCGGGGCGTTGCCCACAAAGCGCTGTTTTCCCTGCACTGTTTCAAACAAACCGGCGCCACCCTCGACACCCCAAAGCACAAGGCGGCCTGACCCATGCGCCGTAAGCCTCTCCCCGAAGATGCCCTCGACAAGACAGATCGCGCGATCATCAATACGCTTCAGGAGGGCTTTCCTCTGTCGCCGCGTCCCTTCGCGGAAATGGCCGCAAGGTTCGATATCGACGAAACCGAGCTGATCGACCGAATTGCCCATATGCGCAATATCGGCGCCATCACGCGCTTTGGCCCGTTCATCGACGCCGCCGCGATGGGCGGGGCCTTCTGTCTCTGTGCGATGAAGGTTCCCGAGGATCGTTTCGAAGAGGTCATGACTTTGGTCAATGCCTTTCCCGAGGTGGCGCATAATTATGAACGTGTCCACGCTCTCAACATGTGGTTCGTCCTTGCCTGTGACCGGACCGAGGACATCGGCAAAACGGCAGACCGGATCGAGGCACAGACCGGCCTGACCGTGCAGCGGTTTCCCAAGCTGCGAGAGTTTTACATCGGCTTCAAGGTTACGGCATGAGCATCGACCAGACAGACCGGCGCATCCTGATCGCCACCGAAGGCGGGCTTCCCCTGTCGCCCTCACCCTATGCAGAGGTCGCGGGCTGGCTCAACCTTGACGAGGCCGAAGTGATTGCCCGCCTCGAACGGATGCAGAAAGAGGGCGTCATCCGGCGCATTGCCATCGCCCCAAACCACTATGCCCTTGGCATGGTCGCAAACGGCATGAGCGTCTGGGACGTAGCCGACGAAAAGGCCGAGCGCCTTGGCGAACAGATCGGCGCGCTCGACTTTGTCAGCCATTGCTACCTGCGCCCGCGCGCCCTGCCCGATTGGCCCTATAACCTGTTTGCCATGATCCACGGGCCCGACCGCGAGACCGTGGAACACCATCGCGGCGAGATCGCCGAACGCCTCGGCAGCGCCTGCCATCAGAAAGACATTCTTTATTCGACACGCATCCTCAAGAAAACCGGGATGCGGCTCAGGAAAGGAGCGCAGTAATGTTCCGTTTGACGCAATACATGCACGAACTGACCAAGCCGACCCCCGTTCGCCAAAGGGGCGCGGCGGGAACCGTCAAGCCGGTAGTGATCTGGAATCTGACGCGGCGCTGCAACCTGCGCTGTCGGCATTGTTATACCTCTTCCGCCGACGTGACATTCCCCGGTGAACTCAACCGGGAACAGGCGCTTGCGGTGGTCGATGATCTGCACGCTTTCAACATCCCGGCCCTGATCCTCTCAGGGGGCGAACCCCTCTCGAGCCCGTTCTTTTTCGACGTGGCCGAACGCGCGAAATCGCTGGGCTTCCGCCACCTTGCCCTCTCTTCCAACGGGACCAAGATCGTCGGCGACACCGCCCGCCGTGTCGCGGATCTCGGCTTTGACTATGTCGGTATCTCGCTGGACGGGATCGGCGACATGAACGATTGGTTCCGTGGCAAGGACGGGGCTTTTGACGAGGCGCTGGCAGGCGTGCGCGAAGCCAAGAAACGCGGCATCAAAGTGGGCTTGCGCTTTACCATCACCGAAGACAACGCCCATATGCTTCAGGATATGCTCGACCTCTGCGATAGCGAGGGCGTGGACAAGTTCTACCTCTCGCATCTCGTCTATGCCGGGCGTGGTGACAAACACCGCGGCGACGATACAGAACGCGCTCGCACCCGGCACGCCATAGACCTTCTGATCGACCGCGCCTGGGTTGCCGTGGCCGAAGATGAACCGCTTGAAATCGTGACCGGCAACAATGATGCCGATGCCGTCTATTTCATGAAATGGGTGCGTCGCAACTTCGACGAGGCGCGCGCCGCCCAGGTCGAGGCGCATCTCAAGGCATGGGGCGGAAATTCCTCGGGCCTGGGCGTCGCCAATATCGCACCGCTCGGGACCGTCCACCCCGACACCTACTGGTCCGATTACACCATCGGCAACGTGAAATCCCGCCCCTTCTCGGACATATGGACCGGGGACGACAAGATGCTCGCCACCCTGCGCCAGCGCCCTCGCCCCCTCAAGGGCCGCTGCGGGGCCTGCGCTTTCAAGGAAGTCTGCGGCGGCAATACCCGTATCCGCGCCCTTCAAATCACGGGCGATCCATGGGCCGAAGACCCGGCCTGCTATCTCTCTAACGCCGAGATCGGCATCGACGAGAGTGATCGCCTGAATGTCACCCCTTTCCGAGGCAAGAGCCGTGACCCTGAGCATGTCTTCTTCTAAACCGTTGCGAGCGCTGGGGCTGACTCTCGCGCTGACCGCATCCCCCCTTGTCGCCGACCCTGAGGGGGCGGGGATATACCATGATCTGTGCGCCTCCTGTCACGCTGAAACACGTCTCGGCGGCACCGGCCCCGCCCTGATCCCGGAGGCGCTCAAACGGCTGCGCGGCGCCAAACTGACCGACATCATCGCCAATGGCCGCGTCGCCACCCAGATGCCCGCCTTCGCACAGACCCTTTCCGAGGAGGAGATCGCAGCGGTCGCAGCCTATATCGCGACCCCTTTGTCCACGCCACCGACCTGGACAACAGAAGAGATAGACGCCACCCGTGAAAGGAACCCCAACTATGTCGCGGCGACGTCCCCCTCCTTCTCCGCGGACCCGATGAACATCACGCTCGTGGTGGAGACCGGCGATCACCACGTGAGCGTGCTCGACGGCGATACCTTCGATGTGCTCGACCGGTTTCCAACACCCTTCGCCGTCCATGGTGGCCCGAAATTCAGCCCCGACGGGCGCTATGTCTTTGTCATGTCCCGCGATGGCTGGGTGCAGAAATACGACATCTGGTCTCTGACCGAGGTCGGTCGCGTCCGTGCAGGCGTCAATAGCCGCAATATCGCCATGAGCGAAGATGGCAAATGGCTCGCCGTGGCCAACTACCTGCCGCATACCGTCACCATCCTGTCGACCACAGACCTCTCTGTCGCGCAGGTCCGCACCGTGACCGCGCGCGACGGAACTGAAAGCCGCGTCTCCGCCGTCTATCAGGCCCCCCAACGCAAGAGCTTCGTGCTCGCCCTCAAGGACGCGCCGGAAATATGGGAAATTGCAACCACAGAGGATGGCGGTCCCTTCTTTGAAGGCTTCGTTCATAGCCACCAGAAAGACATGCGGGAATCCTTGGGGGCCGAGGAAGGGCTGTTTGCCCGCCGCCGGATTGACGTGTCCGAGCCGCTCGACGATTTCTTCTTTACCCCCGATTACCGCAACCTCATCGGCGCGAGTCGTACCGGCGACAAGGGCGTTGTGGTTAATCTCGACGTGGGTCGCGAAATCGCGGAATTGCCCCTCCCCGGCATGCCCCACCTCGGCTCCGGCATCAGCTGGCAAAGCAACGACCGCAAAGTCATGGCCACCCCCCACCTGCGCGAGGGTCGGCTGAGCGTCATCGACACCGCGAAATGGGCCCTTATCAAGACCATCGACACCGATGGCCCCGGGTTCTTCCTGCGCAGCCACGAAAATAGCCGCTATGTCTGGGCTGATGTGTTCTTTGGTCCGAACCGGGACAAGATGCACGTGATCGACAAGGACAGCCTCGAAATCGTCCGCACCCTCGATCCCGCCCCCGGCAAAACTGTCGCTCATATCGAATTTACCCGCGATGGACGCCATGCGCTCGTGTCGATCTGGGAAGACGATGGCGCCGTGATCGTCTACGATGCCGAAACGCTCGAAGAGGTACGCCGCCTGCCAATGCGCAAACCTTCGGGAAAATACAACGTCTGGAACAAGATCACCTTCTCCGATGGCACAAGTCACTAACCCCTCAGTCCTTCTCGTCGCCCACGGAAGCCCCTCCGACCCAGACACACAGGAGGCGGCCCTCACCGCACTCGCCAACCGCGTGGATAGCACTTTGCCGGGTATCCGCATCCGGGGTGCCACCCTCGCCGCGCCCGGCTGTTTCGAGACCGCGGTTGCCGAACTCGGCGCGCCGCTCCTCTACCCGTTTTTCATGGCCGATGGCTATTTCGTCCACCGCATCCTCGGCGCCAAGGCCCACGGCTTGAGCGTCCTATCCCCCTTCGGCCACGAACCAGCGCTCACCGCATTGATCGAAGCAACCCTGATCGCGAAACTGGCCAACGAAGGCTGGAAGTCTTCGGACACAACCCTCCTCGTTGCTGCGCATGGCAGCGCCGTATCGCAAAAAAATGCTGAAACAACCGAGGCTCTAACGGCCCGATTGCAGAAATCGCTCGGTTTCCGCAAGACCCGATCCGGCTTTGTCGAGCAAGAGCCATTTCTCGGCGACGTGGCCCGCGACCTCGGCCAAGCGCTCTGCCTGCCTTTCTTTGCCCTGCGCGCCGGTCACTATATCGACGATGTCCCCGAAGCCCTCGCGTCTTGCGACTTCTCCGGCCCTGTCCTGCCACCCTTCATCGAATGGTCCGCGACCCCGACCCTGATTGCCCAAAGCCTGTCAGATCAATTGCTCCAGAAAGGCGCGCCGTGATGAAAAAACTTTTCGGTCCGACCACGCTTCGCCTCTGGCTCCTGCTCTACCCGTTCACCGCCGCAGCCGTGGCGATCAACCTCTTTCTGCTGTTCCTGATGCTTCAGGTCTTTGGCATTAGCGTGCTTGCCCCACTTCATGCGCTGCTCGCCGCACTCCCGCTCGGGGTGCCTACCAATAGTATGGTGGCCGCGTGGGTCACGCGGCTAATCAACGAGGCCGAGGGGAGCTCGGAGAGCTGAGAAGACTGGGGCGGTCAAGCCGTCCCGGACCAATCCGCGCCGCACTCTCCCGTCAGGAAACCATCGGCAAGCGACCCATCCGGGACCAGAGAAACAAGCCCCCGGGCGAATGTCTCTTTGTCTTCGCGCCCCATGATTACCCGAGCATAGCCCTCGCAAATCTCGGCAAAATGCCGCGATTGCGGAGAAAGCCGCAAAGCGCTCACCCCCGCTTCTCGCAGGAGGTCGCTTTGGCGCGCCATACTGATCGTCGCGTGAGACAAGGTCTGCACACCGTTGGCGACAAGGAATTTCTGCGCATCCAGCGTGTCGACTTCCCGGCCATCCGGGTCGTCTCCGCAAACGAACTGGCAGTTGTCCTTGATCCGGTCATGCAGGCGCGCATGATAGCACCGCGCCGAGATTGCCAGAGGCGCGCGCCCATGTCCCCAAACCTCGATCGCCACGCCGCAATCGCGGCCCACCTCGGCCAGGCGCCGCACCGAGTCGATCGGCAATTCCAGCGGCAGGCAGATTCTCTGTGCGCCCTTGGCGGCAAGCCATCGCAACGTCCCTTCATTGTAGACATTGACCAACGGCCCGACCCAAAAGCCCTGCCCGTCCGGCAAGTGCTGCAAGGCAGAGAGGTCATTGATCTCGACCGTGATGCCCGCATCAAAGAGATCGGCGGTCTGTTTGCGTTCCCGCTTCAAGGTCACGAGCGCCAGCGCCGTCAGCGCCACATCCTTGCCCTCCGCCGTCATCATCTCCACCGCTTCCGGGAAGGCGTTTGCCACGAACGGCAATCGTTTGGAGCACACCAATTCGCCAATCACCACGCGCGCAACCGGCGCCTTGGCCAAGTTCCCATAAAAACCGCGTATCGTCTCCAGATCCCAAAAAAACGGGTTCGCTCCTACCGTGAGGTCCATTTCCTGATCCATGTCCTACCTCCAGACCTTGGCATAGGCACCGGTCGTGACCGCCTGCCCCTCGCTCAATGTCGCCAGGATACCGTCCGGCATCGGTTGCCCCTGTGCCTCAGCCTCGACCGCGGCACGAAAGGCCCGCACAACCTTCTCGACATAGGCCCGGCTGCGCTGTCGTCCCTCGATCTTAAGAGCTGTCACTCCCGCCTTCGCGAGCTCGGGGATCAATCTCGTCGCATCAAGGCTTGTGGGGTCTTCGAACACATGCCCGGTCTGCTCACGCGAGGTGAAACACCCTTTGCAAAGGGTCGGATACGGGGCCGATTGATCTTTGGCAGTGCGATGGATCGTGAACCCGCCAAGCCGCGCTACAAGGTCTCCCACCTCTTGCGAATAGGCCACATGGCTCGCCGGAGAGCAGACCCCGTTCATGTTCGGCGACCGCCCCGTCGCATAGGAGGAAAGCGAACAGCGCCCCTCCGCCATGACACACAAACCGCCGAATACGAAAACCTCTGTCTCGACGTCGACCTCGGCATTGATCGCCCGGATTTCCCCCACGGTGAGCACGCGCGGCAAAACCACGCGGCGCACACCAAAACTCTCTGCGTAGAAGTTGATCGCATCCGGGTTGGTGGCCGCCGCCTGCACCGACAAGTGCCGCCGAAGCTGCGGATGGTACTCGACCGTATATGCCAAAAGCCCGAGATCGGCGAGGATCACAGCATCCGCTCCCAACGCCGCCGCATCCGCAATCGCCCGGTGCCAGACCTCCTCACTCCCCGCACGGGGAAACGTATTGATCGCCACGAGGACCTTCGCCCCGTGGGCATGTGCAAAGGTGATCGCTTCGCCAAGTTCCTTGCGACTGAAGTTCAGGCCGGGAAAGTTCCGCGCATTGGTTTCGTCCGCGAAACCGCAATATATCGTGTGTGCCCCGGCTTTCACCGCAGTGCGCAATGCCGCCGGGGTGCCGGCGGGACAGACAAGCTCCATCATCAATAGGGATCCATCGTCATCTGGTGTCGGTTGAGCGGCAGCCCGGTCATACGCTCCGCCACACCGAAGGTACGGCGAACGAGCGCCCGCGAGGTCTCGCCAAGACCGATCTCTTCAACGAGGTCGAGCTCGGCGTCGTCTATTGCATTGCGCAAGGCGAGCACCGCGCTGGTGTCTCCCTCGACCGCAAGGTCGCGCGAAAAGAACAGCGCGTCGCCATCCCACGTGCCATGCATCATGCCAAGGAACCCCGCGACAGGCCCCCGGATCGTCGCGTCTGCGCCCCGGGTCGGGCTCCGACGGCGCGCCCGCATGGTCGGCGCACCGTCTCCGAGATTGAGGACGAGTACGAAAGGCTGGTCCGTCATATCAAGCTCGAAACATGCGTCGGCATAGTCCCCCATGCGGCCAAGCAGATCCGGATGCCGCGCCGCGACCCGTCGGGCAAGCCGCGTCAGAAGGATTGACACGGGCCCCAGCGGCAACGGCCGCATGGCCACCTGAAGCGCCTGCGGTATCACTGGTAGCTCATCACTCATGGCATCCCCTCTTTGGCTCTGCGTCGAGGAGTAGACCGTCAAATCGCCGCAATGATTGACGAAAGTCAAAAGCACCGCCTGTTGCCGCTGATAGACACGCCGCACCACCAGTCGCGGAGCCTTGCATGAGGACATTGCCTGTATTTCCTGACCTGCGTTCTTTCCTTGCTTGGGCGCAGGAGGAACGGCAGGTTCTGCACATCCGCGAACCGGTGAACCTGCGGCATGAAATGGCCGCGATCCAACAGCAGATGCTGCGCGCGGAAGGGCCGATCTTGCGCTTCGACAAAGCGATGCAGGGCGCGGCGGCGTCCTCCATTCCTGTCGTCGCGAATCTATTCGGCACGACCGAGCGGGTCGCAGCGGGGCTCGGAGTAGCTCCGTCCGCGGTCTTGGATCTTGGGGCATTTCTCGCCGAACTGCGCGCGCCCGCACCGGTGCGCGGCCTCAAGGACGCCATGTCACGATGGCCGGCCATGCGCGCGGCGCTGACGACCCGCCCCAACATCATGAAACGCCCCCCTGTACAGCAGGTCGAAGCCGCCCCGGATCTGGGAGCGCTGCCAATTCAAACGCCCTGGCCCGAAGACGCCGGGCCTCTCATCACATGGCCGGTCGTCATCACCCGCCCTCATGGTTCTGATCCGTCTCAGCCCGCCGACTACAACCTCGGCGTCTATCGGGCGCAAGTGCTCGGCCACGACAGGCTCATCCTGCGCTGGCTCGCCCATCGTGGCGGGGCGGCCCATGCACGGACATGGCATTCGCGTAGTGAACCCATGCCCGTGGCGATCGCGCTCGGCGCCGACCCCGCCATGCTCCTGTCCGCGGCCCTTCCCCTGCCGGAACATTTCTCCGAAATGGCCTTCAGTGGGGTCCTGCGTGGCGCACGAAGCGAATTGGCTCACGCCAAGACCGTACCGCTTCTCGTCACGGCCCGCGCCGAGATCGTGATAGAGGGCTGGGTCCATCCCGGCGACACCGCGCCCGAAGGCCCTTTCGGGGACCACACGGGCTATTACAACGCGGTAGAGCCCTTCCCCGTGATGCGGGTCTCAGCGATCACACATCGCAAAGACCCGCTATATCTCACGACGATGACCGGTCGCCCCCCTGACGAACCCTCCGTCATTGGCGAAGTGTTCAATACTCTCGCGCTACCCGTCATTCGCGCCCAGATTCCCGAAATTCGCGATCTCTGGCTGCCGCCCGCCGCCTGCTCCTATCGCATGGCCGTAATCTCAATCGACAAACGCTACGCTGGTCAGGCGCGGCGCGTCATGATGGCGCTATGGGGGATGCTGGCGCAGTTCAGCTATACCAAGACGATCATCGTCGTGGATGAGGATATCGACGTGCACTCATGGGATGACATTGCCTGGGCCATGGCGACACGCATGGATCCCGCCCGCGATGTCATGGTGCTCAAGGATACGCCGATGGATTATCTTGATTTCGCTTCTGCCAAAGAGGGGCTTTGCGGGAAACTCGGCATCGACGCCACCAACAAGATCGGCAGTGAGACCCGCCGCAGCTGGGGCGAAGTCATGACCCATGATCCGGCCCATCTCGATCGCGCCGACGCCCTCATCTCGGCATGGCAAAGGAACCAGCATGGATAAGCCACATGTCGTTCTTGGCATCGCCGGCGCATCCGGCGCTCTGCTCGGTCTGGAGGTTGCTCGCCACCTGTCGCGCCTCAAGATCGCGTTTGACCTCACCGTCTCGACCATGGCCGAACGCACCCTCGCGCTCGAGGTCGGCCCCAGCGCCCATGACGAATTGCAGAGCCTCGCAGAGAGGACGCACCCAATTGCCAATCTCGGCGCCAGGATCGCCTCCGGCTCATCGCCCTTTGCGGGCATGATCATCGCCCCTTGCTCGATGCGCAGCCTAGCCGCCATTGCCACCGGGCTGGATGACACGCTCCTCACCCGCGCCGCCTCGGTTCAACTCAAGGAACGTCGCCCGCTCGTGCTTCTGGCGCGCGAGGCCCCCCTCACGCTTGCCCACCTGCGCAACATGACGTCTGCCACGGAAATGGGAGCAACAATCCTACCGCCCGTCCCGGCTTTCTACCTATGCTCTGAAACCACTGGCGAAATTGCCCGGCAGATCGCGGCGCGCGCCGTCGACCTCCTGCACCTGCGCCCCATGTCAGCGCAAGCGTGGCAGGGCTAAGCGCGCTCCGGCGCGGCATGTCCAAGCGATGACCGCACCAGTACCACCACACCCGCAAGAAGCCCTACGAAAATGGCGATAGCCATGGACGAGCTTTGTGGGTGCTGGGCAAATGTCCCGACCTGGTAGGCCATCACCGCACCGCCATAAACCAGAAGCGTGGACCACAGTGCCGAGATGCTCGCCCAAAGCCCACCGATCTCTCGCCAGATCGTCGATAGCGCCGCCACGCAAGGCACGTAGAGCAGGAAGAGCACCATATAGGCGAACGCCCCCGCCGCCCCGTCGAACCGCCCGCGAAGCTCGATGAAAAGGGAGGCCTCGACCTCTTGCGCGCTGGCCGCTTCCGCAAAGCTCTCGATCGGTCCGAGATCAAGCCCCAAAGGGTCCGCCAGCGTGGCCATAAGTCCCGCGCCCGCACCTGCCAAATCGCGCAGAGCGCCCTGCGCTGTCGAGATCAGGTCGGGCGCCTCTCGCGCACCGTCACCTTCCGACACATAGAGCGCCTGGAGCGTGCCGACGATGGTTTCCTTTGCAAAAATCCTCGCCACGAGTCCAACCGCCGCGGGCCAGTTCTCCTGCTCGATACCCATCGGCCCGAGCACCGGCGTCACGGCCCTTGCCGATTGCGCCAGGATCGAGCGGCCATTGCTCTCGTTGACGAGGGACCCGTCCGGCGCGAAGGAATTGAGCAAGGAGAGCAAGGTCATGACAATCGCAATCGTCTTGCCCGCCTCACTCAGGAATTGCTTGAGCCGCACCCAGCAAAGTCGAAGCCCCTGCCCGATGGCCGGCGCCTGATAGACTGGAAGCTCAATGACAAGCGGTCGCGGCGAGACCGACAACAGGCGCGACGCCAGGATCCACTCAGTGAGCAACGCCACCGCGACACCCAGCAGGTAGAGCAAAAAGACGATGTTCTGTCCCGATGTCGGAAAGAACGCCGCGGCGAAGAGCGCATAGGCCGGAAGCCGCGCTCCACAAGACATGAAAGGCGCCATGAGCGCGGTCATGATCCGTTCGGAGCGGGTATCCAGCGCCCGCGTCACAAGGATGGCCGGGATAGTGCAGCCGAACCCGAGGATCAGCGGCAGAAAGGCACGCCCTGAAAGGCCAAGCCGCCGCATCATCCGATCCACGACAACCGCGGCGCGGGTCATGTAGCCGCTCTCTTCAAGTAGGATCTGGCAGAAGAACAGGAATCCCGCGACCGGTGCAAAAGTCGCCACCGTCTGTAGCCCCATGCCGACTGCGCCAAGGGCAACAGACAGGAAACCGTCCTCAATCCCGAGCCGGAAGAGCAAGAGCGCGGGCGCATTGACAAACGCCGCCTGGGCAAGACCGTGGAATAGGTCGATGAACACCGCTGAAAGGTTGATGGAGACGAAGAACACCAGATACATCACCGTCAGGAAAACAAGCATGCCTCAGCGTTGCGACAAGGCGATCCGGTCAATCCGGTCCGACCAGAACCGGTGCCCCACGGGCGGCGGCATATCGAGCGTTGCCACAAGAGCCCCGGCCCGCGCCAAGGGCGCCTCCACAAACTCCGCGTCCAAAGCACGCCCATCCCGTGTCTCTGCCGCATCACATAGCTTGTCCCACAGCGCGCGCAGGTCTGGTGTCGCGAGGTCCGAGGCCAGCTTGTCCTGCTCAAGCAACCGCCGCGCAGCGGCAATCGGGTTGACCGACAGCAAGCTATCTCCGCCTTCAAGCGCGCGCACCAGCGCCGCGCTCTCTTCTACCGCGCCTTCCGGAGGGGCCGAAACCTGAGGCGGAAACCGCAGCAACATCTCCAGCGCCTTATGCACTTCGGCCATATCGCCCTCACGGCGCGAGGACACCGTAAGAAACTGGATGCCGAGCGACTGCGCAAGCGTGTGCCCCGCCGCCTCTATCACCGCCGGATCCCAGTAGTCCGCCTTGGTCAGCACCGTGAGCACCGGAAGCCCGCAATCCATCGCTTGCAAGAGCATCGACAGCGGCCCGGATTTGTCCGCACGCAAGGACACAATGACGCTTGTCACAGACCGATACGACCTGCACTTCCTGATCCGGCGCCAACCCTACCGCCAAAAACGCGAGTCTGCTTTCGCAGCATATCGCCGAGCGAATGGATCAAACACCGCATACCCGCGCGCACCGCGACGAGCGGAAAGACATCTTCGACCGGACCAGCCTCAAGGTTGGGAAAAATATCCGACATGGGGGACTCCTGATTCTCCCACACCACAATGCCGATTATTTTTATCGGAATCGACAGAAGTCAAACGCGCACGACCATTCACGCGCCACACGATCAGTCGCCGCGTAGTCGGAACCGGAGCCAAATCCCATCCCTCCCCCGCACCGTGAGCTGAGCCACGGGGATTGGCTCCCATCCCTCGACACGTTCGACGCGGTAGCGCCGCAAGATCATCGACAGAATCAACTGCCCCTCCATCATTGCGAATGCCGATCCCGGGCAAACGCGCGGCCCTTCCGAGAAGGGCAGATAGGCTTGCCGCGCGCTGGCCCTGCCCTCGGGGCTGTCCCAACGGGTGGGGTCGAAACTGTCCGGCCTGTCCCAAAGCCTCTCATGCCGATGCAAGTGCCACGGGCTTATGATGACCTGCGCGCGCCTTGGAACCTTCCGCCCACGAAAGACCTCTTCCTGTGCCGCTTCCCGAAGGTACATCGGCACCGGCGGATAGAGACGCAACGCCTCCCGGAAAACCGCCCGGGACAGGCGCAACTTGCTCCCGGTCGAGAAATATATCTTCTCGGGATCGATCGTGGCCTCTGCCTCCTGCGCCACCTTCTCCTGCCACTCCGGGCGAAGCGCCATCAGGTAGAGCGCCCACCCCAATGCCGCAGCCGAGGTCTCGTGGCCTGCTAACAGGAAAATGCCAACCTGATCGACCATCTCCCGCGCCGTGAAGACTCGCCCATCCTCCGCGTCGGATGTCGTCATGATCCGCGTCGCGAGATCATCCGGCGCGTGGCCCTCTGCAATCGCCTGCGCCCGCGATGCGACAAGCGCCTCGATCAAGGCACGGATCTGTTTGGCCGTGCGGCGCGGCTTGATGCGCCTGGAACGCCTGAAAAACGGATTGGGCCGTGTCGCTCTCGACGGGGATTGAAAACATGGCCCGGAAGATCACGTCGAGCGCGACATGTGATGTGACCGTCTCTACATCGACACGCCGACCATCCGCAACGGGCGCGAGCCGTTCAACCGCGGCAACACCCGCATCCCACATAATCGGGAACACCTCTCGCACCCGACCACTTTCGAACGCGGGATCTATCATCCGCCGCTGCCGTTCCCACTCCTTGCCATTCGTTATGAAGACAGAATGCCCAAGTAGCGGCACGAGCCCTTCAAAGAGCCGATTGGACTTTGGAAAATCCTCCGGTCGCCGCGACAGGACAAGATCGACAAGCTCGGGGTCATTGCACAGGAAAGACGTGAAGAACGGCGTGTGAAACTCCGCCATCCAAGCGCGATAGAGCCGCGCCGGCTGCGCCGACAGGATGTCCCGCCGAAACCTCCAGAGATAGGAAAGTAGTGAAACCCGCTCGGGACGTGAGGCGGGTTTCACTGGCTCGAGTCTAGGATAATGTGGGCAACTCATGAAAGCCTCAGTTCTACCTTTCCAGTCTCGTCGAGGCCCTCACCGCCTACATATGAACTTACGCTAACTGAGTTGCCCCACCCTCAACTTGACTTTCGTCAATGGACTATGCGACGCATTAAGTTAGTGATTACTCACTAATGGAGAGTCAATGTCCGGGCATCGAAAATCCGCCGCAGATCGCAAACGCGAAATCGTGGACACCACGCTTCATCTTCTGGCCAGCTTGCCAGTTGAAACCTTGACGACCGAACGGATCGCCAAGGAGGTTGGTGTCTCGCAAGCCGCGATTTTCCGTCATTTCCCGACCAAGAACGCCCTTTGGCTCGCGGTTCTGGAGACGGTCGAGGCCCGCGCGGAAAAGGAATGGGACACCGCCCTTGCACCGGGACTCTCGCCGCTTGACCGGCTGCTCCGCGTCCTCGAGGCCCAGCTAGGGCTGATCGCCGCCACTCCAGCCGTGCCAAAGCTGATCTTTGGCACAGGCCACCTAAACGCCGAACCCGACATTCGACAGGTTCCCCTACGGATCATGGCACGCCTGCGCGCCATATTGCTGCATGAGATGGAAACCGCGCGCTCCTGTGGCAACCTGAGCGTTTCCATGCCCGCCACGGATCTCGCCGATCTCCTTCTCGGCCTGGTGCAAGGCACCGTGCTGCGTTGGCAGCTAACAGGCCGCGAATTCGACCTCAGCGCAGAAGGGCGGCGGCTCGTCGACTGCCAAATCCGCCTTCTTGCAACAGAAGGACACGAAAGAACATGAAACGCATATTCTATATCCTGACCCCCGTTCTCCTTGCCGTTGCAGCGACGGCTTGGCTTGTCTCGGATGCAAAGCCGCCAGAGCGCACCCTGCAATCCGAACGCCTTGTCCCGGCGCGCACAATGCTGGTGACGCCAAAAGACATGCACGTGATCGTTTCCGGCTACGGGTCGGTGCGCCCGGCATGGAGCTGGCAGGCCACAACCGAGATCGGTGGCACGATAACCTATCGTCATCCGGATCTGAAAACGGGCAAGATCATTCCAGCTGGCACGAAGGTGCTGGAAATCGACACGACCACATATCTTTTCGCCAAACGCCAGGTCGAAGCGGACCTCGCCGCGCTGACGGTAGATCGCCACCAAATCGAGCTCGACCGCAGCCAAACATCGGCGATCCTCGACATCGAACGCCAACGGCTTACCCTCGCCCAGCGCGACCTGGAACGCGTGCGCACACTCGTCAAGACCGGCGCTTCGCCGCAAAGCCGTGTTGATGAACTTGAGCGCGCAACCCTGCAAATGCAACGCGCTGTTCAGGAACTTGAAAATGCTCTGGCACTCCTGCCAACGAAAGCCGCTCGCATAAAGGCCCAGATTGCCCGCCAGCAAGTCGCTCTCGAACGGGCAGAACGTGACCTGACCCTTACGCGCATCGTGACCCCCCGGAACATCCGCGTCGGCACGGTTCAGGTGGAGAAACACCAGTTCATTCAGCCGGGCAAACTCCTCGTCACAGGCGATAGTGTCGACCGCATCGAGGTCACAGCACAAATACCCATGGCATCTTTCGCCCGCCTCTTGGGCTCGATTTCCCCCGCGATCGACCTCGCGGAAGGCGGTCAAGCCGCGATCTTGCAAAGACTGGAGGCAGAACTCCGCCTCGTAACAGCCCCAGAGCATGTCTGGAAAGGAACGGTCCTGCGCATTGAGAACGCCCTCGATCCTACAACGCGCTCGGTTCCCGTCGTGGTCGCAGTCGATCACCCCTATGAAGGTGCCGCACCGCCGCGCCGCTTGCCGCTCGTGCCGAACATGTATGTCGAAGCCTTGCTCTCCTCGCCCCAAGCCTCGCACCACATCGCCATTCCGTCCAGGGCAATACATGACGGGATCGTCTACCTGCGCAATTCGGAAGGGCGATTGGAACTGCGCGAAGTGACCCGCGCCTGGCAACAGGGAGATCTCGTCGTGATCGACAAGGGCCTTTCTGCCGGTGATGAAATCATCCTCGACGACATCCTGCCTGCCATCCCCGGAATACGCATCCTGCCGGCGGAGCTGGGCAAATGATCTCATGGTTTACGCGTCACCCGACCGCATCCAACCTGCTCCTTGTGCTCCTGACCGCGATTGGAATTGCTGCCGCACCAGCTCTCAAACGTGAGACCTTCCCCGATTTTCGCCCCACCGAAGCGGAAATCTCGGTGATATACCGTGGCGCATCTGCATCGGAAGTCGAAGACACCATCTGTCGCCGCATCTGGGATGCCGTCGAAGCTGTGGAAAACCTCGAAGAACTGTCCTGCCGTGCGCAGGACAACAATGCCCGCGCCGTGGCAACAATGCGGGAAACCGGCACGCCGGATCGCTTCATCAACGACCTGCGCACTGAAGTATCCGCCATCGACGACTTTCCCGAAGAAAGTGACCCCCCGATCGTTCGCCAACTTCACAGGACAGACACCGTCGCCTCCGTCGCCATCGCTGGTGACTTGCCTCCTTCCGCTCTGGACAGGTATGCAAACCGACTGGAGGCGCGCCTGTCCGCGCTCCCGAATGTCGCGACCGTCTCCAAATCCGGCCTCGGAGAGCGCCAGTTCGAAATAACGGTTCCCCACGCTCTGCTGGAACAGCACGGCCTCTCAGCCGCAGAATTGCGTGCCCGAATAAAGGCGCAGAGCCTCGATCTTCCCCTTGGCACGATTGAAACGCCCGGTCTGGACATCGGCCTGCGCCTGACAGACGAGCGAAGCACCACCACCTCTCTCGCAGAAATCGTGATTCTCTCGAAACCCAATGGTGCAGAACTGCGCCTTGGCGACATTGCCCGGATCAGCGAGCGCTACAGCCCAGAGGAAGAACAGGCGTTCTATGATGGCCAGCCCGCGATTTTCCTTCACATCAACAAGAACCTCGGCGCGGATGCCCTCCGGGTTTTCGATGCCGTCCAAGACCTTGTCCGCGCGGAGGCGCGGACCCTTCCCCCCTCCCTGACAATCACAATCGTTCAGGACATGACAACGATCATACGTGACCGCCTTGCCATGTTGGTCAAGAATGGCGTGATCGGGATCGTGCTCGTCATCGCGGTGATGAGCCTCTTCTTCCACCCTGCCTATGCTATATGGGCGGCGCTTGGCCTGCCCGTCGCCTTCCTGGGGGCCTTCGCCGTCATGGCCGTGACCGGGCTCTCGCTCAACATGATAACGCTCGTGGCCCTGTTGATGGCCATCGGAATTGTCATGGACGACTCCATTGTCATCTCGGATGCCATCGCCGAAGAACCCCAAACCGCGGGGACTGCCATGACGCGCGCGATCAGAGGCTCTCAGAAGGTCCTGCCCGGTGTGCTGTCCTCATTCCTGACGACCGTCGCCGTGTTTGCGCCGCTCTCGTTCCTGGCCGGCGACCTCGGCGCCGTGCTGGAAGTCCTCCCGGTCGTGCTGATTGCCGCGCTCGCGGCGAGCCTGATCGAAGCCTTCTTCGTCCTACCGCATCACCTTGCACATGGGCTGAACGCCGCCGCCAAACCCTCCTCCCGGTTCCGCGCTACCTTTGAACGCGGCTTCAACACCCTGCGCAATCGCGGTCTCGGAACGCTGGTCGATGCCTCGATTGCCAAACGCTACCTTGTCATGGGACTGACATTGTCCGCCGTGCTTCTGACTGTGGGTCTCATGCGCGGGGGCTATGTGCAACGCGAAGCCCTGCCCGACATTGACGGCGACGTCCTCGAGGCGCGCATTCTCATGCCGCAGGGTACGCCTCTCTCAGAGACGCGCAACGTCGTTGATCACGTCACGCGCGCCCTGAAAACGGTCAACCGCGACCTGGCCAAGGCCCATCTAGATCGCCAGCCGCTCGTCCAATAGACACAGATCCTCTACTACCTCAACATCACCGCCGGGGAAAAAGGCCCGCATGTCGCGACAATCTCAGTAGACTTGCTTGATGCCGAAACCCGGAAGACACCCCTTGATACGCTCATCTCAGCTTGGCGCGCGGAAATCGGGACGGCCCCCGGAACGCTTGCCATCACGATCGCCGAGCCGGGCTTCGGCCCCCAGGGCCGCGCCTTGGAAATCCGCCTCACCGGGGATGATCTTGCAGAGCTTGAAGCCGCCGCCAACCACCTGTTGCAGGAGATGACCTCCTATGCCGGGGTCTACAACGCCCTCCACGATCTGCGCCGAGGGCGCCCCGAACGCAAGATCACACTGGCGGAAGGGGCGACGAACCTCGGCTTGACCTCGCAGGAAATCGCCTCCCAGATTTCCACGGCCTTCCTCGGCACCATCATCGACACGGTGCAGACCGGCGATATATCTCACGAGATCGAACTTCGCCAAAGCGACCCGGACCGCGACTCCCTCGAGGACCTGTCGAATTTCGGAATACGCCTGCCCGATGGTCGCCACGTCGCGCTATCGACACTCGCCCATATCGAAGAAAGCCGCGGCTGGGCCAGCATCACCCATATCGATGGTCAACGCACCCTGACGCTCGCGGCGGATGTTGACGGACGCATCGGCAATGCCGACGCCATCGTCTCGGCACTGAGGGAAACGGCCCTGCCCCGCCTTGCTGCGGATTTTCCCGAGGTGTCCTTTGAAATCGGTGGTCAGAATGCCAATTCCGCCGAGACCGTCGGCTCGATCCTGCGCGGCTTCCTGATCGGCCTCGTCGGCATCTACATTGTCCTGTCATTTCAGTTCCGAAGCTATGTCGAACCCATCATCGTCATGTTCACCATCCCGCTCGCGCTGATCGGTGTCGTCCTTGGCCATCTCGTCATGGGAAACAATATCTCCATGCCGTCCATCATGGGCGCTGCGTCCCTCGCGGGGATCGTCGTCAACAACGCGATCTTGCTCATCCAAGTCATTCAGCGACATGTCCAAGAGGGCGTATGCACAACCGAGGCCGCCGGACGGGCCAGCCGCGAACGCTTTCGCCCCATCGTGGTTTCCCTATCGACAACCCTGATGGGCATGGTGCCATTGCTCCTCGAAACAAGCACCCAAGCGCAAACCGTCAAACCGCTCGTGATCTCGGTCGTCTTCGGCCTTTTCTCGGCAACCGTTCTGGTTCTGCTGGTGCTACCCGCGTTCTACGCGATCCTTGATGACCTCGGCCTGTCGCGCAAATCGGGCTGAGAAACTCTCAGGCGATCTTGTCCAGTTCTAGCCCGATCGCTGTGTCGGCCCATTGCGTGAGAGCCTCCAGTGTCGGCGGACACTCGGTCGCCAACCCGGCCGCAAAGGTCTCGAAAGCAGCCTTGTTGAGTGCATTCAACCCGACCAGAACCGGAATGCCCTCTGCAACAGCACCGGCAAGGACTTCGCGGAATCCCCGGCCTTCGGCCTCTTGCTTGCCAAATTTGTTGAGGATCACGAGATCCGCACCACCGCTCAGAGAGGCCTCCACTTCCGCCACGGACATCTCAAGGGCCTCCGGATCAAGCCGGCATCCCCGAGATCCCGCGCCCAGGTTCTGCGAGATCCGGTAGACCGCCCCATCGGGCAACACTTGAAGATCCATGTCACAGGCATGATCAGGGCTGCGCTCCGTATTGACCTGAACGATCCCGCGGACACGATACCCACGGGCGATCATCCGTCTGGCGAAACTGTCCAGAAGGAAATCCACATCGCCGCGACCGGCCATCATAGAGGTGGTCGCGGAAATTCGGACCAATGTTTAAGGTGGATCGACTGACAAGAAAGACGATCTGCAATGACTAAGAGAAAGAACCATTCGGCGGAGTTCAAAGCGGAGGTTGCGCTTGAAGCGATCCGAGAAGAGCTAACGCTGGCGGAGTTGTCGAAGAAGTACGGTGTGCATCCGAACATGATCAGCGGCTGGAAGCGAGCGGCGATCAAGAACATGGCCTCCACCTTCACCAAGGGTGGCGGCGATGTGGCGAAAGCCAATGAGGCGGAGATCGACAAACTGCATTCCAAGATCGGTCAGTTGGTGGTGGAACGCGATTTTTTGAAACGCGCCTGGGATCGCTAAGCAAGGATCGCAGGCAGATGTGCGTAGAAAAAGTTCACCCCAGGATCAGCGTTCGCCGACAGTGTCAGATGCTGTCGTTGGCACGCTCGAACCTGTATTACACGCCGAAAGGCGAAAGCGCCGAGAACCTTCGGTTCATGTCAATCATCGACAAGCAGTTTCTGGAAACGCCTTGGTATGGCTCCCGCCAGATGGCCCGCTACATGCAACGACAGGGCTACAAGTGCGGTCGTCACCGCGTGCGTCGCCTGATGCGGCTCATGCGGTTGGTGCCGATCTTCCAGACACCGAACACCAGCAAGAAGCACCCACAGCACAAAGTCTGGCCCTATCTGCTGAAGGGGTTGGCGATCAACCGGCCTAACCAAGTCTGGTGCGTCGATATCAGCTACATCCCGATGCGGCGGGGCTTTCTGTATCTGGTGGCGATCATGGACTGGTTCAGCCGCAAGGTTCTGGCCTGGCGGCTGTCGAACAGCATGGAAGCCGACTTCTGCATCGAGGCTCTGAGAGAGGCGCTGGCCGAATACGGCAAGCCCGAGATCATGAACAGTGACCAGGGCAGCCAGTTTACCGGCTTCGAATGGACACAAGCCCTCAAGGATGCCGGCGTGCGCATCTCGATGGATGGCCGGGGCCGCTGGATCGACAACCGGATGATCGAGCGGTTGTGGAGGTCGCTCAAATACGAGTGCGTCTATTTACGGGCGTTCGAGACTGGCTCTGAAGCCAGAGCCGGGATCGGCCAGTGGGTGACATACTACAACGCCGAGCGCCCCCATTCGACCCATGGTATCTTGACGCCCGACGAAGCCTATGAAAACAAAACTGAACCCTTGAGAATGGCAGCCTGAATGAAACCCTGATCCACCTTAAACAGGCTGCAAACTGGTCAAAATCCTAGGACCACCTCTGATAACCGAGAGCTACTACTGGAAAAAGCCGCTTTTAACCGGCGCGAAATTTAT
>JAAEZD010000036.1:0-33071 GCA_018223035.1 Paracoccaceae bacterium
TAAGCCCCGATCCTCTTGATACGGATGCCGAGCTTGCGGGCCTTGTCGACGATGTTCTCGGTGATGCCCGAGCCTGGCGTGGCGATCAGACCCTGTGGCAGGGTCTCGAGCATCTTGTCGCTGCGTTTGAAGGGAGCGGCCTTGCCGTGGCTCTTCCAGTCGGATTTGAAGTCCACCTGGGTGACGCCACGGGTATCTGCCCATCGGGCCGCGATCATCTCGGCACCCTTGGGCGTGCCGCCGTGCAAGAGCACCATGTCAGGGTATTAGGCAAAGGTGGCATCAAGGACAGACCAGATCAGATCGTAGGCGTGATAGTCCCGCCCGAGAAAGCGATCCGCGTGCCTTCGGAGCAGCGCATCTCGGTCTCCTTGCGGCGCTTGGCCGAGAGATAGGCCCAGCTAACCCGACAGATCCACCACATCGAGCTTTGCAAGAAACGACCCTACGAGCGACCCTGTGAGGCCTTGGTCTTCGCGCCGAGCGAGGCGGACGCTTTGCGCATTAGCGCACGAAGGCATGGTTCGATCCGCCTCCCCCTGTACATCCTATGCAGCCCGAGCATTGGGGAAGCGACCGGAGAGTGCTTTTTCCTCCGAGTAACTGCGCATTATCAATCCGATGGAATGGAAATCTATTCCATACCCTGTGATGCGCTCCTGTCCGCACAGACAGACGAAGAAAAGCTCGAAGTAGTCTCGGCAGGTCTCGCAAACTGCATAGATACCTACTATGAACTTTTTTCAGACGACACGCTTGGCAGCGCGGTCTGATCAGCGCTGAGATCCCTGACCACATGTTACGCCGCGCGCACCCCAGATGCGCGTGTCGACATAGCGGTCGATGATCCGGCGGGTCGAGCAACCAATTTACGGCGTTCGACCCGCGTAATTTTCGAGCGCCCGCGCTCGCAAAGAGCCAGCGAATCCAGCTCTCGATTACGTGGTGGCATTGACGGGACGTGGCGAGGTAAATGCCGACGGAAATCCTGGCTTGAACGTAAAGGTTCATCGGAGATGGGTTTTTCGTTCACCTACGCCATTGCAGCGCGAAAATTAAGAATAAGTCCGGATCGCATAGGGAGGTTGCTCTCAAGCTGGTCAGCCGTTGCGACCTTGCTTGAAGATTATTGAGGCAGAGCCTATTTGGCTACGTTCAAGTCGAACATGCCGAAAGTCAAATTTTGCCACCATCCAGTAGATCAATGGTTTCTATTATTCGCGCAGAAGGCACTCAACACTAGACTGAAAAGGACAATCTCTTTCAAAGGTGCAATGGTCTAAACCAGCACTTGGGGCGGCACTAAAATTGGACAAGGGCAATTCGCAACGACGCTCGACCAGAACCGATCCTCGGACTATTATCTGACCATGACAACAAGCGATGACACCAGCATCGGGCAGAAATCGACGGGCGTCTGCGAAGATTGTGGATGCCTGGTCACCACGACATTCGCCTACCGAAACGTGCGCTTTGACGATTGCGCCGGCCGAGCAAGAAGCCTCCTCGTCGCGATCTGCAATCTATGCGGCTGTGTCGTTTCCATTCCGGCGGAATGCAAAATCACCGACCAAAATACACGAAAGCCTTTTCGCATCGGCACACTCGCCGGGATTATTGATCACGTGTCCGATTTCTTCGAGGGTACGACCAAAAGAGAAATGTCGGCATGGTAAAGGAAAATGCCAAAGCAATTTCAGCGGAGGCTGATTACGTCGAGCAAAACGGCGTTCCCGGCATAGGTGTCGAGGCCGCCCTTAACGCCGCCGGAATTGTAGAACACGAGAATGAAGAGCTTCTAAGGACACTTGCTGCAACCGACCATGATGCCGAAACGCGCGATCTCTCGGATAGCGAGATAGACGATGCGCTGTGCCGGGGCGAAACTGCGCGTGCCGCTTGGCCCCTCGCGATTGCCGCTCACTATGATCCCGTGTCCTGTCGCATCGTGGTTGATCTCGCCAATGGAAGCGCGGTCGCGCTCCATCCGAGTCAGGTGCGCGGTCTTGGCACGGCATCCACGCAGCAACTTGAGGCTGTAGAGATTTTCGAGCGTGGATTCGGATTGCGTTGGGAAGATTTGGACGTGGACGTGTCGGTTCCGGGTCTTGTCGCCACCTTGTTCCGAGCATAAACCTCGCCAGATCATTGTTCGGTGGCTCGAGGCGAGGACGTCGAAACCTTCCGATACATATACTCCAACGATACACTATATCCGGCTGATTTCTGGGTGGATCCGCTTGCGCCTTTCGCGCCTTGCTGAAACTTTAGGCAAAACTTATGAGGCGGCAGTATGATATCTCTGTTCCGTTCACTTGGTCCGGCGGTGGGCGGGACCTCAATGATCGAGGCGATCCGTGCCGGGGTAGGGGCCTTGGTCGGGCTTGGAGTAACGGGTGCATTCCTGTTGTCGCCCATGGTGGATCTGAAACTGGGCCTCTACCTGGTTGCGCCGTTCGGCGCGACTTCGGTTTTGCTCTTTGCCGTGCCCAACAGCCCGCTCGCGCAACCTTGGTCCGCAGTGATGGGAAATACTCTTGCAGCGACGGTTGGGGTAGCTGTCTGTCTCGTAGTCCGCGATCCGGTGCTGAAGATCGCACTTGCGGTAGGGCTTGCAATAACGGTTACCATCTTGTGCCGGGCGGTGCATCCGCCGGCGGGGGCCGTTGCCATGACCGCAGCGATGAGCCCGGACGCGGTCGAGCGCCTTGGCTTCTGGTTTGCCTTGACCCCGGTGGCAGCTGGTACCCTCTGTCTAGTGGTGCTGGCCGCGCTCTATGCCCGGCTTACGGGACGTCGCTATCCTTTCCGTCAATTCGATGAGCTTGGGCGCCATGGCACTGCCGATCCCGATCCGGTGGAACGGATCGGTCTTTCGGAAGAGCAACTAACAGCGCTTCTCGGTCGGTATCGGCACTCATTCAACCTGGGCGTCGAGGACCTTGCCCGGCTGATCGGTGCCGCCGAGTTGCAGGTTGCCAGCCACCGGACTGGCCCACTCCTTGCAACCGACGTCATGTCGCGCAATCTTGTGACGATCGGCCCGGACACGCCGCTCTCGGAGGTCGCGGACTTGTTCCGATTGCATTGTTTCACGTCGCTTCCTGTAACCGGGCCAGAAGAGCGCTACCTCGGAGTGATATTCCAGATGCACCTGATCACGCGCGCGCGGGAAGACGCGCTGCGCCTCCATAACGGCTACCTCGCTGCGTTTCAGCGCTTGCTCGACCGCGACCGCGCTCAGCCGGTTCGTGCCTCGGACATTATGAGCGTTGCTGGCCCGCGCGCGGTGCCAACAACGCCAATTGGAGTCCTCCTGCCGATGATGGCGGATGGTGCGGTTGATGCCGTTCCTGTTCTGGAACGGGGCCGGATCGTCGGCATCGTAACGCGGACGGACTTGATTGCCGGTCTTGCTCGATCGAGTCTACAGGATGGATTGAGAGAAGGCGGCCACTAACAGTAAGTCCGACGAATTCTCGACATCGTAGATGCTGTAACGGAGATATCTTCGATCAGGGGTAAGCCATTGAACCCAGCGGCCTCAATCCACGAAACCTCGAGTCAGAATAGAAAATAGTATAAAAGCCAGATTCTACCTGATATTGTAGCGAAGATGAAGCGCGCAACCAATATGTTCCATGATGCGAACGAATTGACGGCAGCGCCCACAAGTGTTGAACTTAAGCGGGTAGATCCCTCGCTCAACATGCGGCGATCCTACTGCATGAGTCTGCAGCTTGATCTTTTCGGCGGCGTCGACTTGGTGCGTGAGTGGGGCCGGATCGGTTGCAGAGGTCAATCCCTTATCGAACATCACTGTTGCGAAGGCGAAGCCGTAGCGTCGATGCTTGCGCTAGAAACTGCGAAGCGGAATTAAGGCTATCGGTCGGTCGAATGAATGCCGTTTTGGGGCTTCGTCAGGTTGTAGCCCACCTGACCGCCGGATAGCGAAGTGTCGTTCTAGATTTTACATCCCATGCCGTATTAAAGACTTTCGATTTCCGCGCGCCGTGATCGGCTATGCCATCTGGGCGCATCATCGGTTCGCTCGAAGCAACCAGGACATTGAGGGTCTGCTCGTGTCATGCGGTGTTTGTGTTTCCTGTGAGACAGTGCGGGACTGGGTGGCGCTACTTCGGCGCCATGGTATGCTGGGCAGGAAGCGCCTTGCGGCCTTGGCATGCCGTTGCGGCTGAACAAATATACCCAGCACACACCCGTGCGCATCCACCGCCCGTCACAGCCAGTATTTCCGGCCACTGATAGAGATGACCACCTCATCCAGATGCCATTTGTCGGCTACATGGGGCCTGTCACGTCGGAGGCAATCGGCAAAATGGCGGCCAAACCGTTTCGCCCATTGCCGGACGGCCTCCCGGCTGATCAGAACGCCCCGCTCGGTCAGAAGATCCTTGTGAGCGACACTTGAACGCGCCCCTTATGGCTTCTAAGGGTAGGGGACTTGTCACAGCAATGCTGGGTCAGGTCTCTCGCTGGCAGTATCAGGCGGAGATGCTAGGCGAGATCGGGAACGAGAGCGGCGACCTGCTCCGCCTGCCGGAGAGCCTGAAGCTTCTCGTGGGCGGAAAGCACCCCGGGCGCAAGCGCCCAGGCGCGTTCTGCTGTCATCAGGCAGTAGTCCCGGCGCAGTTCGGGTGAGAGTATATAAGTGCACTTGCCGTCCCGCCTGCGCGATGTGAGCCGGCTTTTCCGGGTCGAAAGCGGTTCATACGAGACGATGCCTACCTCTGACGTCCAGCGCCGGGAGGCAAGGATCATACCCTCCGGAAGCTTGTCATACTGTTTTTTTAGACGCCTGTCGCGGGCGGCTTCAGCGCGCCCTTCGCGGAGGATCTCGCGCGCATCGGGAAAGAGCCTTGCCATCTCCAACAGGCATTCCCCGAAGATCGCACGGACTTCCGGAGAAGCGGAAAAGGCTTTTGGCAGCTCCGCCCTGATTTCTGCCTGTTCCTCGGGAGCGAGATCCTCCAGCGCCCGCGCGGGAACCTCTGTCTGCCGTAGAGCCCATGCAACCCCCTCGAGGGCCGCGAGCAGTTGACAGACGAAGCCGGTGATCCTCGTGAGCCATCTCTGTTTTTCAGGGGTCGAGAGATGAACGCTGCTCGGGGCCACAAGCCACCCGTGCGTCCCTGTCCCAACCGAAAGCTTTGCGCCCCAGCCGTAGTACATCATGATTTCCAGGCTGACGAGCGAAGCGCGTCCGTCAAGCGTCTCGACACCGTAGGTCGTGTAGCCGCCTTCGTGCTGAATCTTGAAGGTCTGGATGGTGGCATCCTCGAAGATCATTTGCGATCTGGGTTGATGTTGGTGCTGATTTTTCATCTGGCCACTCCTTTCTCTTCCCGCTGCTGCTCGACCAGAAGGCGCACGGTCAATACCGTCTGTTTCCAGGCCAGAAGGTCGAGGAGCTCCGAGTCCGAGACACCGAGGTGATGCCGTATCGCCTCGAACCCTAGAATGGCCATCTCGATCAAGCGTCGCCCGCGCTCTGGCTCGAACGGAGGGCCGTCGTAGGACCCGAGAACCGCACAGGTTTCCCATGGCCGGGCGTCGTCGAGCGCGTCAAAAACTGGTTCCACGATGCCCTTGAGACGGACGTCATAGGGCGGGAGGTGCTGCGCGACGCGCAGCCGGAGATACTCTCCGGTCAGTTTCTTGCCGAGACAGCTGCAGAAGAAATCCATTTGCTCCGCCCCGGTGAGACCGAAGGTTGCCATGGTCCTAGCAAAAATGTCGGCCTGAGCGATGAGTGCGGGAAGGGTGAGGCCGCAGGGGCCGGTGGTCGTGAGGGACATGAGGATCTCCTGTCTCCGAGAATGTCACCGCAGCCGGGCGACGGCGGCGCAGCGCCCGGTGGCGCCTGGATAGGAGGTGGTGTCTTTTCCTGAAGGACGGAAAAGCCACCGGGCGACAATTTCTTCTCCTTTTTCCTTTCCGCCCATTGCCGGACAACCGGACCTCTTCAGCGGTTCGTTCGCGCAGTAGGCACTCAGCACTAGACCGAAAAGGGCAATTTCTTTCAAAGGTGCAATGATCTAAACCAGCACTTGGGGCGGCACTAAAATCGGACAAGGCCAATTTGCGACGACGCTCGACCAGAGCCGATGCTCGGACTATAATCTGACCATGACAACTGTCCCTCGCTCAACATGCGGCGATCCTACTGCCTGAGTCTGCAGCCTGATCTTTTCGGCGGCGTCGACTTGGTGCGTGAGTGGGGTCGGATCGGTTGCCGAGGCCAATCCCTCATCGAACGTCACTGTTGCGAAACCAAAGCCGTAGCGTCGATGCTTGCGCTAGGAATTGCGAAGCGGAATAAAGGCTATCGGTCGGTCGAGTAAACGCCGTTTGAGGGCTTCGTCAGATTGTAGCCCACCCGTTCGCCGGATAGCGAAGTATCATTCTGGATTTTTCCCACCTGTGCCGCATTAAAGACTTTAGATTTCCGCGCGCCGTGATCGGCTATGCCGTCTTGGCGCATCATGTGTTCGCTCTAAGCAACCGGGACATTGAGGATCTGCTCGTGTCACGCGGGGTTTGTGTTTACTGCGAGACAGTGCGGGACTGGGTGGCGCACTTCGGCGCCGTGGGATGTGTGCGCCTCTGTACTGCAGTCAATGTACAAGCTCGCAAGACAGCTAGGGCTCAACGAGTGCATGGTCTCGTTTCGTCCAGCGGCGACCGAACCGCACATGAGCCACAGTGGTGCGGGTCATGACGCCTCTGGGGACGGATAATGCCGTGCTTTGTTCGGTCGGAGGGAAATGGCTACAGGAACTTCGTGGTCACTGATCAGCGGTAATTAACAATCATTGGCTCTTGATGGACCGGCCATGCTTCACCCTATGGAAAAGTGGGCGGATGCCGAAGCACCCGCCCACAGGCAGCGCCGAGGGAAGCGAGGGGCGACTCGTGGTGCGCGATACGCTGCGTGCCCCTCAGATCGCAGTGGAGTGACAGAGACACCGGGAAGAGGTTCTCCCGAATCGCGGTTAGGGTACTCACAAGCCCTGCACAGGCAGGATATGCGACCTATGCGTGTTTTATGGTATGTGCATACACGACCAACATCAATTAAGACTGATGGCGCAATACACTGCCATCGTGGTCAGCCACACTTGAGTGGTCCAGTTGGATTGTCAGTGCATGATCGGCTTGGTGCGCAGCGACTTTTGCGCACTCCCGTCGCGGACCGGGCAAAGCCGAATATCCCATCTGAAAAGCGCCCCGGTATTTTTTACCTAGATTTGACCAATGCTTACGTATCCTTCGTAGATCCTTGGGCGAATTGTTTTCGTTCGCCAGGCAGCCTCGTCGGCGTGAGTTCGCGGGCGCGGGCTTCGGCGGTGGGAAAGCAGCGATTGGTTCCACCACCGAAACCAACCGCAGTGGAGGTCGATGCTCTATGCGCGATAGACGGGCACGATCAGGTTCTGTCCCACCTTTAAGAAGGGGAGTTCCGGTGAACCTGTCGCCAGCTGACAAACGAGGGCCATCCCTGCCATCAGAGCTTGTTGCTGGTCATCGAAGGGAGCCGCATCAGGCGTGCCTATGCAGTCCGGCTGACCTTTCGGAACGTCTTGGAACTGGATGTTCGCGACCCATCCGCCGCCGTGGCGTTCGACGTAGAGGTTCTCCATGTTCTCGATGGAGAAATGGGCCGGCACGCCGATGGCGGGCCGATTGCACGGCAGACGTCCGGTTACGTTAAGGGCCTGAAGAATGAACTCGAGATTGGTGAGGCCATCCGCATTGAGGTTGGACGAGAGAGAGAAGGCGGCCATTTGTCTTTGTCCTTTGTGGTTGTTTGACAACGGAGACATTCCGTTGCTTCTATTGAATTGAGACCGTCCCGGGTGGTACGGAAACGGATTGTCCGAAGAATTCGGGTGACGTTGGGAGAGGGCAGGCCGAGGTCGGATCGTCTAACGTCCGGCCTTCGGTCCGTTGTTCATTGCCTCCCATAAGTCCGGCGAGCACGGGGGCATCAGAAAATCGCCATGGGCTGCCCGTCGTCGCACCCGCAGTGCCCGCTGCGTTTCGCGATCACGCCGGCACCTTTCCGAGGAGTTGCGCCAATACAGAGGCTTTCGGGGCAGACATCTCGACCCCGCCGAGGCCATCTTGCGCTGACACGAAGCTGTTGAGGCAGGTCTGGATTTTATGGCTAAGATGATTGGGCTCGACCGCCGCTGCGGCACGGTGAAGAACAATGCTGGGCGCGAATGAGCCTGCAAGCTTGAGTGCCGACTGGTCGAGGTCAAGGGCATAGGCGAGGGTGAACGTGCGGAAGACCAGTGTGTTGATTTGCGGGCCTTCTGCACCGAGGGTCTGATGGGTTATCCGCGACAAAGCGCTATCGGCCGCAACCATTCTCTGGATGCGACGGAACGTGGCGCTTTCTGGCCCCGTGAAATTCATGATGGTCGCCTCGAGCCGGCCGTTCCGCATCACGAAACCAGCACAGGCTTCCGACACAGTCAGGCGGGGTGTGTCGACATGGCCAATATCTATGCCTACAAGATTCCGGCTGCCTCCTGCCGGGTCGCCGAGGCGATCCGAGACGGAACTTAGCCACTGTAAAGAAGGCAGCGCAGAAATCGCGGTCAGGGTGGGGGTGATGGTCGTGGTCATGGGAGATTTTCCTTTGTGTGCTGAAGCTCAATGATGATGCGGTTGATCGGGCACGAAGCCTTATGAGGAGGATTTTGGTTCGGTCCTCGAATTGCGGAAACGCGACTCGAGAAAATTATTGAAGAAGGAAGTTCGGGCTTTTCGCCGGCGTCGAAGGGGGCAGCATTTCCTGTGCTCATGGCGAACGGCGATGTTCGGTGCGGCAGTGGGCGATGATGGCGGCCTGCCTCGTCGTGGCAAAGCGCCATCTCCTGCGTTTACGGACGGGATACCGGTGTGCCGATTGGCCCGTCCTCGGCGGTGCTCACGCTAAGCGCTCCAACTGCAGATTAGGGCTCCTTGGTCTCGCGCAAGGGTAAGCAGGCGCGAGACCAGGATGCGGTAGTGGGGCAAGGCAGCCACCCAACTGTCTGGTCTACTGGTGCAAAACCCTGACGGCAGGCCTTCGAGAAAATCCTCCTGTGTCTGCGGCTGCTGCGGTGTGATCGCCCCGGAGGGCATCCCGTTCGCGTCCATCTCGTCTTCGATCCGGTCGAGAATGTTCTCGAGCATCGGTGGCGTTACATAGATGTCGTCATATTCGGGCCTGACGCGCACGTGCGGCTGATCGAAAATAAGGTCCATCAGCTGCCAATGATTGCGAAGATAGAGACGATCTTCTCCGCGAAGATCCAGAAAGTCGATGTCCATACCCATGTTCTTCTCCTTGAGGGTTCGAGGTTGATTGAGAGGTGTCTTTGAGCCTCTCGAAGAAGACATTGGTCCGTCTGAAAATTCCCAAAAGCGTATCGGCTAAAATATCTGCACCCCATCGAATTTCTTGCCGTGACGCATAGCTGCGGTGCGGGAACAGCGGCGACGTCCCGGCGGTATGCGGGGCGCAATCACGGTCAGATCCTCAAAAATATTCGGCGAAAAGCGGAACGGCACGCTTCGGTGCGCTGCAGTGCTTACGGCCACCGCAGCGCACCGAAGCGTGCCGTTCAGAACAGGATTGCTCGATGACCGAACTCAACAACAACCGGCTCCGTCCGGGAGATTTTGTATCTTTCAAATTTCCCTACAGCGATGGGCGATCCCGCTACGCGCGGCCCAGCCTCGTCGTTGAAGCGACGGATGAAGAGATCCTATTGGCCTATTGCACGACATCTCTGGAAAACGCGAACGTAGGACTAGAACTGCGGATCAATTCCGATTTTGAAGCCTGCGGTCTCGCACGTCAAAGTCGTGTCGTGCTTGCCCGTCGTGTGCGCGTAACGAGATCGGATTGTCGCTTCGTGACAAACGGATCCGGCACCGCGATCCTGGGACACTTGACCCCGGATTTGATGAGCCGAACGGAAATCTTGATGTCGCGGATCAAAAATAGTTGGGGCGATGCCAAAAGCCGAGTCTCCGCCGAACGGCAGGGCATTCACCCGTCGCGGGGACGCCGACGCAGGAAGGCAGGGTGTCTCTTTCAGGTCTGACCATCAAACGCATCACGCTCGCCGGAAGGTTTTCGCGGGCGGCGGCTATGGCGCCCGCGAAAAACTCCTCGTGGGGCTTGGCGTGGCGCAACACTACCAACAACAACATGATAGGAAAATCCATGATTGACCCCAAACTCGCCGAAGACGTTGCCACGTACGGCAAGTCGATGGGCAATGCCGTCGAAACCATTCTCGATGTTATGACCGATACCCCCGCTTGGTCGGACCGCCTGCGGTTCTTTTTCAATGAGTGCACGAGAGCTCCGGTTCGCGCGTTCCGGCGTCGAATGCTGACGACCGCCGTTCTCGACCTCGTCAGTCTCGACGCCGCTTGTCACGCATACTCGCTGGCGGACGGCAGTCTACATGCCACTGATCGTGGCGGAGCGCTCGTCGCAAAGAAGGCTCGCGCTGAACTGCTGATACTCGTGGCACGTCACGATGCGACCCTTGCACGGGATCTCGCAATCGATGCGCGCCTGCGCTCTGAAGAATACACAAAACGGCTTCAGGAACTCTTCACAAACCGCGCATGAGAACTCTAAGAAAACTCGAATGGTCCGTTCGCCCGGCCGTAATCTTTGCAGGGAAGCCGGCGGAGGCCGCCACAAGCCTCGCATCTTTTCTATCGATAGCTTTTCCGTCTCAGCAAAAAGAACAATCTAATGGGTATCGAACATGCATGTTCGAACCGAATTGAAGAGGGGATCGATCTGCGGCGCGCAGCAGACAGGTCGCCTTCGAGGTGCGGTTCTCCATGGACATGGCACGGTCGCTTCACGGCGGCCCTCGGTTCGGCGTCAAGAAATTGATGCCGGATCATCGGCAGCTTGCTGTCACGTCAAACCTTCGATGCGAACAAGCCGCGGCGCGCAGCGGTGCGTGCAAAGCGAAGGTATGGATGTGTCATGGCTGTCTTATGACCGCGTATCGCGGTTCCTGGTCCGGCGCCAAGAAATTGGCGCCGGACCCATCCCGCAGCCCTGCTGTGGAGAACGCCGGCGTTCGGCAATAGGTTACTTCTTGCGGCGCGCAGCAAGGAGTGACTTTGCCATTGAGAAATCGGACCTGGCGCTATTCAAGCTTGCGATCTGAAGCCTCAGGAATCTTCCCCGGTCGCCGCAGGTTCGTTGTACGTGACATCCGACCCGTGTCGGCATCACGTGCGGTAAAGTTAGCAAATGACGTTACCCTGCGCCTTCAGCCGCCACTCACAGAGTGCGCTTGGAAAGCGTCTCGTTCCACGATCTTTATCGTATGCGGGAGGGCAACCCCGCTCCGTGCCTGCCCGATCCAAATATCCAGCGAACATTTTTCGAGCACTTTGCGAGCCGAAGCGGCCACCGCCATTCCTTTCGTGGCCGGGTTTTTTGTTGAGAAACCCGGCCACGAAAGGAATGCCGATGGACATGGAACCCCTACTTATTCTGCAACGAGACAAGTTGAGCCGCGATCTCGCGCGCGCCTTTGCGTGGAGCGCGTACAACTATCCAAGGGTCGACGTCCCAAGGAAGGGATGGGCCGCGTGGGTCGAGCCCGACAGCATCGTTTTTGTCGCAGGGTGGCAGCGTGAATTAGGCCGACCCGAACTCGACGAGTTTGCCCATTGCACCGATACGGCGCTGCGGCAACTTGGCTACGTGACCGAGGCTCCGCTGTCGATCTGGAAGTCAATGGGCCACGTCATCTTGGCGGCCGACATATCGGCGCACGAACGCCTCCAGGCCATCGCGTTTTTCAAACGCATGAACGAAGGTCGATAGGCCCGGGTCAGCGCAGCCGCAGTGCGGCTGCGCTTTTTCATTGTCCGAAATGTCCCGGCCGGTTTTCGGCCCGGTGTCCGACTTCTGGCACGTCCTGCGAAGCGAAAGACGACACAGGCCGGGGGCCGAATGACGTGTTGGTTTCTGGCGGCGGGAAACCGGGCATCTCGTCGCATCAGTAAGCCGCTGACGGGCGGCGCGGAACCGCCCCTTGGGCAGAGTGCCTGTATGGGAAATGCCCGTGAACTCACCACCTCGAAGCGACGTGTGCGGCGTGCCACGTCGCTTCGAGATGGTCCGTTCCGGTCTGTCGGGCGATGTGCGCGAAACGAAAGGACTTGCTGCATGTTTCAGCTCCCACACGCCCCCTGGCAAACTAACCTCAAGACCGGCGATGTCGTCGCCTTCACATTCCCGCAAGGACTGGACGGCATCGATGCTGGGAATGCCCGCCCGGCACTGGTTCTCTCTGTCGTCGAGAGTGCAGGCGAACTGTTCGTCGACCTCGCCTTCGTCACGCGTCGACACCGCACCAAGCGGGGCGGGCGCACCGTGACCATCTCGGATCGGGACGAGCTGCTCGCCGCCTCACTTCGAGCCGCGACGACTTTCGATATCGATCGTCGGCTCACGGTCTCCGTGCGCAACTCCCGTTTCCACGTCAATGGAAAGACCGGCACGGCGGTGCTCGGTCGGCTGAGCGGTCAATCGCTGCGCCAGGTCGAGGGGGTTAATGCGCGTCTGCAGAGACGTGCTGAAGTGAAATCCAGACCGAATTTTCGGCGGCGGAAGGATCCGCGCCAGGTTCGCGTCGAGTATCGCAAACGGGGCCGCACCGTCGCCCGGGAAATGCGATACATATAAGCGCAGGGTAGGGGCCAGGCGTGTCGGTAAACCCGCCTGACCCTGCCGGGATGCGCGTCGATGGCGCGCATCTCCGAAACACATGCAATTGGAAATGAAGGTTCCTGGCTCTCGAGGCTCCGCTTGCCATGTCGCCCGCTGCCGGGACCTCGAGACCGTGCGGAGGTTCAAGCCGTTCTCTAACGTCGAACCACTGTTGTTCATCAAAGCCGGTTACCTACCGAGCCAAAGACAAGACGCTATTGCAACTAAGTTTTGCGTCGAAATGGGGCACCGACGGGACTCAGCACCGTCCGGGAATTCCGAGCTATGACTTCATGTAAAAGGGTCGACAGTCGCCGCGACGCGCACGCTGCAAGAGACCGGGCTGGACCGCGCGGGAGGCAATGCAGGTGCTCAAAGTGACCGAACTTGCTCCCGTGCCGCCGTTGGGACGGCCGGAGCATTCTCGGTTGGGTTCCGCTTGGTGCAACCTGAAAAAATTAGGGGATGTCCGCAAATCGCGTTGGTTTGGCAACCTAAACGCCCGCCATGAGGACATCGACAGCTTTTGTGACGAGGTCACCCTGGTCTGCGACCGTCCCGACGCGGCGCAAACCCGCCCGTCGAACAGCCGCAATCAGCCTCGTGGCGAGGACAAAGTGCTGGCCGTCATGCTCGAGTTCGGGGTTCAGATGCCTTACCGCCGGGTAGTTGGGAAGGAGAGGAATGACGACAACGGCAGGATCAGGCGGTAGCAGTTCGCTTTCGACCGTGACCATGAGAACGCCGTTGTATTCCGCGACATCGAACCGGCTCAACTCTTCCATGAAGCCCCTCCGGGAGCGGCGATGATGTCAGCCAGAGGGTGCCCGTTTCTCGCGTGCCAGTCCGACTGGGCAGCAAACGCATCCGCATTCTCGGCAAGCCATTTCTCGCGTCGTGCGGCAGCGACCGCCTTGACCAATGCGGCCTCGGCGACGGCGGAGACATTGACTCCGAGCTCCTTTGCGCAATCGAGCGCTTCAGCATCAAGGGTCAGAGACGTCTTGCGCCGGATTTGAGATACCATGAAATCATACTCCATGTTGATACCTCCATTATATACCGCCACCAACATGACACAAGACTTCGAACGCCGAGGCGTCAGGTCAGCCAACACGGTTTGCGGACACCTCCAAAAAAAAATCCATGCAGCATTTCTGGTGATTTCTGGGATTACTTCTAAGTTCTGTGAGTTCTCTAATTCCTCAGAGCCATATTCCTCTTAAAATCAGAAGACTACGGAAAATCTCGGTCGCCAGAACCGGGTTGCTTCTCATCAGGGGCGGGGTAGGGCGGCAGTGTTGCGGGGGCTTTTGCCACGCAAACGGGCACGCTGCAGGTACCAACGGGATGACCGATAATCTCGCCGGGCTGCTCCCGCGATTTCCGCGCCCTCTGAAAGAGACGCATCTGCTTGGTAATCACTGACACGAAGGAGCAGATATGGCGGCTGACAACGGCAAAATTCAGATCTCGCAAAACCTTCTTGCCCATATCATGAATGCGGGATTGAGCCTGGCGTCCCTTAAACTGATGATTGCCTTGATCCATCACCAGGAACTCAACGGTCTTTGGATTTCGGATGCGATAGAGGCGCCGTGTGTCGCGCGGACGTGGGGGGAGGGGACCCGACTGCGCTCCGTCGTCGGTCCGAAGCGCGAAAACGGGGCAACGTCACTTCATAAGCTGATCGCAGAAGCACGGCTGACGGAGCTCTTCGACGAAATCCGGCTCGTCAAGCGTAACCGGATCCTGGAATGGCAATTTTCCAGCCTGGTTCATGGGCTCATGCTCGACCGGGCAAAGGGGTACTACACGCTCCTTGACCTCTCAGAGGTCGCAGACTGTCGCACACGCGAGGATCTCTCTTATCTCGTTATGATCCGGCATCACTACAAAGCAAAGGCACCAAAAATTGTGGGTCCGTCCGCGACGGACTGGGGCCGCGTACGTGCACGGCACATGAGATCCCTGGCCCGGATCGCGAAGATGACGGGCGTGACGTTGGTGGTCGCCGAGACCCGGGACAAGAATGACTACCACCTGCATCATGTCACCTGCAGGTTTTGCCATCCGGAAACCACGTGGTGGATTTCAGCGTTCAAAAAGCACCCCGTGGGCGCAAAAGTGACGCTGCTCGATAGCACGGGCGTGCGCCGTGTCGACCCAGAATCCTTCGACTTCACCCAGCTGCCCGGAGTCGTTCCGGATCCACCCTGACAGTAGGTGTCCTCTATCCAACAGCCGCCCTCTCAGACCGCCCTGTGGTTGGCCATCCGACCATAGATCATGTCGGCTCAGACTCCGAGGCAGCTGCGCCTGGGACCAGGTCAAAACCGTAGACCCCGTTTGGATTAACCGATCATTTTACCTTGGTCCTCTCTGATTCAACGAGACAGAGACAGATGCCAGAGCAACCAAGATCGTCACCACACCAGGCTTCGAACCCCGATCTTTTCGACAGAGCTCGACTGATCCAGCGATGGCAACATGGCAGTGAGTCCTTCTTCCAGCGGCATGAGCGACACGGCCGTCTGACGGCGGTCACGGATGGAACGAAGGTCCGTTACCGACGCCACGACGTCCACGCGTTTGAAGGCGGGCAGCCTCCTGCAGGGATGGAGGCGGCGTATGCCGAGGATCTTCTGACCGAATTTCAAGTTGCTCGGCTCAGCTCGGTCAAACCGTCGTATGTTCTCACCGCAGCGCGCCGAGGAGAACTCCTCGCGCGCCGTATCGGCAGCGCTTATCGCTTCGTGCCGGCCGAAGTCGAGGCCTGGCAGAAACGGCGGTTCTTGAACCGCAAAACACTGAAATCAATACAAAAATCCTGAAATGAATGACACGGCCGGTGAAGTTTACGGTCCAAACTTCGCCCCCCGTTCCGTTCATCTCTGAGGAATGAACGGTCCGGTGGCCGAATGACCATCAACAGAAGGCAATGAACGATGAGCAGTCAAAACACAATCATTCTGAAGACCCTGAAAGATGTCCAGCACGTTCTCCCGGCGATCTATTCTGAGGCCTCCGCGAAGACGCTCGATGCGGCGCTGCGCAAGGCCGAACGGCTCACCGGCCGCAGGTTGTCGCAGCTCCCGGCTGATGAGAACGCCTGGTTCGAGATGGCACGCGGCATCATCTGGGCCGGTGAGTTCCGGGGCGTAACGCCCGGGGATCAGCAGGATAACTACGAGACCTGGGTCAAGAAGATCGCCGCGATGATCCGGCGCGCGCAGCAGCATGTCGCGCTGCCCGTCGCCGTCGCGAGCGAGAAGGCGGCTTGGGATCAGATCGTTAACTATACCGCCTCCGTCGAGAACACCTTCGACGAGTGTGGTGCCCGCATCCTGCCGAACTTGTTTGCCCGCAGCATGGAGACGCTTCGTGTTCGGTGCGCCACTTTCCACCCTGCCGGATTAACGACGGAGACCGCAAAAACGGCACTGGTGGCTTGCCGGGCGGACAAAGTAACCTCATTCCGGAATTCGATTTCAGCGTTCAACTCACTGATCCGAGATCGCCACAAGCACGCGCCGATCGCTCACCTGCTTCCCAGCGAGCCGATTGGCTCGCTCCCATTGCTGCGGGATCCCAAGCTCGAGTGGGATAAGTTCTCGGAAGGGTTTATCGCATCGCGTGACCGCGCTATTTGGGCCGCCGTTGCGCCCGACAAGAAGAAGCGACGGGATCGCTTCGGGGGACGCCTCGGCGAAAGCAAGCTCGCTGTGGCAGGCCGTCGGAAAGGTCGGCGGAGGAAAGTCAGAAACGTCGACGCGGCGAGAAAGGTTCATCTCAATGCATTGAGTTGGTTTATCCGGCATGCGTTTCCTTGCCGCGAAGAAGCTTACGAGTTTACGTCCGTCGAAGACCTGTTCGAGCCCGAGATCATTACGCGCGCCGTCGAAAATTATGTGGCGCGAGCGAAGGCGTCCGACATCCTCATCGATCCGAACGATACGGCATCCGCGAGCACGATCCTGTCGCGCCTGCAAACCCTTGCTGACAGCAATGGCTGGTCGGAAGATGCGATCTTCGAACTCGAAGACGCTCGGTTCGACCAAGTCGACAGCTACCAGTCCCGGGAGATGTCGAAGGAGCGGGAGCAGTTCGTGCAACTCGTCGAACGCGATCCCTCGATTGCCTGGGCCATCGTCGCCGGGCCGCGTCGGCTCGCCGCAGAGGCGCAACTGGTGTTCGACGATTGGGACAATCACAAGACACGCGCGCAGGAAGAGGCCTTGCATCTCTCCATGGGCGCGGCTCTGCTGGCCCTTCAGTTGGCACGCGCGGTACGCAGTCGCAATCTGAACCTTCTGCTGGTCGAGGGCCCGGACGCGGAGCTGGTCCGCCCCCTGAGAGAGTCAAAACCATGGCTCGACATCGGGCGATCGCGTGTGAAGAACCGGCGTCCGATCCAGGGGGAGATCTCTGAGCGTCAATGGTTGGTCATCGTCGGTTGGCTGGACGAAGGTTTGCCGAGATGGTGTGAGAAGCACGACATCGATGCAGATGAAAACACGCTCCTGTTGCCGGGACCGAAGGGCGTGCTCTCCCGCCAGTCGTTCAACCGCGTCTGGAACCGCTGTGTCGCGCGCATCGGCGTCCCCGGCCTCAAGCCACACCTGATGCGCCACGTGGCGGCGACGATCTGGCTCGCGGCCAACCCTGGGGACTATGCGACCGTCGCGGCGTTTCTGTGTGACAGCGTCAAAACGGTCGAGAAGTTCTACGCGCGCGGCGAGGGCGCCGCCGCGGCAAAACTCTTCGCCGAGGCCCTCGAGGCTCTCGATCCTACCCTGAAATCGTACATGAAACGGAGGTGACCATGTCATCCCTCGAGACACGCATCGCCGATTTGGCCTCCCGTATGCCCCATGTCCCCAACGCAGTCACTGCTCCCATGCAGACCCATCTTTTGCAAAATGGCGACTTCTCTCAGAGAGGCATGCCTGCGGTGCTCGAGGAGTTTTATGCTCGTCTCGAGGCGGCAGGCCTGCCGCCCGAGCGAGTGACCGACGAGATATTCCGTGGCGTCGGACGCTCCCGTTCGCGCTTTCGGTGCCTCATCGCTGCGCTGAGGCAGTTTGCACCGGCGGTGCCGCTGGCGGCCTCCGCGCCAGTGAAACAGGAGTGGGACCGATGGTTGAATGACCGGTACAACAAAAAGGCTCCCGTCGCGCGGAGGTTGACGCGTGTCGGGCTCGCCCCGGAGGCGTGGCCCGATTCATGGTCCTCAGCGCTTCCCGTTCTGGATCGGACGGTTCGCCCCTATGGGCGACGCCTTCGAAAACTCGGCCCAAAGACGAGGCAGGCGGTGATCTCGTCGGTCGGACTGCTGGCGCGATCGCGAACTTGGGCAGAGAAGCGGGGCGTCAACCTGCCGGTGGAGCCATCAGAAGACCTCTTTCTGGGGTATCTTCATTACCTGCAGGAGGAACGGGTCATCAGCTTCGGAACGGCGCGAGACTATCTCGAACGCGCCCGGATGTTTTTCCTGCGGGCCGGAATGTTCGACGAGGCCGGCTACGCCACAGTGGGCGAGCTGATTGGCGCGTTGAACGAGGAAGCGACCGACGAAGACCCAGGAAAGTGGGCCAAGCTTCGCGCTTTCCGTCGAGAGTTCACCCTCGCGGACATTCTGAAAAAGGCGCGAACGTCCTCCGAAGGCGCCCACTCATTGCCGGGCCACTCGACCGCGGCATTCAAGCTGCGACAAAAAGGAATGATCTACGCATTGCTGGTGAACTCCGGGGACCGCCAAGGGGACCTCCGTAAGTATCGGATCGGCATCGATCTCGTCCGCGATAAAAACGGCGATTGGCGCCATGGGATCCGGCAGAACAAGACTGGCAACACGAAAGAAATCGAGGCGCTCTGGCCCGGCACCTCCGCCCTGATCGATCGTCATATTCTGGGTGACCGGCCGGATTGGCTAATCCTGGACAGGTTGCAAGAAGTGGACGGGCTGAACCTGCTGACGCTTTCTGAACAGGTCGTGCACAAGGGATACATCAATGCGCGTCTCAAGCAGGACTTCCGCGTGCATGGACACCTCGTGCGCACGATGATCGCCGATCTGATCCGTCGGACCCGCCCGGACGCGCTTTGGGCACTTCAGCAGATGCTCGGACACACAGACCGCACGACGCAAAAGGTGTATCGCTCCGAATTCGATGAAAGTCAGGCCGTCAGGGCATTCGACGAACTCTACGCACGACTGTCCGAATGATGATAAGTTGTGGTTTCAGCTCGTGGGAATGACACCGGCGTGCGCACGCCGCTTCTGTCTCGCTACGGGCTTTTTACACTGCAGTGTATGGCCGCCTGTGATTGGGGGACGTAGGCTGGTGTGTAGCGCGTTGCCAAATCTCCGAGAACGCTGTCGCGAAGGGGGATGATAATTTGCTTCCAATCAGGTCGGTATGGCACGCGTTGCGATGACCGGCTAACGCGGCATTGAGAAAAACGGGTTCCGAATTCTGGAAGCCGTTCGCCGTCCTTGGCGCGTGCGGGGTCAAAATTTGCGGGTCGAGCACCGCAACATGTGTGCTCGACCCGCCGAGGCACCGACCGCTATGTCGACACGCGCATCTGGGGTGCGCTTGGCGTAACACTTGGTCAGGGATCTCAGAACTGATCAGGCCGCGCTGCCAAGCGTGTCGCCTGAAAAAAATTCATAATAGGTGTCTATGCAGTTTACGAGACCTGCCTCGACGACTTCGAGCTTTTCTTCGTCTGTCTGTGCGGACAGGAGCGCATCACAGGGTATGGAATAGATTTCCATTCCATCGGATTGATAATGCGCAGTTACTCGGAGGAAAAAGCACTCTCCCGACGCTTCCGCAATGCTCGGGCTGCATAGGATGTACAGCGGGATAAGATCATCTTTCTGTGAAAGCCAATACACGACATCGGGCGTGAGCTGGTTGAGCAGATAGCGTGCGGCGCTTTCTGTAACCTCGCTCTCGCTGGTGCCATAAAATGCGGCGTTTGTAGTGCTGAGGATGATGGGTTTGTTCACGTTGGATATCCTTTCTGCGTGAAGTGGTGATAGGGAGTATGTCGGTTCGAGGTATTGCCAACGGAAACGCAAATCTCGCGGCACGACCCGCTCCCGCAGAAAATTTGGGATCGAGCACGCATACACAGAAATTGGCAAACAGATGGCTGACCGCATTCCCGAGCGCAGTTTGGATCATGACCAGGTATGGCCATGACGCCTCCGCGCTATTGCGCCGGGGTGGCCTCCTTGATCCGTTCACTGCCGCCAAGCATATGCAGCAGGCGGCCAGAGGTCTGAGACACGAGTTTGTCGAGCACATTGCGAAACGCGCTCCACATCATGAGATGGGTATCACCCCGCAGTGCCGGAGTTGATCTACAACGTGGGGCACAGCCGTCGCTTACAATGCTCCTGAGGCCAAGTCAGGGTCAGGCTATGAGCCCTGATGGACGTACCAATCTCCTCAGTAGCGATGAAGGAGACAATACATGCAAACCGCTAACACTCTCACCCTCTCGAAGGACAACCGCATCTGTCCCTACAACTACGATTATGACCTGTGCGGTCTTGCAGTTGCTGTAGCCCTGCTGATGCCGGACGTTGCGGCCTCAGACCGGCCCGCAGCGCAGGCCGACCTTGCGATTTCGATCTGGATTGCGACCGGGTCCGGTTTTGCGACAATGCTCCTGGTCAAGAACGCAGGTTTTGAGATCTCAGGATGGACGGGGTTCGTTCCCGCGGTCGCGCCGACCTTTTATGTGCTCAGCACGCTGATGCTGTTCGCGTTCGCTGCCGCGAGCGAGCGGAAATCTCGTCCAACAGATCAGTATGCCGGGGGCACATGATGCAAAGCCTTGCCTGAAGGCCATTCGATACGATCGCGGATACAGATGGCACGTTGCGTTCGCTTAGTCGGAAAGCTCGGCGCTCTCTTCTTCCAAGATCGAGATCATCGTTTTTGTCACCGGCAAATGGCAAGGGAGCTCTGTATTCGTGTGGTGCCACACTATATGCACAGGAATATCGGTGTTAATGGAGAGCCGAGAGTTCAGCCGGCCGACTCCATCTATCTGGCCCAAGACATCGGATAGCCTTTTCATCTGCTTCGGCATATGGACGTGGTGTGTCAGGCGATCCAGGATGGCGCCTGTCAGGCGCTCGGATCCGAAGACCTCGGTCCATTCGTCGAAGGGCAAGTTTGAGGTGATGATGATCGACCCGCGCTCGTAGCGCTGCGAGATGATCTTGGGCATGCAGGCTCCGCTTTGGTCGAGGGTTCAACGCTGCAAAAGCTCGCGCAGTTTGTTCGGAAGGGCACTGTCAGGCTGACCATAAATCACGCCACCCTCGCCCCTGCGCCAGAAGGCGGTGATCACGCGCCCATCCCGAGCAGAGATCGCAACACCGGATGCGACCTCACTGCAAAGGTGAGGCTGACACCCGACGGCGGCGAACCAGTCGCCGTCGCGGGTCATGCTGTCATTGGAGACAGAAGAAGCCCACCTGACGTCGTCTAACGTGTTCCAATCCATGATCGTCAACAGCACCGGTTCCATCTCGGCAGAAGTCAGAACTTTGTAGGCGGTATAGCCTTTCCATGCGGACGCATTGGAGGGCTGGGAAACGCCGGCGCTGGCAAGGCCAAGTTCCTGTTCGATAACCGTGGTGCCGTTGAAGAGAAATCCGGAGTAGCCGCCATCGCCGCGCGGGAGTTTGAGCATAGGACCGGCATCGGTCTGCTCGACCTCGCCAAGGTCGGAGCAGGTGCCGAAGCTCTCGGTGCTGCGCAGGCCGGCCGCATCGAGTGTGACCCAGTGGAAAAGACCCGGACAGGCCGTGCCACCCATTACTGCAAAGAGGAGGACGGAGTTCCGCCAGGTGGCGTAGACATCGGGAAGATAGGCCGCCTCCAGCACGAGCTGCTGGCTTCCGCCGGAAACACGGGTCTCGAGACCATCCTGCTGCAGCGTGATCTGGCCCGCAGGTAGATCGACGGTTTCAGTGTTCTGAGCGAAGGCGGGTGCAGTGCCGAGGCACAGGATTGCAACGGAAAGGAATGTGCGGAGCATGGATATCTTCCTTAGAGTAGGAAGTCGTTTGCGCTCAGGTCACTCGTGCTCAAATTCTGCAGGATCAGGCGCTCGCCATCATCGAAATTTATCACAGTGTTGCCCTTTTTGTCCGACATCAGACCCTTCAAATCCGAGAAAGATGCAACCTCAAATTCTTTCAAGTCGACTTTTTCTGCTTTTCCCCTGACCTGGAAATCGGTGATGACATCGCGTCCGTCACCGATCCCAAACACAAAACGGTCAGCCTTCGCGCCACCGGTTAATGTGTCATTCCCGGACTCGCCGCGCAATGTGTCCTTGCCACGGCCGCCGTTCAGGTTGTCGTTACCGCGATTGCCGATGAGAAAATCCTTGCCACCCTCTCCGGAAAGGGTGTCACTGCCATTCAGCCCGCGAATGGTGTTAGCTTTGCCATTTCCGGTCAGCACGTCGTGATAGCTACTGCCAATCAGGCTTTCGATCGAGAAGTAGGAATCCCCTACTGCGTCACCATGCGCTGTCGTCGCGCCCGATAGGTCTGCGACGACAGCGGACTCTGCATCCGCGTAGCTTGCAGAGTCCTTGCCCTGACCGCCGATCAGCTTATCCGCGCCTGCGCCACCCATCAGGATGTCGTTGCCTGCCGCGCCATCAAGGGTGTCGTTTCCGTCGTTTCCGTGCAACTTGTCGCCTTTGTCCTTCCCACTCAGGTGTTCGATGACCTGCGTGGTCGAAATCACAGTGCTGGCGCCATCATTTGCGACTGCGCGCACCTCGACTTTGTCGTCACTCTTGGCGTGCATGCCGGCCAGTTGGAATTCAAAGTAGCGCAGTCCAAAAGGAGTAATCGCGAGGTCTGCGGGATCGATTGTCGCGACGGCCACATCATTTAGGTAAATGGTGAGAGACTCGAGGTCGGTCTCGTCGATTCCCGGGTCCAGCAATTCGTCAGAGAGACTGGATGGATCAAGCACGATCGTGGTGGAACCATTGCTGAGACCGTCGTCCACTACATCGAGGTCAGCCTCCACGGCATTGTTGCCAACGCCAAAGCTCTGAATTTGAACGCCTTCTGCAAGAAGCTCTGCGACCTCTTCGGTCAGGCTGCCGCCCTCGTTGTTGCCACCGTCAGACAAGAAATAGAGAATTTTTTGCCCCGCATCCGAAGACTTGAAGTGAGACAGAGAAGACTGCAACGCGCTTTCGAAGTCGGTTCCGCCATTGTCCTGAAGTTGACGGACATATTCAAGAACATCAGCTGTTCCGTTGCCGTTCACATCCTGCGTTGCAGTGAAGGTCTGAGAGGTAAACGAGTTCGACTCGAACGGGACGATCGTGATTGCCGCGTCCGGCAGGTTCGCATCGTTAATGATAGACGCGTGCAACGCCTCGAAGGACGCAATCTCGGCGTCAAGAACCGTGTTGCTGTAACCATCGCCGTTCAGGTCTCCTACGTTCACCGAGCCGCTGAAGGTGGAGCTTGTACTACCGGACACATCAATAGCAAAGACAAGGTCGACGTTGTCGGAGACAACTTCCTGCCGCGATATGAAGCCAGAGATCTTGGTGCTCTTGCCGAAATCCGCGTCCTTCGCGGTCAGGCTGACGGCGATCTGCTCTTCGGTCGATAGCGTTTCGATGGTCGATGTTGTGACTGACATGACTGTTCCGTCGCCAAACACCAAGTCGTCACCATCACCGCCGAACAGGGTGTCAGAGCCGAAGCCGCCACGTAGTTCGTCGTCACCTCTGGCGCCGGAAAGCAGGTCATTTCCGGCAAGGCCTCGGAGTGTATCGGCCGCGCTGGCACCATATAGGTCGTCATCACCCGAGGTTCCCTCGAGTTCGAGGGACATGTTCGGCAGCTTCCAGTTGACCACGGTCTCGATTTGCTCGGCTGCCAGGCCCTCGAGAGCGTTTGCCGGCAGTTTTTTGAGGTCGTTAAGAATGCTGCTAAGGTCACTTACGCTCTCGCCCTGTGCCGCGAACGACATGAAGGAGACAGTCTCGCCCGGCGCCAGGGTCACCTCGTATTGGTAAGAAAGGTCGTCGTAGCTGAGCGCCAGATCGCCGCCGCCAGACCCATTCTCGTTGCTAAAGATAACACCTGCTGATGTGGTTGCATCTGTACTGTCATAGACTGCGACCCAGCTGTCCTCGCTAGTAACTGCTGCATCGCCGCTGGAAGTGTTGGTTGCGATATTGCCATCAGCACCGAAGTCGGTGATGAGTTGGTAGGTATACGTCACCGTGCTGTCAGAAACGTTTGTGATGCTGTCAAGAAAGCGCGCGTAACCGTAGGTGTTGGAAACCTGGATCTGGCGTTCCAAATAGAGGCCGGAGTAGTTTAGGTAGGGCAAGGTACTGTAGATGCCGCCGCCTTTCGAGATCAGGTAGTAGGCGCTCGAGAGGCCATAGAATTCCATGCCATAATCGAAGGCATCGTCGCTTCCGTCATAGATGGAGCCGTCGCCAGTGATATCCCACTCATAGCCTTCGCCATCGATGACAGTATGCGTCGTTCTAACAAATTCTTCAGACAAGTTACTCTCCATTTCGCCTGCAAAGAGGGAAAAATACGCAGGTAAAACCCTCGGCCGCGCAGAAGCGTGTACCAAACTTTGCACAAACCGCTGTACTGTTCCCCCGGAACATTGCGCGACATTCCCCAACCAGATTATCGTGCCTTTTCAATACCTAACGCCCGTTCACAAAGCAAGGTTTTTGATGTGAAAACAGGTAGTATGGGGTATTTTTGTTGCGAGCGAGCTTCGGTTGTCTTGCTTCGTCAGGTGTATGCCGGTAGCGGGCTGTATCAGAAGGAATCCGATGGAGACTTTGGGCGGTTTCGTAGTCTCCCGCCATGACCAAACCCCATTCTTTTACGTTCTTCCACAGCAGCCCAGAGGTGATCTGGCAGGCGGTCATGGTCTCCCTCCGTTTTCTTTTGTCGTTCTGGAAGGCGCTGCCAGAAGAAAAGGGTTTGAAACAAACTCCATCCATCGCCAAATCGTCGGCTGTAGAGCCAACGTAAGGACAAATTCCAAGACCAGGAACGAACAGCCCAGTTTGTTGGCCAGATCAGGTTTACGGCTATGGAGATGACAAAGAGAAGGGCTGCTCGACTTCGCAGAGAATATTCGCTGTCCGTTCGATTAAATGAAATCGATGTTTTCATAGAGAGAGCTTGCGTCAGTTACGTCCGACATCAGCACGCTACCCTTATTGCCGAGGTCAACGATCACACCGTTCTCAGAGACAGATGCCTTACTGTCCAGGAAGTCCTCGACAGTTTCGAAGCGACTGGCGAACTTTTTTGCAAAGATAGCAGTGTCGCCCGGATCAAAATCGATCACGACATCACTTCCAAAGCGGCCCTTGAACACGAAGGTGTCGTTTCCATACCCGCCAACAAGAACATCGTCGCCCTTGCCGCCAATGATCTTGTCGTCTCCAAACCCACCATCGAGCTCGTCGTTTCCGCCGCCACCCTTTAGGATGTCGGCCCCTCCTTCATCAAGGAGTCTGTCAGCGCCCTGGCCTCCGATAAGAATGTCGTCACCTGCGCTCCCTGAAAGAGTGTCATCCCCCTTATTCCCGAAGATCTTATCTTTGGATGAGCTGCCATTCACCTCATCATCGCCATTTCTAGCCCGAACGATGGATTTCGCGTTGGGCAGATCGATCACATTATCCTTGCCGTCGGCATCGATGACGAGCGTGCTTTTTTCAAAGCCCAAGTTCCACTTTGATTTATTGACAGCTTCTCCGTAGCGAATCTCCAGCGCCTCGACGTCTAGTTTTCCCAGCTCCCCGTCGCCACGGCCTGTGTATGTTAGGACAGTGTTCTCGGCGTGATCGAATTTCGTCTTGAGCTGGAATTTTCCTTCGTGCGGATGGTCGAAACCGAGTGCATGCATCATCTCGTGGAGGTAAACATGCATGTGCTGGTCGTCAATAGCGACTTCTCCACCCACACTGTACGAGCGCTGGAACCAACCACCCCAATCGGACCCCGAAACGCTGACGATATCGAAAGTGGCGGGTTTGTGGGCCTCAACAAACACAACATTCGCTGCGGCTTCAATCTTGTCCAAGGCCTGCCGAAATTGCGATCTCTCTTCCTCTGACAGGGGGTAGATGTCGGAAGTGGAATACGACAAGCTGTCGGGAAGATTTTTCCCTTCAAGAAAATGGTAGCTGAAAATAGTTGTCCCTTCAGCTTCGGTGCTGCGCCCTGTGAAAGGCTCCGGACCAAGGATAGCGCGTACATCGCTTACATGTTTAACCATCTTGAACCGCGTAACTCTGGTATTCTTTTCGGTGATCGTCTGCAAAGTGTATACACACAGCCACGACCTGCAAGAAACAAAGTAAACATTATCAACATATTAGGTTAGATATCTCAGAAAAATCCTCATGGCTCGACTTTGTGGTTTACCGCGATGTTACGAGGCCGTCCGAGTGTTTCATGGAGGTTCGATGTCGGGCGAGGTCCATCAGATTTTGACTTTCAAGCCAACATGGTCACACCAGGGATATTCACGCCTTTCAACGAGCTAAATACTAAACCGGCTATGGTCTGCGACGGTCGAGGGTCAGACCAAATTCATCATGCCGGTAAGGAAAGCTCACATGCGCCGGGGGTATACCCTTTCATGAGCTTACTCACTCGGAAAACCACTGCAACTGTCCAGGTTCAAATTTTGGAACTTAATCACAAACTGCAATCAAGGATTGTTTAGAAACCACACCCGCTCTCAAGTCTGGAAGTTTCGAAAGTCACCAAAACCGCCTGCAGACGCCCTCGGAAATCAAAACCGCTGCGACATCTCGCCCGTCAGGCAGTGAACAGCTCCCGATATGGCGGTCATAACTTTTGCGACCGTTTAGACTGCAGGTGAGTCTCTTTCCCTGGACCAGATCAATCATCCGAGCGGTCGCGATCCGACCTCCTCGGGTTCCGCGTTCCGCGCAATCCAGAGATCCAAATCGGATCGGCACGTTGGACACTTCAATCGTATCCCCGTCACGGATATGCGTAACTGGCCCGGAAACAGTCTTGACTGCCGAGATGTTCACCAACTTGCCAGTGTATTCCGGAAAACGCTCCAGAACTTTGTGTCCCAGAAACAAAATACCCAGCACGATGATTGGTAGTAGCCGCATATTTATTCCGCGTTTCCGCAGTCGGGATCGATATGATCGCTTTTTGAAACGTGGGTTTTGATAAGCTAGCCGCGGTCGGGCCTGATCTGCCTGCGGCAGTAGACCCAGGCGTTTTCGCTCACTGTCTGTCAATCTGTTCGTCATGCGGAACAGTTAACGAATGACTGCGGCTCAATGATGACCGACAGATGCGCAAAAAATGGAAAGTTTACTGTCCGTTAACCATCGCGACTATGCGAGCCCTTCCTTAACGAACCGCCAGCATTCGTGTTCAATTTCGTCGCGTGATGCGCCATCTGCAATCCGTTGCGCGAGACCAATCAGAGGATTGGCCGGGGCAGGGGCATCGCTTGTAACTCAGTCGCAGAGACAGAAATGCTTCCACTCATGCATCGGAAGATCTCATCCGCAGCCGTACTGCGCAGAAATGCAAAAACGTACTCAAGCGCCACGGCTAGGTCGGGCTTGGCCGGCGCGATGATGTTGACATGATTTACGACAGCCACGGCGGGAATTGTCACGTTTGCCGAAGGATAGGCCGTCAGCGCCATTGATGAAAGCCTTGGGAGATGCTGGCGGTGCATTCCACACGTTAAGCGCTTCCATCCGGTGGCGGCCGAATGGTCAAAGCGGCGCTTGGGTAAGAGAGAGGGCGTCCCACGTATCCGGCGAGACCTCTTGACGCCCAACTTCGAGCCTGTCGCCCCGGGACAGGCTGCCAGTCGCGACATTGAGGAAACTTGGGACGCAGCGTTAACCTGTAAAAGCCTATTCAGCCGGTGCCAAATCGTTGGCCCGACGATTGCTCGCCCACGCAATCACGGCCAGTCGATGGCAATGGGCTCCCTCTGGGCGCCAGTCAGAACGCTTTGAGCGACGACTTTTTCATCACTATCCCAACGTAGGCACCTAAAGCTTGAGCTAGAAATTCGGTTCACCTACGCTTCAGCCTGAGAAGCGTTTCTTGCATGACATTTATCAATGTGTGGAATGAGCTCTTACCTGGTTTGCCGTTGGAACTCCCGCGATGAACCATCCGCGCCTTTCATGGCTGCTGACAATGTTTAGAGAGTCTCCAGAACTCCTTGCTATTTCGCGACGCTGGTACAAAGCGCTGCTAACGCGCAGCGAAGCCGAGCTTAGGAATTACCTATCTGAAGCATCCGAACTGCGCTTCGTAGGGTCTGCCGATGGGGAGGTCTGGGCGGGGCACGCGGTCCGAGACGCCATCGGGCGGCATTTCCAGGAAGTGCCTTCGGTTCTCAAGAAACAGGACCTACTAGCCGAGGCCTTCGAAGCTGGCGATCTCGGCTGGTTCTTTTTCACTAATCGCTTCTGGTTTCAAAACCGGTCTGAACCAGTAGATTTCCGCACGACATTAGTCTTTACCCTCGAGAACGGCTCCTGGAAAGTCGTTCATCGACACGCATCGTTACCTTCATCGAATGAAGCGAGCATCGGACATTCTCACCGAGCAATTCAAGAACTTCTCGATGCCGTCAGTCAAGAGTTCTGCATCGAACAAACCGAAGGTCTGGCATCCATCATGTTCACCGATATAGTGAACTCTTCGCCAATTGCAGAGGCCATAGGAGACCGAGCGTGGTCGCGGATTGTTGCCAAGCACTTTGACGAACTGAAGGTCATAATCGAAGAAAATGACGGAATATTTGTTAAGTCTCTCGGCGACGGGACGATGTCTAGGTTTTCGTCAGCACGTTCAGCAATGATTGCGGCGAAGGTCATTCAGAACAGGCTGTCGAAGCAGGATCGAGAGCCGAAGATCGGTCTCCGCGTAGGAATACACACTGGTGACGTTATCCGGACAAACGAAGATTTCTTCGGTAGCGTCGTAAACAAAGCCGCGCGTGTAACTGCAGTGGCTGACCGTGGAGAAATATGTGTCTCAGATACGACCCGGGCCGTTATCGGATCAGACCACGACTTCGCTTTTTCCGCACCTGAAACCGTCTCCTTGAGAGGTTTGGTAGGTGATCACAGAATCTGCTTTCTCAGCTGGCGGACCTGGCGGGCTTCTTCAGTGGCAATGATCGTTTTGGGTTCGAAGCGGACCTTTTCAGCGATCCAACACAGAGCCATTAAGCGCGCCGCACAATTTATACGAGGAGCGCCGCCGACGACCGCTGGTGGCGCTCTCACTACCTCAAAACAATCATGGCGATACCTGATTATCGTTTCCTGCCTGCGGCTTATTTTCCAGCAATATCGGGAAATTAGAGCCCCCCTTTTGACACGAAACAGAAATTCGTGACGCTCCAGCCACAGAAAAGGGAATGAGGATACCAATGAAGAATTTTTTCCGGCTTTTGTCGGTTATGGGCTTCCCGCTGCTCACCGCATGCGGAACCACCTATGAACTACCCGAGCTGGGTGAGTCCCAAAGCCAGAAGGCCGCGCTGATGTTCGCGGACGCTCGGAAAGAAGGTGCTCGCCGCCAGATTTCCAACAGCGCCGCGGAAGCCCGGTTCGCACGGGTCGCCCGCAAAATCGCACCGGTTGGGAAAGCTGTATGCGAGCAAGCGGCTGCTGACCAGGCGGGGGTGAACTGCAATGTCAACGTGGCCATCGACCGCGACATGAGTGAACGTAACGCCTATTTCACCTATAAGGACAAACAACCGGTGATCCGCCTGTCGATGCCCCTGCTGCGGGACTCGGTGAACGATGACGAGGTCGCCTTCGTCATGAGCCACGAGTATGGCCACCTGATCGGCCGCCACATCGAGAAGCAGCAACAGCAGGCTCTCGCCGGCGCGATCATCCTCGGTGCTGTAGCCGCAGCGGCCACCGCCCAGACTACTCCTTATGGGACCTACTACGACACGTCGGTCGTCAATGACAGCATGATGATCGGGGCTGCTGCAGGCCAGATGGCCTATTCACAAAGCTATGAACTGGAGAGTGACACGCTCGGCACGCGCATCGCGCATGCCGCGGGCTACGATCCGGTTGCTGGCGCGAAATTCTTCGCTCGCCCGGAACCTGCCAAGGCTTCTGCTGGCAAGCTGTCCTTCTGGGGCACTCATCCGCCGGATGCCAAGCGCGTTGCCACCGTGCTCGCGACGGTTGACCAGATCGACAACAAGGTCGCGCTCCGTAAGGTTAAGAGCACCGCATCCCAGGCACCGAGAAAACCTGGCGACTGATCCAGTTTCACTTCAATCAGGGAAATGGCCGCGCCCGGAGGGACGCGGCCATTTTTCTCGTACAGACCCCGGGCTTTTCTCTCGGGGTCGCTGTTCTTACTATCCGTCGTAAGAGCCACAGGTTTTTGCCTGACCTCGAAAAGCGGACGTTCGTTCATGGCATAGCATCCCTCATAATGGGCTGATGCCGTTGAAAAACTCTCTGACGATCTATTTCGTCTCAACAAATTGACGTAGTTGCCGAACTCGGAAGGGGGTTATAAAGTAAGTTTCTGCTGAAAACTGATGCCGTCATGAACAAGAAAATGCTCGTTGCCTAAACCAACGAGAGTGATAAGGTCTCTGCGGTTTGGGCCTTTGACCGTCAGACGCAGAAAGCGCCGCGTGTCATAGGCCGACCTCTCGCCCCAGTGCGACAGGTCCCGGTGATGACAAGGCGCGCGATGTCCGGGACGTGTCGCTGCATGTGTTCCAGCGCCGGGGCAAGAATCGCATGGGTATCGAGCACTTCAACCAGGGTGCCCGGCTGTCAGGCGGATATCGGAAGGTTGGACGATGTTCTTGGGGTCACCTTGCTGGCGTGGCGGCCTGCACGGCCGGGATGGGGTCTGTCCGCACCTATTTCAGCCCTGCGGTCAGGAAGGCCTGAACGAACTGGCGCTGGAAGACGAGGAATAGGATCATCAACGGCGCGATCACCATCAGGGTCGCGGCGGAAATGACCGAGATGTCCACGCCGTTCTCGGGTGCGCCGAAGATCGACAGTCCAACCGTCAAGGGCCGGGTCCGGTCCGTGTTCGTGACGATCAACGGCCAGAGGAAGTTGTTCCAATGCGTTGCGACTGACACCAGCGCATAAGCAATGTAGGTGGGCCGCGCGGCGGGCACGTAGACGCACCACAGCACGCTCATCATGGAACAGCCCTCGACGCGCGCTGCGTCATCCAGTTCCTGCGGGACGGATTTGAAAGCCTGGCGCATCAGGAAGATCCCGAAGGCCGAGGCCATGTAGGGGCATTGCCAACTTGTTTTCGTGCGAGTGAGAAGAGCTAACCAGCAGGTTCTCAAGCGGCCATATCCGCTGCATAGGTATTCCAGAGGTCGAAAGCATCGGCCCTGGCGTGGCGGTAAGAGATTGCGGAGATCCGATAGCGCCGGGGGCGGAAGATCGTGTTTGCCTGATCGTGAGCGGCGAGGAATCTCTGTGCCTGTCTAGGCGATTTGAACCGGCCCATCACTTTCTCGCGCCTTCGTGTCGGCCTGTGCGAGCCCTCAATTCGATTGTTCAAACCCTTGTGCGCGCGATGATCCGCGTTCGGTGCAAGCTCGCGGATAGGCTTGAAATAGCTGCGCAACTTGTCCGTCACGATGACCCGGGGCTCGCCGAACCGGGCGATCAGTCGCTTTAGGAAACGTCGCGCGGCCTTGGCATTGCGCTGAGGTTGCACGAGAATATCCTGCACATCCCCGTTCGCGTCCACTGCACGCCAGAGCCAGTATTTGCGACCGTTTATCGGGATAACGACTTCGTCTAGATGCCATTTGTCGGCCGCCGAAGGCCTATCGCGTTTGATACAATTGGCGAAATGGCAACCAAAGCGGTTCACCCATTTCCGGACAGTCTCTCGACTGACCGTCACGCCTCGTTCGGCGAGCAAGTCCTCGACATCTGCTGTGCTGAGCGCGAAGCGGTGGTAGACCCAGACCGCATAGGCGACGATCTCGCGTGGGAAGCGGTAACCTTTCAGGCGGGGCATGGTGGATGGAGCGCTCATCAAAAACGTTTAGACAGCCACGGGACCCCAATCAAGTTGGCGATGCCCTCTGAACCGATGTGAACCCAGCCTTCCGAACAGCATACTGGCCCGTGGCGTCATTGAAGGCCACGCTCAGAGGCCTGACACACGTCCGATCGAAGACCCCGCCGACCAACCGAAGATATTGCTTGCCAAACAGGGGTCATCCACACACGTCCCTCCGGCCCGACGGCGCAGACCTGAAAGCTACCCTTCGCAAGGTCGATCGCCAGCATGCTGATATTTGTCGTCATAGGTGTGCCCTCCGTTCGGTTCCAATCGAACCATCATGGCATATGAGATGCCGTTGGTGGGGGCATCCACCGCATCAGTTCAAGTAGAGGACCAAAACCTGAACAGAGCGAACTAAAGAACGCGGACACTCAGGGGAGCAGGTCAAAGGGTCAGGAAAAAAAACTTGCTCAATGAGGGTTACAGTGCAAGCATTCCTTTACGTAGGGGTATGAGCATTGTGTTCTGATCAGAAACGGGAAGCATTAAATCGCTCATTAGAGTTGTCGTTTGTCGGCTACTGGATAATGAGGACTTTTGGTCGCGTGGTTGCGACTGAAACAAGCAACGGCTACACATTTACCTACGTTGACTGGCGTGGAGAACGCTACTTGTGGGTTCGTTAATGTGTTAGATTTTGTGAAGAGTACTGTTGGTGTAAAAGCAGGTTTTGATCTGATCTGGTAGCGCCGTTTGAACCACCCTGTTAGAGATTTTCCGGAAGTCTAGATTCAAGACGTGACCGCCGTGCCTTCGTGCCTGAGCGGACCACAAATGGCAATGCCACTGGGACGGTCGCAACTATAGACGGCCCTCGCCAGGCACCCTATCAGAACAGGAAATCGTCTGCGTCAAGTTCCGACATCTTTACGGATTTCAGAACGATCTTGTTAGATCAGGACGCCATTCCAGTCCCGGCCCCCGCAGAATGCAACGACGTCGCGTCCGCGTGTTCGCCCGGCGATCATCTCTGGCACCTTCTCGTCGATTTCTTCGGGTTCGATGACCCGTGCAATCACCGATATCCGGCACGGGCGTGGAGTAGCCCCCTGAAAGTGGTCCACCAACTGGGATAGATTTGTCCCGCAAATT
>JAAEZD010000085.1:0-2936 GCA_018223035.1 Paracoccaceae bacterium
CTGTGGCCTCAGCGCAGGACAAGGAGCCGATCCGCTTCGGACTCTGCTTCGACCTCAGCAAGTCCTACACCTTCATTTCGCCTCAGGTGGCCCAGGCCGCTCAGGACCTCGCGATGTATACCAACGAAAACGGTGGTATCGAAGGGCATCCGGTGGAAATCATCGTGCGCGATCACGGCAACGAACCGCAGCGCGGCGTGGAATGCTACGAGCAGCTCAAGCGTGAAGGTGTATTCATTTTCAACATGCTCTCGACGCCGGTCACGAATGCGGTTCTGCCCCGTGCAATGAGAGACGGTAACATCCTGATGCAATCGTTCGTCGGTCGGGGTGACGCCGTGGATGGCGAGGTGTTCGAATGGGTTTTCCCGGTCGGCCCGACCTATTGGCAGCAGGCGGCGAACGACGTTGCATTCATCAAGGAGCAGATGGGCGGTGATCTGAGCGATGCGAAGATCGGGTTCATCTATCTGGACTACCCCTTTGGCCAGGAACCGATCGAGATCCTGAAAACGCTTTCCGAGAAGGAAGGGTTCGAACTGGAGCTTTATCCCGTGCCGCTTCCCGGGTCGGATCAAGCCGGCGCATGGAGCAAAATCCGCCGCGACAAGCCCGACTATGTGATCAGCTGGCTACTGGCGGGCGGACATGTGGTCGCCTCGAAGGAAATGCGCCGCAACCGTTTCCCGATCGACCGCTATCTGTCGGTGAACTGGCTGAACGAAGTCGATATCGCCAATATCGGCGCGGAAGAGGCGAAAGGCATCCTGCGCGGGACCAACGTGGCCGGCGGCCAGGAAGTCCCGCTCGTCAAGACGATGCTGGACACCTACTATGCCAATGGCGAAGGCAGCGGCCCCGAGAGCTTGGTGCACGATGTCTACTACAACACCGGTCTTGCGATCTATTCGGTCGGTTTCGAAGCTGCCCGTATCGCGATCGAGGAGAACGGATGGCCGTTGACGCCAGAGAGCATGAAAGCGGGCTATGAAGCGATCGAGAACTTCGACGGCAACGGTCTCATGGCGCCGGTCACGGTGACCGCGGAAGACCATGGCGGCGGTGGCAAGACCCGGGTCGAACAGTGGGATGGCGAGACCTGGGTTCCGCTTACCGACTGGAGCGCCGATTACCTCGATATCGTTTGGGAAGTGATCAAGGAAAGCTCCGAGTCGTTCTCAGTCGAATGAACACAAGCATCCCCGCGGCACCCATGCCGCGGGGATTTTTCGCACAAATACAGTCCATGAATAACGAAGTTAATGCTATGAGCCCCATTGATGTGAAGATCGAAGACGGCATCGCAACCGTCTGTATCAACCGGCCCGAACGCAAGAACGCACTTTCCGTGGCCGCAACGAACGGGCTGACGGATGCCTGGGAGAAGATCGAGGCGGATGACAGCATTCGCGCGGCAATACTGACCTCGGCCGATTGCGGCGTGTTCTGTGCCGGGCTGGATCTGAAGGAAGCCACCCAGATCGCGCGGGACGAGGGTGTCGATATCCTGTCCAAGATGCGCGATCCGTTTCACGAAACCATGCGCGCCTGCAAGAAACCGATCATCGCGGCGATGACCGGGTCTTTGATGGCGGGCGGCATGATGCTGACCTTGAATTGCGATCTGCGGGTCGGTCTCAAGGGGACCAAGGTCGGTATCACCGAAGTAAAGATCGGTCGTGGATCGCCCTGGGCATCGCCGGCATTGTCCATGCTGCCACAGCCCATCCTTATGGAGATCGTTCTGACCGGCGACCTGATGCCGATCGAGCGCCTGCACGAATACGGGTTCACCAACTATATCGAAGACACCCCCGATGCTGTCCGCGCACGGGCCTTCGACCTTGCCAAACGCATTGCCAGCGCGGCCCCGCTGTCGGTTGTTGCCGCGAAAGGCAGTGTTCGCGCAACCATGGATCTGGGCTGTGCCGGTGGTCTGGAAGAGGGCAAGCGCCTGCACGAAGTGGTTTACGCCAGCAACGACGCGATTGAAGGCCCCAAGGCCTTCGCTGAAAAACGAGCACCCGTCTGGACTGGGACCTGATGGAGGCTTGAATGACTGAACTTATTCGTCTGGACAGGGAAGGCCCTGTCGGAATCCTGCGGTTTCTTCAGCCGACAAAACGCAACCCTTACAGCATCGGGTTCGTCGAAGAACTGGTGGCGCTCCTGCGCGAAGCCGAACGGGACGATACGATCCGTGTCGTTGTTATGACCGGTGGCGATCATTTCAGCAGCGGCGGCGATCTTGTCGGGTTTCAGTCTGAGATCGCGAAAGGCGCAAGGGCGACATCGGAAATGGTGGACCGCGTGCACGATGGCGGACGCGCGGCCTATCTGTTTTGTAAACCCTTGATTTCCGCGGTATGCGGCGTGGCTTTTGGCGCGGGTCTAAGCCTGGCCTTGTCGGCGGACATTGTCGTTGCTGCCGAAGATGCCCGGCTGTGCGAAGTTTTTGCGCGCGTCGGCGGCTGTCCTGACACGGGATCTAGCTGGCTGCTTCAACAGCGTGCCGGTGCGGGGGTGGCGCGGATGCTGGTGCTCACGGGCCGTGAAATCGACGGGCGCACCGCTAGGGACCTGCGCGTTGTCGAAGAATGCGTGCCGGCCAACCAGGTCGAGGTACGGGCGTTGGAAATTGCCCGCGAGATTGCAACGCACCCGATGTTTGGCGTTCAGACCGCCAAGCGTGTGATGCGCGCCGCAGCCGAGTGCAGCTATCTCGAGGCGCTGGATATCGAGCGCGATGCCCAAAGCGTTTTGCTGTGCGCGCATGACTTTCCCGAGGCGATGAAAGCGTTTTCGGAAAAAAGAGCTCCAGAATTCAAAGACCGTTAGCTCGGTTGAAACCTTATCGCAAAACTCAAGGAGACCACGCCAATGAAGGTACTCGTGCCGGTGAAACGCGTGATCGACTACAACGTGAAGGTCCGCGT
>JAAEZD010000009.1:0-98719 GCA_018223035.1 Paracoccaceae bacterium
AGGCCGTCACGCTTGCCGAAGAAGTTCACGAAGGCGCCGAAATCGACGATCTTCACGACCTTGCCCTTGTAGACCTTGCCCTCTTCCGGCTCTGCCACGATCGAATGGATCATGTCATAGGCCTTCTGGATCGAGTCGTTGTTGGGGCTGGCGATCTTGATGATGCCGTCGTCGTTGATGTCGACCTTGGCACCCGAAACTTCGACGATCTCGCGGATCACCTTGCCGCCCGACCCGATCACTTCACGGATCTTGTCGGTGGGCACCTGCATGGTTTCGATGCGCGGTGCGTGGGCGCTGAACTCGCCTGCGCTGGAAAGGGCCTTGTTCATCTCGCCGAGGATGTGGATACGGCCGTCCTTGGCCTGGGCCAGTGCTTTCTCCATGATTTCGGGCGTGATGCCGGCAACCTTGATGTCCATCTGGAGCGAAGTGATGCCGTTCTCGGTACCTGCGACCTTGAAGTCCATGTCGCCGAGGTGGTCTTCGTCCCCAAGGATGTCTGACAGGATCGCGTAGGAACCGTCGTCTTCGAGGATCAGACCCATCGCGACACCGGCCACCGGTGCCTTGAGCGGAACGCCTGCATCCATCATCGACAGCGAACCGCCGCAGACGGAAGCCATGGAGGAGGAGCCGTTGGATTCGGTGATCTCGGACACGACACGGATCGTGTAGGGGAAATCGGTCGAAGCCGGGAGAACCGCCTGAAGCGCGCGCCATGCCAGCTTGCCGTGGCCGATTTCGCGGCGACCGGGCGAACCGACGCGGCCTACTTCACCCACCGAGTAGGGAGGGAAGTTGTAGTGCAGCAGGAAGTTCGACTTGAAGTTGCCGTGCAGCGCGTCGATGAACTGTTCGTCATCGCCGGTGCCGAGCGTGGTCACGACCAAGCCTTGCGTTTCACCACGGGTGAAAAGCGCCGAACCGTGGGTTCGCGGCAGAAGGCCGGTTTCCGCAACGATCGGACGGATGTCGGTGGTGGAACGGCCGTCGATCCGCTTGCCGGTTTTCACCACGTCGCCACGCAGGATGCCTGCTTCGAGCTTTTTCATGGCGGAACCGAGGTTCGCGTCCTCTGCCTGCTCTTCGGTCAGCGACGCGATGATCGCTTCGCGCGCAGCGGCAACGGCCGTTGTGCGCTCTTGCTTGTCGGTCAGCGCGAAGGCTTCGCGCATCTGCGTTTCGCCGGCGGCTTTGACAGCTTCGTACAGCTCGGAATAGTCCGGTGCGTCGAAATCAAAGGGCTCTTTCGCCGCTTCTTCGGCCAGCGAGATGATCAGGTCGATCACCGGCTGGATCTGCTCATGCGCAAAGTTCACCGCGCCAAGCATTTCTGCTTCGGAAAGCTCGTAAGCTTCGGATTCGACCATCATGACGGCGTCTTTGGTGCCGGCCACGACGAGGTCGAGACGCTGCTCGGGGTTCAGGCGCAGGTCCTGCATGTCGTCGACAGTCGGGTTCAGGATGTATTCGCCATCCTCAAAGCCAACGCGGGCACCGGCGATCGGGCCACGGAACGGCGCGCCGGAAATCGTCAGGGCAGCCGACGCGGCGATCATCGCGACGATATCGGGGTCGTTGACCAGATCGTGCGAGAGCACGGTGCACATGACCAGAACTTCGTTCTTGAAGCCGGGCACAAAGAGCGGGCGGATCGGGCGGTCGATCAGGCGGGCCGTCAGCGTTTCCTTTTCGGTCGGACGTGCTTCGCGCTTGAAGAAGCCGCCGGGGATCTTGCCGGCCGCGTAATATTTTTCCTGATAATGAACGGTCAGCGGAAAGAAATCCTGACCGGGCTTGGGTGCCTTGGCAAAGGTCACGTTCGCCATGACGCTGGTTTCGCCCAGCGTGGCAATCACGGTACCGTCGGCCTGACGCGCAACCTTGCCGGTTTCCAGCGTGAGCGTCTCTTCGCCCCACTGCATGCTTTTTGTCGTTGTGTTAAACATCATCGTATCCTGATTGGGAGCACTCCCGGCGTTCCGGGTCTCCCGTTTGCATGGCGGCCCCATTGCCGCCGACCCTTATACCTTCATCCGCGTGCCAGGGTCCGGGCACATCGTCTCAGATTGGCCGCCCATACACGGGATTGGCCGCTTTGAAAAGGTTTGTCTTTTAGCGGGGTTGGGACCGGCGGAAAGGCACGCGCCTCGCAAGCGGGCGGGTGACTGAAAACACTAGGTTTTTCGTTCTCCGTCCGGCTTTGAGGCCAAGTTTGGCTTGTATCCGCGACAATCTCGGCCAAGACTGTTTCTGTCTTGTGTAACCGGAAAACCGGAACCTGTCGCAACCAATAGGGAAATTCATCATGACTTCTTTCTCAAGGCTGGCCTTGGCAAGCGCCGTGGCCCTGATGGCCGGACTGGGAGCCGCGCAGGCTCAGACCAGCGCCACCGTCGCCATGCAACTTGAGCCGCCCCATCTCGATCCGACCTCGGCCGCCGCGGGGGCCATCGACTCGGTGACCTATTCCAACATCTTCGAGGGCCTGACGCGCTTTGCCTCTGACGGGTCTATCATTCCCGGGCTGGCCGAAAGCTGGGAAATCTCCGAAGACGGGCTGACCTATACGTTCAAGCTGCGCGATGGTGTGACGTTTCACGATGGCACCACGATGGATGGCGAAGACGTAAAGTTCAGCCTTGATCGTGCCCGTGCCGAAGACAGCGTAAACGCGCAAAAGGCCCTGTTCACCGCGATTGACACGGTCGAAGTCGTCGATCCGCTGACCGTCAAGGTCACGCTGAGCGAGCCGAACGGTCTGTTCCTGTTCAACATGGCATGGGGCGACGCGGTGATCGTGGCGCCCGAAAGCATCGATGACATCAAGTCGACGCCCATCGGCACCGGCGCGTTCAAATTCGTGAGCTGGTCGCAGGGCGACAGCATCCAGATCGAGAAATACGCGGATTACTGGGGTGAGCCGGCCATGCTGGACAGTGCCACCTTCAAGTTCATCTCTGACCCGACGGCCGCCTTTGCCGCGATGATGGCCGAGGATATCGACGCCTTCGCGGGCTTTCCCGCGCCAGAAAACCTGCCGCAGTTCGAAGCCGATGCGCGGTTCCAGGTGCTGGTCGGATCGACCGAGGGTGAAACCATCCTTGCCATGAACAACAAGCGCCCGCCGTTCGATAACGTCAAGGTGCGCGAGGCCGTGGCCCATGCGATCAACCGGCAATCGGTCATCGACGGGGCCATGTTCGGGCTTGGTACGCCGATCGGGACGCATTTCGCGCCCCATAACCCCGATTACGTCGATCTCACGGGGATCTCGGAATACGATCCGGCTAAGGCCAAGGCCCTGCTGGAAGAGGCCGGGATGGCGGACGGGTTTGAAACCACGCTGCACCTGCCGCCCCCGTCCTATGCCCGTCGTGGTGGCGAAATCATTGCCGCGCAGCTGGCCGAAGTCGGTATCACCGCCGAGATCATCAACGTCGAATGGGCGCAGTGGTTGGAAACGGTGTTCCGCGGCAAGGATTTTGGCATGACCATCATCAGCCACACGGAGCCGATGGATATCGGTATCTATGCGCGGCCCGATTACTACTTTCAGTATGACAACCCCGCTTTCCAAGAGCTGATGACCAAGCTGAACGGGACCACCGATCCTGAGGAGCGCTCCACCATGCTTAAGGAAGCCCAGGAAATCATCGCCAAAGACTACGTGAACGGCTACTTGTTCCAGCTTGCCTATCCGGTGATCGCGAAAGCCGGTCTGAAGGGCCTTTGGAAAGATGCGCCGACACAGGCGGTGGACCTGACGGGCGTTAGTTGGTCGGAATAATCCAATCGTTTAGCCGGGCCTCTCCCAGTGGCCCGGCTGATTTGCAGGGTTTACAAGGCCCGTCCCATGCGGGCGACTGGCGGGAAAAACGAGCCGGTTGCGCATATTTCATCACCTCTTTCGAGCTTCAAAGACCCGCCTTGACCACAAGCTCGGCGCTCTATTTTACTTAGCTATCCCAGATATGCAAAAAAGTGCTCCTCGGGACGGATTCGATACGGTAAGCTTCCGGGAATTAGTTAGAGTGCTAAATAGTTTTCGCGAGGTCGGCAGACGGTGGTACATGCCCAATTCATAGGTGGCACGGTTTGGGATTGAACATCGATCACCGTGCTGAATTGGACAGGCTCTATATGCTTGACTACGGGGAAATACCCGAAGTCATTGCACGGTTTCTCGGCGTCATCGGTGGTGGCATTGTACTCTACGTCCACTCTCACTGGATCATATCGCTCGTCTGGGTTTTTTTCTTTGTAAAGCTGCACATTTTCTATTTTCTCTTTCTGCGCAGCCGGGGCGAAGTGGTCAGCCGGCGCGAGCATTACATCGCCGCAACCCTCTTTCTCTTGCTACTGATCGCTTTTCTCTGGCTTCCGGCGGTGCTGATCGTTCAAGACGATGAAGCGCTGGTATTCGCGGGCGCGGCACTGATTGGCTGTATCCTCGTATTTCTGGTGTATCGCTGTGACACGCTGATGTATCTCGTCATCGGCGAAATCGTCATCGTGGCGATAATGATCGGCTGGATTTTGTACTACATCTTGCCGGATTTCGGGACAGTTCCGACGAAAATGGCTATCGTTGTCTGCGGTCTCGCCCTGCTCGGCTATCTGACGCGGTCGATCCTGCAGGGGCGCGCCCACCGGATGGCCTCGGAGGCGGCGGCGACCGGCACCGCGCAGGCGCAGAAGATGGCGGCGATCGGTCGACTTGCCGGTGGTGTCGCGCATGATTTCAACAACATACTGACCGCGATCCAAGGCAATCTTGAGCTTTATGGCGAATTCACCGATCAGCGCGACAAGGATGAATCGGTGAGGCGGGCGCATACGGCGTCGCAGCAAGCCGAGGTGCTTGTGCGGCAGTTGATGGTTTATGCCCGCAAGTCAGTCATGGACGTCGGCATTCACGACGTGGACCGGATTTTTGAAGAATTCCTGTCCCTCCTGCGCCATCTCGTTCCCGGGTCGATAAACGTGGTTGCCAAGCGGCCTGAGCGGGGGCTGTTCGCATGGGCCGACAGCAAGCAGATGGTGACGGCTTTGATCAACCTCGCCCAAAATGCTGTCGATGCAATGCCTGACGGTGGTGTTCTGACCGTGTCGGCCCGTGGGTGGAACTCGAAACAGCAGGTCCCGACGGTGGATGGAGATACCCTCCCATCCGGTTCCTATATCGTCTTCGAGGTCGAGGATACCGGGCGGGGGATAGATAGCGCGGTCACGGACCGCGTTGTTGAGCCATTCTTTACGACCAAACCCGTGGGGCAGGGATCGGGCCTGGGTCTGTCCATGGTGCTGGGGCTTGCGCGCGAGCTGGGCGGCGGGTTGCAAATAAGTTCGTCGGCCAAGGGCACCAAGGTTAGCATTCTGCTTCGCTGGATCGAAGAAGGTGAATTTCCGGCAGCACTGGCATGAACGATCAGGTGAAAACGCCCGATTGATGAGCGGCGCTGTCATGCGCTATCACGCGGACAACACGCGCTCTGGACGCTCCCTGTCCGCGCGCATAACGTGGCGCCGATGCTGAACTATATCTTCAAACGCTTCCTCTCGCTGATTGTCAGCCTTGCGGTTGCGAGCCTTGTCATTTTCTTCGTGATCGAAGTCGCGCCGGGTGATCCGGCGCAATTCATGCTGGGTATCAATGCCCAGCCCGATACGGTTGCAGCCCTGCGCACCGAGCTTGGTCTGGACGTGCCGAAATGGCATCGTTACCTCGGCTGGGTCGGCGGGCTGGTGACCGGCGATTTCGGCACGTCCTATACCTATCGCACGCCGATCAGCACGATGATCGCGGACCGGCTCTGGGTGTCGCTGCCGCTGGCGATCTATGCGCTGACGCTTTCGACGGTCATTGCCTTTCCGGCCGGGATCTATGCCGCCGCGCGTCGGGGCAAGGGTGGCGACATGGCGGTGATGGGGGCGACACAGCTTGGCGTGGCGGTGCCGAATTTCTGGTTCGCGATGATGATGGTTCTGATCTTTGCCATCAACCTGCGCTGGTTCAGCGCGGGCGGTTTTGCCGGCTGGGACAAAGGGTTCTGGACCGGGATACACTCGCTGACCCTGCCTGCCGTCTCATTGGCCCTGCCACAGGCGGCAATCCTTGCGCGAGTCATGCGCTCGGCCTTGCTGGATATTCTGGGCGAGGATTTCATGCGCACCGCCCGCGCCAAGGGGCTGACCCGTCGGCAGGCGCTTTGGCGGCACGGGGTGCGCAATGCGCTGATCCCGGTGCTGACGATCATCGGGCTGCAATTCTCCTTTCTGCTGGCCGGGTCGATCATCATCGAGCAGGTCTTTTATCTGCCGGGCCTTGGGCGTCTGGTATTTCAGGCCATCAGTTCGCGGGATCTGATCGTCGTCGAATCCGTCGTTATGCTGCTCGTGTTCGCGGTGATCACGGTCAATTTCCTAGTCGATCTGGCTTATGCCGCCGTCGATCCGCGACTGAGGTCCAGAACATGAGACGCAACCTGATCATCGGCGCGTTCCTGACCGCGGTTTTCGTGCTGGCCGCGCTCGTATCTTTTATCTGGACGCCGTTCGACCATACGGCGATGAGCATTCCCGACAAGTTCCAGCGCCCCAACGGGGTGCACCTGCTGGGAACCGACCATTTCGGGCGCGATATCCTGTCGATGATCATGGTCGGTGCGCGGACCTCGATCGCGGTCGCGCTGGTGGCGGTCGGGATCGGCATGGGCTTTGGTGTGCCACTGGGCCTTGCGGCCGCCGCGCGCAAAGGGACATGGCTGGACGAAGTCATCATGCGCGGCAACGATCTGGTCTTTGCCTTTCCCTCGCTGGTCATCGCGATCCTGATTACTGCCGTTTTCGGGGCGGGCGCGATCAACGCGATCATCGCGATTGGTATCTTCAATATCCCCGTCTTTGCCCGGATCACGCGCGGGGCGGCCCTGTCTCTGTGGGAGCGGGAGTTTATCATGGCAGCGCGAGTTTCGGGCAAATCGGCCACGCGGATCAGTTTCGAACATATCTTGCCCAACGTGATGAACCTGCTGATCGTGCAGGGCACCATCCAGTTTTCTCTGGGCATTCTGGCCGAGGCGGGTCTGTCCTATATCGGGCTGGGCGCGCAGCCGCCGACGCCCAGCTGGGGGCGGATGCTGGCCGATGCGCAGACGCTGGTTTCCATCGCGCCCCATATCGCGCTTATTCCTGGTGTCGCGATCATCCTGACGGTGCTGGGGCTGAACCTCATGGGCGACGGGCTGCGCGACTATCTTGATCCACGGCTGAGGGTGTCGCGCGTATGAGCTTGCTTCAGATCGATAACCTGTCGATGGACATCGTGAGTACGTCCATCCTGCGGGACGTGACGCTGACGGTTGATCCCGGCGAAATCGTCGCTGTCACCGGCGAAAGCGGTTCCGGCAAATCGATGACGGCCTTTTCCGTGATGCAGCTTTTGCCCGAGCGGGTGACGACCAGCGGATCGATTTACCTTGACGGCAAGGACCTTTTGCAAGCCTCCGAGGCCGAGATGTGCCGTTTGCGCGGCAATACGGTCGGCATGGTGTTCCAAGAGCCGATGACGGCGCTGAACCCGGTCAAGACCATCGGGGATCAGGTGACCGAGACGATCCTGATCCACAAAGCGATGTCGAATGCCGATGCAAAGACACGGGCGCGGGAAGTGCTGGACCGGGTCGGGCTTCCGGCCGACCGGTTTCCCCTGTCGCGCTATCCGCATGAACTTTCCGGCGGGCAGCGGCAGCGCGTTGTGATCGCCATGGCCATCGCCCTGCGGCCCAAGCTGCTGATTGCGGACGAACCGACTACCGCGCTGGATGTGACGACGCAGGCGCAGATCCTTAATCTGCTCAAGGGGCTGGTCGAGGATTTCGGCATGGGGCTTCTGATGATCACCCATGACCTTGCCGTTGTGGCGGATATGGCGGACCGGATCGTGGTCATGCGGCGGGGCGAGGTTGTCGAGCGCGGCCCGACCAGGTCGCTGCTGGCGCAGATGAAACACCCCTATACGCGGCAATTGTTCGAGGCATCGGGCCATCAGGTCGATCTGCCGCCGCGACCCGAGCCCAAGCCCTTGCTTGAGGTTAAAGACGTGGTGCGCGACTATCGCCTGCCGCGCACGCGCCCGCTTACGCCCCATGGTCATTTCCGCGCCGTAAAAGGGGTGAGTTTTGAACTGCACCGCGGTGAAAGGCTGGGTCTGGTCGGTGAATCCGGTTGCGGTAAATCGACCCTGACGCGGGCGCTTTTGGGGCTGGAGCCGATACAGGGCGGATCGATCACGCTAGACGGCGAACCCGTCTTCTCGGGCACGAAACCGAACCTTGCCGTGCGGCGCAAGATGCAGGTGGTGTTTCAGGACCCGTTTGGCTCCTTCAACCCGCGCCATCGTGTCGACCGGCTCATCACCGAGCCGTTCTTTCTGCTGGACGAGCCGCCCACCGGCAAGGCGCGGGAGGCCGCAATCGGAGAAGCACTCGAGGCCGTCGGTCTGACAGCAAAAGACGCGCGCAAGTACATCCACGAATTCTCTGGCGGCCAGCGGCAGCGGATCGCGATCGCCCGCGCCCTTATCATCCGTCCCGAACTGATCCTTTTCGATGAGGCGGTGAGCGCGCTGGACGTCTCGGTCCGCGCGCAGATCCTTGATCTGCTGGCCGATCTCTGCCGCGCCTATGACCTGTCCTACCTATTCATTTCGCATGACCTGAGCGTGGTGCGCACCGTGACCGATCGGGTGCTTGTCATGAAGTCGGGTGAAATAGTTGAACAGGGAGAGACCGAAGAGGTCTTTTCTAACCCGCGCCATCCCTATACGCGTACGCTCATCGACGCCGCGCCGGTTCTTCCCGATCTGGACGCGCTTGGAAGGAGCCTGACCGATGCCTGATACACTCAACAATACCCTCTGGTTTGACCCTGCGACCTGCCTGATTGGCGGAGAGTGGAAAGCGCCTGCTTCCGGGAAACTGCTGGATCTGGTGAACCCCTCGGACGGCAGCGTGATCTGCCAGATCGCGGGCGGAGACGCGGCGGATATCGACGCGGCGGTCGAGGCGGCCCATGCGGCCCGCGCCGGGGCGTGGGGCAAGATGACCGCGCTGGAACGCGGCCGCATCCTGACCCGGATTGGCCAGCTTGTGCTGGAAAAGGTCGATGAACTCGCCGCGCTCGAAGCGATGGATGTGGGCAAGCCGCTGGGGCAGGCGCGTGCTGACGCGGTGGCGCTTGCGCGTTACATGGAATTCTACGGCGGTGCTGCGGACAAAGTGCATGGTGAAACCATTCCCTATATGGATGGCTATACCGTTTATACCCTGCGCGAGCCGCATGGCGTGACCGGTCACATCGTACCTTGGAATTATCCGATGCAGATCATCGGTCGCTCGGTCGGTGCAGCTCTGACGATGGGCAATGCCTGCGTGCTGAAGCCGGCCGAAGAGGCCTGCCTGACCGCACTGGCCTTTGCCCATATCGCACAGGAAGCCGGGTTGCCGGACGGCGCGCTGAACGTAGTGCCCGGTCTTGGTGCCGAGGCCGGGGCCGCGCTGTCGGGCCATCCGAAGATCCAGCATGTCAGCTTTACCGGTTCGGTTGCGACCGGCGCGCTGGTGCAGGCAGCGGCGGCGAAGAACGTAATTCCGGTGACGCTGGAACTGGGCGGAAAATCCCCGCAGATCGTTTTCGACGATGCCGATATCGATGCAGCGCTGCCCTTTCTCGTCAACGCGGGCGTGCAGAACGCAGGCCAGACCTGTTCCGCCTCTTCCCGGATTCTCGTGCAGCGTGGTGTCTATGACGAGGTGCGCAAGCGCATGGGCGAGGCTTATGGGGAGCTGAGCGTTGGCCCGGCAGGCGAGAACCTGCGCCTTGGTCCGCTGATCTCGGCACGGCAAAAGGAAATCGTCAGCGGTTTCATTGCCAAAGGCAGCGATCTGCCGGTCGCCGGTGAAGGGGTGATCGTTGATCACGCGCCCGAGGCCGGTGCCTATGTAAAACCCACGCTTTTCGCCGATGTGCCCGCAGATCACCCGCTGGCCCAGAATGAGATTTTCGGCCCGGTTCAGGTGATGATCCCCTTTGATAGCGAGGAAGAGGCGCTGGCCATCGCGAACGGCACCGACTACGGGCTGGTCGCCAGTGTCTGGACCCGCAATGGCGCCCGGCAGATGCGGCTCGCCAAGGCGCTGCACACCGGGCAGGTGTTCATCAACAACTACGGTGCCGGTGGCGGCGTCGAACTGCCCTTTGGCGGCGTCGGCAAATCCGGTCACGGCCGCGAAAAGGGCTTTGAGGCACTGTACGGGTTCTCCCAGCTCAAGACGGTCGCCGCCTTTCATGGGTAAACGACAATGAGTGCCCGTCCCGGCGACAGAGTCGCGCTTGCCATCGTGATTTCCTTGGTGGCGATCGTGCTTTTCGACGGGATGGGGCTTATCATCAAACGCCTTTCGGCGGATTACACGGCACCAGAGCTTTCTGCCTATCGTAATACGTTCGGTCTGTTGCCATCTATTATTATCCTGCTCACGTCGCGCGCCTGGCATCGATCCGGGCGCAGTCTGCGAATGCGGCAGTGGAAGTTGGCCTGTGCCCGAGGGTTGATCGTGACGCTCGCACAGCTGATGTTCTACTACAGCCTTGCGAGTCTGCCATTTGCGACGGCCAATACCATCACCTATTCCAATGCCCTTTTCATGACGGCCCTGGCGGTGCCCCTGCTTGGCGAGAAAGTCGGGATGATGCGCTGGGGCGCTGTCGTGCTGGGGTTCATCGGAGTCGTGCTTGTCGTCGGGCCGACCTCGGACGGTTTCTCCTGGGCGGCTATCGCGGCGCTTGCCGCCGCCTTTTTCTATGCGCTTTCCGGGGTCAGCGCGCGGATGCTGGACGATGATGTGCCAAGCCCGCTGGCCAATATCTATTCCGCCTGCGTCGCAACTGTCGGATCCGTGATCTTTGCCTTTGCCATGGGTGGGTTTTCCCCGATCTACAACCCTTCCGACATCTGGTGGATCGCCGCGATGGGCGGCATCGGCGGTATGGCGGTGCTTTGCCTCGTGGTCGCTTATCGCATGACCGAACAGAGCAATCTTGCCCCCTTTGCCTATTTCGGCATACCCACCGCATTTGCCTTTGGCTGGATCTTTTTCGGCGAAGCGCCGTTTGGCGATCTTTTCCCCGGGGCGCTACTGATCATCCTTGGCGGGTTGATTATCATCTGGCGCGAAAGACGTCTTTCCGCTGCTGGTTAACCGTATTCGGTTGGCGTTAGGCAAAAGTTAATCAAACTGTCCCATTGATGAGAGAAGGCCGCCAACCTTCATCTGATATGGATTTCCGATGACCCCAAAGTCGCAGCTTGCCCGCAATCTGAGGATCATCACCTGTACAATCCTGGCGATTGGCGTAGCGACAGTCGTGTTGCTCGTTTTTGTGTTTGTTATCAACAGTCGAGAGCAGGAAAAACTGATTGAGACGCAGCTTGACGCGCATACCACTCTGATCGAATTGCAGGCGGCCATCGGCTATGGCGGCATGATACATAAATTCAAGAACTGGGTACTGCGGCCGGACGAACCGTATTACCGAGACCGCGCAATCGAAACCGGGCAGAGAGCTCTGGCACTACTTGATCATCTTGAGACGACTGCAAGTATTGAACGTCTTAGCCTCTCGCTGGATGCCGAGCGCAAAACCATCGAAGCGTACATGAAAAATATCGCCCTCGTTTCGGAACTACACGCACAGGGCATGCCACCCGGCGATATCGATTACAGGGTAAGGATCAACGATGATGAGGCTCTCGCCCAGTTGGGAGTGTTGCAACAGAAGATGATCGAGAGCATGCGCGCACAGCAGCGTGAACTCGTTGCGCGGAAGAATATCCTTCTGATGCAACCGACGCTGATCATCGCCATCCTGCTCACCATGCTCTTGCTTCTTGTGCGCCAGCGCGCCCATATAAGGAGCGATTTCGATGCGCTGCGCGTCTCTGAGATGGAGCAGTTTACCCAGATCGCGGCCCATGACTTGCGCACCCCCTTGCGCCACATCGCGTCGTTGGCAGAGTTCGCAGCCGAAGAGCTAGAAAGCGACGATGCGCCGGGCCGTGCCGCCGCGAGAGAACATATCGACGGCATTTTCGAACGGACAAGAAAGCTCGAGGCGCTGATCCGGGCCGTGTTTCGCTATATCATGATCGATGGCGCATCTCAGGAGATCGAAACCGTAAACCTGCGAGAACTGGTAATCGATCTTGGCGCCTTGCACATTCCCGAAGGCGGAACCCTTCGGCTTGAGGGGGAGTTCCCCGTTGTTCGCGCCCAGCGGGTCGAGCTTGAGATCATCCTGCGCAACCTTATGTCGAATGCCGTAAAACACCATCCAACCGGCACGCCGACGATAACCTTGCGCTATTCCAGAAAAGGGCGCCTGCACCAGTTCGAGGTTGAAGATGATGGTCCGGGCATTCCCGAGGAACATGCCGAGAAGGTCTTCGGTATGTTCTGGACGCCGAACCTCGACAAGGAAACCGGCGATGTTTCCGGCGTCGGGCTTGCACTGGTGCGCCGGATCGTCAACCGCTGGGGGACAGAGCTTTCAATGAGCAACGCAAACCCGACCGGCGCGATTTTCAGATTCTCGATGCCCGTTATCTGAGCTCTGACCCAACCCCGGTTCTGCCCGGTCAGACGATCACCTCTATCGCTTCCTGCTGACCAACGCCGAACACACGCTTGTAGCGCTCGATCTCGTCTTTCGGACCCATCGCCTTTTCGGGATTGTCCGAGAGCTTGACCGTCGGGCGACCGTTTGCGGAAACGGCTTTGCAGACCAGTGAAAAGGGTGACAACGCATCGTCCTTTACCAGACCGCGAAAGTCGTTGGTCAGCAACGTGCCCCAGCCAAAGGATGCCTTGACGCGACCTGAGAATTTATTTTGCAGATCAATGATCTTTTCGACATCCAGACCGTCGGAGAAGATCACGCGTTTTTCGCGTGGATCTTCGCCACGGGCGCGCCACCAGTCGATCGCGATTTCCGCGGCTTTCTCGGGGTCGCCGCTGTCGACGCGGATGCCTGTCCAGCCAGCAAGCCAGTCGGGCGCGTTATCCAGAAACCCTTTCGTGCCATAGGTGTCGGGCAGGATGATGCGCAGGTTACCTTCGTGCTCTTCGTGCCAATCCATCAAAACGTCATAGGGCGCGTTGCGGAGTTCATCATCGGTGTCGGCCAGCGCGCTGTAAACCATCGGAAGTTCATGTGCGTTCGTGCCGATCGCCTCGACCTCGCGGCGCATGGCGATCAGGCAGTTCGAGGTGCCGGTGAACTTGGGGCCGAGCCCTTCCATCATCGCCTGAACGCACCAGTCCTGCCAGAGGAAGGAATGTCGTCGGCGCGTGCCGAAATCGGCGATCCCGAGATTTTCAAGAGGTCGAAGCTGTTCGATTTTTTCCCAAAGGCGGGTCATCGCCCTCGCGTACAGCACCTGAAGCTCGAAGCGGCCCATGTCATTCAGCACGGCGCGACCGCGCAGCTCCATCAGCACGGCAAGAGCGGGGATTTCCCAGAGCATCACCTCGGGCCAGGCGCCTTCGAAGGTCAACTCATACTGGTCGCCTTTGCGTTCCAGGTGATAGGGCGGCAGGCGCAGGTTTTCGAACCACTCCATGAAATCGGACCGGAACATCTGCCGTTTGCCGTAAAAGGTATTTCCCCGCAACCATGTGCTTTCGCCGCGGCTGAGTGACAGCGAGCGGATGTGATCGAGTTGTTCGCGCAACTCGCCCTCGTCAATGAGGCGTGCCAGCGGGATATGTGTCGACCGGTTGATCAGCGAGAAAGTGACCCGTGTGTCGCGCTTGTTGCGGAAAACAGACTGACACATCAGCAACTTGTAAAAGTCCGTATCGATCAGCGAGCGGACGATCGGATCGATCTTCCACTTGTGATTATAGACGCGGGTTGCGATATCGACCATCTTGCGCTCCGGCGGTTACAGGCCCGCCGGTTAAACCAACCGCATCGGCTTTTGTCTAGGGCGGTGCGGGATCGGTGCCAGAAGGGGGCACGGTAGGGTTCGTCAGTTCCAGCATGGCCTTGATCAGATCGTTTCTCCGCACGGGCTTAGTCAGAAAGCCCGTCATCCCCGCACGCAGGCAGGCGGCCTGATCCGTTGCAAAGGCATTCGCGGTCAGGGCGACGATGACGGGTTGAGCCCCTTGCTCCCGGCGGATGACCTCGGTTGCCTCCAGCCCGCTCATCTCTGGCATGGACATGTCCATGAGGATCAGATCGGGGCGTTCCGTCCGGCATTTTTCGACCGCTTCGCGACCGTTTTCTGCGAAAAACAGTTTTACCGGCAGATCCCGCAGGTATTTCTGGATCAGGACGCGGTTGATCCGGTTGTCCTCTGCGACGAGGATTTTCTTTCCCACCAATTCCTCGGTGCGAAGCTGTTTTCTTGGATCGTGCCCTTTGGGGACGTCGGTTTTTTTGCAGGGAGGGAAGGGGAGCGAGACCGAAAATTCCGATCCCTTACCCAGCCTGGACGTAACTTCCAGCGTGCCCCCCATTGCACGTGCGAGCAGCCTTGAGATCGTCAGCCCAAGGCCTGTACCGCCAAACCGGCGCGCGGTCGAATCCTCGGCCTGCGAGAAACGTTCGAATATGGTTTCGAGATGTTTTGGCGCTATCCCGATACCGGAATCCTTTACGCGCACCGTAAAACCTTGGTCTGCGCGTGCAACCGTCACCGTGACACCGCCGCTCTCGGTGAATTTGAGCGCATTCCCGATGAGGTTGACCAGGATCTGCCTGAGCCGGCTGTCGTCGCCAAAAACGAACCGGGGGATGTCCGGCGCGATGTCGAGAACAAGGTCGATGCCTTTATCGTGCGCGAGCCTGCGAAAGGGCAGGACAGTATCGTTCAGACAGGCGTGGAGATCGAAGTCGACGGGGTTGAGGATCATGCGCTCGGCATCGAGCTTGGAGATGTCGAGGATATCGTTCAGGAGCGAAAGCAATGACTGGGCCGAACTGCGAATGGCCTCGGCATAGACCCGTTGTTCTTCACTCAGATCGGACTCGCAGATCAGGTCCGCCATGCCGATCACCCCATTCATCGGCGTTCGGATTTCATGGCTCATATTCGCGAGAAATTCGGTCTTGGCGCGCGCCGCGTCCTCGGCCCGGTCCCGGGCGCTTTCAAGTTGCTTCGCGATTTCGCGCGCCGAGGTTATGTCGCGCTCGATGGCGAGAGTCATCGAAAGATTGCCGTTCTCATCCAGAACCGGCACCTGGTTGGTTTCAAGCCAGATTTCGCGCCCGTCGCGCGTGATATTCTGGATTTCACCCCGAAATGGCAGGCTGTGGCGGTTTGCGTGCTGGATGGCGGCAACGGTTTCAGCCGAGGTGCCGGGACCATTCATCAGGTCACCCGCCCGTCGCCCAATGGCCTCCGCACGCGAATAGCCGGTGATTTTGGAAAAGGCATCGTTGGTCCAGATGATGCGTTGATCGGCATCAAGGATGAACACGCTGTCATTGGCATTCCGGGCAACAAGGGTAAGCTGTTCGGCTTCCTTTCGGCTTTGTTCAAGCTCGGCGTTTACCGCGACAAGTTCTTCCTGATGGTCGAGCAGAGCCAGGTGCTTTTGGCGGTTCCGGTAAAAGGTGGCGTTGGCAAAGCGCAGGATGCTGTAGACGATGAACCCCATGATCATGACCCCGGCGCAATCGAGCAGCAGGGCGGTGTCACCCCATGATCTGCCGGCAAAAAGCGCAGCGACAAAGGCAGCAGTGGTTATGCCGAATATCACCAGCCGGGCGACGGCAGCCGGTTTGTGATACGGCAGCGTAAGCCCGGCATTGATCGTCGCGCCGGCAAGAAAACTGAAGGCAAAGAGCGGCGCGCCGTTTTTCGTCGATAAAAGCAGCAGGATCATGCAGATCGAGACGCCGATTGTCTGGATCGCGGCAGTCACGGGGATCCAAGGCGTCAGGTGATCCACCTCCCTGTTGTCCCGAAGCTCGCGCCAGATGTGACGCAGCAAGATAAAATCGAGGTATTCGCAGGTCAGCGCGATAGCGATGGCTATGAGCCCGGTGGCGGGGCTTGCCGTTGCTGTGACAACAAGCCCGGCGGAAAGCGTAAGAATCTGGCGTTTCGCGAAATGGATCACCCGGCCCCGCGCATAGCGCGCCAGCAGGCTTCGCGGTTCGAAATATGCCTTTACGCCTGTCGGGCGATGGTCGGCCGGCCCCGTTCCATCCTGCATGACAGGACCCTTAGCAGTTGCAACGTTTGTCTACTGCTAGGCCGAGAGACTTAAGATTTGGCCAACTTCAGGCCAGGGCGATTGTCACGCCGGACTTTTGCATCGACTCCAGCGCTTCCTGCATGGACCCTTCCAGATCGATGCCACGGCAGGCGGTCGTGTCCACGGTGACGTCAAAGCCCAGCCGGGTCGCATCCACCGCCGAATAGTGAACGCAGAAATCTGTTGCCAGCCCGACCATCGTCAGCGCCGTCAGACCCCGGTCGCGCAGGTAACCGTTCAATCCGGTCGGTGTCTTCTGGTCGTTCTCGAAAAAGGCGGAATAGCTGTCGATGCCGGGGCGGAACCCTTTCCGGATGATCATGTCGCCCTTGATGCGCAGATCCTTGTGGAAAGCGGCGCCTTCGCTGCCCTGAATGCAGTGCTCCGGCCAGAGAACCTGTGGCCCATAGGGCATGTCGATCATGTCATAGGGCAGGCGATCCTTGTGCGAGGTCGCGAAGGAAGAATGCCCGGCCGGATGCCAGTCCTGTGTCAGGATCACCGCGTCGAAATCGTCCATCATGCCATTGATCGGCGCGACAACCTCGTCTCCGCCGGGAACGGCGAGCGCGCCGCCGGGGCAGAAATCGTTTTGGACATCGATGACGATCAGGGCTCTGGACATGGCGACCTCATGGCTGTGACCATGAATGGGTACGCAGAGCCGCGCGCCGCGTCAATGCGGGGTCTTGCGCGGGGTGGCTGACAGGCCTAAATCAGCGCGCATGTTCAGGATTGCTGCCTTATATCATTTCACCCGCTTCGAAGATCCGGCCGCGCTAAAGCCCGCTCTCGAGACGGTCTGCCGTGCGGGCGAGGTGCGCGGAACGCTCTTGCTGGCGCGCGAGGGGATTAACGGGACCATCGCGGGTCCCTCGGGCGGGATCGAGGCTGTTTTGTACCATATCCGCGCGTTGCCTGGATGCGAGGGACTGGAGTGGAAGGAATCCACCAGCGACAAGCCGCCTTTTGCCAAGCTCAAGGTGCGGCTCAAGAAAGAGATCGTCACGATGGGTCAGCCCGATGTCGACCCAAAGGCTCGCGTCGGGCATTATGTCGACCCGGCGGAATGGAACGAGCTGATCCGCTCGCCCGATGTCGCGGTCATCGACACCCGCAACGATTACGAGGTGGCCATCGGCACGTTTAAGGGCGCCGTCGATCCGGAAACCAAAAGCTTTGGTGAATTTCCCGCGTGGTGGGAAGAAAACCGTCACCGGTTTCACAACAAGCGCATCGCGATGTTCTGTACCGGCGGCATCCGATGCGAAAAATCGACGAACTTCCTGCTCGGGCAGGGCGTCGAGGACGTGTTCCACCTCAAGGGCGGCATCCTCAAGTATCTCGAGGAAGTCCCGCAGGAGGAAAGCGCGTGGCAGGGCGAGTGTTTCGTCTTTGACAACCGCGTCAGCGTCGGCCACGGGCTGAAAGAGGGGCCGCACCTGTTGTGTCACGGGTGCCGTCGTCCGCTCTTGCCCGAGGACCGGCAGCGTCAGGGGTATGAAGAGGGCGTGTCCTGTCATCAATGCGTGGATGAGACTTCAGCGGCGGACAAGGCCCGGTTTCGCGAGCGTCAGAAACAGATCGGGCTCGCCCGGGCACGCGGTGAGCGCCACATCCCGCTACAGGATTGATCAGGCCGTCGCCATTTCCGGGCGTCGCGGGCGGGACCGCAGCAATAGCAACAGAACGATCCCCAGGTTCAGGCCGTTGAACAGGATCCCGTTCAGGAAAGCCCATTGATAGCTGCCGGTCAGATCGTAGATCCAGCCCGACATCCAGCCACCCAGAGCCATACCGACGATGGTCAACATAACCACAAATCCGACCCGCGCCCCGGCCTCGCGTGCGGGGAGATATTCGCGCACCACCAGTGCATAGCTTGGCACGATGCCGCCCTGCGCGAGACCGAACATGGCGCTGATGACATAAAGCGAGACCATCCCGTCATAGGGCAGGTAAAAGAACAGGGCGAGGCACTGGAGCGTCGAGCCGATCAGCAGGATGCGCAGCCCGCCAAGCTTGTCGGCGGCCAGACCGGAGATCAAGCGGCTGACCACCCCGCCGAGTAGCATCAGCGACAGCATCTCGGCCCCAACGGCCGGACCGTATCCAAGACCGACGCAATAGGCAACGATATGGACCTGCGGCATGGACATGGCAACGCAGCACCCGATCCCGGCGATACCGAGAAGCCAGGTCAGGGTCCTCGGTGACATGCCCGCACTTTTCGCGCGAAGGTCCGAGGCCGTCTGCGCGATCCCATGTGCTTCATCCGGGACGCGGCGGCGCAGCAGCAGTGAAAGTGGAATGACGGTTGCAAGGGTGATGACGGCAAGCAGAGCATAGACCTGCCGCCAGCCGGATTCCGCAAGGATATCCGCCAGCAGCGTGGGCCAGATCGCACCCGAGAGGTAATTGCCGCTAGCAACCAAAGCCACCGCGATGCCCCGCCGCCTCAGGAACCAGTGCGAAATATCGGCGATCAGCGGGCCAAATCCGACTCCGGTACAGATGCCTACCAGCAGATGGGCGGCCGAGATCATCAGGATCGACAGTGCAAGGGTGGTCAGATAAAAGCTGAGCGCAATCCCGAGCGCGGCACCGATCAGCGCAATCGTGACCGAGAACCGGTCGACGATCCTGCCGATTATAAGGTTGCCAAGGGCGAACCCGATCATGGTGAGCGTATAGGGAAGCGAGGCCGAAGCCCTGTCGGCGCCGAATTCGGATTCGATGGCGGGCATGACGACGACAACGGCCCAGATGCCCACATTGGCGACAGTCGCGATCAGCACCGTGACCAGAAGGCGGAGCCATGAATAGGTGCTGTCGTGAATAGAGTCGCTCGTCATGGGGCGCACGCTAGGCGCGCGCCCCCGTATTGTCACGCACTCGCAGGAATAATTTTATCCTGTGAGCAAGGGTTTGTCGCGTCAGACCGGTGTCGGGTCCTTGGCCTGCGCATCACCGCCGGGCTGCTGTCCGGCCGTTTTGTCAGAAGAGGGCGACGAGGGCCTGCTTCCGGTTTGCTGTGCTTCGCTTACCGTCGACGGTGCTGCCTTGGGGTCGCGTTCGCGTGACGTATCGTTCCCTGCTTCTTCTTCCTGCTGCTTTAGACGGTCTGCCGTAGCCTTGATTGCGCTGCCAGCTCCGACGTCCCGGGTCTCGTGTTCGTCATGCTCTGTCTGTGACATGGTCATATCCTCCGTAAAGCCACGTCAGCTCAACGCTTGAACATGGTCACGGGTTGCGCCGCGCCGAAAGCTTCAAGCGGAGAAGCGCCGGTTGACTAAACGGACCGCTCAGACAGCCTCTGACGGGCAATTTCGACATGAAGACGGGCCCCGTGCAACAGGCTCGCATCGTTAAAATCGTATCCCGGATTGTGGAGCGGAGCGGAATCTTCGCCATTGCCGAAAAAGGCAAAGCAGCCCGGTACATGGGCAAGGAACCGGGCAAAATCTTCTGACGCTGTGATGGCGGGCGCGTTTGCATCTACGACCGCGGATACCTGCGTTGCTGCCTCGCCGAAGGCGGTTGTCAGTTCAGGGTCGTTCAACAGCGGGACAAATTCACGGCTGTAGGTGACGTGCGCCTCGACGCCGTGTCCCAGTGCGATGCCGCTTGCGATGCGGCGCATTTCCGCTTCGATAAGGGCCGACACCTCTGGCCGGAAGGAGCGTGCGTCGCCCATAACCCGCGCCTTGCCAGGCAGTGCATTGCGCACCCCGTCAGTCAGCAGTTCGGTGACGGAAACCACCGCGATGTCGCCCGGATCGACTCTGCGCGACACGATGGTCTGCAATTCGAGAACGAGGGCGCAGGCCGGGGTCATGACTTCGCGCCCGGCATGGGGCCGCGAGGCGTGCCCGCCCAACCCGGTCAGCTCGATTTCGAATATGTCCTCGGCGGACATGATCGCGCCGGGGCGGGTTTGCACATGGCCGACGGGCAGGCCGGGCATATTGTGAAGCCCGTAAATCTCGTCAAAGGGAAAGCGGTCGATCAATCCGTCGTCGATCATTGCCTGCGCGCCCTGACCCCATTCCTCGGCAGGCTGAAAGATAAACCGGACGGTGCCGTCGAAGCCGCCTTCTTGCGCGAGGATGCGGGCCGCGCCCAGAAGGCAGGACGTATGCCCGTCATGGCCGCAGGCATGCATGGTGCCCGGGCTGGTCGATGCCCATTCCGACTCTGTGGTTTCGGTGATCCGCAGGGCGTCCATGTCCGCGCGCAGGGCGATGGCCCGGTTCGAGGTGCCGCGCTGCAGGGTGGCCACGACGCCTGTCCCGCCGATGCCCTCGGCCACATCAAGACCCATGTCGCGAAGTGTATCGGCGACGAACCGCGCCGTGCGCTGTTCCTCGAACCCGAATTCCGGATGGCGGTGCAGATCGCGACGCCACCCTGTCATGCGTTCAACGAGGTCTTTCATGCGTTGCCCCTATCTTTCCGACGCCGGTTTGACCGAGACAAGTTCGGTTTCGTCGATCCTGTCCGCAATAACCAGCGCGATGGGGCGAGTTTGCGAAATATTGGCAAAGATGATGGCAAGCATCGAGGTCAGCGGAATCGCGAGGATGGCCCCGGGGATGCCCCAGAGCGCCGTCCAGATGGACAGGGAGATCAGAACGATGACAGGGCTGATGTTCATGTGCCGTCCGACCATGCGCGGCTCGATGATACTGCCGACGACGAACTGGGCGATCACCAGAAGTACGGTCAGCAGAAGCGAATAGGAAAGCGATCCGAACTGCGCCACGGACAGGACTGCCGGGAAGGCCACGCCAAGCAATGAGCCGAAATAGGGAATGTAGTTCAGAAAGCCGATGGCCACCGCCCAGAAAAGCGCGAAATCCACATCCATGAACCAGAGGATCACGTAGCAGATCGCGCCAAGAATGATGTTGATGAGCGTTTTGACCTCGAGATAGTCACTGATCTTGCGGTTGATTTCATTCACGGTCTGAAGCGTGGCCCGGGCGCGCGCTTCGTCTGCCCAGATCGCGCGCAGCTTGCGTTCGAACCCGTCGCGTTCCAGCATGATGAAGGCGGCGTAGATGACGATGACGAAAATCGACATGCCGACGTTGGTGAATCCGCTGAGCACGCGCAGGACCGCGCTGCGGAGATCTATCTGGTCGATTGTGACCGCGCGCAATTCGTCCCAGAGTTCTTGCCGGTCGAGATCGAAGACATCCGCGAGATGGTCAACCAGCGCGTCCACATTGGCCTCGTAGACCGGGATGACAGCGACGATTTCTCGTGCGGTGGCAGCCACAACCGTCGCCAGCACGACAATTGCCAGCGTGAAGACGATCAACAAAAAGCTGCGGATGATCACGAGTGGCAGGTGCCGCAGCACCGGCAGGCTCTTGAGCCGGTCCGAGGCAGAAATCAGCAGGTAAACCGCGATGACCGCAGCGACGATGGGCAAGAGGATTGGCCGCCCGAGATAAAGGAACCAGCCGATCAGAAAGAGAAGCATCGCGGAGAGGACAATGTTGACAAAGGGGCTTGTCTGCAAAGGGACCACCGACATTCGAGGAACCGGGCTATGGTCAGAGCTTTGGCAGGTGCTGTCAATGAAGGAAAGCCGCCTGATCCCCGCCGGACGCGGTGTCGCACCCCGGCGCGGCAGAGGTTGAATTCACAGCCTTATTTACGTGCCGCCCTGGATGGATTAGCGTCACTTTCGTACAATCTATTGGTGTATTCGCAATGGTGTTTCGAAAACTGCTGCACACGATATGGATGCTGTTTCTGGCCTGTCTCAATGCGGCGCTTATCCTGATCGCGCTGTGCCTTTGGCTCGCATGGTCACTGGCAGGCCGCATCGACGATGCCACGGCCAACCTTGCCCAAAGCGCCGAGCAGATTGCGCCGCTAAGGCTCTCGATCGAGAATGCAACGGGTGAGCTTTCGCGTCTTCGCGGGGATCTTGCCAGCAACGATGGTGAGGTCGTGACCGAGGCGCAGGGTCGGCTGACGGCTCAGATCGAACAGCTGTCGGCCCGGTTGGAGAGTTTGCAGGGACGGATGGACAGCTTTGGGGCCACGCCCGAGGAACAGACCGATCATCTTATCGACAGTATCGCAGACGCGGTCAGCGCGATCATACTTCGTACCGTGACGGATATCCGGGAAGTTTTCTGATCCGGATTGCCTGATGCTGGCACCTGCGGGGGGAAGTAACCTGCCGTAAATTCGCCGGATTACTGTCCAACTCAATCCCATTTTGACGATTAACACATTCGTCAGGGACAGAACGTTCCAATTCCCCACATCCAAAACTGGAGCGTTCCATGACTCCCTTCTCGACCCTTCTGGTCGGGGCGGCGGCGTCGCTGACGATGTCTGCCGACCTGCCTGCTTCGTCCTTTTCGACCCTACCTGTCGAAACCCCGGTGCTGCATCTCGAATGTGACACAGGCGGCACGGCCTTTTGCCGGTCGCTGGCCGAGGCGATTACGGCGCAGTTCCCCCTGCACCGGGTCGAATTGACCTCCCGGGAAGATGCGATCAAGCCCGACGTGACCTTCGTGGCCGAGAAAGCGACCAATACCAGCCTGTCCGGTCATCTCGAATGGCAGGTCACGCCGGGCATGACCGGGCGTATGCGCCCGGCTGGACAAGGTCCGACGCTGGAACTCACCGTCATGGATGCAACGCTGAACGACAGGATGCTCGCGGCTTTTGCCGCGCAGCTCGTGCGTCACAGCAATCTTCCCCTTTGACCCTGTTTCACCCATTTCGCGAGGACTTTCGACATGTGCATGCAGTGTATTTCACTCGATCCGACCAACACCGTTTATGACGACCACGGCGTCCAAAGCCTGGATAACGTGCAGACCAGCTATGGCGGCACCGGTCTCGCCGCCGGTCTGCCAACCTATACGATTGATCAGGCAGCGGATTACCTGACCAGCGGTTTCTGGCAGGACAAGGGCGGCGCTCAGCGATCGTTCAACGTCCAGACTGGCGGTACGGTCACAGTGAACATCAACGGGCTCGACGCGCTGGGCAAGGCAACCGCGCTGCAGGCGCTTGAGGCTTGGACAGCGGTGAGCGGTCTGAACTTCGTGCAGTCCTCTTCGGCGATGATGACCTTCGATGACAACCAGTCCGGAGCCTATGCGTCGTCGATGACATCCGGCAATACGATCATCAGTTCCGATATCAATGTCGACAATGCCTGGCAGGGCTATGGCGACTACTACCTGCAGACCTATATTCACGAGATCGGCCATGCGCTGGGCCTTGGCCATAGCGGCAATTACAACGGCAGCGCCACTTTCAGCTATGACGCGCATTTTGCCAATGACAGCTGGCAGATCACGGTCATGTCCTATTTCGACCAGAACCAGAATCCGAACGTCAACGCCTCGCGCGTGTTTCTCGCGACAGCGCAGATCGCCGATATCGTCGCGATCCAGAACCTATACGGCACGCCGACCAATGCGCAGGCAGGCGATACGATCTACGGCGATAATACCAACCTGACGCAGTTCGGCATGGACCTGCCCTCGGGCCGTGGCATCGCGATCTTCGACAGCGATGGCGACGACACGATCAACCTGGCGTCGCGCAGCGCCAACCAGCGGATCGATCTTAATGCCGAGAGCTTTTCCGATATCAACGGTTACGTGGGCAACCTGACCATCGCGCGTGGCACCGTTATCGAAAACGCGAAAACCGGCAGCGGCGCGGACTACATCATCGGCAACGATGCGGCCAATGAGATCCACGCGGGCGGTGGCAATGATACGATCCTCGGCAATGGCGGGCATGACCGCCTGACCGGCGGCACCGGCGCCGATACGCTGACCGGCGGATCGGGCGGCGACATCTTTGCCTACGAAACCACTGCGGATGGCGGCGACACGATCACTGATTTCTCCCTCGCCCAAGGCGACCGCATCGATATCTCGCAACTGCTGGCCGCCATCGGCTATGGCGGGACGGATCCGGTTGCCGACGGCACCGTCTATCTCAGCGCAGGCAGCGGCGGGTCATGGCTGATGCTCGCAGGCGCGCCCGACGTGCAGCTTGCCTTTCTGACCGGCGTGGCTGACACGACGTCGGTCAGCGATATCGTCGATACCACGATCACACCGCCGGATGAACCGACCCCGCCGGTCGCCGATATCGACACGGTCTACACGCTTACCAATGACTTCACCGTGTTCTGGAACGAATTCAACAGCCGGATCTCGGACAGTGACGGCGGAATCGATACGCTTGACCTGAGCGGCGTTACCTATCGCTGCGTGATCCGCCTGACCGTCGACCAATATGGCAAGATCGGTTCCAAGAAGCTCTTTATCGACAATGGCACCGTGATCGAGAACCTGCTGCTCGGCAGTAGCAATGACATCGGCTATGGCAATGCTGCCGGCAATCTTATCGATGGCGGTGACGGCAGCGACCGACTCTACGGCGAGGCGGGCAATGATACACTCTTGGGGGGCGATGGCAGCGACCGCGCCTATGGCGGCGACGGCGACGATACGCTCGACGGTGGGCTTGAAAATGACCGCCTTTATGGAGAACTCGGAGACGACACGCTGACCGGCGGCGAAGGCAAGGACTACCTCTATGGCGGTCTTGGCAACGATCTCCTGGAAGGCGGCACCGGGGATGACAAGCTCTACGCCGACGAAGGCGATGACACGCTGGCCGGTGGCGAGGGTGACGATTACCTCAAGGGCGAAGATGGCAACGACACGATGGAGGGCGGTCTTGGCAATGACAAACTCTATGCTGGTGACGGCGACGACAGCCTCATCGGCGGCGAAGGCAACGACTACCTGCGCGGTGATGCCGGTGCCGATCAACTGATCGGCGGGGACGGAAATGACAAGATCTATGCCGGGGATGGCGATGACATGCTCGATGGCGGCGAAGGCGAAGATTATCTGCGCGGCGATGACGGGAATGATCTGTTGTACGGCGGGGCCGATGATGACCGGCTCTACGGGAATGACGGCAACGATACGATCGACGGCGGCGACGGCGATGACATGATAAGCGGCGATACCGGCGACGACGTGATCGATGGGGGTGCGGGCCATGACCGGATCTATGGCAAGATCGGCAATGACATGATGAATGGCGGAGCCGGTGACGATTACCTGAAAGGGGATCGCGGTGACGACACGATCGATGGTGGCTCGGGCGATGATACGATCTACGGGGACACAGGCACGGACGTGATCGACGGTGGCGATGGCGACGACAGGATCAAGGCAGGTAACGACGATGATCGCGTGAGCGGCGGCGCCGGCGCTGACTTCCTCTTTGGTGACTCCGGCGACGATCTGATCGACGGTGGCGCGGGTAACGATGAAATCAACGGAGGCTCCGGCGATGACGTCATCATAGGGGGCAACGGCCGCGATTTTCTACGCGGGAGCGCCGAAATCGACAGCTTTATCTTCGATTCGATGGCCGATATCGGCGATACGATTGCCGATTTTACCATCGGCCTCGGAGAAACCCTGAATGTCTCGGCCCTTCTCGAGGGATCGATCTATGGCAGCGTTGCCGATGCAATCACCGATGGCGCCTTTTCGCTGGAGGAAGCGGGCCGCGGCTCGACTCTCCGTTTCGATGTGGACGGCAACGGCAATACCGTCGATATCTGCACGTTGACCACGGTCAAGGACTATACCGAAATCACCGAAGCATGGTTGATATGACATCCCGGAAAGGGCACCTCAAAGGCGTGTCATGATCCGCGCGCCCTGTCATCTCTGCCGATCCGCGCTATGTTTCAGCGCTGCGGGCAACCAGAGAGGCAGGACAGTATGGATATCATCAAGGCAGGAACACGGCCCACGCTCAAGGCGCGGGCCGATTACTTCACCGGCACAGTCTGGCAGGATCCGATCATCGAAGCCCCGGCGCCGGCGGCCCTCCGCGCCCTGCGCGTCAGCTTTGAACCGGGGGCACGGACCGCGTGGCACACACATCCCCTCGGACAGACCCTCTATGTGGTGTCAGGGGTCGGCCGGGTGGCGCTGCGCGACGGGAAGCCCCGGGTGATCCGTCCCGGCGATACCGTCTGGATTCCGCCCGGCGTCGAACACTGGCACGGCGCCGCGCCGGAAACCGGTATGGTCCACATCGCCATGCAAGAGGCCAAGGACGACCGCGTCGCTGACTGGCTCGAACTGGTGTCCGAGGCGGAATACCTGAAAGAGGCGGATGAAGCCGCGGAATGGCTCGAAGAAGTGGTCGAAGAGGAATCCCGTCAGGATGACACCGAAACGCCCCCGGAATAGGAACAGGCCCGTTCAACGGGGGCTATGAAACCCGTTTGAAAGGGCTGGTCCGGCCACCGATGACGCGGGGCCGACAACCCAGACGACATTTTCCCCTTCTTTGGGTCTCAAAATATCCCGGGGGAGTCGCCCGCAGGGCGGCGGGGGCAGGCCCCCCATTTCTCGCGCGCCGCCCTTCCCGCTCAGTTCAGAACGGTGAATTCGATCCGCCGGTTGCGGGCCTTGTTCTCCCGACTGTCATTGGGCCGGACGGGGCGGGCTTCGCCATAGCCGACGATGTGCATCCGTGCCGTCGGAATGCCCTTGGATTTTAGATAAGCCGCGACCGCGCCGGCTCGGCGCTCACTAAGCCTTTGATTTGCCACGTCGCTGCCATCCGAATCCGTATGTCCCCCGATCTCGATATCAAGCTCCGGGCAGCGGTTCACGATGTCATAGAGATTATCGAGCAGGGGAAAGCTGTCGTTGGACAACCGCGCGCTGGCCGGCGTGAAATTGATATTGCCGGTCCGCGAGAGGATCTCGAAACGACCAACACAGGCTTCGCGATCAAGGTTTCCCTTGGTCTCCAGCGCCGCCGTCCGTGGCACATCGGTGCTCGCAAGCTGGTCCACCTGCGGCGGCGGAGTGCCGGGGCTGGCGCGGTCAAAAACGAAATCGAAACTGACGATGCCCACCGGGACGATATCCACCTTGGCCGCGTCCTGGAGTTTGCCGCGCCCGTCTTCAAGGTTGAAATCCACCAGTTTCAGCGCAATCGGTGTCGTCGCCGAGACGTTCACCCGGTCGTTGCTCATCAGCGTGACAGCCACTTCGGCGCTGCGTTCCACGGTGACACCATGCAGGGTCAGGGTATAGGGCAGTTCGATCATCTTGCGCCGTGTGCTGTGAAGATCGCGCAGCATGTCGGGATCGAGCTGAACCGTGATGATCGATTCCGGATGGTTGAAGGTTTCAAAAAACAGGAACCGCATCCGGACGTTGCGCAGGTCGATGCTGGTATCCACAGAATCCATCAACACGCGGATCTGCGCCTTGCCGTCCTTGGTGATCAGTCCTGACAGGGTCGCGAAACGGCTGGTTTCGGCCACGTTGCCCTTTTTGATCGAAAGAAACCGCAGATCCGACGCCTCGGCATCCAGCGTCCAGCCGTTTTCGAAAGGGTCGATGGTTTGCGCCGCCGCCAGTCCTGCAAGGCAAAAAACCAGGACAAGCGCACTTGCCCAGCGGAACAACCTGATATCAGGGAGTTTGAACATGATTTTCCTCCGATCGTGACTTTCTCACCGCTAGCCGCCCGGAAAAGCCACCGCTATAACGACTTATCAGGACACTATGGGCTATGATAAGGAAAAGCCCTGTGAAGTCTTAAAAAAGGCCAAATAAATGTCGAACTTTACGGACATTGTGGCATTCGGATCGGGCAACAATCCTTGTGAACGGTTGCAGGGAAAGGCAAGACAGGAATAATCCGTGCGAGCAATCGTAAGACTATCATTTCTCCTCATGACGCTGATCGTCGGAGTCGCTTTTGCCAATCCGCTGCGGGCCGAGAAACGCATCGCGCTGGTTGTCGGCAACTCTGCCTACGGGACGGTTTCACCGCTTGAAAATCCTGCCCGGGACGCCCGGCTTGTGGCCGAAACGTTGGAAACGCTTGGTTTTGACGTCACTCTGCTTGTCGACAGTTCCCAGATCGACATGAAGCGCGGCATCGCGCACTTCGGCCGCGCCCTGCGCGACGCTGGCAGCGACGCCACAGGGCTGTTCTACTACGCGGGTCATGGCGTTCAGTCATTTGGCTCGAACTACCTGTTGCCAGTCGATGTGGCGGTAAGCGATGCCGCCGATCTCGACCTCGTCGCTGTCGAGGCGCAGTCGGTCCTGCGGCAGATGTATTCAGCACGCAACAAGACCAATATCGTCATCCTCGACGCCTGTCGTAACAACCCGTTCAGCGACATTCCCGCCTTCAATGACAACGGCCTTGCCGAAATGCAGGCGCCCACCGGTACGTTTCTGGCCTACGCCACTGCGCCGGGGGCGGTCGCGCTGGACGGTCTCGACGGTAACAGCCCGTTCACACAGGCTTTTGCCCGCCTGATGACCTCGCCCGGCATGCCCATCGAACAGATGTTCAAGCAGGTCCGCGTGGATGTGATCGAAAAAACAAACGGCCTCCAGACGCCTTGGGATGCGTCCTCGCTAACCAGCAATTTCGCCTTTGCCGAGGCACCGGTGCAAAGCAGCGCCGACCTTGAGGCACAGCAGTTCTGGAGGTCGGTACAGGCTTCACGCGACCCGTTGCAGATCATGCTCTTCCTGCGTGGCTACGCCGACAGCGCCTATGCTTCCGAGGCCAAGGCGCTTTTGGCCGAGGTGATGGAGGCTGAACTGGCCGGCAATACGCCGACGGCCTCCCCCCCCGTGATTGAAGGGCCCTCCGAGGCCGAGCAGCAGATGTTCGAAGCCGCGCAGGCCAACCCGAGTGAAGAGGCTTATGCCGGCTATCTCGAAGCCTATCCGCAAGGCGTTTTTGCCGAATTCGCCCAGCAGGAACTGGCCGCGCTGCGCGAAAAGAACGGCAATGACCCGGTCGGCACCGGCCCGATTGAGACCGCCGAGGTTCCGACCCCGTCCGAGGAAGTCATGACGCCGGGTATCGTCACGTTCGAGACCCCGTTGATCGCGGAACAGCCACTTGTCGATGGCAAGACCATCGCGCAGTTGATCGAAGCCACGCCGCTCTTTCCGCCAATCGAAGGGCTGCCGGAAAGCTATTGGAAAGATCAGCATTGCTCGAACTGCCATGAATGGACGCGGGAGCGGATCTGCACGCAGGCCAACACCTATCTCAGCTTGAACATGCAGCGTTCGCTCGACAAGGCGCACCCGTTTGGCGGCTCCCTGAAGCGCAATCTCAAGGCATGGGCCGCAGGTGGCTGCCAGTAAAAAGCCGGTGCACAGGGCGTCTGACATCTGTACACCCCCTGTACACCCCCCCGTACATCGGAATGACGGTTTCTCGGCTTTGCGACCCCCTGCCGGGTCAGTGGCGAGGGTTCATTCCTCGGCGGTGGTCACAAAGAAATAGACCCACTCGCCCTTAAAGTCCGGGTATTGCCGTCGTGCTTCGGCCACGCGGAATTTCAACCAGTCGAGATAGGGCGCCGCAGGTTCGACCAGCGGTCGAAGCCCGTCGTAAAGCGGTTCCGACGCGGCAAAAGCCACGGCAATTTCCTGACCGTAAGGTGGGCCGATGAAAAGCCGCAGACCGGTCTCTTCATCGCTTGCGGTGCCGATCCGCAGGGCAGTGTCCGCTTCGGCGCGGGTCAGTGGAGACTGGTTGTTCGGCGAGAGGTGCAGCACGTTCCCGTCAGCGTCGAAGTAATCGACATAGACATAAGCCGCATAGTCAGGGGCGGTGATGTCAAAGAACAACCGTTCATTCTTGACGAAATCCAGCACGCGAGCGTGGGTGTCTTCGCCGATCAACAGCGGGTTGGTGATCTGGTCGGTGGACTGCGGAAGGCCGACATTGCCGATGCCGGAAAGCGCGCCGCATTGCGGTCGAGGCAGGATCAGGATGTCGTCCGAAATAGTGATATCGGCGCCCATCTGGTCGCGCAGCGCGGCAAGGACCGGGGCGCGCAGATCGCCTTCGGGTACGTGACCTTTGACCGTGAGACTCGTGGTTTCAGGGTCGAAGCTGACCTGCAGACGCGAGCAGGGCACCTGCGCGAGAAGCGCCGAGACTCCGTCACGCAGCGGATCGCCACCGCCGGTGACGTCACCCGGTTCCATGAAGCTCTCAAAGGCGGCGAGCGATGCCGGGTCGATACCGTCCCCGCCGCCGGGAAAGGCCAGCGTCGCGCGGATCTGGTCCGGTTGGCTTTCGCTTTCAGGGAGGGGTGCGGATTTGGTGGCCAAAGCCGCAACCGTGTCCGGCGTCGCGGGTGCGGTGCTCAGCGTCGAGGTGGTGGCGGTCGCCGGGGAAATGGGCTGTGCAACGGCTCCGCTTGAAGGCACCGCGGGAGCATTGGCGGACAGCGCGGCCAGCGTCACGGCGGGGCTGCTGCTCGAGGCAAGCGCGGTGCCGGGGTGTTGGATCGCAGCCGTCGTCTGAACCGGCAGGATGGCGGGCGTGATCCCTTCGGCGGTTGCAACCTTCGTTTTGACGAGCGCTGAGGTGACGGTCGCGCTGGGTAGGGACGTGGCTTCGGGAGGCGTGAGGCTTCCAGATCTTTGAACCGGCGCTTGGGTCGCCGCGACCTTGCTGGAGCCGAGCGCGGAATCGCCAAGGCGCATGGGTTCGGGCGTGGCGAGCAACGCGGTTTCGGCCGGGGTTTCTGCCTCAGCCAACGGTGCGGCGGTCGCCTGCTCTGCGCTCAGACGCGCGCCTGAGGGCGGCTCGGCGGGGCGGGCTGCGGACTGCGGGATCGTGCCGGACCCGAGCCGGTCGCCCTCGGCTGTCTCCGCGGGGGCTTCGGGAGCGTCGGGGTGGGCCTCAGTCGCCTCACTGCGATCCAGCGCGTAAGATTCGACCTGCATCTCGGTCTGCGGACGAGGCTGGTCATCGATGGGATCGGGACGTAGCGCGATCATCAGCGCCGCCCCGGCCCCGGCGTGAAAAACCAGCGAAGCGGCGAACCCGGCGGTCCAGAGTGCGGCCTGTTTCATGGTGCGGCGCCCGGCGTAACCACCAGTACCACATCGCGGAAACCAATGGCCTCGGCGCGCCCGACAAGGGGCAGCACATGGCGAAGTTCGGCGTCGCGATGGGCGTTGATGCGCAGCATCAGATCCGGGTCCTCGGCGAGCAAAGCGGCAAACGCGCTCTCCAGATCCGCCCCAATAACTTCGCGCCCGTCGAGCGCGAGATCGCCAGCCTCCGACACCGACAGTGTCGCGCCACCGGCTGGCATGTTGGCCCCGGTTTCGGCCTGAGGCGGGGTGACGTCGAAGGGGGCCGTGGCATCCATGCGCCCGATCAACATGAAAAATACCAGCAGGAAAAACACCACGTCGATCAGAGCGATGATGGTCTCGGCCTGCGGGTTGGGGGTGCGGCGGGTGAGTTTCATGGCCGCGCCTCGAGCCGGACGACGCGAAGCCGGGTCGCGCCAGCGCGGGTAGCCTGATCCATCACCGAGATCAGCGCCTGCGTGGTCGCACCGCCCGAGGGCAGGATCAGCAGGCGGGTCAGTGGTTCGCTGAGCAATTGTCCTTCGAGAAAGCGTGCGAGTTCCTGCGCGGAAAGCGGCTGGCCGCGCAGCACGGGGATGCCGTCCGCGCCGATGCGCAACATGACCGTGGGCGCGGGACCTGACCCGGTGCCGGTTGACCCATCGGCGGTCCGGGCGGCGGGGATCATGTCGAGGTCGAGATAGGTCGAAGTGACCATGAAAAAGACCAGCAGGATCATCATCACGTCGATCATCGGCACCAGCGAAATCAGCGGGCCGGTTCGGGTGGGACGTTTCAGCGTGACCGGGCTCGCCATTGGCCTGCCTTTGTTGTCAGAGGCTCGGATTCTGGTCGACGAGCATAAGCTCGCCCACCGCGCTTTCGATCATCTGCGCCGAGCGGTCGATCCGTGCGGAAAGCAGACCGGCGGCGACTGCGGCGGGAATGGCGACCAGCAGCCCAGCCGCGGTCGTCAGCAGCGCCTGCCAGATCCCGCCAGCAAGGACAGATGCGTTCGCCGCACCCTCGGCCATTTCAAGCTGCTGGAAGGACTGGATCATCCCAGTTACCGTGCCGAGCAGCCCCAGCAGGGGCGAGATCATCGCGATCAGTTCGAGCAGACGGATCATTGTGTTCATCTGCGCCAGTTCTTCGTTGCCGCGCCGGGTCAGTTCGGCGTCGAGCGGCGCGCCGGAGAAACCGCCCGCCAGAGCACGCATCGCATAGGCGGTGATCCGGTCGGCAGGGGATTTGCCGGTTTCGAGCGTTTTGCGAGCCGCCTGCTTGTCGCCGGATTTCCATTGCTCGAACGCTTGGGCGCGTAGGTCAGCTCCGGAACGCGCATTCCAGAGCTGTCCGATTTTCACTACGATCAGCGCCAGCGAGAGCAGCGACAGCAGCGCGAGGATCACGATGATCGGGCCGCCGGTGCCTAGGGCGCTGAACGAGTTTGGCATCGCTTACTTCACCAGCGAGGCCGAGGTTTTGCTTGCCAGCGTCACCATCGGAAAGCAATCCGTCTCTTCACCGTTCTGCGGACGGCACGAGGTGATTTCGTGCAACAGGATTTCCGAGATATCGGTGCAGGCGATTTCCGGAATTTCAAAGAGTTTCAGCGTGGTGCGCGAAACCGGCAGGGGGGCCGCGTCGATCGAGAGCAGGCGGTCGATGACTCCCTGTCCGTCGAGTATGGCGAGGCTCATCTCGAAGCCTTCAAAGCTGTTGTCGGTATCGTTGCGGAACAGGAAGTAAGAGCGGCAGCCGCCGCCCTCGATCTGTTCAAACTTGTTGAGCTCTACCGTCAGCCCGTTCCCCGAGTCGGTGTCCTGTGCCAGTGCGGGCAGGCAGGTGGCGAGGCCGATCAGGGCCGCGCCGGTAAGGGATTTGAAAGTCAGCATGCGATTCCTCCGGGCTAGCTGTATCAGGCGGCCAGGGCCGTGCTGACCTCGTCGAGCGACTGAAGCGCGCTGCCCCGGATGTTCGTCTGCACGAAACCATTTTCATCCACGTCATGGAAGAAGGGGGAATCCAGCACGGTGCGATAGGTGGCGATGATGTCACGCGCCTGCGACTTGAGCGCCTCGCGTTCCGGACCATCTGGGGCATCGACCAGCTTTTCCAGCGTGTCTTCGAGATTGGTGTCGATTCCGTCGAGATAGTCGAAGAGGACCGAGGATTTTGATGAGACCTCTTCGAGCCCTTCGATATCGCGGGTGGCGGCATCGATGGCGGATTTCAGGCCTTCCAGTTCCTTTTTCAGCGACTGGCGGGTCTTGATCCAGGCAAGGCGCGACTTGACGTAGGGCACGACATTGTCGGGGATTGCCTCGCGGGCCTCGTCGGCGGCAGCGTTGGTGGTCGCGGATTGCGCGGCTTTCAGCAGTTCGGCGATGCGGGGGACCGAGGCCAGTGCCTTGTCAAAGGCTCCATCTGCGGCCATGTCCTTGGCGTAATTGAAGGCACGGTTGATCCCGTCGAGATCGCCGCGTTTCTCGGTCATCGCCTTGTCGACAAGCGGTTGCAGCTTGGCCTCGGCAGCGGCCCATTTGGCGGCGTTGGGGTCGGTTGCTTCTGGCGCGGTGGTTTGCTGCTTGTTCACAGCGGCTTCGATCTTGGTCAGCATCTGGTCGGCGGTGCCAAGTTCCTGCGCCTTGATGGATTTCGCAGCCGTGCCCAGCGCGGCCAGCAATTTGCCCTTGGCGGGTTCCGCCATCGTGTCGATGGTCTGCTTGAGCGAACTCGCGCGAGCGGCGAGTGCACGGGCATCCGGCGCGCCGGGTTCCGGGGGCGGAGGGGCGGCCGGTGCGGTGGCACCAAGCCTGGCGATGGCGGTTTCCAGCGCGGTGATGGTCTGGTCCGCCTTGGTGAGATCATCGGCCTTGATCTGCGAGACCGCCGCGCCCATCGCGGCTTTCAGTTTCTCGGCGGCGGGAGCGGGTGCGCCCACGATGGCGGGCTGGATTGCCTTGAGCCGTGCGGCGAGTTCTTTTGGGTCGAATGCCGGGGTGGTATCGGAATCAGTCTCTTCATCCGTTACGGTATTAACGTCATCCGTATTAACTTCGGCATCCGTATTTTCATCGTCACCATCGAATTCCGCATCGACTGGCAATTCCTCGATCTCGGATTCCAGCGTGTTTCCGTCGGCATCGAGAATAACGACATTAACCGAGATTTTCTGGGTCTTGAAATACATCTTGAGCGTTTTGGCCATTTTCGGCACGACCCGCTCGCAGGTCATTTCGACGATTTTGCCTTTGACCTCGAAAGTGCCGAAAGACACTTTCGGCGCGGTACCTTCGGCCTTGGCGGCTTTCCCAAGAATGGTGGGTGACTTGCGGCGATCGATCATCACCACATGCTCCTCCATCTTCTTGCCGGGACAGAAAGCGAATGGCATCGTTTGCTTCTTTCCCAGCTTTATCAATTTCTTGAGTTCCGGGCCTTCTGTCTTTGAACTGGCCATATTCGTTAACCTTTATTGTGTGATCTAAAAGCAATTGACTTTGAGAAAACGATAAGGCTGACTTGGGGTCAAGCCATTGTTTTATTAGTAAGTGTGAACTCGATTGCAGAGGCCGAAACCGGGGGCGGGCTTTGATCATTCGGGTAGGCCCAGAAATACCATCGCAGGGATAGGCGAAATGGACCCGGTAGAACTACTGAAGCCACGCGGCGATGATGCGCCGAGTGGAGAGAATCTTGAATACGACCCGGTATTCGTCGAAATGGAACTGGCCGGGCAGCCCGGCGAAGACAGCCAGTTCGGCGGCGAGGTCGATGATCCCGATTACGGCGAAGTTCAGAAGAAGGCGCTTGAGGTGCTGGCCCAGAGCCATGACCTGCGCGCGGCGGTCTATCTGGCGGATGCGATCCTGCACAGCGAAGGGTTGAGCGGCTTTGCCGATGTGACGACCTATATTCGCGGCTGTCTGGAAGAGTACTGGGCAACCTGCCATCCCGAATTGGACGAGGATGACGACGATGATCCCACCATGCGGATCAACACGATCCAGGGGCTTTGCGGCAATCCCGGCGGACAGAGCGGGCCCTCGCCGGTCTATCGTTCGCTGCAACGCGCGCCGCTGACGGAAAGCCGTGCCTTTGGCCGGTTGTCCATGCGCGACATCGAAATCGCGGAAGGCAAGCGATCGGCCCCTGAAGGCGCGCAGAACGTGCCGGATATGACGACCGTCGCGGCCGCGTTTCAGGACAGCGATTCAGAAAAGCTGAAAGCGCTGCAGGCCGCGCTGAAGACGGCCGCCGACAATCTCAAGGCTATCTCCAAGGTCTTTGACGAGAACACGCCGGGGCAGGGGCCGGAGCTTGATCCGGTGATCAAGCTGGTCATGCAGATGGGCAAGGCAATTGCCTCCCATGCCGAGGGCGACGCGCCCGAGGAAGAGACCGAGACCGGCGAGAGCGCGGCGCCAGCCGACTCCGTTGCCGCCGGTTCTGCGGCGCCGGTTCGGGCCGGTGGCGGCGCGGTCGGCGGAATCAAGTCGCCGACCGACGTGGCCAATGCGCTCGACCGCATCATCGAATACTATCAGAAATACGAACCTTCGAGCCCGCTTCCAATTCTTCTGAAGCGGGCAAAACGTCTGGTAAATGCCGATTTTCTTACTGTTATGAAGGACTTGGCGCCTGACGGGATGAGCAACGTCAACCTTATTGGCGGGCTCGAGGACGATTAATTGCGTGACTGTGACTTGGTTCACATACAGCAGCCGTAACCACTGACAGATTAGGGACATCAAGGGAGCACGACATGGCCGGAAGTTCACAGAAATTCATAGCGCGCAACAGAGCGCCTCGCGTACAGATCGAATACGATGTCGAGTTGTACGGCGCAGAGAAAAAGGTTCAGCTGCCTTTTGTCATGGGCGTCATGAGCGATCTTTCGGGCAAGTCCGAGGTGGAGCAGCCCGCGGTTGCCGACCGCAAGTTCCTTGAGATCGACGTCGACAATTTCGACGACCGGATGAAGTCGATTGCCCCCCGCGCCGCATTCACCGTGCCCAACACGCTGACCGGCGAAGGCAACCTGGCTGTCGACATCACCTTTGAGAGCATGGACGATTTTTCGCCCGCCGCCATCGCCGCCAAGGTCGAACCGCTCAAGGAGCTGCTTGAGGCACGCACCCAGCTTAGCAACCTGATGACCTACATGGACGGCAAAACCGGGGCCGAGACGCTGATCAGCAAGATCATCCAGGACCCGAGCCTTTTGAAAACGCTTGCGGCGCAGCCTGCGCCCAAAGCTGACGACGAAGCGTAAGGGAGGCGATCATGGCTGAAGAACAAGCACAGGTCGAAGCAGGCGGCGGCGCAACGGCATTCGGATCCTCGGAGTTCGAGAACCTTCTGCAAAAGGAATTCCGCCCCAAATCGGACCAGGCCAAGACGGCCGTGGAAAGCGCGGTCAAGACTCTGGCGCAGCAGGCGCTGGCCAATACTGCGCTGATCTCGGATGACGCGCTGCGCTCGATCGAGAGCATCGTGGCAGAGATCGACAAGAAGCTGACCGAACAGGTCAACCTGATCCTGCACCACGAAGAATTCCAGCAGATGGAAAGCGCGTGGCGCGGTCTGCATTACCTGGTGAACAACACCGAAACCGACGAGATGCTCAAGATCCGCGTGATGAACATCTCGAAGAAGGAAATGCACAAGACCCTCAAGAAGTTCAAAGGCACCGCCTGGGACCAGTCGCCGATCTTCAAGAAGATCTACGAAGAAGAATTCGGCCAGTTTGGGGGCGAACCCTATGGCTCGCTGGTGGCGGACTATCATTTCGACCACAGCCCGCAGGATGTCGAGCTGCTGGGCGAGATGTCCAAGATCGCCGCTTCGGCCCATGCGCCGCTCATCACCGGCGCCAAGCCGAGTCTTTTCCAGATGGACAGCTGGTCGGAACTTGCCAATCCGCGCGATCTTACCAAGATCTTCCAGACGCCGGAATACGCGTCCTGGCGGTCCCTGCGCGAAAGCGAGGACTCCAAGTATGTGGGCATGGCGATGCCGCGCTTCCTTGGGCGTCTGCCCTATGGTGCGAAAACCGATCCGGTCGAAGCCTTTGCCTTTGAAGAAGACACAGACGGGGCGGACAGCAGCAAGTACGGCTGGGTCAACGCGGCCTACGGCATGGCGGTCAATATCAACCGGTCCTTCAAGGAATACGGCTGGTGTTCGCGGATCCGCGGGATCGAATCCGGCGGTGCGCTGACCAACCTGCCTTCGCATACCTTTGCGACCGATGACGGTGGCGTGGATCAGAAATGTCCGACCGAGATCGCCATCGGCGACCGGCGCGAGGCGGAACTTGCCAAGAACGGGATGATGCCCCTGATCCACCGGAAAAATTCGGATCTTGCCGCGTTCATCGGCGCACAGTCGCTGCATAAACCGGCTGAGTATGACGATCCGGATGCGACTGCGAACGCCAACCTGGCAGCCCGCCTGCCATACCTGTTCGCGACCTGCCGCTTTGCACATTACCTCAAGTGCATGGTGCGCGACAAAGTTGGTTCGTTCAAAAGTCAGCAGGATATGGCCAGCTGGCTACAGAACTGGATCGATCAATACGTCGACTTCAACGCGGATGTCTCGTCCGAACGCGAAAAGGCGAGAAAACCGCTCGCCGCGGCAGAAGTCGTCGTCGAGGAAGTAGAGGGGAACCCCGGTTATTATTCGTCGAAGTTTTATCTCCGCCCTCACTATCAGCTCGAAGGGTTGTCAGTGTCCCTGAGACTGGTTTCGAAACTGCCTTCGGAAAAGGGAGCGTAATTCAGGGCTCCCGAAGGTTTGACCCCCCAAGAATAGGCGCGATGCGCCACCCCATGAAAGGATACAGAAAATGGAAAATACTTTTATCAAGATCGGTGACATCGACGGCGAATGCACGGAGCATAACCACATCAAGTGGATCCCGGCAAAGACCCTGTCCTGGGAAGTTACCCGGACGCTGGACATGGACGATCTTGGCACCACGCAGCGCGGTTATGCAAACTCGAGCTTTGGTAAGGTCAGCGTTTCGACCGAGCTGAGCATCGCTTCGCCCAAGCTGATGCTGGCCGTGGCCGATGGCACCGTGCGCAAGGAAATCACCATCGAGATGTGCCGTTCGGGTGCCCAGTCGACCAAGGGCATGGAGCCTTACCTCACCTGGAAACTCTTCGACGTCGTGATCGACAAGTACGAAGTCTCTGGCGGCGAAGAGCAGGTGCCGGAAGAGAACTGGGACATGGCCTATCGCCGCATCGAACTGGTTTACAAGAAAGCCGACCCGAACTCGGGCGAGCTTGGCAAGGGCGGCGACTTCAGCTGGAACCTGCTGACCGGCCAGCAGACCTGAGCCTGACATGGCAACCCGGTCCGGTCCCTGACATTCGGGGTCCGGACCATCTGCGTATTTGAAAGGCGATTGGATTTGGCGGGCATGACACCGGAAGAACATCTCAAAGCGGGCGATCTCGACGCCACTCTTGCGACGCTTCAGGAAAAGGTCCGGTCTAACCCGGCCGATCCCAAGCTCCGCATCTTCCTGTTTCAGCTGCTTTGCGTTCTGGGCGACTGGAAACGCGCGATCACGCAGCTGAAGCTTTCGGCCGAGATGGACGAAGCGGCGACGATGATGGCGCGCACCTATCGCGAGGCGATCATCTGCGAGGTTTACCGCGAGAAGGTGTTTGCCGGTGAAAAGGAGCCGCTGATCTTTGGCGAGCCACAGGAGTGGCTGGCCCTGCTGATCGAGGCGCAGAAGGTTCTGGCGCGGGGCGATGCGCAAAAGGCGGCGGACCTGCGGGCGCGTGCCTTTGACGAAGCGCCCGCCACCAGCGGCGGTGCGGACGGCCAGGCGTTTCAATGGATCGCGGATGCGGACATGCGGCTTGGTCCCGTGCTTGAGGTGATCGTGAACGGGCGGTATTTCTGGTTACCGTTCAATGCGATAGGCGCGATGGAGATCGAAGCTCCGGGTGATCTGCGTGATGCGGTCTGGACGGCGTCAACGCTGACACTGATGAACGGCGGGCAGGTGCCTGCCCTGATCCCCACACGTTATGCGGGGACGACGCAATCGGGGGATGCGTCGTCCAAGCTGGCACGGTCGACCGAATGGCAGGACGTGGGGGCCGAAACATTCGTGGGGATCGGCCAGCGGCTGCTGACGACGGATCAGGGCGATCTGCCGCTGATGGATCTGCGGCTGTTGCGGATGGACGGGTTCGATCCGTCGGTTCTGGCCACCGAGGAAACCGGGGACGCCGAAGCCGATGGCTGACAAGACCCTGTCGGAAAGGCTTCAGCCGTCGCTTCTTGACCGGCTGACCGACGATGCGCCGGGACAGCTGAAGGAAGCGCGGGAGTCGCGGGTGATCGATATTTCGCGGCTGCGCGAGATCATCCAGCGCGACCTGTCCTGGCTACTGAACACGGCCAACCTCGGGAATGAATTCGACGAGGAAAAATACCCGAACGTGGCGAGATCGGTGCTGAATTACGGGCTAAGCGAAGTATCGGGCGAGTATTCGACGACCGACCGGGCCGAGATGATCCGCCGGTCGATTGCGCGGGCCATTTCGATACACGAGCCGCGCATCGTGCCCGGTTCGATAGACGTGACGATCAACCCGGACGAAAAGAGCAGCAACATGACCGTGGCGCTGGTGATCCGGGCGGACATGTGGGCGCAGCCGCTGCCGATGGAACTGTACCTGCGCAGCGAGGTCGATGTGACCACGGGCGAAGTGAAGATGGAACGGAGAAGCTAGGCGCATGGATACGCGGCTCATGAAGCATTACGAGGCCGAGCTCATGTACCTGCGGGACATGGGGGCCGAGTTTGCCGAAGCCTACCCCAAGATCGCCTCGCGCCTTGGCATGGAGGGGGTCGAGGTTCTTGACCCCTATGTGGAACGGCTGCTTGAAGGTGTCGCGTTCCTGTCGGCTCGGGTCCAGCTTGAGCTGGAACTGCAATACCCGGCCTTTACCAGCAACCTGCTGGAAATCGTATATCCGCATTACCTTGCGCCGACCCCGTCGATGATGATCGCCGCCTTTGAGCCGGATATCACCAACTCGGCGGTCAAGTCGGGCTATGTGCTGCCGCGCCATACAGTGCTGCGCTCGCGCCTGTCCGAGGGCGAACATACCCCTTGTGAATTCCGAACCGCTGCCGACCTTTCGCTCTGGCCGATCGAGATTGCCGAGGCTGAGTATATCGACAGTCGGGGCGAGCTGGTCGCGGCGGGTGTCGCGGTGCATCCCGAAGCGCGGGCCGGGGTGCGTCTGCGCCTGCGGCGGACCGACGGGGAGAAGATCTCGGCTCTGAAGATGGACGAGCTGGTCATCCACATGAACGGCGGCTCGGGCAATAACTGGGCGCTTCTGGAGTTGTTCTGCACCCGTTCGGTCGGGTTGTGCGGGCGGTCGACGGATCGTCGGGCCGACTGGGCGCAACCGCTGAAAGGCGAGGTCGAGCCGCGCGGGTTTGAACCCGAAGAGGCGCTGTTGCCGACACCGCGCCGGTCCTTTGATGGCTACCGGCTGTTGCAGGAATATTTCGCGATGCCCGAACGATTTTTGTTCGTGGCGTTGAATGGGTTGCGTCCGGCGCTGGAGCGGGCGACGGGCAGCGATGTGGACATCTACATTTTGCTGAACGAGCCGCGCCGCGATATCGGACCGATGGTGGTGCCCGAGGCCTTTACGCTGCATGCGGTGCCAGCGATCAACCTGTTTCCAAAACGTTGCGACCGCGTGCAGATCACTTCGCGCGATACAGAGCAGCACGTGGTGCCGAACCGCACGGCGGCGATGGATTTCGAGATTCACACCGTAGAGCAGGTCAAGGGGATCAGCGGCGAAGGCGAGGATGACGTTGAATTCCGCCCGTTCTATTCGGCGACGGATTTCACGGCGGCAGGGGAATCGCACCCGGCCTATTATTCGATCCGGCGGCGTATGCGGCAGCGATCGGAAAAGGAGCGTCTGCGTGGGGTGCGCACATCTTACCTTGGTTCCGAGGTTTACCTTTCGCTGGTCGACCGCAATCAGGCGCCCTATGGGGCGGATCTTGAGCAGCTTGCAGTGCGGGCGCTTTGTTCGAACCGCGACCTGCCGATGCTGCTGAGCACGGGCGACGCGGATGTGTTCCAACTGCCCGAGGGCGGGCCGGTCAAGTCGATCCGTCTGCCAGTGTCACCGACGCGCCCGCATCCGACTCTGGCGCAGGGTGACACGGCGTGGCGGCTGATCAGCCATCTGAGCCTGAATTACCTGTCGATCGTCGAGACCGGCAAGGGCAGCGGCGCCGAGGCGCTGCGCGAGCTGATCGGGATCTACGCGCCGTTGGGCGACCGCGTCACTGAAAAGCAGCTTGAGGGCGTGGTGAGTGTGAACAGCCGCCCCATCGTACGCCGGATGAGCGACGAAGTGATGTCGACGGCGGTGCGCGGGCTCGAGGTGACAATCGGGTTTGACGAAAGTTTTTTCGAAGGGACGAGCGTATTCGTGCTGGGGGCCGTTCTTGAGCGGTTTTTGCGCAAATACGCCACAATCAACAGTTTCACTGAGACTGTTCTGAAGACGCAGAAACGCGGGGAAATTGCAAGATGGCGACCGGAAAAGGGTCTCGGCCGGATGATCTGAGCCATCTGGAAAGGTTGGCTGCAGACCCTGAAAAACATCACGTTTTTCAGGCGCTACGTATTTTGGAAGCGGCATACCCCGAGTCTCCGCGGCTGGGGGAGAGCCGTCGTCCGCGCGAAGACCGCATCCGCATAGGGCAAGAAGCCGAACTGGCCTTTCCGCCGTCGACCATCGCGGCTTTCATCCCGCCAGACGGCAAGCGGCCGGGGCGGCTGACCAACCGTTTCTTTGGCCTGTTCGGACCGAACGGGCCTTTGCCTCTCCAGATGACGGAATACGTTCGCGACCGGTATCGCAACCACCGCGACCGCACCATCGTCGCCTTTGTCGATATGCTGATTCATCGCATGGCGGGGCTCTTGTACAAGGCATGGCGGCAGGGACAGCCGACGGCAAGTTTCGACCGGGGCGATGATCCGATGGCGCGCAAGGTGGCGGCGCTGGCCGGGTTTCACGGCATGCATCTGCGCGACCGCGACGCGCTGCCCGACCTTGCCCGGCTGCACCATGTGGGCCAGTTCGCACAAAGTGCGCGCAACCCCGAGGGGCTGGTCGCGATCCTGTCGAACTTTTTCCAGGCGCCGGTGCATTTGCAGCAGTTCGTGGGCAGCTGGCTTGAGCTGGAACCGGATGACCAGTGGCAGCTGGGAGGCCCGGCGCGGCTTGGGCAATCGACAAGCATCGGCCAGAAGGTCTGGACCCGGGGGGCGAAGTTCCGCATCCGGATTGGACCGCTTTCGCTTGAGGAATACCAGCGCCTGCTGCCGGGGGAAGAGTCGCTCGACCGGTTGCAATCGGTGGTGCGGACCTATGTCGGCGATGCACTGGACTGGGACGTGAACCTGATTTTGGCCGGCGACGACATTCCGCGCGCTTCTCTTGGAGGAAAGACACGGCTGGGTCACACCAGCTGGATCGCGTCGCGGCGTGACGATGACGAAACCCGCCCCGATGCAGAGGACCTGTTCCTGCATCCCGGCGCAATAGCAGAACAAGGCGGCCCTGCATCCGCCACCATTAGATTGGGAAGGTAATTTTATGACCGAAATCAGCCGGGTATCCCTTTTCGGGAAATTGAACAAATTGGGTTATCAGGCCGTGGAGGGGGCGACGGTCTTCTGCAAGATGCGCGGCAATCCTTATGTCGAGGTGGTGCACTGGATGCACCAGATCCTGAACGGTCAGGACAGCGACATGCACCGGATCATCGACCATTACGATCTTGATCCGGGTAAGATCGCGGCTGAAATGACCCGGGCGCTGGATGCGCTGCCGCGCGGGGCAAGCGCGATTTCGGACCTCTCGGATCACCTGCTGGACGCGATGGAGCGCGGATGGGTCTGGGGCTCTCTTCTGTATTCGTCGTCCTATGTGCGCACGGGTCACCTGCTGCTGGGGATGCTGAAAACGCCCGCCCTTCGCAACATTCTGAAAACGATGTCGCCAGAACTGGGCAAGATCGGCCCCGATGATCTGGCGGATAACTTCAACAAGATCACCGACGGGTCGCCCGAGGAACATCAGCGCGCGCAGGATGGCTCGACCACGGGTGGCGGCGTTGAACCCGGCGAGGCGAGCGGCGCGCGGTCGGCGCAGATGGGCGGGACCGAGGCACTGGACCAGTTCTGCACCGATCTGACCGAGCAGGCCCGTAATGGCGAAATCGACCCTATCGTGGGGCGTGACGAGGAAATCCGCCAGATCGTCGATGTGCTGATGCGGCGGCGGCAAAACAACCCGATCCTCACCGGTGAGGCGGGCGTGGGCAAGACCGCCGTGGTCGAGGGTTTCGCGCTGCGCATCGCGCGGGGGGATGTGCCGCCGGCGCTGAAGGATGTGCGCCTGCTGGTGCTGGATGTGGGCCTGTTGCAGGCCGGGGCCAGCATGAAGGGCGAATTCGAGAACCGGCTGCGGCAGGTCATCGACGAGGTTCAGGCCAGCCCGACTCCCATCGTGATGTTCGTGGATGAAACCCATACGCTGGTGGGCGCGGGCGGTGCGGCGGGGACCGGCGACGCGGCCAACCTGCTGAAACCGGCGCTGGCGCGCGGCACATTGCGCACCATTGGCGCGACCACCTGGGCTGAATACAAGAAGTACATCGAGAAAGATCCGGCGCTGACCCGGCGCTTCCAGGTCGTTCAGGTGGATGAGCCTGACATTCCCAAGGCAATCCTGATGATGCGCGGCATCGCCTCGATGCTGGAAAAGCACCATCGCGTGCAGGTTCTGGACGAGGGGATCGAGGCGGCGGTGACGCTCTCGGCGCGCTATATCCCGGCGCGGCAGCTGCCCGACAAGTCGGTCAGCCTGCTGGATACGGCCTGCGCCCGCGTGGCGGTGTCGCAGCACGCGGTGCCTGCCGAGGTGGATGACAGCCGCCGCCGGATCGAAGCGCTGGCGACCGAGCTGGAGATCATCGGCCGCGACGAGACCGCAGGCTATGACGTGGCCGACAGGCGCGAGGCGGTGACAGCTGCGAAAGAGAGCGAAGAGGCGCGGCTGGCCGAGCTGACAGGTCGCTGGGACAAGGAAAAGGCCGTGGTCGAGGCGATCCTCGATCTGCGCGCCAAACTGCGCGAAGGCGCGCAGCCGGTGGATGTGGATCTGGCGGGAGGAGAACCCGCGGCCGAAGTGGCCGAAGCATCGGACGCGCCGGAAAGCCCGATGAGCGAAGAGAACCGCGCGAGCCTTATTGCAGAGCTGAAGGCGAAGAATGCCGAACTGGTCGAATTGCAGGGTGACAATCCGCTGATCCTGCCAATCGTCGATCATCAGGCGGTGGCGAGCGTGGTCGGCGACTGGACCGGTATCCCTGTCGGCCGCATGGTCAAGGACGAGATCGAGACCATTCTGGAATTGGAAGACCATCTGGCCAAGCGCGTGATCGGTCAGGACCACGCGATGAAGATGATCGCCAAGCGCATCCAGACGTCGCGCGCGGGGCTGGACAACCCGAGCAAACCAATCGGTGTCTTCCTGCTGGCGGGCACCTCGGGTGTGGGTAAGACCGAGACCGCGCTGGCGTTGGCCGAGGTGCTTTATGGCGGCGAACAGAACGTCATCACCATCAACATGTCCGAATACCAGGAGGCGCATTCCGTGTCCTCGCTGAAAGGCGCGCCTCCGGGATATGTCGGCTATGGCGAGGGCGGGGTGTTGACCGAGGCGGTGCGGCGCAAACCCTATTCGGTGGTGCTTTTGGACGAGGTCGAAAAGGCGCACCCGGATGTGCACGAGATCTTTTTCCAGGTCTTCGATAAGGGCGTGATGGAGGACGGCGAGGGCCGCAGCATCGATTTCAAGAACACGCTGATCCTGCTGACCTCGAACGCTGGGAGCGACATGATCATGGATATGTGCGCCGACCCCGAGCTGATGCCCGAATCCGAGGGCATCGCCAAGGCGCTGCGCGATCCGCTGCTGAAAATCTTCCCGGCGGCGCTCTTGGGGCGTCTGGTGACGATCCCCTATTACCCGCTCAGCCCGAACATGATCGCCGAGATCACCAAGCTGCAGTTGAACCGGATCAAGAAGCGCGTCGCCGAAAGCCATGGCGTGCCGTTCGAGTATTCCGACGCGGTGGTCGATACGATTGTCGAGCGCTGTCAGGAACTTGAAAGCGGCGGGCGGATGATCGACGCGATTGTCACCAACACCATGCTGCCCGAAATCTCGGCAGAGTTCCTCCGCCGGATGATGGAAGGCAAGGAGATCAGGAAAGTCGCGATCGACGTGGCGGATGGCGATTTCACCTACAGTTTCGAATGATTTTGAAAAGCCGGGCGTCGTGATCTGCGGCCCCCGGTGACACGCCAACAGGCGACATGAACAGGCAGACGGCAAAAGCCGCGCAGAGAAGGTTAAGACAAGTGACCCTTAGCGACGCAGAGGACGACCGGCAAATGAGCTTGCAGGACAAGGTGCGGAAACTGGTCGAAACCGACCGTTTCACGAACGCGGTGATGACCGTTATCATCATCAACGCGATCACCCTTGGTCTGTCGACCTCTGAATCGGTGATGGATTCCATCGGTCCGATCATCGAGATGGTCGACGATATCGCGCTGGCGATCTTTGTGGTCGAGCTTGCGCTCAAATTCTATGCCTACCGGCTGCGTTTCTTCAAAAGCGCGTGGAATATATTCGATCTTTGCGTCGTGACGGTTGGTCTCTTGCCCTCGGGCGGGGGCATGTCGGCGCTACGGGGGCTGCGGGTGATCCGCGCCATGCGGCTTTTGTCGGTGATCCCGCAGATGCGGGCGGTGGTTCAGGCGCTGCTGGATGCGCTGCCCGGTATGGGCGCGGTGATCATCATGATTTCCATCGTGTTCTACGTCTTCGGCGTGATGGCGACGCTGATGTATGGCGATACTTTCCCGGAATGGTTTGGCACGCTGGGCCGGTCGCTTTATTCGCTGTTCCAGATCATGACGCTTGAGTCCTGGTCGATGGGCATCGTGCGCCCGGTGATGGAGGTGCATCCCTCGGCCTGGGTGTTCTTTGTGCCGTTTATCGTGATCACGTCCTTTTCGGTGCTCAACCTGTTCATCGGTCTTCTGGTGAACACCATGCAGACGGCGGTGGAAGAGGAAACCGAAGCCGAGTTCGAGAAGTTGCGGGATCTGGTCAAGAGAGAGACCGATATCGTCGCCGACAATGTGAGCGAGCTTCACGCCGAGATAAAAGCGTTGCGCGCGGAACTGGCCGAGCAGAGGGGGGCAGGTGATGTCCGATAATTCGCAGAAATTTATTGCGCGCAACCGGGCGCCCCGCGTCCAGATCGAATATGACGTCGAACTCTACGGCTCTGAAAAGAAGGTTCAGCTGCCCTTTGTCATGGGGGTGATGAGCGATCTGTCTGGCAAGTCGAAGGTCGAGCAGCCCTCGGTCTCGGAGCGGAAATTCCTAGAGATCGATGCGGATAATTTCGACGAGCGGATGAAAGCGATGCAGCCGAGGGCCGCGTTCAGCGTGCCGAACACGCTGACCGGCGACGGCAACCTGAGCGTCGATCTGACCTTTGAAAAAATGGACGATTTTTCGCCCGCCGCGATTGCCGCCAAGATCGAGCCGTTGCAGTCGCTGTTGCAGGCGCGGACCGAGCTTCGCAACCTCATGGCTTACATGGATGGCAAGACCGGGGCCGAGACGCTGATCGAAAAGATCCTTGCCGATCCGTCGCTGCTCGCGGCTGTTTCGGGCGGCGGCGCTACGGCACCAGACCAGCAGGCGGCGCTCGACAGCCTGCGTGATGCGATGCCGGTGGAGACAGCGGAAGACGATGGATCCGCGTCCGTGCTGGACGGGCTGAGGGCCGCAACCCCGCATAACGCCGCGCCGGATAGTTCGACCGAAGATGCGCTGGCTTCGCTGGCCGGGCAATCGGTTGAGGAAGTCGCCGAGGATGATGGGGCCGCTGCACTGGAGGCTTTGCGGGCGTCGTCGACGGAAGCTAAGGCCGAGGATGATGGTTCGTCCGCACTGGATGCGTTACGCGCCGTAGCACCTGAGGACGCTGTAGAGGAGGATGCCTCGGCGTCTGTGCTCGACGCGATGCGCTCCGACACGCCTGCCGAGGCGGCTCCGGATACTTCTGCCGAGGATGCGCTGGCTTCGCTGGCCGGGCAATCGGTTGAGGAAGTCGCCGAGGATGATGGGGCCGCTGCACTGGATGCTTTGCGGGCGGTGGAGACCACGGCCGAGATCCATGATGACAGCTCGACGGCATTAGAGGCTTTGCGTGCTGTCGAGACATCCGATGACAGGACAGATGAAAGCGCTTCCTCTGTGCTGGACGCGATGCGCAGATCAGATCCGGCCGAGGAAATCCCGGATCGTTCTGTGGACGATGCCCTGACATCTTTAGCTGGTCAGCCGATGGAAGAGGCGGCCGAGGAGGATCCTTTGTCGGCCCTGGATGACCTGCGGGACATCGCATCACAGGAGGAAACCGAAGCGGACGATGCCGCATCGGCGCTGGACGCCCTGCGGGAGGCGGCGCCAGCAGAAACCGCGCCAGACGGTGCGGTTGATGATGCGCTTGCCGGGCTTGCGGATCTGGGATCGGAGGACGCGCCGGAGGAGGATGATTCTATTGCGGCTCTCGAAAGCTTGGCGCAGGCTGAGGTTTCGGCACCGGAAACGGACGCAACAGATGACGCGCTTGCCGGTCTTGTAGGGTTGGACGTGGAGGAAGCTCCGCAAGAGGACGGCTCGGCTGCGGCACTGGAAAGCCTGGCGCGTGTGGAGGTCTCCGAGCCTGAGGCCGATGATGGACTCGACGATCTTTTGGGTGGGCTGGTCGCCGATCCCGATGTGGCGGATGAAGGTGATGCGCTGGACGACCTGCTCGGGGGCACGGGCCCCGTGGCAGCGGATGCAACTGGTGTCGCTGACGATAGCCAAGACGATCTGGCCGATGCGGCCTTGAACAGTGAGGTGGGTGAGAGTCTGAACGACCTAATAGGTGAGATCTCCGGCAGCGCGGAAGACGGTGCACCCGATGAAGACGGTCTTGATGACCTGCTTGGGGAGGCGGAAGAGGCCGATGCCGCCGAGGCGGAGTTGGACGGTTTGGACGATCTGCTTGAAGGACTGGATGGCTCGGCGGAGAGTGTCGAAGCTGACTTGCCGGCGCAGGAACCGGAGCCGTCCGGGGGCGCGCTTGATCTCGAGTCGGCTGGCGACGATCTGGACGATCTTTTGGGAGGCTTCGAGGAAGACTTCGCAACCGGCGATGCAGAGGAAACAGTCGCCAGTTCGGCGAGTGAGGCGGAGGCTGATGCGGCAAGCGAAGACGCGCCCCAAACTGACGGCCTGCACGATTTTGTGGGTGGCGAAGACGGGCTGGCTTCGGAACCTGCCAGCGAAGACAGTTTTGGTGATTTGCTCGGGCTGGATGATTTCCCAGAGCCGGAAGCCACCGATGACGTGAGTGAACTGTCGGGCAGCGAGAGCGAGGTCCGAGGGGCTGAAACTGATGAACTCGATGATCTGCTCGGAGGTCTGGAGGATGCGTCGGACCCGGCTGCGGAGGATGGTCTGGATGATCTTTTGAACGCTGCCAGCGATGTGCCGGAAGCTGAGACGACAGGTCAGGACTTGGACGCGCCTGAAGGGTTGGACGATTTGCTCGGCGGTTTGGACGATACGACGGACACCGTTGAGGTTGACGCGTTGCCAAGCGATGCCCGCGATGACGCAGTGGCCGAGCCGGACGGTTTCGATGATCTTCTTGTGAGTGCGGAAAATAGTGCCGACGACGGTCTTGATGACTTGCTGGGTGGGCTGAATGAGGAGCCGGCAGCGTCTGGTGAAGAAACGTTCGAGGCAGACGGTCTGGATGATCTTCTCGGGGATGCGGAAAATAGTGTCGATGACGGGCTAGATGACTTGCTCGGCGGGTTGGATGACGACTCCGCAGAGGCTGGCGAAGAAACATCCGAGGCGGAGGATCTCGACGATCTTCTCGGGTTGAGCGAAGAGGATGGCGGCGACGATCTGGACGATCTGCTTGGCGGACTTGGCGAGAATGATACGGGCGCGGATATACGCGACGACGTCGCCGCGGGCGCAGAGAGCAGCGGCGGCGCGACCCTTGCGGAGCCGGAATTTGCCTACGGAATGATGAGCTCGGCACGGCCGGATGCCGAGGTTCTCAAGCGCAAGAGGTTCCGGATTGCCCTGTTCGGCGATTTCTCGGGCCGGGCCGCGCGGGGGGTGATTGAAACCGGTGACAGGTTGGCAAGCCGTGCGCCGATCATCCTCGATCCGGATACGGTCGAGGATGTGATCCAGCGGTTCGGCACAACTCTGGTGCTGCCCATCGGTAAGGATGGCGCCGGGGTCGAGGTAAAGCTGTCGGAACTGGACGACCTGCACCCGGATGAGCTTTATGAAAACGTCGAGCTGTTCTCGGAATTGGTCGGGTTGCGCGCGCAGCTCGGCATGGGGGCGACGGCCGAGAGCGCGGCAAAGCGTTTGCGGGAATGGGCAGAGACGCATGGCACCTATGCCGCGCCTCCAAAGACGCGCGCAGGCGGCAGCACGGTGCGTGCCGACCTAAAGATGAGCGAGTTCCAGAAGCTGATCGGGGATACCTCGGGCAGCCTCACGCAGGCCTCGCCGATCGAGGATTTGATGGCCCGGGTTGTCGGGCCGCATATCCGTGCGATTCCGGATGCGGATGCGGTGGCGATGCAGAAGGCGGTGGATGACTCGCTGTCGGCGGCGATGCGGCTGGTACTGCATCACCCCGATTTCCAGTCGCTCGAGGCGCAGTGGCGCTCTCTCGACCTGATCGCGCGCAGCATCGAGGTGGACGATACGCTCGACGTGGTGCTTTACGACGTCTCGGCCGAGGAAATCGCCGTGGATCTGGCGAGCGCCGACGATCTTTCGGAAAGCGGGCTGGTGCGCTTGCTGACCGGCGAACCGCTGGACGAGGAAAACGGGCGCGGTGGGTATTCCGCGATGTTCGGGCTGTACAGTTTCGAGGAAACCCCGCCGCATGCGGAACTGCTCGGCCGTATCGCGCGGGTTGCGGCCCATGTGGACGCGCCTTTCTTTGCCGCGATGACGCCCGGGTTCATGGACGTGGACAAGAAAGAGCGCCATCCGCTGGTGGCCGAGGCGTGGGATACGTTGCGCGGGATGAGCGAGGCGAAATACCTTGGCCTCGTTTCTCCGCGTTTCATGCTGCGTCGGCCCTATGGCGCGAAATCCGAACCGATCTACGAATTCGAGTTCGAGGAATTCACCATGCAATCGGGCCTTGGCGGCATGCTCTGGGCGAACCCGGTCGTGCTGGTCGCGATCCTGATGGCCAAATCGTTCAAGGAAAACGGTAAATCCATGGGGCTTGGGTCGATCATGTCGCTGGGCGACATCCCCTATCACTTTGTGAACGACCGTTATGGCGATCAGGTCCAGCTGCCCTGCACCGAGCGCAACCTGACGCAGGACAAGGTGGAAAAGGTCATGGCGCGGGGCTTCATGCCGGTCGTGTCGATCAAGGGGCGGGATGAAATCCGGCTTGCCTCGTTCCAGTCGGTCGGGGGCGGAGAGATCCTTGGGCCGTGGTCGGGCGAAGTGCCGCCCGAACCGTCGCCGCCCAAGGTGGTGCGGGCCGAACGCCCGGCACCCGCCGTGACAGAGGAACCGGCGGGAGAGGCAGGGGATGACGATCTGGATTCGCTGCTTGCCGGGTTCGAGGACCTTGGCGGAGACGATACGGGAGACGTGGACGCGGACCTGGCCGCATTGCTGGACGATCTGTGATCCAGTTCATTGAACGAACGCGCAACTGCGTATCTGGTGGTCAGCGTATTGAGAGGGAAGCCCATGGGTGAAAGACATGTTAGACTAACGGGCAAGATCACCGACCTGATCCCGAAGACGGATGACAAGTGCTTTGTGACAGGTGCGATCGTGCGCGAGGGCCTGAGCCGCCTGACCGACATGACGGTCGAATTCGTAGCCCTCAAGTCTCTGAAATTACAGGATCTCGTCGGCCAGCTTATGGGCGTCGAAGTCGAGGATCACCTGTCTGATAAGGTGCGCAACTTTTCCGGTATCTGCGTTTCGGTGGAGTGTATCGGCCAGCTCGAACATCCGGACGGCACGGCCTATCACTACGTGGCGCAGGTGCGGCACTGGCTCTGGATGCTGACGCGTGGAACGGACAATCGCATTTTCCAGGAAAAAACGACTGTTCAGATCATCGAGGAGGTTTTCGGCGATCTGGGTTTCTCGGACTTCAAGAAAAAACTGCGCGAAACCTACGAGACACGCCAGTACTGCGTGCAGTATCGCGAAACGAATTACGACTTCATCTGCCGCCTCATGGAAGAGGAAGGCATATATTTCTATTTCGACAACGCGCCGGGTACCGGGGTCACGAACCAGCTGATCCTCTGCGATGACAAGGCGGGGTCGCATTCGACGAACCCGGTTCTGAAAGAGCTGAAGTTCACCGGTTCCGGTGGAAAACCGACGGACGCGGGCAATACGGTGACGGACTGGACGCGCGGCGAAAACGTCGTCACCGGCAAGGTTACCCTGAACGATTTCGACATGCTGACCCCCAAGCAGGATCTGAAGCTTATCCAGAAGGGCACGGCCAAGACGTCGCATTCGCACAGCTCGTACGAGAAATATCACTACCCGGGCAAGTTTCGTAAAGACAAGGCACGCGGGGAAAAGCTGGCCCGCGTGATGATGCAGGCCAATGAGGTTTCCTATCAGACGAAACGCGGTGCCTCCAATTCGCGGGCGATCTCGGTCGGCTATCGGTTCAAACTGACCGATCTTGATGGAGAGAACGGCGAATACCTTGTGACCGACGCGGTTCACTACATCCGGCCGACGGATTCGATCCGCGTGGCGCCAGGCCGTCTGGACCGGGACCGGGCCGAGCTGCAATACCCGAAGGAAATGGAAGACACCGATTACGTCGTGACCTTTGGCGCGATCCCGAATGCGATGCAGTTCAGGGCGCCGCTTGAAACCGACTGGCCTGAGATTTCCGGCCTGCACACCGCGATGGTCGTGGGTAAGAAGGGCGAGGAAATCTGGACCGACGAGCACGGCCGTATCAAGGTGCAGTTTCACTGGGACCGGGTTGGCAAGTCGGATGAAAACTCATCCTGCTGGGTGCGTGTCGCGACCCCGTGGTCGGGCAAGGGCTGGGGCATGGTAGCGATCCCGCGCCTCGGTCAGGAGGTCGTGATCCAGTTCGAGGAAGGCGATCCCGACCGGCCTATCTGTACCGGCTGCATGTTCAATCAGGAAACCAAGCCCGCGTTCAAATACCCTGACGATGCGACCCAGCTTGGCATCCGCACGAACTCCTCAAAAGGGGGCGGCGGCTATAACGAGCTGATGTTCGAAGACAAGAAGGACGCCGAGTTCATGCGCGTTCAGGCCCAGAAGGATCACCAGTTCCTGATCAAGAACAAGTCGGTGGTGACCATCGGTCAGGACGCGATTGATGCCGGCGCCCACGATGACGAGGGCAGTCTTTCAGAAGTGATCCGCAACCACGTCACTCGGACCATTCAGGAAGGCAACCACTATCATACGATCACCAAGGGCGACGAGGAGTTCAAGATCGAGTCCGGAAGCCAGCTGATCGAGATCAAGACCGACAAGATCCAGAAGGTCGAGGGCAAGCACGAACAGACGATCACCGGCAATTACGACACCACGGTCAAGTCCGGTGATCAGGTGACCTCGATCGATTCAGGCGATCAGACGACAACGGTCAAATCCGGAGATCAGACGACGACGGTGAAGCTTGGCAATATCACGACCAAGGCCAGCGCGGGCAAGATCACCATGACCGCCGCGCAGAGCATCGAGCTTAAGGTCGGCGGGTCGTCGATCAAGATCGATCCGTCGGGGGTCACGATCAAGGGCCCGATGATCAAGGTGCAGGGGACGGCCATGGCCGAGGTCAAGGCGCCTCTTACCACGGTCAAGGCAGACGCGATGCTGACGCTCAAGGGCGGCATCACGATGATCAACTGAGGTGGATGCGATGAGTGACAGATTTAGTGGCATGGTCAAAGTCCCCAAGGATCCGGCGGCGCGGCTGCTGGCGGATGCGAATGTCCTGTTGAAAACGCCGCTCGATGCGCCTGCCAGTGCGGCTGCCGACGTTGTGCTGAGCGAACTGGCGGAAAAGAATGCGTGGATCGACATCCTGATGCTGTTGGGGGTGATCCTGCCGCCGCGCGAAAGGGTGTGGTGGGCCTGTCTTGCGGCGCGCGATTACATCGGACCGAAATCGGACCGCGATCCGGCGGCGCTCAAGGCGGCCGAAGCCTGGGTTTTCAAGCCGACGGATGAAAACCGAGAGGCGGCGCGGCAGTCGCTGGACCACGCCTATATTGACGATGAAACCGTGCATTGCGCCATGTGTGTGCTCTATTCCGATGGTACGCTTGGCCCCGGCGATCTGGCCAAGTTCCCGGCCCCGGCGGGCGCCTCGGAGACCTCGGCCTTTGCCATGAATATGGTAGCGCTGGGAGAGCTTTCTGATAAGTTTGAAGCACATACGCAGGTATTGATCGACCGTGCCGTCGATATTGCCCGCGGTGGCAATGGCCAGATGAAAAACAACGACACGTTGGAAAAGGGAGAGGCCTGATGGGAATGCCCCGGAACGCACAGGGCGCGATGCGCCGGCCTGTCCCACAGGGAAACCCGCGCCGTGTGGCGGTTCAGGTCGCGTTTACCGTTTCCATGCCAATTCTGACCCAAGGGCCACGCGAACGCCATCTTTTGGCGCGGACAGGAGGATAAGCCCGACAAAATGGCCGTGATGCTGAAATTCCAGTCTTCCGGGACCGTCCCGGGAAATGCCCGTCCTGTTCCGATGCAGGGCGGTAGCCTGACCGTGGGGCGTGGCCCTGCGAACGATCTTGTCCTGCCCGATCCGGACCGGTTGCTGTCGAAAAGCCATTTCGTGATCGAGGATCACAACGGCAACGTGGTGATCGTCGATCTGTCGACAAATGGGACATTCCTGAACTATTCCAAGATCCCGCTGGGCAATACGCCGACGCCGCTGAACAACGGCGATGTGCTGGCCCTTGGCAATTACGAACTGGTGGTCGAGATCACCTCTGACACGCCCGACATGGGCGATTTCATCCCGCCGCCCTCGGCGCAGGGGGCCGCGTCGCATGGCGATGCGAACCGGGCACCCGATCCTTTCGACCTGCTGGATGATGCCGGCTCGGGCGATTTCCTCGATGATCTGCTGGGGCCTGAAAAACCGACCGGTCCGTCGCAGATCAACCCTGTCGATCCGATCGATGACCTGCTGCCGCCGATGGGCGAAGAGGAAGATCCCTTCTTTCAAAAGCCCAGCGATGGGCGTGAGGGCACGGGGGCGAGTTTCTCGTCGCATAACCCGTCAGCCAGCGACAGTTTCCGCCCGCAGCAAAGCTCATCCAACAACGTCATTCCGGATGACTGGGACGATCTGCTGGAAGGCATAGGCAATGATAATGGCGGTCCGGCGGATGATCCCTTTGCCACGCCGCCTGAGCCAGAAGCGCAACGGCGCACGCCGCCAGTTCTGCCGCCCGAGGATGTCTCTGAAGCCGACGCGTTTGCGTCCGAACCAGTAGCTCCTGTTGCGCCTGCCGCGCCTGTGGAATCCGCGCCTGCGCAGCCGGTTGCCGCCGGGCAGATCGACATGGCCCGCGCCTTTCTTGAAGGCGCCGGAGCCGAAGACGTGCGGATCGACGACGCCGATCTGCCGCAGACCATGGCGCGCATGGGTCGGGTGATGAAAACCCTGATCACCGGACTGCGCGAAATCCTGATGACGCGCACTTCGATCAAGAGCGAATTTCGCATCGAACAGACGATGATCAGCGCCGGGGGCAACAACCCCCTGAAATTCTCGATCAGCCCGGAACAGGCGGTCGAGACGATGATCAAACCCGCGACCAAAGGTTACCTTAGCCCGGAAACCGCCGCCGAGCAGGCCTTGCAGGACATCAAAGCCCATGAGGTCGCGATGGTAACCGGCATGGAGGCCGCGCTGAAAGGCGTGCTGAAAAAGCTCGACCCCGAGCAACTGGCCGGGCAGATCGAGGTTTCGGGTGCCTTCGGCAGCCTGCTGCGTGGCAAGAAGGCGCGCTATTGGGAAGTTTACGAAAAGATCTACGCGGAAATATCAGATCAGGCCGAGAATGATTTTCACGACCTGTTCAGCAGGGAATTTGCGCGGGCCTACAAGGAACAGCTTGAAAAGCTGAAGCAATAGGCCCGCAGGAAGGGAGAATTACTTGTCCTGGGACAGCAAGGTGCTTTGGACCGAGGGGTTGTTTCTGCAACCTCATCATTTTCAGCAGGCGGACCGGTACACCGAGGCGCTTGTCAGCGGGCTTGCGCGCCGCATCCGCCCCTATGGCTGGGGTGTGAGTGCGCTCGAGATCGATGACGAGGTGCTCAAGGTCGGACAGTTCGCGCTCAAGAGCGTGTCGGGGCTCACCCATGACGGCACCGTGTTCCGCGTGCCGATGACGGATGATCATCCGCCCGCGCTCGAGGTGCCGACGACGGTGAAGGATTGCGTCGTCTACCTGACCGTGCCGCAGCGCCGTCAGGGCGCGACCGAGGTGGACATGTCCGGCGCCGAGATGTCGGCCAGCCGTTTGCGCCCGACCGAGATCGAAGTCACCGACACGATGGGTCAGGAAAAGAAACCGGTGGTGCTGGGCGTCGGCAAGATGCGCCTGCAATTCGCGCTGGCGGTGGACGATCTTGCCGACAAGCTGGCGATACCGGTGGCGCGTATCATAGAAGTACGCCCCGACAAGGAGATCATCCTTGATCAGGCCTTCATCCCCTCCTGCATCGACATCCGCGCGGCGCACCCACTGGATGCTTTCGTGCGCGAACTCGAAGGGTTGCTGTCGCATCGGATGCAGGCGCTGTCGGGCCGACTGGCGGAATCCGGTTCCGCTCGGGGTGCGGCCGAGGTGCAGGATTTCATGCTGCTGTCGGTGGTGAACCGGTCACTGCCGCTGATCCGCCACCTGAGCCGGATCGAGAACCTGCATCCCGAGGATTTCTACCGCACCTGCGTGTCGCTGGCGGGCGAGCTTTCGGTATTCATGTCCGCCGACAAGGAGCCGCCGAATTTTCCTCCTTACGAGCATGATAACCTGAGCGGCAGTTTCAGCCCGGTGATCCGCACCCTGCGGCAATACCTGAGTTCGGTGCTGGAACAGACCGCCATCGCGATCAAGCTGGAAGAGCGCAAATACGGCATCAGCGTCGGTGTCATCGCCGACCGCAAGCTGCTTGGAAATGCCGGGTTCGTGCTGGCGGTGGATGCGGATATCCCGGCCGAGGATGTGCGGCGGCATTTTGCGGGGCAGGCCAAGATCGGCCCTGTCGAGGAAATCCGCCAGTTGGTGAACTCGGCCCTGCCGGGGATCACGCTTCGCCCGCTGCCGGTGGCGCCGCGCCAGATCCCGTATCACGCGGGCGTCGTTTATTTCGAGCTGGAACCGGAAAGCCCGTACTGGGCCAAGATGACCACCTCGGGCGGGATCGCGGTGCATGTGTCCGGGCAATACCCGGGGCTGAAGATGGAACTGTGGGCGATCCGCAATAACTGAGGAAAGGGGAAGCGGCATGTCTGACAACGATCCCTTTGCAGAGCCGGACGATACCGACAAGACGGTGATCCGCCCCAATCCTGGCGGGCGGCGTTCCAGTGGCGGCATGTCCACGCCGGCGCCCGCGGCCGTTCCCGATCCCGGCGGTTTCCCCGAGCCGGGCGCCGGTTTCGCCGGCGCTTATGGTGTGCCGCAGGGCGCAACGCCCCGACCTACGGCGAAATCGGCGGATGCCTCGGTGTCGATGACCGGCATGAACCAGCTGACCGCCTGTGCCAGCACGCTGTTTTCCTTGATTTCGCGCATCCGCAACCGGGCGCAGCACATGGACCCGGACAAGCTGCGCCAGAGCGTCGTGAGCGAGGTGCGCGAATTCGAGAACCGCGCGCTGCAGGCCGGTATCCCGGCGCAGACCGTCAAGGTCGCGCGGTATGCGCTGTGCGCGACGCTGGATGACGTAGTGCTGAACACGCCGTGGGGCGGGCAATCGTCGTGGGGGATGCAGTCGATGGTGGGCACGTTCCACCGCGAGACCGTGGGCGGGGATCGTTTCTATGACCTGCTGGCGCGGCTGGAAAAGGATCCGGGCGCGAATATCGACATGCTCGAATTCCTGTACATGTGCATGTCGCTTGGGTTTGAAGGCCGTTTGCGCGTCGAACAGGGCGGGATGGAGAAGCACACCCAGATCCGCGCCTCGCTCGCCCGGATCATCCGTGGCCAACGCGGCGCTCTGGAGCACGATCTGTCGCCGAACTGGGAAGGTATCAAGAAACCGTTCAAGAAGCTCTCGGCGTGGAAACTGGTCTGGATCGCGCTGGCAGTCACGGTGACCCTGCTGACCGCGCAGTTTCTTGGCCTGTCCTATGCTCTGTCGAACCAGACCGAGCGGGTGATCGGACAATTGTCGATCATCGATAGCGGTCCGGTTGCGCAGCTTTTGCGCCGGGCGCCGCCACCGCCACCGCCGCCTCCTGCACCGACCGCCGAAGAGCAGTTGCAAAAGGTCGAAGGCTTTCTTCAGGAAGAGATCGATGACGGCATCATCGAGGTGTTCCAAAAGGGCAATACGCTGGTGATCCGTATCGCTGGGTCGAACATGTTCGGCTCGGGCTCGGATGATCTGCAACCGCAGTTCGAAGAGCCGATCAACCGCGTCGCGCGCTCTCTGAACGAGGAACCCGGCCCGGTGATCATCGTCGGTCATTCCGACAACGTGCCGATCCGGTCGTCGCGATTCCCGTCGAACATGCACCTGTCGCTGGCGCGCGCGAAATCAGTGATGTCGGGCATCGCCAAGACATTCGACGACCCGTCCCGGCTGACCGCCGAAGGCCGGGCCGATAAAGAACCCATCGCCGATAACGGCACGCGCGAGGGGCGGGCCAAGAACCGGCGTATCGAAGTTGTGCTCGTCCGGGAGAGTGACCAATGATCAGATTGTTCCTGCGGATGTTCCGGTCGATTTACTTCGTGCTTTTGGCGCTGGCCGTCATCCTGTCGGTCGCGGCATGGTATTTCGCGCCCTATATCGGCAGCGACCACTGGCATCCCTTTGCGAGCCTGACCGCGCGCATCGTCACGATTGCCAGCATATCGGTGTTCTTCCTTGCGATCATGCTGACCGTATTTCTTGTGCGGCGGCGCCGGGCCAAGAAGATGACCGAGGAAATGGCCGAGGCCTCTGACCCGGTCGAAGACGACGTGGTCGGCGAGGAAATCGGCGAGTTGCGCGGTAAGTTCAAGGCCGCGATGGCCGAACTGCGCAAGTCAAAGAACGGCAAGAAGCATCTGAACGAGTTGCCGTGGTATGTGATGATCGGTCCGCCCGGTGCGGGCAAGACCACGGCGATTGTCAATTCCGGCCTGCAATTCCCGCTTGCCGACAAGATGGGCAAGGCCGCCGTGGGTGGTGTCGGCGGGACGCGCAACTGCGACTGGTGGTTCACGAACGAAGCCGTGCTGATCGATACGGCGGGGCGTTACACCACGCAGGAAAGCGATGCCGAGGTCGATAACGCCTCGTGGCTGGGCTTTCTCGGGCTGCTCAAGAAATACCGCAAGCGCCAGCCGATCAACGGTGCGATGATCGCGATTTCGCTCTCGGATCTGTCGCTTCAGGATGAAGTTACGCAAAAGGCCCATGCGCAGGCGGTGCGTCGGCGTCTGAACGAATTGCGTGAAAAGCTGGGCGTGCGCTTTCCGGTTTATGTGCTGTTCACCAAGGCCGACCTGATCGCCGGGTTCAACGAGTTCTATGACGATCTTGGCAAGGAAGAGCGCGAACAGGTTTGGGGCTTTACCCTGCCACTGGAGAAAACCCGAGGTGAGGCCTCGCCGGTTTCGGCGTTCGACGAGGAATATGCGAAGCTGCTTGGCCAGCTCAACGCTCAGCTACTTGAGAAGATGCAGCGTGAGACGGATCAGCAGAAACGTTCGCTGATTGCCGGGTTCCCGGCGCAGGTGGCCTCTATGCGTAATGTCGCGCGGGAATTCCTGACCGAGGTGTTTCAGGACAACCGGTACGAAAGCCGCCAGATGCTGCGCGGTGTCTACCTGACGTCGGGCACGCAGGAAGGCACGCCAATCGACCGGCTGATGCTCGGTATGGCGCAGACCTTTGGCATTGGCCGTCAGGCCATCGGTACCGGGCAGGGGACCGGTCGGTCCTATTTCCTGACGCGGCTGTTCGAGACCGTCATGTTCAACGAGGCCGGTCTGGTCTCGGCCGATGACAAGGTAGAACGGCGCTATCGCTGGACCCAGCGCGCGATGATCGCCGCGACTGTTCTGATCGCGCTGGGCATGGGCGCGCTTTGGGTGCGCAGCTACATGGGCAACGTGGCATTGATCGACGAGGCGGCCGTCAAGGTGCTTGCCTATCAGGAGGCTGCCGATACCCTGCCACCAAGCCCGGTGGGCGACACCGACCTTCCGCCCGTGGTGGCGGCGCTAAACAACCTGCGCGACATGCCGACCAATCCGGTGCTGTCCGATCCCGACCCGGAACGCCGCGTGCGCTATGGGCTGTATCAGGGTGAGGTCATCGGCACGCAGGCGGCCCAGACCTATCGCGCGGCGCTGAACAAACGCTATCTTCCCCGTCTTCTGCTGCGGCTCGAAGAGCAGATGATGGCGAATATGAACAACCCGGAATTGCTCTACGAAGCGCTCAAGATCTACCTGATGCTGGGACTTCAGGGGCCGATGAACGCGGATCTGGTCAAGGAATGGATGCAGGTCGATTGGGAGGTGTCCTATCCCGGCGTGGTGCGACAGGAGCTTCGCGACGATCTGCGCGATCACCTTGATGCGCTGCTGTCCCAGCCGATGCAGGAAATCGCGTTGAACGGTCCGCTGGTAGAACAGGTGCAGGGCATCCTGACCGAGCTGCCGCTGGCGCAACGGGTCTATAATGGCATCATCAACAGTGCCGAAGCCACTGCGCTGCCGAAATGGCGGATCACGGAAAAGGGCGGTCCGGCGGTGAGCCGGGTGCTGGTGCGGTCTTCGGGTAAGGCGTTGAACGACGGGATCGAGGGGATTTTCACCTATGACGGATTCAACAACGTTTTCCTGCCCGAAGCGGTCAGCGTCGCCGAGCGGGTGCGCAGCGAAGCATGGGTGCTGGGGGAGCGCGGAGAATCCATCCAGACCGAAGGCGCCCTGCTGGCGCTGAGCCGCGATGTGCTCGATCTCTACTACAACGATTACATCTCGCGTTATGACGGCATTCTGGCGGATATCGACATCGTGCCACTGGAATCGCTGAGCCATGCGGTCGAGGTGACGAACGTGCTGTCAGGACCGACCTCGCCCATCGTGAACATCCTGACCGAAGTCGCCAAGGAAACCCGGCTGACGGAAAGCCGCGATCTGGTGGATACATCAGAATTGACGAATGCCGGTGAGGCGATTGTCGGGCTCGAGTCGCGGCAGAACCTTGGCATTCAGGCGCAAATCCTGCTGGAAGCCCTGCGCAAATCCGCCTCGGCCACGCCCGGCGGCGAACCGCAGGAACCCGGCCAATATGTCGAGGACCGTTTTGCGTGGCTGCAACAGCTCGTCGAGCGTCCCGAGAGCCAGCCCTCGCAGCTTGACGAGCTTATGGGTGTGCTGACGCAGGTCTATCAGGAGCTGCAAAAACTGTCCTTTAGCGGCGTGACCACCGGTGGTGAAACCGGGCAGGCACTGCTGCAGTTTCAGCAAGCGGCGGGCCGGATCGACGGTCCTTTGGAGCGCTGGGCCTCGCAGATATCGACCGGGTCCTCGGGGATCACTTCGGACAGCACCCGCGCCTCGATCAATGCGCGCTGGCAGGCGAACGTGCTGCCCTTCTGCGAGCAGGCGCTTTCCAACCGCTATCCGTTCAACCGGCGGGCGGGGGCCGATGTGGCACTTGCCGATTTTGCCAAGCTGTTCGCGCCGAACGGGCTGATCGACAGCTTCTTTACCGAGAACCTGTTGAGACACGTGGATACGCGGACGCGCCCGTGGACCTTTAAGTCGGTGAACAACGTCGATCTGGGCATCAGTCAGGGCGTTTTGCAACAGATGCAGAACGCGGCGGAAATTCGTGATGCCTTTTTTGCCGGAGGGCCCAACCCGGCGGTGCAGTTCCAGATGACGCCGGAGGCGCTGGACCCCAAGGCGAAGTCGGTCGTGCTGCAGATCGATGGTCAGGACGTGGGCTTTGCCCATCGCGGCGGACAGCCCAATCCGGTTGCCGTCACATGGCCGGGCAGCGTCGGCTTTGCGCAGATCCTGTTCCAACCTGATCGCAAGAACATCGAAAGCTCGCTGAAGCGTGACGGGCCATGGGGCTGGTTCCGGCTGCTGGATGCGGCCGAAGTGCGCCGGACCAATGTGTCGGACCGCAAGCGTGTTATCTTCAATGTAGGTGGACGCATCGCGATCTTCCAACTGCAATCGGGATCGGTTCTGAACCCCTTTGCCCTCCCTGCGCTGGCCGAGTTCAGCTGCCCGAAATCGATGTGACGATGACCGGGTTCGGAGCCTTTGGGAAAATGCCGTCGGTGGGTGATTTCTTTCGGATCACCATGCCCTCAGACTTTGTCAGCGCTTGGGATGCATGGATGCAGAATGCCCTGCTGAGCGGGCAGGAGATGCTGGGCGAGGTCTGGGATGCGCATTACATGTCGGCCCCGATCTGGCGGTTTTCCGTGTCGGCGGGTCTGGCCGGGCAGCAAAAGATGCTGGGCGTGATGATGCCATCGGTCGACCGGGTCGGGCGGCGCTTTCCGCTGACCTTGGCGGCGGCGGTGACGACGCCGGGTCCCGCCTCGCTCGATCATTTCAACGAAGAGCCGCTGTTTGTGACGCTGGAAGATCTGGCGCTCGACGCGCTCGAAGACGGGATGACACGTGAGATGCTGGAACAGCGCCTTGCCGATATCCCAACTCCGGAGTTTCGCAGTGCCGCGCCCTTGCGGCGGGCCGGACGCAGCCTTGTTCTGACGCAGGCCGCGCCGGGCGGCATCCTGCCTGAACTCGCCTCGGGCCTGCTGGCTCGTGCCTATCCCGCGCCCAGTGTGTGGAGTACGGTTGTTAACGAAGTGCCCAGATTAATGATTTGCGATGGTTTGCCCGATGGTCCCGAAATTCAAGGTCTCTTTCACCTCAACGCCCCGGTCTGGAACGAGGCCCGTCCCGCATGAATGATTTCAACGCGTTCCGTTACAACGCCAAGACCCATGTCGGGCTCAAGCGCAAGGTGAATGAGGATTCCGTGCTGGCGCTGCCGGGCCATGATATCTGGGTCGTATCGGACGGGATGGGGGGCCATGAGGCGGGCGATTTCGCCAGCCGCCTGATCGCGGATTCTATCGCCACCATCCCGCAGGGGCTTGAGCCGGGCGACCGGATGCATGCGCTGCGTGATGCGATCCAGAAAGCGCACCGCATCATCGTGCAAGAGGCCGAGGATCGCGGGCGCGGGGTGATCGGGGCGACCGTCGCGGCGCTGATCATGGCGAACGGGCATTTCGTCGGGCTCTGGGCGGGCGACAGCCGGATCTATCGCCTGCGCGACGGTCATATCGAGATGCTGACGACCGATCACTCGGCGGTGGCGGAATTCGTCACGTCCGGCCGGATGACATGGGACGAGGCGGAGCAGCACCCGCAATCCAATGCCATCACCCGGGCCGTGGGCGTGGGAGACGATCTGGACCTCGACAAGGTGCGCGGCGAAACCCGCTCGGGTGACCGTTTCCTTCTGTGTTCCGACGGGCTTACGAAATACGCCACCTTCAGCATCCTCGAACGGACCCTGAAACGCTTTCCGCTGGAAACCGTGTCGGACGAGCTGGTGCAGATCGCGCTGACCGGCGGCGGGGCCGACAACATCTCGGTCATTGTTGTGGACGTGATCTGATCAGGGCTGGGCTGTCGTCAGGATCTTGCTGTCGAGCGACAGGATGGTCTGTTCATTTTCATGGGCAAATTCACGCAGCGCCTCGGCGTAGCCTGAGGCGGATTCCGATGTCGGCCGCAGCCCGTTAAACAGCGGTTTCGTCGAGTGAAGCACGATCACCTTGCTTTTGCCGAGCGTGCTGTCATCGACACGGAAGGCGATGCGCCCGTTTTGTGCCGCTTCTTCAAGGTCATAGGCCACGCGCACCGGCACCTCGCCCGATTGCCCGTCGCGCAGGTCGGCAACGGCGTTATCCTCGCGGTTGAGGTTCGGCAAAAGGTGAAAGACGCTGCCCGACACATCGAGGATCGACACGGTCAGGAAACCGTCGGTCACATCCGCGGGCAGGACCACGTCGATCACCGGGTTCTCGCCGACAAAGAACCGTCCCGAAGGGTTGGGTTCGTCCCGGTCGCCCACCCGGAAAGCGACATCTATATCGCTGGGCGGCGCGTCCGGGAGGTGGCTTTCGATCAGGCAGAGCGTCGGGTTCAGGACCTCGACATCGATCACCACGTTGCGTTCCCCGGCGATGGCGCGCAGGGCGTCAAAGAGCTGCACGCGCGTCGCGGTCTCGCTGACGCGCCCCGAGACAGTGATCGGCGCATCCGGGCCAAAGCCGACCGGCGAGGAACCCGCAAGGGTCAGGGGCCCGCAATCCGTGAAATTCTCAAGCACTGGCGTGATTTCATCTTCGCTCAGGAAAGTCTGTTCAAAGGTGATCCGCGCGCGGCCTTCAAGCGCGCCGGGCAGATCGTTTTCCATCGCCGCCATCAGACGCTGTTGCAAAGCCTCATCCGTGGTGGAGCCGGTGACCTGCGCGCGGTTGCCGCTGATCGACAGGCGCCAGTCGTCAAGCGCCTGAATCTGGTCGAGCGTGGCCATCACATCGTCGCCCCAACTGTCGGCGATGTCGCCCGAGGACAAGGTCAGCTCCGCATCGCCATCCGCCTCGCCGATAAGGGCGCTCAGCCGGTCGCGCATCGCCTCGGACGGGACATTGCCGACGGCATTTGGCGGTTCCTCGTCAGACTTCGCCACCAGCAGCGTATAGGGTTCGGCGATGGGGAATTGCGGCCCAAGCAGGCTGTCAAAGGCCCCCGCGAAATAACCGCCTGCACCGCCGATTGCGACCAGCAGTACCAGCATCGCCGCGATCAGACCGCCACGCGATTTGCGATCATGCTTCGGGGCGGGCGTAGCCGAGGCCGGGGAAACCTGAGGTGTGTCGGTTAGCTGGCTGTCTGCCACACCATCCCGGTCCAGCGGAGCCGCTGTAGCGGCGCCCGGTCCGGCGCTTCGCTCGGGCAGTGCAGTCGAGAAGGATGTTCGGTCGCGCGGCGGCGGTGAAATCACCGTCGCTTCAAGTTCGTCGAGATCGCTGGTCTCGGGGTTGTCGAGAAAGGCCACCACCGCCGCCGCGCTTGACAGGCGGGCATCCGGGTTCGGATCGGTCATCCGGTCGATCAGAGTCTTGAGCGGTTCGGGCACGCCGCTGGTATCGAGCCGCTCGCTCTTTCTCTGCACCACTTCCATCGGGTTGCGCCCGATATCCGGCGGCGCGCCACGGAAATTCGCCAGCAGCAGCGCGCCGAGCGAATAGATATCTGACCGCGCATCAGTCTGGCCGTTAAGCTGTTCCGGCGCGGCATAGGCGTATTTGCCCGCGAACTCATTACCGACGATGGTTTCGGCACCGGGGTTGGTATCCTTGGCGATGCCGAAATCAATGATCACGGCCTTAGCCGGATCGCCGTCTTTCAAGATGATGTTGTCGGGCGACAGATCGCGATGCACGATATGACGCGCATGGGCCGCGCTCAGCCCGCCCGCGACGCGGCGGCAGACCACCAGCAGATCCTCGGCCGACATCGGACCCTGCTTGAGCTTGCGGTCAAGCCCGGGGCCTTCGACGTAATCCATCATCAGGTAGACATGGCCGTCCTGCGTGCGGTTGCATTCGGAATAACGCACCACCGCATCATGACGGATATCGCGGATTTCCTCTTCGCGCGTCAGCAGAACGAGGTAATCGTCATTGCCGGAAAACTCCGACTTCAGCACCTTGAGCGCCATCAGACGGCCCGAAATCTCGCTCCGGGCCTTGTAGACATCCGATGTGCCGCCCCGGCCCAGCAAAGCTTCGATCCGGTAGGTATTGTTCAAAAGCTCGCCGGGCTGAAAAGCATCGCCGGGGCGGGATTCGATCATGAGTTGTGCTCCGCCGGTGCTGGCCGGTCCGGGATGGTCAGGCGGTTAGCCCAGGGCCTGGAATTCGACGCGACGGTTCACATCCGCTGCCGGATCATTTGCGTCGAAGGGTGCGGATTCACCCATCCCAACCGCTTCCAGACGCTCGGCCGCGATGCCGCAGTCGCTTTCGAGATGGCGCTTCACCTCTTTCGCGCGCAAGAGCGACAGGCGTTCGTTATACTCGGCGCTGCCGGAACTGTCGGTGTGACCGATGATCTGGAATACCGAAACATCGACGTTCTTCATCACTTCGCACAGGGTGGTCAGTTTGGCCTTCTGGTCGTCGGCCAGGGTGGCGCTGTCAAAACCAAAGGAAATCTGCACATTGACCTGATCCGCGCGGTCGACTTCGGAATAGGCGGCGGGCGTCGCAGGGGCCACACTGGTCGCCTCGCTGGTCTCGGCCTGCTGTCCCGACGGAACGATGACAAGACCGCGGGTCTTCTGCTTCTTGAAAGCTTCTGCAATCTGCTCGGCTGTCATTTCATCAGCAGATTGTGCAAATGTCGCGGCCGGCGCGGTCAGCGCAATGGCGGCGGTCAGAGAACAGGCGATAAGGTTGCTTAAACGGACCATCGTTCGCTTTCCCCTTTTATCCATATGGGTTACGTAAAGACACTATACCGTTGATCATGGTACGACAACGTCTATTGCATCAGTGATCTCGGTCACTTTCGTTAAAAAAACTTCAATTCGGGTGCCATAAAATTGCGCCTGTATTAAGGCAGAAAGGAGATGGCAGACCATGCGCCTGCTCCCCGCAATCATCGTCGCGGTGGCGGTCATCCTCGCGCCCGTTCTCTGGGTCGGGCTGACCTGGTTCCTCTCCGAAGAAGACTTTCAGGGTTCTGCCGTTGACTCCGGCGCCCGCATCGAGATCGAGGTGCTGCGCCAGCAGGTCGAAGATCTCCAGAGCCGGATGGAGACCCTCGAAAACGAAGTGGCCCGCCTGCCTGCCGGTAACAGCGGCGGCGGGTTCACCTCAGACGCGGATGCCGAAGACGCACTGCTGCGCGGCACCGGCCCCAATGACATCATCGACGCCTATGCACAGGTCGTACTGATTGCCAACCGGACCGAGGTCAATCGCGGTCTCGAAGTCGCCGGTTCCGACTATCTCGAGGCGACACTGGGCCGTCCGCGCGACGTGCTCAGCGACACCTGCGAGCCGATGACGAACGAGAATCTGCGCAGCAAGCTTGTCCTGACCGAGGTCGGCCCGATCCGGGTCAACATGCTGCAACCGGCTGTCGACTCGCTGCGCCGCGTCTTTGCCAACGTGGAACGGGCCGACCCCGATCTCTACGCACGGATCAATACATCCGGTTCGCTCTGCGTGCGGCGCATCCGGGGCACCACCAACCGTCTCTCGACCCATAGCTACGGTCTCGCCGTCGACCTCAACATCGACGGTCAGCTCGACAATTTCACCGATGGCAAGACGCAACTCGGCCTGACCATTCTCGCCGATTTCTTCCATGCCGAAGGGTGGGTCTGGGGCGCGGGCTTCCGGCGCGAAGACAGCATGCATTTCGAAATCAGCCGCCGCCAGCTCGACGAATGGCTCGCCGAAGGTCTGCTCTGAACTCCCCTGCTTCTTTGGGTCTTAAAATATACCCGCCGGAGGCATAGCGCCGCTGAAAGCGGCGACATAAAGGACTCTTGATCGAAAGCTTCCGATAAAACTCATTCGCTCAGCCCATAGGCAAGCCGGATGCTGCGCTGGGTGCCCGGGCCAAAATCACCGTCAATCGCACCGGTATAGAAATCGTATGATTTCAACTCGCGCTGCAGGGCGCGGCGGGTTTCCGGGGTGAACATGTTGGGTCGTTCGCTCAGCAGGTTGAGCACGTCAGAACTGCCCGAGCGCAGCGCGGCGTAGAGGTATTTCGCCGCGTCTTCCGGTCCCTTGCTGGCGATCAGGCCATCGTCGATCAGCGCGGCAAAATTGAACTGCGCCTGCGGATGGCGCAGGTCGGCGGCGCGCTCAAAGTAGCTCAGCGCGCGCTGGGGATCGGCGGGCAGGCCCAACCCGCCCTGGTAATGCAGGAAGCCAAGATCGTTGATCGCATCGGCGAAATCCTGTTCCGCCGCCAGACGGTAAAGTTCCAGCGCCCGTTTCTCGTCGCGGGGCACGCCGGTGCCGCGCTCGTAAAGCTTTGCCAGCTCGAACTGTGCCTCGGGTGACCCCGATTTCGCCGCGCGCTCAAGGAACTTTACCGCTTCGGCCGGATCGAAACGCCCCTCGTTCGGGTTCAGCCGCATATAGGCAAGGCCCAGCATCGAGCGGGTATCGCCCAGATCGGCCAGCGCCAGCAGCTGTTCTTCCTGGTCCGGTTTGATCGCGGCCCAGGCATCGACCGCGTCGGAGCTGGCGATCTGGTTTTCGCCCTCGGCAGGCCCGGCAAGGTAAAAGGGAACACCGGTCAGAGAGCCATAGGTATGCGGCTCTTGCAGATTGCCGGTCTGCTCTAGCACACGGTCGCGCACCTGCCGGAACATCAGGCTGATTTCCAGACCGGGTTCGACCATCTTTTCCATCAGCGCGCGGGCATAGGGGCTGTTACTGCCCGACCCGTCCAGCGCCACCTGTCCATCCTTGGCGGCAAAGGCCACCAGCGTACCACGGTCCGGGTCGGCCGCCGCCAGACCGCCGGAGCCCCGCGACTGCTGCCCGGAACGCTGGATATTTCCGGACTGGTCAAGCTGGATCAGGTCGCCCAGCGGATTGTCTCGGCAACTGTCAAGGATCACGATCCGCATCTTGCGGGCCCGTTCCACCGCGCCCAGCAATTGTTTGAGCGACACCGACTGCCGCTGCACATCGCGGTTCGAGGTCACCTTGGCGTCGATGGGAATAAGGAAATTCTCGCCCTGAACCTCGATCCCGTGACCGGCATAGTAGATCAGCGCCAGATCGGCGGTTTCCGACTGAAAAGCGAAGTCGTCGAGCAACTGGTAAAGCTGCTCCGAAGTCGCATCCTGCGCCAGCGTCACATCGAAGCCAATGTTCGACAGGGTTTCGGCCATATCCGCGGAATCGTTAAGCGTGTTTTCCAGCGGATCGATGCTGCGATAGGCGCCCATCCCGATGACAAGCGCAACCCGGTCGGACGCCGCCGTCGCAGCACTTGACCAGAGCAGGACCAGAAGAATGGCAAGGGGGCGGATCACCGGGTACATCGCTGAAAACCTGTAGAATAAATTCAAACCATGCGCCTCAGTTTAACCAAAGCACAGGTCCAGCGATACATGGGAATCGGCAAAAGTCTGTGAAGTAAATCGCTTGTAGGCGTTTCCGTCACGCGGGCGCGGACGACTCAGAGATGTTTGACATTGGCGCGCAGCTTGCGCATCACCCTGAGAAAGGCTTCGTAATCCTTGGGATCGACGCCGTCGAGAAGCTCGATCTCGCGTTCCAGCGCCACTGCCATCATCCGCGCATGAAGATCGAAACCTGCCTCGGTCAGGGTTAGGTACTTGCGTCTTGGGTCGTTCGCAGCCGGGGTCGCGCTTAGCAGGCCCATCGTCTCAAGCCGCGTGATCGCCCGGCTGACTGCGCCCTTGTCGATGGCGATGCCATCGCAGATACGTGCCGCGCCGCATCCCGGTTCAGTCGCGATCCAGGACAGAACACGCCATTCGGTGACGCCAACACCGAATTCGCTTTGGTAGAGCGCCGAGGCCCCCCGGGAAAGGGAGCTGTTGATCGAGGCGAGGAAATAAGGCGCATAGACGTTGATGTCGATGACGCGCACACCTTCATCGGTAACCCGCGTCGGAACGGGTAGGCCGGAAGCGCGCGCTTTTTTTTTCGTTTTGGTCAAAAGCAGTTTCCGTTCAATTTGGCTGGCCGGGCAGATTTCTGTGCCGACGCTTGCTAATACAACGGATTTAAAGGTGGTTCCCTATCCGCGTCGGTCAATGAACTTTCAATATGGCAAGCCGACGTAGTTGTTGGCAAGCGCGTGTTGCGCTGCTTCGTTTTCCTGAAGGAAGGCGATTTCGGCTTGCTGCATTTTCAGATCAAAGGGGTTCTGATCCGGAAAACGATGCAGCAGCGATGTCATCCACCAGCTGAAACGCTCGACCTTCCAGACCCGCGCCAGCGCCTTCTCCGAATAGGTTTCGATGCCTTCGTTATCCTTATCGTTATAATAACGGGCCAGCCCCTGGTGCAGGTAATAGACGTCGGACGCGGCCGAGTTGAGGCCCTTGGCCCCTGTCGGCGGAACGATATGGGCGGCGTCCCCGCAAAGGAACAGGCGGCCCCAGCGCATCGGTTCCGATACGAATGACCGCAGCGGCGCGATGGATTTCTCGATAGATGGTCCCGTCACCATGGTTTCGGCAACCTCTTGCGGAATGCGGCGGCGCAATTCGTCCCAGAAGGCCTCGTCGGACCAGTTCTCGACCTTGTCGCTCAGGTCGCACTGCACGTAGTAGCGGCTCAGATGGGCGTTGCGCATCGAGCAGAGCGCGAAACCGCGCGAGGAATTGGCATAGATCAACTCGTGATTGGCGGGCGGCGTTTCCGACAGAATGCCCAGCCAGCCGAAGGGGTAGACCTTTTCGTATTCGGTCCGGACGTTTTCGGGTATGGAATTGCGGCTGACCCCGTGAAACCCGTCGCATCCGGCGATGAAATCGCAATCGATCCGCTTGTCCTGCCCGTCGTGACGGAAGGTTACATAGGGGGCATTGCTGTCGAGCCCTTTTAGTTCCACGTCATCGACTTCGAATAGCGTCTCACCGCCCCAAGACTCGCGCGCGGCATAGAGATCCGCGGTAACTTCGGTCTGACCATACACGGTGACCGGGCGCCCCGCGTGCTTGGCAAGGTCGATCCGAACGATTTCGTCGTTGAAGGAAAGCACTGTGCCGTCGTGCTTGAATCCTTCGCGGTCAAGGCGTTCGGCGGTGCCTGCGGCACGCATCATGTCCACGAGGCCCTGCTCAAGAACACCCGCGCGGATGCGGCTGAGCACATGCTCTTTCGTGCGGCGTTCGAGCACAATGGTATCGACGCCTTCCTTGTAGAGAAGCTGTGCCAGCAAGAGACCGGACGGGCCGCCGCCGATGATCGCCACCTGAGTTCGCATGCAACATTCCCCTCGCTAGGTCAAAAGATTCCGGGCAGGTATAACTTTTGCACCTTAAAGAGGTGAGTGAGTTGCTTTGTCAACTCATTTCGATCTGAATAAAGCATCCGTGATATTCGTTAACGACTTCATCCGCCCGTGGGGCGGGCGGATTGAAGGGCTTTGTTCAGAGGGTGCAGGCGCTGTTTCGCGCCGCTGAAATCAGCTTAGACCGTTATCGAGGAAGATCGTCCGCGCGATGTCGGAACGCTTAAGCCCGCGCTCTTCGAGTTCGGCGTCGGACAGGGCCGAAAGCGCTTCGAACTGGCGAACCTTGCCGAACGTATCGAAAATTGAAGAAATCGCACTCTTGAGGTTGAAGAAAGTGCCGTGTGCGGTTTCTGGGGCGTGGAGTGTTGTGTAAGCCATGCTCAAATTCCTGTTCGTTTGAAAGATCGACGGAAATCCTCCCGCTTGCCGCGACGAGCCCTATGCTCGGTTAGCGCGGCTCACGCGGGGCGGAACGTCCGGATCAGATGTGAAAGCTGTTTGCGAAAACTGTTTTGACGATGTCGTCGCGCTTGAGACCACGCTTGGCCAGTTCTTCGTCGCTCATCGCCTGGAGAGCGGCAGCCTGGCGCATCTTGGGATGGTTCTCGGCGATGCTGGTCATGCCGTTGAGTACGGCGTTGAAAAAGCGCGAAAACGCGCCGGGGACTGCAGAAACGTCTGCACCATGTGTCGATGTATAAGCCATTGCTCGATATCCGTATCCGTTCATTAACCTCCCTTGGCATGCAAATTAGGCGGGTCGAGTTGATATAACAACCAACGTGAACAAATAGCCGCCTTGCTTTTCATGCAATGCTTGACCGGTGATAAGAGGAATTGCATCTAATTCGCGTCAGCTATAGACGGGTTGTCGCGAAGCGGGGGCATCGTATGGCAGGACAGACCGACCAGGTATTGAATGCGGTTCTATTTTCAATTGACCGGGGCACATTAAATCCCGGTGACATTATTGAAGAAGCGCCGTTGATGGAAACGTATGGGGTGTCCCGGACGCCTGTGCGCGAGTGTTTCATTCATCTCGAAGCGGCAGGGCTGATCCGGCGCCTGCCCCGAAAGGGCGCGGTGCTCTTCAAGCCGACGCTGGAAGAGTTTCTGGCCATCGTCGAAGTTCACTCGAGACTCGAAGGGCAGGCCGCTGGGCTGGCCGCGCGACGGTTGGGAGAGGCGGATGCCGCTGCGATCGAGGCGGCGGTGCAGGCCTGTGAAGAACATGCCGCCGAAAAACCGAATGCGGAATCAGACACCTATTACCAATTGAACATCCGTTTCCATCATGCGGTTGCCGAGGCGGCTGGCAATCCCTTCCTGCTCGAAATGATCAAGGCGAACGCGCGTAAGCTGATGGCCTATTACCGTGTCGCTTACCGCTATCCCGGCGCGATCTCTCACTCCGCATCCGAACACCGCAGGATTGCGACGCTGATTCTGAACCACGACACTGAAGAGGCGTCGCGGCTCATGGAGCGGCATCTCTGCTTCGATCAGGTCACGGTTATGGATCTCCTTGCGGCGCTAGACTGACGCGCGAGCGTCCAGCCTGTTGCCAAACTGTGCCGGATCGACAAGAAACCGGTCAGTTGACGCAGGATATGGCCATGTCGCCCGCAGGTGATAACAGCAAAGACGGTTTCGCGGAGGCAACGGATCATATCGTTGCCACCTGCCACGGGCTGCGCGTGCCCGGCTCGCCACTGATATCCGGGGAGGATGCCTGCTGGATCGACAAAGAGGGCTATGAGGGCCATGAGATCCGGGGGGCGATGCATGTGACGGCTCCACGGGATCGGGTTCTGGAACTTGGCACCGGGCTTGGTATCGTCAGTGGTGCTGTCGCGCTTAATTGTCAGCCGCAGGCAGTGATGAGCTATGAGGCGAACCCGGACTTGCTGCCGCATATTCGCGAACTGCACCGCGTCAACCGCCTTGAAGAGATTATCTTGGTGAAAAATGCCGTGCTTTGCGGTCCGGGACCGCGTCCGGCGCTGATAGATTTCAATATCGCCAGAGATTTCCGAAGTTCCTCCCTGCTGAAACGGGGGAAAGCGCCGGTTCAGACGATCAAAGTGCCAACAGACGGGTTCGCCGAAGTCGTTGTCGGGTTCCGGCCCACCGTTCTGCTGCTGGATATCGAGGGCGGCGAGTTGTCGCTGTTGCGCGATGCGGATCTCTCGGCCTTTCGCGCCGTAGTCGCCGAATTCCACCCCGGCGTTTATGGCGATGAGGGGATGGAGGAGTGCAAAAACATCCTGATTTCAGCGGGTTTGAAACCGCTTGAGAGTCACTCCACGCGGCGCATCTGGACCTGTACGCGCTGAGCCCGGCATCGGTGTTGGACTTTTAAAGTGACCCAATTTGCCATTTTCACGCATCTTTCTTGCTGCAACGTGTTGCCGAGCCTTTTCAGATGTGGAATAGAATTTCGCAGATCGGAATGTCTCGCAGAGCCTGTTCTTGCAAACCCGGGCTGTGACGTTAGGTTCCCGGATTGCGGGCACCGGAGGATTTGCGAGGCGCGCCGCGTGGAGGTTAAGAATCGCGGTGGGAGGAGAAGCGGTCAGATAAGCTCTGACAGCCCCCTCCCATGCGACGAAGAAGGAGATTCGGATGTCCGATGCAATTGCCTATGAACGGGTTGGCGATATCGCCGTGCTCAAGGCGCAGAACCCGCCGGTCAACGCCCTTGGATACGATGTACGCGTCGGTCTTGTCGAAGGAATCGAGCGGGCCGAAGCCGACGAAGGCGTGCGCGCCGTCCTGATCTATGGCGATGGTACCACGTGGTTCGCAGGCGCCGATATCAAGGAATTCGGCAAGACGCCGAAAGAGCCCTATCTGCCCGATGTCTGCAACCGCATCGAAGCCTGCCCGCTGATCGTCGTCTCGGCGATGCACGGCACGGCGCTGGGCGGCGGCTTGGAAATCGCGCTGTCGACGCATTACCGGGTCGCGGTGCCCAAGGCACGCATGGGTCTGCCCGAAGTGCACCTGGGCCTGATTCCCGGTGCGACCGGCACCCAGCGTCTGCCGCGCCTGACCGGCGTGCCGGCGGCGCTCGACATCGTCACCTCGGGACGCCAGTTCGGCGCGAAAGAGGCGCTGGAACTGGGTGTGATCGATAAGATCGAAGAGGGCGAGCCGCGCGAGATCGGCCTTGCCTACGCCAAGGAACTGCTGGAAAGCGGCGCGTCCCGCCGCGCGGTGAGCGAGCTTGCCGCCCCCGAAGCGATTGATTTCGATGCCGCTTATGAAACCGCGCTCAAGAAAAGCCGTGGCCAGCTTTCCCCGGCTTATGGCGTGCGCGCCGTGCAGGCCGCCTGCGAATTGCCATTCGCCGAAGGCGTCGCCAAGGAACGCGCCCTGTTCATGGAGTTGATGCAGACGGACCAGCGTCAGGGCATGATCCACGCGTTCTTTTCCGAACGTGCGGTCAGCAAGCTGCCGGAACTCAAGGGCGTCGAGCCGCGCGACGTTTCCGCCATCGGCGTCATCGGTGGCGGCACGATGGGCGCGGGCATCGCCACCGCGGCTCTGCTGGCCGGCCTTGATGTCGTTCTGATCGAGATGAGTGCCGAAGCGGCCGAGGCCGCAAGGGGCCGTATCGAAGGCAACCTGCAAGGCGCGTTGAAACGCGGCAAGATCGATCAGGCCAAGTTCGAACACCTGACGCAAAAGGCGCTGACACCGGCAACCGACTACGAGGCGCTTTCGGATGTCGATCTGGTGGTCGAGGCCGTTTTCGAAGAGATGGGCGTCAAGAAAGACGTTTTCACCAAGCTCGACAAGGTCTGCAAGAAAGGCGCGGTTCTGGCGTCGAACACGTCGTATCTCGATGTGGACGAAATCGCCGCCTGCACCTCGCGCCCAGAGGATGTGATCGGGCTGCATTTCTTCTCGCCCGCCCATGTGATGAAGCTGCTTGAGGTCGTGGTTGCCGACAAAACCGCGCCCGAAGTGGTCGCGACCGGTTTTGCGCTGGGTAAAAAGCTCGGCAAGATCTCGGTCCGTGCCGGTGTCTGTGACGGGTTCATCGGCAACCGGATCCTAAAGACCTATCGTACCGCCGCCGAGCATATGGTGCTCGACGGGGCCAGCCCCTACCAGATCGACAAGGCGCTGACCGATTTCGGTTTCGCCATGGGGCCTTACGCGGTCGCTGACCTTGCGGGCCTTGATATCGGCTGGGCCACGCGCAAGCGGCTCGCGCCGACCCGCGACGCCCGTGAACGGGTGCCGACATATGCGGACAAGCTTTGCGAAGAGGGCAATTTCGGCCAGAAGACCGGCAAGGGCTATTACATCTACGAAGCTGGAAAGCGCGCCGGTGTGCCGAACCCCGAGGTGATGGAGCTGATCGAGGCCGAGCGCAAAGAGCTTGGCATCACCCCGCGCGACTTTTCCGCCGAGGAAATCGTGCGTCGCTACATGGCGGCGATGGTGAATGAAGGCGCCAAGGTGCTGGAAGAAGGCATCGCGCGGCGACCGCTCGACATCGATATGGTCTTCCTCTTTGGCTATGGCTTCCCGCGCTATTATGGCGGCCCGATGAAATGGGCCGATATCGTGGGACTGCCGGGCCTGCTGGACGATATCAAATCTTATGCCGAAGAGGACGACTATTTCTGGAAACCTGCGGCGCTGCTGGAAAAGCTGGTCGCCGAAGGCCGCACATTCGACGACATGAACAAGGCCGCAAGCTGAACGACCCAACCTGATTGGAGCAAGACGATGGACCTGAACTATACAGAAGAAGAGATCGCCTTTCGCGACGAAGTACGCGCCTTTCTCGATGAAAAGCTGCCCAAGGAACTGTCCGACAAGGTCGCCGCGCGCGATCATCTGGGCAAAGAAGACATGGAGCGCTGGCATGCGATCCTGAACGAAAAGGGCTGGCTGGCACCGAACTGGCCCAAGAAATTCGGCGGCGCCGAATGGAACGCGGTTCAAAAGCATATCTTTGAGGAAGAAACCGCCCGCGCCAATGCCCCGCGCATCGTGCCGTTTGGCCTGTCGATGCTGGCACCGGTGCTTCAGGCGTTCGGCTCGAAAGAGCAGCAGGATTATTACCTGCCGCGTATCCTGAATGGCGAAGACTGGTGGTGTCAGGGCTATTCCGAGCCGGGTGCCGGGTCGGACCTCGCGTCGCTGAAAACCCGCGCCGTGCGCGACGGCGACCACTATATCGTCAATGGCCAGAAAACATGGACCACGCTGGGCCAGTACGCGAACAAGATCTTCTGCCTTGTGCGCACCGACCCGGACGTCAAGCAGCAGGAAGGCATTTCCTTCCTTCTCATCGACATGGACACCCCCGGTATCGAAGTCCGCCCGATCATCCTGCTCGACGGGGTGCACGAGGTGAACGAGGTGTTCTTTGACGACGTCAAAGTACCGGTCGAAAATCTTGTGGGTGAGGAAAACAAGGGCTGGACATATGCCAAGTACCTGCTGACCCACGAACGCACCAATATCGCGGGCGTCGGCTATAGCCAGGCGGGTCTGGAATCGGTCAAGCGCATCGCCCGGGCCGAGCGCGCCAATGGCAAGCCGCTGATCGAGAACCCCCAGTTCGCGGCGCGTCTTGCAAATGTTGAGATCGACCTGATGGCCATGTCGACCTCGAACATGCGCATCATCTCCAAGGCCGCTGCCGGTCAGGCGCCGGGCGTGGAATCTTCGATGCTCAAGGTCAAGGGCACGATCATCCGTCAGGAGATCAATGATCTCGCGCGACGTGCGGTCGGCCCCTACGCGATGCCTTTCCCCTCGGAGACTGTCGAAGGCGACAACGACCCGATCGGACCGGATTACGCGGCACCCGTTTCGGCTGCCTATTTCAACAACCGCAAGCTGTCGATCTTTGGCGGCTCGAACGAGATCCAGCGCGGGATCATCGCCAAAGTGAAGATGGGAGGATAATTCCTTGAATTTCGACCTGACTGAAGAACGGCAGATGCTGCAGGACACCCTGCGTCGCTATCTGTCTGACAAATACGATACGGAAACCCGCAACAAGATCATCGACAGCGAAGAAGGCATGAGTGCCGAAATCTGGTCCGAACTGGCCGAGCTGGGCGTGATCGGTGCGCTGTTCACGGAAGAGCAGGGCGGTTTCGGCGGCTTTGGTTTCGACGTCTCGACCGTGTTCGAGGAACTGGGCCGCGCGGGCGTGGTTGAGCCTTTCCTCGATACCGCCGTGCTTGGCGGCGGCCTGATCGCCCGGCTGGGCGACGACAGCCAGAAGGAACTGGTCGAAGAAGTGATCGCTGGCTCTCTTCATCTGGCGCTCGCCCATGGGGAGCCTGTTTCGCGCTATGACCTGAGCTATGTCGAAAGCACGGCAAAGGCGAACGGCGACGAAATCGTGCTGAACGGGCGCAAATCGGTCGTTGTTAACGCCGAGGCGGCGGGCCAGCTTATCGTGTCGGCCCGTGAAAGCGGCGATGCGGCAGACAAGGACGGCATCTCGCTGTTCCTCGTGCCTGCGGATACCGCTGGTCTGACCATGCGCGGCTACCCTCTCTTTGCGGGCGGTCGTGCGGCCGAAGTCACGCTGGACGAGGTAAAGATCCCCGCAAGCGCCCGTCTGGGCGAGGCGGGCAAAGGCTTTGCCGCGCTGAGCGACGTGATCGCGGTTGCGGATGTGGCTCTGGCTGCCGAAGCGCTGGGCGCGATGGATACGGCGGTTGAACTGACCCGCGATTACCTGACCCAGCGCAAGCAGTTCGGGCGTCCGATTGGCAGCTTCCAGGCGCTGGCACATCGCTATTCCGACCTGCTGATCGAGATGGAACAGGCCCGTTCCGCGGTTATCAATGCTGCCGGTCATCTGGAAACCGCCGACGCGGCCCGCCAGAACGCATCGACCCGCAACCTGATCGGTCGCGTCGGCCGTCTGGTCGCCGAAGAGTCGATCCAGATGCATGGCGGGATCGCGATGACCAAGGAATACGAGCTTGCCCATATCGCGAAGCGGATCGTCATGTGCGACCACCGTTTCGGTGACATTGACTACCATCTGGAGCGGTTCATTGAGCTCAGCGCTGCCTGAAGTCACCGATGAAGGGCTGATCACTGGCGAAACCGGAGCGCAGCGTCTGATCGGATGGGTGGTCGATGTCGGCCAGTCGGACGGTCGCGCGCGTCTCACGCTCGAGGTCGGCGATCAGCATACCAACCGCCACAAGGTGCTGCACGGGGGGATCATCGCGATGCTCCTCGACAGCGCCTGTGGCTATACCGGCTCGCTCAGCCTTGACCGGGAAAAGCTGCCGCAGATGCTGACCCTGTCCTTTAACACCCAGTACCTTGCCCCGGCGGGACCGGGCAAGGTTGTGGCGACGGGCCGGGTGACCGGGGGCGGGCGTAAGACCATGTTCATCGAAGGCGAGCTTCACGATGCCAATGGTGTTCTGGTTGCCACCAGCACCGGCGTCTACAAGACAGTACGACAGGAGAGCTAGGTAATGACTCTGGCGCGGATAGACGACAAAGGCGACCGGCTGGTTGTCGTGAACATGAACGCCAAGCGCCGGGGCGCGATCAGCCCCGAGCTTTACGCGGCCATTGTCGAGGCGACCAAGCAAGCCGAAGATCCGCGTATCCGCGCCGTCATCCTGACTTCCGAGGGCGGGTATTTCTGCGCCGGCGGCGATCTCAACGTGTTGATCGAACGGCGCAAGCTCTCCGAGCCTGAACGTCGCGAAAAGATCGACGGGCTGCACACGATGATCCGGTCGATCCGCAATTGCCCGGTGCCGGTGATCGCCGCCGTCGAAGGCGGGGCCGCCGGTGCAGGGGCCTCCATCGCGCTGGCCTGTGACATGATCGTCGCCAGTTTCGGGACGCAGTTCATCGCTTCTTATGTGCGCGCCGGGCTGGTGCCCGACGGCGGGCTGACCTCTTCGCTGGCCAAGATGCTGCCGCGTCAGCTTGCGATGGAGATGTGCCTTCTGGCGCGCCCGGTTACCGCCGAACGCATGGCAGAGCTTGGCGTCGTGAGCGAGGTCGTGGAGGCCGGTCAGACAGACAGCGCCGCCGACAGGATCGTCGACCAGCTTGCCAAGGGGCCGCGCGTGGCGCAGGGCGTGATCCGGGGATTGGTCGCCTCGGCCTATGACAACAACGAAGACACCCAGCTTGATCTGGAACGCGACGCGATGGCGCGGGCGCAGGTCGGGGATGAAGCGAGCGAAGGCATATCGGCCTTCCTCGAAAAGCGGAAAGCGGAATTCAAGTAATGAACGGCAGATGGCACGATTACCTTGACGCGCAGATCGCTGCGCGTCCCACGGCGCTTGCGGTCACGGATTCTGTTGGCACGCAATGGGATTTCGCCGGTCTGGACGCGGCCTGCCGCGAGATCACCGATCTGCTGCGGTCCAAGGGTGTGCAGGCGGGCGACCGTGTCATGCTGGTGACGGAAAACAGCGGTGCGGGCATGGCCAGTGTCTTTGCCTGTTCCCGCATGGGGGTGATCGTCTCGCCGATCAACGCACGCCAGACGGCAGGCGAGCTGACCAAGCTGACGGAACACGCCCGCCCGGCCGCGATGCTGTTCGCCTCGACCGCCTCGCCCGATGCCAAGGCCCATGCCGAACGGCTTGGGGCGGAACCGATCAGCGGTGCCTTTGGCGAGATGCACCTTTCGACGCCCTATGACAGCGATCCCGATGATCTGCCCGATGTTGCGGTGCTGCTTTATACCACCGGCACGACCGGCGCGCCCAAGGGCGTGATGCTGACCCACGGCAACCTGCGGTTTGGCGGCCAAAGCTCGGCCAACAGCCGGAACATTGTCGCGGGCGACAAGATCTACGGCGTGCTGCCAATGACCCATGTGTTCGGCCTGACCTCGATGATTACCGCCGCCACGGTCGCAGGCGCCCATATCCATTTCGAGGCGCGCTTTTCCGCCGCCCGTCTTTACGAGTCGCTAAACAACGGGGTTACGCTGTTCTCCGGCGTGCCGCAAATGCACGCGCTGTTGATGCAATATGCCCGCGAGCAGGAGCATGAGAAACTGCCGGGCAAGACGTTGCGCTATGTCTCTTCGGGGGCCGCGCCGCTTGATCCCGCGTGGAAACGCAAGGCCGAGGCTTTCTACGGGCTGCCGCTGCAAAACGGCTTTGGCATGACCGAAACCACCGCCGGTGCTACCGTGACCCATAGCGAAATCGGCGATCCGGACACTTCTTGCGGACCCGCCCTGCCGGGAACGGCGCTGAAGATCGATGAAGATGTGCCCGGTGGCGGAGACGGAGTTGGCGAAGTCCTCTGCAAAGGCCCGAACATCATGAAGGGTTACTACAAGAACCCCGAGGCCACGGCGGCTGTGCTCGATGCCGAGGGTTGGCTGCGCACCGGCGACCTTGGCAAAATCGACGATCAGAACCGGCTGCATATCGTGGGCCGCTCGAAAGAGCTGATCATTCACGGTGGGTTCAACGTCTACCCGCCCGAGGTCGAAGCCGCAATCAACGACCATCCCAAGGTCATCCAGTGCGCAGTGATAGGGCGTCGCAAGGGCGGAGACGAGGAAGTGCTGGCATTCGTGCAGGCAGCGCCGGACGATATGCCGGATGTCGAGGAACTCCGCGCCTTTGCCGCCGAACGGTTGACCGGTTACAAGCGGCCCAAGCGGATCATCGTGGCGACGGAACTGCCCGCTGCGCCAACGGGCAAGATCCTCAAGCACAAGCTGCTCGAAGCCTTCGCGGACAAGCTGGATTGAGTGAAAGCCGGGCTCAGGTCCGGCGAATGGCAAAGCGGCTATGGTTCACTGCGCCGGTTAAGATCCCCGCGCGCGCGGCAGCTTCCAGCCGTACTGAACACTTGCGACCCGCAGCACGATGGCGAGCAACACCGCTCCGACCACCGCGGCCGTATCGGGAACGCCCAGCCAAAGCCCACAGACATAGGCGAACGCGCCGGCAAGGGCCGCGAGCGCATAGACATCCTCGTGCAGCACACGTGGCACTTCGGCGGCCATGATGTCCCGCAGCATTCCGCCGCCAATCGCCGTCATCATGCCCAACAGAACCGCGCCGGCCGTCTCCAGCCCAAAGGCCAGCGCCTTCTGGCAGCCCGCCACGGCAAAAACCCCCAGCCCAACCGCGTCGAGCAGCATTACCGGGCGGTTCATACGGTCGATCAGCGGCCCGAAGAAAAACGCGCAGAGACCCGCCGCACCGGTCACCGCGAGCGGCCAGTAGGTCTGGAGAGCGGCAGGGGGCAAATCGCCCAGCAGCAGATCGCGGATGATCCCGCCCGCCACGCCGGTCGCCGTTGAAAGCACAAGGATCCCGAACAGATCAAGCCTGCTGCGGATCGCGACCATCGCCCCGCTGAGGCCAAAGGCAAAGGTGCCGAGCATGTCGAGCAGGGTGGAAAGGGTGGCCGCAAGCATCTGATCTCCCTTCCTTCTTTTCGAAAGCCTATTGGATCGAACGCCAACAGGCGCAACGACTGCATCCTCACACAGGATTTAACGTAAAGCTAGGATAAGGCGCTGAAACTCAGCGCCCCGGAACCGTCAGGGGAAAGCGTTACCCCACGCCGTCACGATCAGACGTAAACGCCCTCAGCCGCAGCGCGGATCGCGCGGATGTTTTCGCCATAGGGGCCGGGGTTGCTGACCGAGCCTCCCTTGAACACGGCGGAACCCGCGACCAGTACATCGGCGCCCGCCTGTGCGACCAGCGGCGCGGTGTTCACATCCACCCCGCCATCGATCTCGATATGCACGGGGCGGTCACCGATCATCGCGCGCAGTTCTTTCACCTTGGCAATCATGTCGATGAACTTCTGCCCGCCGAAACCGGGGTTCACCGTCATCACGCAGATCAGGTCGGTCAGGTCGAGCAGATGAGCAACCGCGCTTGCCGGCGTTCCGGGGTTCAGCGCGACACCGGCTTTGACCCCTGCACCGCGAATTGCCTGAAGCGTGCGATGAATATGCGGACCGGCCTCGACATGGGCGCTGATCACATCGGCCCCCGCCTGCGCGAAGGCGTCGATATAGGGATCGACCGGGGCGATCATCAGATGCACGTCCATCACGCCCTTGATATGCGGGCGGATCGCGGCGCAGGTGGCCGGGCCAAAGGTGATGTTGGGTACAAAATGCCCGTCCATCACATCTACATGGACCCAATCCGCGCCCTGCGCTTCGATGGCTTCGCATTCCGCACCGAAATTGGCGAAATCCGAGGCGAGGATGGACGGGGCGATCTTGATCTTGCGGTCGAATGTCATGGCAGCACCTGTGCGGCAAAAGTTGATAGGCATATAAGCCCAGCCGACGCGGGTCGATAGGGGCAACTTGTCGCTTTCGGCTCGCGCCGTGGACTCAGGCCTCTGGAAGCCCGGCCAGTCTGCGCCCCTCGTCGGTTTTCAGCGAGAAATCGGTGCCCCGGAAGGCGTCGCCACCTTCGGTCATCAGGAAAGCGATTCCCTGTGCCACCCATTCCGGCGGGATATGCGAAGAGAAATCGAGCTGGCTGACCGGGTTCACGCCCGAGGCCTTGATTTTTACCTGCATGTCGGTCGCCACGGTGCCCGGGCTCAGCCCCATGATGCGAATGCCCCTGTCGCGGTATTCCACATCGCCGCATTTGGTCAGCGACAGAACCGCCGCCTTGGTCGCGCAGTAATGGCTCCAGCCTTCCAGCGCGCCGGTCGCGGCACCGGAGCTGATGTTGATGATCGTGCCTTCGCCACGTTCAACCATGCTTGGCAGCACAGCGCGAAACCCGTAATAGACGCCCTTGACGTTGATATCGACGACCTTGCCCCAGGCTTCGGGGTCGCTTTCGTCGATCCGCGCGATGGGGTCGATCACCCCGGCATTGTTTACCAGCACGTCCACCGGGCCAAACCGCTCTTCTGTCTTGGCCACCAGATCAGAGACCGAGGCCCAGTCGCTTACGTCGCAGGTCACGGCCAGCGCCTTGCCGCCCGCGTCGTTGATTTCCTGCGCGATGGTTTCGATTGCGCCGCCGCTGCGCGCGGCCAGAACCACGTTATGCCCCAGATCGGCCAGATGGCGCGCCGTGGCTTCGCCGATGCCCCGGCTCGCCCCGGTGATGAGTACGGTCTTATTGGTGACAGTCATCGTATCCTCCTGTCATTTTCAGTGTTCATCCGCCCAGACGAAAGCGCCGGACCATGTGAAATTTGCCGTCGTCGGCCTCGCCGACCAGCGCAACATCGCGGATCGGTACAGGCTGCGGCAAGAGCGGGGTCAGTCGTTCATGCAGCACCGTTTCGACGGGTTCAATCGCGTCGCGCGGCAGCGAACTGCTCAGCGTGATGTGAAAGCGGAACTCTTCCATTACATAAGGGTAGCCCCATTGCACAAGATTGGCCTCCTGCGCAGGGGGCAGACCCTTACCCCGGCGGCGCTTCAGTTCCTCTTCTGACGGCGATGCGCGAAAGCTGTCGAGGTCCCTGACCAGCGTATCGGCCAGCGCGCGCATCGCTGTGTCAGACCCTTGGATGCGCAGGGCAATGAACCGGCCCAGTCGCGCCAGTTGCAGTCCATCCAGATCGAAGGGAGCGATGTGGGCGCATAAATCTTCGCACGCTTTTTCTAGACCTTCTCGCGTGGTGCCGTTGGTCAGTCGAAACGGTGGTTTCAGCGTTGCGTGCAGGCCATATTTCCGTGGCGCGCGGATGATCTCGGCATGATCCAGCGGCAGGGGAGGCATTTCGGGCGGGGCGACGACTTGCCCCTCGGTCATGTCCCAGCCGAGCCACCGAGTACAGAAGCGCGCCCATTCCGCATCCTCGGGCGGCGCGTAGTAAAGCGCGTAGCGTTTGTATTCCACGGTCTAGCCTCTCGTCGTCCCGCCACACCGATTGGCGGAATTCAGGTGCCCCTGTTCCTTGTCGATGCGCATTCAGTTTTCCCCATCGTGGCGGTAGAAAAGATAGCGGTCCGGGGCGATCGTGTCTGGCCCTTTCAGGGCAGTGAAACCGACCAGAGGCTGTCCAGAAACAAGGATGCCACCGGGCGCCATCACCTTGGCGATTGCCGGGCTCAGCCGTGCGGCCTCGGCCACATCCTGATCCTTGACCCCAAAGCCGAAATCGTAATGCGCCAGCGCCAGTCTGACGCCCTTTTCCGCGAGCAGGTCCAGCATTGGCCCGGCCTCGCCCTCAAGAAAGTCCTCCTTGGGCGGGACACAGGACGGGTGGCAGTTCAGCGACCGGTCGATCACCCAGATCCGCCGGTCAGGCAGAATCTCGCGCAGGTGGTCATAGGTGCGGCCATTCCCAAGCCCGAGGTCGGCCACGTCGCCCGACAGGTCAGAGATCAACTCCGCCGCCCAGTTCAGCCCGTCGCGTTGTGCCGCCAGACGGCGCAGCATCGAATCCAGTCGGCTCATCAGTCACTTTCCAGTTCGGTTGCGCGCCACGGCCGGACAGGTCCATCTGCCATCAGGCGCAGAAAGGTTTCGGTAAACTCCCAGATCGCCGGGTCGTGCACAAGGTGATGGGTCAGCAGGCCAAAGGGCTCGCTATTGTCCGCGCGGCCCTCCCGCCGGTCTGCCAGCAGGGCAACGGCCTGATCCAGCAGCTTGTCCGGCGCCACGACCGAGCGCGTCCCGCGCCAGTCGATCGGGTCGAGATGGGTGTTGATTTCATTCGTGTTCTTGCGCGGTCCGAATGTCGACAGCGCCCGGTATCCTATGCCGCGTAAACCATCAGCGACCTCGGGCGAAATCCGGTTCCACGGCGGCACGAAAAGCGGGGCAGGCGCATGGCGGAGCAAACCACCAAGCCGGGACCAGCCCTCGCGCGCATCCTTCAGCGCGGTTTCGACGGGCCGGGCGATTCCGAATTCCGCTTTCTTCCGTTCCGGAGATTCGTGGTTGCGATGGGCCCAGCCATGCACCAGCGGCACGGCCAGACCGCGCGCGTTCAGCCACTGTCCCAGCTCGTCGGTTGCCGGTTCCGGGATCACCGCAAGGTGCAGCGGCAGGTCCAGTGACGTGGCAATCCGGTATAGCCTGTCCAGCGCCGCTGTCGGTTCGGTCGCGTCATCATCCCGCCACCAGAAGGGCAGCGTCAGACCCTCCGCCCGCCATGTCCCCAGCTCAGCTTCCAGCGCGTTCCAGTTCATTTGCGCGCCTCCGCCATGGCACAGGCAATATCGACCGACCGCGCCGCCCCGTCAAAACGCGCGTGGGAACCGGAGCGTTTCGGTGCGGCCATGACATCGGTCACGACCTTGGCAAGGCGTTCCGGTGTCAGATCCGCCGATTTCAGCACTTCAAATCCGGGCAGTCGCGCCAACGCCTCGGCCCGAAGGCTCTGCTCGGTTTCCTTACCCGCATCAAATGGAACCAGTACCGAAGGCGTCGCCGCCTGCATGAGGTCAAGCGCCGTGTTATAACCACACATGCTGACCGACCCCGCCGCATGGCGCAGCATCTGGCGGAAATCCGGTCGCGCGGGTTCGATCTCCGCGTTGTCGGGGGCATTGCCCTGCAGGCGCGCGATCGTATCCGTTGCGTCTTCCCCGCCCACAAGCAGGCGCCAGCGGTAAGATGGCAATAGTCGTGCAGCCTCAATCGCCGCATCGAACAGAGCACCACCAACGCCACCGCCTCCGGCGCTCACCAGAACTTCGCCGTTCCCGGCCTGTTCGGGGTGATCATCCGCTGGCGCGGGGGCCACGTAACCCGTGTAATGCAGACGCGCCCGCAGGCTGTCACTTACTGGCCAGCTTGCGTCGAGCGGAATCGTCTTTGGATCGGAATGCACCAGCACGCCATCGTAAAACCGGTCGACGATCTCATCCGTTTTGGCCGCGCGATCAGGTTTCGACGGCGGTGCAAGAATGTCGCGGATTGAGCTTAGAACGACCGGCGGGGGTGCCATGTCACGCGCAGCGCCCAGCAGGTCGAGAAACTCGGCCCTAAGCACCCTGCGGCCAAAGGGGAAAAGCTCGGTAATCAGGATATCCGGTACGATATCAGCCAGGGCGTTAACCAGTGATTTCCGGCGTGCGGCAAGATAGGCCTCACCCGCCTCGCTGCCCGTATCGTCCAGCAGCCGGGTGAAATTCGTCCCGTCCGACCGAAGCGACGGCAGTTGCAGCAAGGTAACGCCCGGCCTTTGCAGCCTTTTGATCGCGCCACCGCCCGAGACAACCGTCACCTCGTGACCGGCTGCGTGAAAGGCCTCGCCCAGCACCATCGCCCGTGCCAGGTGACCGGACCCGAGCAGGTGCGTGACGGCAATCATCACCTTCATGCGCCCGCCTCGCGCGAAATCAGGCGAAGCGGTTCGGGATCGGCGCTCAGACCCTCATCCAGCGTCAGGATATAAAGCCGGTTACGCTTGATCCGGAATGGCGCAGGGCCGATAAAATCCCAGCCATGCGCCCGGGCCAGCAAGACCCGCATCACCCCGATGTGGCAGACCGCAACCGCGTCGCGGGTCAGCCCGTCAAGCCAGGGATCCAGCCTTTCGCTGACCATCTTCGGGCTCTCTCCGTCGGGCGGGCAGTAATCCCAGCCCCAGTCCTCGATATGCCGGTAGTCGCTCTCCGGGTCTTCGATCAGCTCGGCCCCTTTTTGCCCCTCAAAGCGGCCCCAGTTCATCTCGATCAACGCGTCACTGATCTGCGGCATGCGTCCGGTCAGGCAGCTGGCCGTATCGCGGGCGCGGGCCAGCGGGCTGGACCAGAGTTCCGCCTTTTCCCATGCGCCGGGCAGGCGTAGCGCGCCCAGATCCAGCCGGGCCTGATCGTCCAGAGCGATGTCGCTGCGCCCCTGAATGCGCCCCATGCGGTTCCATTCCGTGGGACCATGGCGAAGCAAGGCAAGCCGGATCATGAGGCTCTCGCGATCAGGGGAGACAGAGCCCTAGTTAGAATTTGTTGTGCTGTCGCCAGCATATGGTTTTCCGCAACATAGGCACGCGACTGCCTGCCCCGTTCTGCCCGCAATGCGGTGTCGTTCAGCAGGCTCCGGATCGTCTTGGCCATGGCCTGCGGACCGCCCTCCGGCGCCGGGTGATCGCCCGGAGCCAACACGTCGCGCACGCCGGGCCGGTCCTGCGCCACCACGGGCAGGCCCTTCGCCTGCGCTTCAAGGTACACCATCCCGTAGGCTTCGTTCACGCCCGGCCAGAAAAACAGCGATGCATTGCGATAGGCCCGTGCCATCTGTCCCGCATCCAGCCGTCCGAGAAAACGCACCTTGTCCCCGAACGGCGCCATGAGTTTTTCCACCTCGCGGCGCATCGGCCCGTCCCCGGCAATACGCAGACGCATCGGCTGATCGTCCAGCAGGGCCAGCGTTTCCGCGATAAGTTCATAAGAGGCCAGCTTGTCACCCGCCCGCATCATGCCTGCGGCAAATATGTCCGGACTGTCGAGCGGGGAGGGCGCGGGCAGCTCTTCCAGCGGCAGAAACGGTGGTAGTCGGACCAGCGTTTGCCCGTCCGGCCTGTCGCGTTCCAGCGTCTCATGATCATGGACGGTCATGTAGAACACGAGGTCGGCTGCGTCGCAGGCCTCTTCAGCAACGCCGGCAAAACCGGCCCAAGGGCCGGAGAGGCGTTTGCGTGCCCGGCTGGTCTCGATCTGCACATAGGGGATGTTCAACGCCGCGCAGACGGGCGGACCGATCAGATCCGGAGATTTGTAATAGTTATGGTAACTTACCCAGAAGGCCGGAGGATCTTGCGCGAATTCCTCGGTCAGTCGAACGATTTCGGGCTTGGCCGCTTCCATCAGCGCCGATTGCTGCCACGGATCGCCAGCGCCATCATAGATGCGCATATCCGAGGCCAGGTCGACCCTTGCTCCGGTTGCCCGCAGCGCCGTCATGAGGTTGCGCGCCATTTCCCGGTCGCCCGAGGGGGTTTCGTGGTCGGGCGCTTTCATCGGCGCGAAAAAGGCGATCCTTGCGTCTTTCATGCCGGTCCGCCGCAAAGTTCAGTGAGGCGTGCCGAGAGCTTTGCGATGCCCGGTTGCATCGTGAATGCATCGTGCAGTCGGTCAAATGCGGCCTCGGCCATCGCCTTGGCGGCGCGGGGTTCGGTCGCGACCTGCACCATCGCGTCGGCGAGGTCTTCGGTCTTGTCGCGGACCAGCAGACCATGCGTGCCCGAGGTGATGAATTCGGGGATTGCCGAGACCGAGGTCGAGAGGATAGGCAGCTTTTGCGATGCCGCCTCCATCAGCACGTTCGGCAACCCGTCGCGGTCTCCATCGTCGGCAATTCGGCTGGGCAGCACGAAAAGATCCGCCTGCCGCATCGCCTCGATCACGTCGGGCTGGTCGCAGGCGCCGCGCCATGTGATCCGCGCGTTCAGTCCAGCGGCCTCGGCACGCTTCCACATAGCGTCTTTCAGCGTGCCACCACCGATATGGGTCCAGTTCCAGTCGAGCCCCTCGGGCAAGAGCGCAAGCGCGTCGATCAGCCGGTCAAAGCCCTTTTTCTCGACCAGCCGCCCGACGGACAGCATGTGAAACGGCGAATCCGCATGCCGCAGGGGCCGGGCGGGCGGCTCGGGAAAGCGTGCAAGGTCAAGACCGTGGTAGATCAACTCGATCCGGTCGGGATCGGCGGCCAGATCACGCAGATGACCGGCGCCAAAGTCGGTGCAGGTCGCACCAAAGGCTGCCCCGGCCCGGTCGACCGAGAGCTTTTCGCGCAATTCCCAGTCCGGCGAGGTCCAGATGTCCTTCGCATGGGCCGAAAAGGACCACGGCAGGCCGCGCATCACCGCCGCATAGCGGGCGACGGAAGACGGCGTGTGCAGGAAATGCGCATAAAGCGCTGGGGTGCCCTCGGGCATTTCGCTCGCCAGAACGCAGGCCTGACCGAAACGCCGGGCGCGGTTGCTGCTGCGGTCACGGGCTAAGTCGGCCCGCCAGATCTGCCAAGCGCGCTGAAATCCGGGCAGGCGGCGTGCGGCGCGAAACGCTTTGAAAACCCGCGCCTTTTCGTTACCGAGATATTCGGGCAGGTAATGCACCGGCGCCTTCAGCCGTTCATGCAGCGGATGGGTCTTGGTGTCGGTCGGATGGCGCAGGGACCACAGCTCAAGCCTGTGACCCGCTTCCTCAAGCGCGACCAGTTCCTGAGCGATGAATGTTTCGGACAAGCGCGGCCAGCCCTTGACCACGACCGCAAGGGGTATTGTCATTCCGCGGCCTGGTCCGAACTCTGGTGCAGCAGGGCCCCGATCCGGTCGGTGACATAATCGAGACCGTCCATCAGCCCGGCTGGCATCACCTCGCTTGGCAGTTTCTGCCCTGGCAGCTCCCGGATCGCGCCGATCATCGACGCAACCGTCAGCCCGTCGCGATATTCGTCGAGCATCCGGATCAGGCCGAGCTCTTCCGACCGGCTTGCCCGCAGCCATTGTTCCAGCCGGGGCACCGTGCGCGGCACAATCACCGCGCGCTTGTCGAAAGACAGGACTTCGCAAAAAGTGTTGTACCCGCCCATGCAGACAACGCCCTGCGCCCCGGCAAACAGCGTTTCGATATGAGTATCGAAGGTGACCGAGGTGACGCGCCCCTCCAGCGCGGCCACCCGCCGTTCGAACGCCTGCAGCGTTTCACCGGAAAGGAACGGGCCGTAAACCAGCACGGCACGCGGCCACAGGGCGGGCTCACTTTCATAAGCGGCCAGCACGAGATCGACCAGAACCTCTCCATCGCCGCCACCGCCGGGTGTGATCAGGATATAGGGCTGCTCGGGTGGCGTTTCGTCGGACGTGTCACTGCGGCGCAGATATCCCGTCCAATGCATCCGCGACCGCGCCTCATGGCTGAGGTCCAGACCGGCCAGCGGATCATAGACAGCCTTGGTGCCGTAGATCCAAGTCTCGTCGTAATAGAGTTCGATGGCCTCGATGGCCTGTTTGCGCGCCCATTCGGCGGCCAGCACTTCGGGTTCATCCAGCACATCGCGCAGCCCCAGCACCAGCTTGGCGCTGCCGTTGCGATGCAACATCTCCAGCGTCGGCAGCAACTCGCCGTGAAAACCGGTCGGCTCCTTGTCGACGATCAGCACATCCGGCCGGAATTCTTCCGCCGTCGAACGGATCAGACCGGCCCGAAGGCTGGTGGTTTCCTCGATGTTCATGCTCATGGACTGGCTGACATAGCTGCCATCCTGACGCTTGGTGACGCCCGGCAGGCGCACATGATCGACACGCGCCGGGAAATCGAAACGTCCGGCCACCGGCGACCCGGTGAGGATCAATGCCGAGGACATCGGATAGGCAGAGGTGATCGCCTGGGCCAGCGCACGCGAGCGCCGGAGATGCCCCAGCCCGAAAGTGTCGTGGCTGTAAAGCATGATGCGTGGCGCATGAGACGCCCCTTGCATATCGTCGCGCATCATCGAGTCTCCGAAAACCCGGTTGGGGATGTGATCGCGTCAGACGCCCGCGCGGATTGGAACTGTCGCTTGATCGAGTCCATGCCTCGTCCTTCGTTCCGAATTGGTCAACGCGGGTTTCAATGCGGCCGCGGTCTGATTGCAGTTTCGGTGGCGCGGCCACCTGCTTTCTATGCCGTCTCTATGTCGATAAGGCGACGTTTCACAATTGCTATCAACAACTCTGGGACATTTAAAACACGATTCCGTCGGTGAAAGGTAAGAAATAAATACTTATGGTTGTGTTTTTCGATTTAGAACTCAACCGCGTTGCGTAAAAAAATTCGCTCATGTACGGTTTCTTGAGGGATTTCAAGAATGTCGGTGGGATTTCATAATGAATTTTATCAGACTTTTGGCTGTTTCGCTCTGCTTTCTTGCATTTGGGATTGCCGAAATATCGGCCCAGACCGAGCAGACGGGAACTAGTAGCGAGCCTGCCGCAACCGCGGCAAGTGCGGAACTAGCCGAAGCGATCCGACTGGCCGGCGAAAACGGCGTGGATGTTATCGTCATAGACACCGCCGGCAATATCGTGAACCGGCAGAGCGGCACCGGTAACACGGACGCAGAACCAAGCGAAACCGGCATGGAGCGCGCCTCTGGCCTGATGCAGGCGCAGGCGGACATCCAGCAGTTTCGCAGCACATTTTCTGAGCGAATAGAGGCGCTGCCGAATTCGCTCGACAGGGTCGGCGAAATGCTCCGTGCCAAAAGCCCGGATGGTACGATCTGGGCTTTCGTCAGAATTTTCCTGATCTGCGGTGCCATGCTGATCATCGGCCGCATCGCTGCGACTGAAATATACGGCAAACGCATGGTGCGGAAATTCGTTACCGGCCGGGTAAAGGAAAACCCGCAGGGCTATCTGGAAAAGATGCCTTTCCTCGCCTTCCGGTTTGTCATGGGCATTGGTGGCACGATTTTCAGCATGGTGGTCGCCTACGCGCTCGGCACGCTGATTTTCGGCATGACCGACAATATCACCATCCAGTTCACCATTACGGCGATCTTCATCGCGTGGTTCGTCGGGCGCACGCTCTCGGATATCTGGCGGATGATCCTGTCGCCCTTTCTCAGCCAGTACCGCCTGACCCATTTCTCGGACAGTGACGCGAAAAAGCTTTACTACTGGGCGTCCACCCTGGCCGGGGTGAACGTCTTTGTCATCCTGCTCAGCACCTGGATTCATGACTTTGGCGTCGATTACAACGTCTACGCGGCGCTGTCGGGCGTGCTGGCGTCTATCGCCTTTGTCCTGAACCTTGCCATGATCCTCGCCAACCGGCGCGCGATTACCAATGCGATCCTTGTCGGTAAACCGACGTCGCAGGTGTCATGGCTGAAAAAGGTCATCGCCTATGGCTGGGCGCCGGTGCTGATCCTCTATCTCATCTTCGGGTGGTGCCGGTTGATCTTTGACCTCGTGATGAACCGTCCCGAGGCCACGCCACTGGTGATTGGCGCCTATATCGTCTTCCTTGCGATGATGATCGTCTATGGTGCGATCAACTACCTGATCGAGCGCTATTTTGACCGGCGCATCACGGTGGATCGCATGAACAGCGAACTCGCGGCCTCGGATGCAAGCGAGGATTCTGTTGGCCCGATGAGCTTTACGGGGCCGACGATTACCACCTACGAGGCGCTGGCCCGACGGGTGGCAGGCATCCTTGCCTTTGTCGCCGGGCTTTACGCATTGCTGCGGCTCTGGGACCCGGACAACGCGGTGCTGCAGGAATCTTTCATCAAGAACCTGCTCGACGTCATCACCATCATTTTCATCGGCTATATCGTCTATAACTTCCTGCGCATCTGGCTCGACAGCAAGATCGCCGAGGAAACATACGACACGCCGGCCGATGCCGAAGTCGGTGACGAAGGCGGCGACAGCGCCACGACCCGGCTCGGGACGCTTTTGCCGCTGTTCCGCGGTGCGATCCTTGCGGTGATCGTCGTGACCATCGTTCTGATCGCCCTGCTCGAAATCGGGGTCAACGTCAGCCCGCTCTTCGCCGGTGCCGGGGTTGTCGGGCTGGCCGTCGGGTTCGGCGCGCAGACCCTCGTGCGCGACATCTTCTCGGGGGCCTTTTTCCTGATCGACGATGCCTTCCGCAAAGGCGAATATATCGATATTGAATCGGTGAAGGGGACGGTGGAAAAGATATCCGTGCGCTCTTTCCAGCTGCGCCACCACAAGGGCGCGCTGCACACGATCCCCTTCGGTGAGATCCGGGTGCTGACCAACTATTCGCGCGACTGGGTCATCATGAAACTGCCGCTTCGCGTGACCTATGACACCGACGTGGAAAAGGTTCGCAAACTGATCAAGAAACTCGGGCAGGACCTGCTCGAAGATCCGGTTATCGGTCCAACCTTCCTGCAGCCGCTGAAATCACAGGGCGTCATCGAAATGCAGGACAGCGCGATGATCATCCGAACCAAGTTCATGAGCAAGCCGGGCGATCAGTGGCTGATCCGCAAAAGGGTTTACGAAGAAATCCGTATTCTCTTTGCCCGTGAAGGCATCAAATTTGCGAACCGCGAGGTCACCGTCCGTCTGGCCGATGGTCATGTCGACGACCTGACCGACGAGCAGCGCGAAGCGATTGCAGGCGCCGCGCGTGCCGCCGTGGATGACGGAGAGCTGGATGATATGAAAGGGGTCGGTGACGATCGCTAGGATCGTCTTACCGATCAGCTTGCATAGTCGCGCTGGACAAGGCGGCCGGTGTCGGCGACGACATTCGGCTTGCCGAACCGCGCCATGAGCGAGGCAAAGCTGTGACCCATCGAGGCGCAGGTGCAAAGCGACACGCCGGTGTCTTCGTTGACCAGTACCAGGCGACCATCTTCGAAACAAAGGCTGAAGCGACGGTCGGCCAGTTCCTTAATCAAGGTGTTCCAGTTGTCTGCGTCGGTAAAGCAGCGCCCCAGATGACAGGCGAGGGAAATCGCGGTTTCGCTGTCAAGCGAGGTTTCCTTGGCACCGCGAACGCGTTCGCTCCACATGGTCGGCATCGGGCTGTTTTCAAAGGGAAGGGTCGTTTGAGGTTTCAGGGCACGCATTACATGTCTCACTTATAAAATGGTCTGAACAAAACCTAAGATCACTATGTGGGTTCCGCAGGGAATTCATAAGCTCATTCTGCGGCGTCTTTTGGGAACACGTCTGTGATCTCAGTTACCAAACATGCCTCAAGATCCGATTACTTCCATAGCGATACGTGCTTGCAGACCGTGGAAATCAATGGTTTTGGGTATCAATCCGTTTTGAAGTCAATGATTGTTTACTATCCGTTAACCTTGCCGCATTTCGGGGCAAAAATCTAGTCGTGATATGGATCGAGTGAGTCGCGCAGCCCGTCACCAAGGAAATTGAAGGCCAGAACCACCACGATGATCGGAATCATCGGGATGGCCGTCCACCAGTAAATCTCGACATTCACGAGGTTCTGCGCGTCGTTCAGCATCACGCCCCAGCTGACCGCAGGCGCGCGCAGGCCAAGGCCCAGATAGGACAGCGCGGTCTCGCCAAGGATCATCGCCGGGATCGACAGGGTGGCGCTGGCGATCAGGTGCGACATGAAATTCGGCAGCAGGTGCTTGCGGATCACCCGCCCCGAAGACGCCCCCATCATTTCGGCCGCGCGCACGTATTCCTCTTCGCGCAAAGACAGAAACTTGGCCCGCACGGATCGTGCCAGCCCCGGCCAGTCAAGAATGCCAAGGATCACCGAAATGATAAAGAACACCGCCACCGGCCCCCAGTTCGACGGCACCGCCGCCGAGAGTGCGAGCCAGAGCGGCAGTTCCGGCAGGGACCGCAGGATTTCGATCATTCGGTTGATCACCCAGTCGAGTCCGCCGCCGAAATACCCGGCGATGGAGCCAAAGAAGATGCCCAGCACAAAGGACACGGTGATGCCGATCAGCCCGACTGTCAGCGAAAGCTGCGCGCCGTAAAGGATGCGGCTGAACACGTCACGGCCCAGCCGGTCGGCGCCCCAGAGGAAAATCGTCGCGCCTTCGGGCGCGCAGAACAGATGCGTGTCCGACGGGATTAGTCCGGCCAGCTTGTACTCGGAGCCTTCGCAAAAGAACCGCAGCGGCAGGGGGCGGGTCTCATCCGGCACGAACTCCCACTTGAAGGTTTCAAGATTGGCCTCTGAGGTCATCGGGTAGACGTAAGGCCCCAGAAACTGCCCTTCGTGCCAGAAACTAACCATCTGCGGCGGCGCATAGATATGTTCCGAGTGGCGCTCATTCGCGCTGTAGGGTGCGATGAACCCGGCTAAGGGCAGCATCAGGTAGCAGAGCAGCAGAAAGATGCCAGAGACCAGTCCAAGCCGATGCCGCTTGAACTTGCGCCAGATCAGCACCCAGTTCGGTGCGTCGAGATCGCGCCGCTCAAGCTGCTGAATGCTCAGTTGCGGATCATAAGGCGCGTCGTCGACGTAGCGGCCATCGGAAAGCTGAGTCATCCGGCTTTCCCCTCGTAGCGGATACGCGGGTCAAGCAGCACCAACAGCACGTCCGAGATCATCGTGCCCAGCAGGGTCAGCAGGGCGACGAACATCAGCACGAAACCGGCAAGGAACTGGTCCTGCGATTTCAGCGCGATCAGCAGGGTGGGGCCGATGGTCTGCAGGCCCAGCACGACCGATACCAGAACCGATCCCGATACCATCGCGGGCAGCAGGTTGCCGATATCGGCGACAAACGGGTTAAAGGCCATGCGGAGCGGGTATTTCACCAGCATTCTCGGTGGCGACATGCCCTTGGCGATGGCGGTTTCCACATAGGGCTTGCCCAATTCGTCCAGCAGGTTGGCGCGCAGCCGTTGCATCATCGCCGCCGCGCCAGACGTTCCGATCACAAAGGTGGGTACGATGAGGTGCAGCAGGATCGAGCGCACCTTGTCCCAGCTCATCGGCTCGCCTTCATAGATCGGGTCCATCAGCCCGCCGATGGGCAGGTCGAACCAACGGTTGCCGTAATAGAAAAGGATCAGCGCGAGCAAAAAGTTCGGCGTCGCAAGGCCCAGGTAGCCCACAAAGGCCGAGGAATAATCGACCCAGGTCTTTGATTTCGCCGCCGCCAGAATACCCAGCGGTAAGGCCACCATATAGACAAAGAGAACCGCGGCGAGGTTCACCAGAACCGTCAGCCAAAGGGTATCGCCGACGATTTCCGAAACGGGGCGGTCGAATTCAAAGGACCAGCCAAAATTGCCTTGGATCAGACCCAAAAAACCCTGCGGGCCGGGAATGAAGCCCACCCAGATGAGGTATTGCTGCCAGAGCGGCCGGTCGAGCGCATATTCGCGGCGCAGGAATTCGGCTTTCTGCACCCCGGCGGTCTGCCCGGTCGAACGCAGCTCGGCGATCTGGTTCGACAGATAATCCCCCGGCGGGAGGTTGATGATCAGGAAGATCAGGGCCGAGACGACGAGCAGCGTAAGCAGCATCGTCCCGAACCTGTAGAGCGCATAGCGCAGTACCAGCATTAATTCGTCCCGGTGCCGTCAAAATAGAACTCGTCCATCCGGTGGATCCCGAAATGTGCGCCCGGGTCCCATGCCCAGATCGCGCTTTGCGGGACATTCTTCAGACGGTTCGACACGACCACCGGCTGCGGTGCCTCTGCAAGAATGCCGATGCCGAATACGCTGTCGGCGTGGATCTTCAGCATCTTCTCCCAAGCCGCGCTGCGCTCTTCGTCGCTGGTTGCGTGATCCCACTCACGCGACAGGGCCATCAACTCTTCGGCGGCACGCATGTCGGGCGCTTCGCCCACATCGCCCCCGGTCTGGTAGAACTGACCCCACTTTGGCCATGCAAAGAATTCCTGGTAACGCGGGGCGAGATAATCGGGCGAGGTATAGGGCTGCGGAATGCCGTTATCCCAGCCATACCAGACGGCCGCCATCGTGGTGCCCGCGTAGATCCGGTTGCGCAGGATGTCCCGGTCGAGCGGGCGCAGGACCAGCTTGATGCCGATATCGGCCCACGTGTCGGTCACGATCTGCATCGCGTTTTCAACTTCCTGACGTTCCCCGGCGGTTTCCACTACCAGTTCCATCTCGCGTCCGTCGGGCAGCAGGCGGATACCGTTCGGCCCGCGCTCGGATAGCCCGGCCTCGTCCAGCAGGGCATTGGCCTGCTCCGTGTCAAAGCTTGCCCATGCCTCGCGGTTCTCGGCCTTGTAGAACGGGCTTGAGGGCAGCACCGTCATCGCGCCAGGCTTGGCAAGGTTGAAGTAGAGCGCCCGGTTGATGGTGTCCCGGTCGATGCCAAGCGACAGGGCGCGGCGCACCCGCACATCGCGCAGTACCATACGCCAGACGTCGTCATTGTAGTTGAGGTTCGGGTAAATCGCGATCTGGCTCGCCGTGCCATTGGCCCAGAGATAGGTGCGGTAGTTGCCGCTCTCTTCGCCCTTGCGCAGGATCGGAATGTCGCGGAAATCCAGTCCGCGCGCCTGAAGATCGGCCTCGCCCGCGTTGGATTTCGCAGCGATCAGACCGCCACTCACCACTTCCATCTCTACCCTGTCGATATAGGGAAGCTGCACGCCCTTGCTGTCGAAACGGTGGTAATAGGGGTTGCGCAGGAACTGGTGGCGGATCTTTTTGCCATCGCTGGCATTGATCCACGGCTGCAGCGTGGGCAGGTCCGGGTTGTCGAAATTATACATGTTGTCGAGCTTGTTGTGCAGCGCCGCCCAGCTGTTCACGCGGGCTTCCTGCACCTCGGCGTTCAGCTCCTCGGCATCGGCGTAATCGATGTGGTATTTCTTCATCACATGCGCGGGCCGATAGATAAACGGCGGGCGTGCCTGTGCCAGCGATTGCAGAAAGCTCGGGTTCGACTCGGCCCAGGTGAAGACCACGGTAGTCTCATCCGGATATGTCACCTCGGGCGCGTTGCCTTCGACCAGCAGGAAATCCGGCGGCCCGGACGGGCTGAGCGCTTCGTTATTCGCGACGTCTTCCCACCAGTACCGGAAATCTTCCGAGGTGAAGGGCGCGCCGTCCGACCAGCGGTGACCGGGTCTCAGATGCAGGGTAAAGACCTTGTCACCCTCATTCTCGAAACTCTCGAGGATGTCGGGGACCAGCTTGTAATCAGCATCAAAGCCGACAAGGCGGCCATAGCCGTAGACCACCATCATGCGGATGTCCTTGTCGCGCGAGACGAAGGTGGACAGGGTGCCGCCCTGCGTGCCGAAACTGCGGCCGCGCGCTTCGAGATCGACGAAGAGCGGCGCATCGGGCGCACGTTCGGCCACGGCGGGCATGCTGCCCGCGCTGACCTGCTCGGACAGGAACGGGCTTTCCTGCAGGACCGGATCGGCCAGCACAGGCAGGGCAAGGCAAAGCCCGCCCGTCAGCAAAAGAGATTTCAGAGGCTTAAACATGGCAGCGTACCTTATGGCCGGGTTCCATCACCGTCAGCGACGGTATCACGGCAGATGAGAAACGAAAGGCTTCGGGCCAGCTTTCCGGAGACCCGGCACCCTTTGCGACCAGATCGAGGTCGATCGGGTGGTTGATATCCGGGGTCGGCTGGGCCGCGATCAGCGCCTTTGTATAGGGATGGCGCGGATTGTGGAATAATACATCTGGCGGGGCCTGTTCGACCACAAGACCCTGTCGCATCACGGCGACGTCATCGGCTATCCGGGCCACGACGGCCAGATCATGCGAAATGAACAGATAGCTCAGGTTCATCCGGTCGCGGATGTCTTCCAGCAGGGTCAGGATCTGTTCCTGCACCGATACGTCCAGCGCCGAGGTCGGTTCGTCGCAGACCAGCAGCGACGGATCAAGCATCAGGGCGCGGGCGATGGAAAGCCGCTGTCGCTGCCCGCCGGAAAAGGCATGCGGATACCGCATCAGCATGTCGCCGTTCAGCCCGACCTGCTTCAGCATGGCCTCGGCCCGGTCGCGGCGTTCCGATTTCGACCCGATCCCGTGAATGTCCAGCGGTTCGGTCAGGGCGTCCGAGATCCGCATCCTCGGCGACAGCGAGGAATACGGGTCCTGAAACACCATCTGCGCCTGTTTCTGAAACGCGATACGCTCTTCGCGGGTCATGTCATGCACGGTGATCGGTTCGGCATGCGGTTCGGGCCGAAAGAGCACCTCGCCGCCCGGATCGGGCGCATCTGCGCCCAGGGCAATCCGTGCCGCCGTGGTTTTGCCCGACCCGCTTTCGCCGACGATGGCCAGCGTCCGCCCGCGCGGCAGCGCCAGATCTACCCCGCGACAGGCGTGAACCAGTGCCTGCTCTTGCCAGGCAGTATGGCCGCGAACCAGATACGTCTTGGAAACCTCTTTCATCTCG
>JAAEZD010000009.1:98729-196325 GCA_018223035.1 Paracoccaceae bacterium
GATGAAATCCTGCCGCGACACATGCTCTTTTGCGGCGGAATCCTCCGGCAGCGATGGCGCGGCGTTAATGAGCGCCTTGGTGTAGGGATGGGCGGGGTCGCTCAGCAGCGGTGCGGCGGCACCGGATTCCATCACCCGGCCCTTGTGCATCACCACGACCTGTTCAGCCATGTTCGCGACGACGCCAAGGTCATGGGTGACCAGTATCATCGCCATGCCGGTTTCACGCTGCAGGTCCTTCATCAGGCCCAGCACCTGCGCCTGTGTCGTCACGTCGAGCGCCGTTGTCGGTTCGTCCGCGATCAGCAGGTCCGGCTTGGCAACCATCGCCATCGCGATCATCGCGCGTTGACGCATCCCGCCTGACATCTCGAAAGGGTAGGCGCGAAAGGCGCGCTCGGGATCGGGAAAGCCGACCCGCTCAAAGGTTTCCAGCACCTGCGTCTTGGCATCGCCACGTGCCGCGCCCCTGTGCAGGCGCAGGACCTCGCCGACCTGATTGCCGATCCGGTGCAGCGGCGACAGCGAGCGCATCGGCTCCTGAAAGATCATCGCGATCTCGTTGCCGCGAATTTCGCGCATCTGCCGTTCCCTGATCGAACTGAGCTCAACGGGTCCCTCGCGCCCGTTAAAGGTGATCCGGCCCGACCGGATCTTGGCGATACGGGGCAGAATGCGCAGTACAGCGCGGCAGGTGACCGTCTTTCCGGACCCGGATTCGCCAACCAGTGCAAGGGTTTCCCCCTTCTGCACGTCGAAACTCACGCCCTCGACCACGTTGTCGCCCCGGCCGAAACCGATACTCAGATTCTCTATACTCAGCAGAGGGGGCATTGTCGTCCGTTCGTCCTGTCAGATGCGGGGTAACCAAAGTTTCCAAGCTCGGTCACCTTCGCTTGCGCTTTACCAGCTAGTCAAACACCAATTGCATGTTCAGATGAGAGGAATGTGTCGCCAAGCCTACACATCCGTTAATGTTTTTGGCATGACTTGTGGGCAGGCCGGGAATTTCGGCCGTCCTTACAGGAGTGACCACCGAATGAGCCGCCTTGACCTGTTTATCGACCGGATGGTGTCCCAGCGCGCCTGTCTCGACTTCGCGATTGCCGAAACGGAGCTGATGTCCGGGCCGGTGTACGAACTTGGTCTTGGCAACGGTCGCACCTATCACCACATGCGCGAACGGATCAAAGGCCGCGACATCTATGTCTTCGAACGCGCAATCGCCTCGCACCCGGATTCCACCCCGCCGGAATCCCTCACGATCCTCGGGGACGTGCATGAAACGCTGCCTGCCACGCTTGAGCGGTTCGGCCCGGTCGCTAGCCTGATCCACGCCGATCTCGGCGGGCATAACCGCGCCAAGAACGATATCTTCGCGCGCGAGATTTCACCCCTTGTCGAACCGCTTCTGGCCGAGGGCGGTCTTATGGTGTCGAGCGACCGTATGTATTTCGAGAACCTGACAGAATTGCCGCTGCCGACCGGCGCAGTCGAAGGCCGCTGCTTTGTCTACCGCCGTTAATTCCGCTTCTGACCTACCCACGGGGTGACATACGAGCGGCATATAAGTTGTGTACGGATGCTGTACGGGTTGTGCATGGCCATTTTCGCCCCTCGCGCCGATCCGGCCAGAATTCGCAATAGGAACGCAGAGTAATGAACGAGCCAGCCAAACGGGCCATGAAGAACACCCCCTATGATGCGCTGAGCGTCGGCATGGAAGCGGAACAGACCCGCGTGCTCAAGGCAGAGGATCTTTACGTCTTTGCCAACTCCTCGGGCAACATGAACCCGATGAACCTGCCCCGGGTGGACGGCGATGGGGACGGCAAGCCCGAGGCCATCGCCCCGGCCATGTGGATGGCATCGCTGATCTCGGCCGTCCTTGGCTGCGACCTCCCCGGGCCGGGTACGACCTATCACAGCCAGACCCTGCGTTTCGTCAATCAGGCCCATGCGGGGGATACGCTCAGGATCAAGGTGCGTCTGACTGCCAAGGGCGAAGGCAGGTTGGTCAGCTTTGACACCTGGGTCGAAACCGAAGACGGACGCCCCATCGTCGAGGGCGAGGCACAGGTGGTCGCGCCCGAGAGACCGCTGGATTTCACGGCGCTTGATGTGCCGGGGCTGACGGTGCGCAGCCACAAGCATTTCGACCGGCTGCTGGAACTGGCCGCGCCGCTCGATCCGATCCCGACAGCCGTTGTCGCGCCGGAAGAGCCCGATGCGCTGGCCGGAGCATTGCTAGCGGCGGAGCACACGCTGATCACCCCGATCCTGATCGGTGATCCCGAAAAGATCGTCGCGGCTGGCGAGGCAGCGGGCATGAGCCTTGCGGGCTACCAGATCATCGATGTGCCCGACCACAAGGCTGCTGCGGAACGGGCGGTCGCACTCGTGCACGAAGGGCAGGCGGCTGCCCTGATGAAGGGCCATCTGCACACGGACGTCTTCCTTGGCGCCATCGTCAAGCGGGAGACGGGTTTGCGCACCTCGCGCCGGTTGAGCCATGTCTTTGTCATGGATGTGCCGGGGCTTGAGCATCTGCTGATGGTAACGGATGCGGCGATCAACATCTCGCCGGACTTGCAGGCCAAGGCGGATATCATCCAGAACGCGATCTATCTTGCGCATTCCATCGGCATCGAAGAGCCGAAGGTCGGCGTGTTGTCGGCGGTGGAAAAGGTCAACCCGGCGATCCCTTCGACACTGGATGCTGCGATCCTGTCGAAAATGGCGGATCGCGGCCAGATCACCGGCGGTCTGGTGGACGGGCCGCTGGCGATGGACAACGCGATCAACCTCGGGGCCGCGATGACCAAGGGCATCAAGTCGCTCGTGGCGGGGCGGGCCGAAATCCTGATGGCGCCGAACATGGAAGCGGGCAATATGCTGGCCAAGGAACTGACCTATCTTGCCCATGCCCAGTCAGCCGGTATCGTGATGGGGGCCCGATGCCCGGTCATCCTGACCAGTCGGGCAGATGATGACAAATCGCGCTTGGCCTCCTGCGCGGTCGCAGCGCTCCACGCCGCGCGGAGTAGTGTCGCATGAGCGCGATCCTGACGCTGAACGCTGGAAGTTCTTCGATCAAATTCTCGGTTTACCTGACCGGCGATGGTGATCCCGAGTTGTTGCATGTCGGTCTGGTGGAAAATATCGGCGGCGCGGCAGAGCTGAAGCTGCAAGGTAATAAGGCTGTTTCAATTGATGCGACGGATCACGAAACGGCGGTGCAAGCCATCCTGACCGTGGTTGAGCCGTTACTGGACGGTCGACAAGTGGCCGGGGTCGGGCACAGGATCGTGCATGGCGGGCCGGATTTTGGGGAACCGGCACGTCTCGATCCCGCTACGCTGGCGATGCTGGAAAGGCTGGTGCCACTGGCCCCGCTGCACCAACCCCATAACCTTGCTGCGGTCCGCGCGGCGCAGGTGGCCTTTCCGGGCGCCGTGCAGATCGGCTGTTTGGATACTGCTTTCCATCGTGGGAAGCCTTTCGTGAACGATGCCTATGGTCTGCCCCTGCACTATTACGAGCAGGGCGTCCGGCGGTACGGATTTCATGGCCTGTCTTATGACTACATCGCCGGAGAGTTGCGCCGCGCGCACCCGGAAATAGCCAAAGGCCGGGTTGTTATTGCCCATCTTGGCAACGGGGCGTCGCTTTGCGGTCTGCTGGACGGGCAAAGTATCGCCACGACAATGGGCTTCTCGGCGCTGGATGGTCTGGTGATGGGGACGCGGCCCGGACAGCTCGATCCAGGTGTGATGCTCTACTTGATGGATCAAGGCATGTCGTCAGCGGAGCTGACCCGGCTGCTATATCACGATAGCGGGCTGAAAGGATTGTCCGGGATCGGCAATGACATGCGCGAACTTCTAGCGAGTGAAGCGCCGGAGGCTTCGCTGGCGCTTGACTATTATCTGGCGAGGCTCAGGCGTGAAATCGGGTCGATGGCCGCCGCGCTGGGCGGTCTCGATGGGCTGGTGTTCAGCGGTGGCGTCGGCGAAAACGCAACTGATATACGAGAGCGGGTTGTCGAGGGGCTCGGGTTTCTGGGACTGTCTCTCGATCAAACGGCGAACCGGCAGAGAGAAACGAGGATCGGTAACGGGACTGCTGAGATTCTTGTCATTCCGACCAACGAGGAACTGGTGATCGCGCGCTCGGTCGCGGATCATATCTGACCCTCCCGTCGAATTTTCGAAGAAAATTTAACAAGAAAATTAAATTTTCTTGGCTCGGGGCTGATTGTGCCGCGCAATATGCCTGTTAAGGTCAGGGCTTGGGAGAGTTCTGGTCCGAACGGGTATTGCCCGGTTCCGACGGTGGGAGAGGATTTCATGATATTTTACGACTGTAGTACGGCCCCGAGCCCGCGTCGGGCACGCATGTTCATTGCCGAGAAAGGTTTGACGATTGAAACCCGTGAAATTTCGATCGGCACGGGCGAACAGCTTTCGCCGGAGTTTCTGAAGATCAATCCGCGCGCCACGGTGCCGGTGCTCATTACCGAGAACGGCAGCGCGCTGACGGAAAACCTAGGGATCGCCGCCTATCTCGAAGCGCTGCACCCCGAGCCGCCTTTGATGGGCCGTAACCCCGAAGAGAAGGGGCAGGTGCTGATGTGGAACGCGGTTGCCGAGACACAGGGCGGCCAGCCCATCGCCGAAGCCCTGCGCAATGGCAACCCCCGGATGAAAGGCAGGGCGCTGACCGGTCAGGAAAATGTCGAGCAGATCCCCGAGCTGGCCGAACGGGGCATGAAACGGGCCAAGTCGTTTTTCAACATGCTCGAGAACCGGCTGCGCGAAAGCCCCTTCCTTGCGACCGATCACCTGACGCTGGCGGATATCACCGCCTTTGTCTTTGTGGAATTTGCGCGGGTCATCAAGCTGAGCATTCCGGAAGATTTCACCGCGACGCAGGCATGGCACGAGAACATCAAGTCGAGACCCAGCGCGCAGCTGTAAGCCGGCAGGGCCGATAAACAGGGAGGAGAAAACAATGGGAGAAGCATTTATCGTCGCCGCCACGCGCACGGCGGGCGGTCGGCGCGACGGTCGGGTCAGCGGCTGGCATCCGGTCGATCTGGCCGCCGCCGTGCTGGACGAAGTCGTTGCGCGCGCCGGTGTCGCGCCGGATGCGGTGGATGACGTGATAATGGGATGTGTCAGTCAGGCAGGCGAGCAAGGGCTGCATTTCGGGCGCAATGCGGTTCTCGCCTCGAACCTGCCGCGTTCGGTGCCGGCGGTAACCATCGACCGGCAGTGCGGGTCGTCGCAGCAATCTATCCATTTTGCCGCGCAGGCGGTCATGTCCGGAGTGCAGGATGTCGTCATCGCTGCCGGTGCGGAATCCATGAGTCGCGTGGCCATGGGATCTACCGGTCGCTGGTCGAAACATCCGCAGCCGGGCAGCCCATCAAGCCCGGGTATCGACCGGAACTATCCGCAGACCATCTTTTCGCAGTTCACCGGGGCCGAGATGATCGCGGACAAATGGCAGCACAGCCGCGAGGATTTGGACGCTTTCGCGCTCAAAAGCCACCAGCGCGCGGCGGCGGCGGCCGATAGCGGCGCGTTCGACGATGAGATCCTGCCGCTCAAGATCCGCACTGAAGATGGCAGCGAGATGCACACGCGGGACGAGGGGATTCGTCCCGATGCCACGATGGAGAGCATCGGCGGCCTGCGCACACTGGTCGAGGGCGGCAAGATCACCGCCGGGAACGCCAGCCAGATCTGCGACGGCGCTGCGGCTGTCATGGTCGTGTCTGAACGCGCGCTCAAGGAACACGGTCTGACACCGCTCGCGCGGATACACGAGCTGACGGTGACGGCGGGCGATCCGGTGGTGATGCTGGAGGAACCGCTCTTTGCCACGGACAAGGCGTTGAAACGGGCAGGAATGAAGATCGAAGACATTGATCTTTACGAAGTCAACGAAGCCTTCGCGCCGGTGCCGCTGGCATGGCTTCAGCACACGGGCGCGGACCCTGACAAGCTGAACGTCAACGGCGGCGCCATTGCGCTTGGCCATCCCCTGGGCGGATCAGGCGCAAAGCTGATGACCACGCTCGTTCATGCGCTGCGGGCGCGCGGTAAACGCTATGGTCTCCAGACGATGTGCGAAGGCGGCGGTATCGCCAACGTCACGATCATCGAGGCGCTTTGACTTGAGAAGACGGGCGGGCCAGATTTCGGCCTGCCCGTTGCCAATTCACGCCCGTCGCAGATGTGTGTGGACGAACCCAAGCTTGTCACGGACCGCCGGTTTCAGGACAAACGGATAAAGATCAGCAAGGTCCATCGCCCGGTTGATATGGTTGACCGCCAGAGATGTGTCGATTGCCCAGGTCAGAATACGCTCGAAATCATCGTCCGCATAAGCGTCATACCCGTCGGGCGGGCCCTCGGGCAGGGAAAGCCGCGTTGCCGCCACGCTGTCGAGCAGATCGACAAGGTGCAAAAGATGCGCGGTTGTCTCGGCCCAGTCCTCATGTGGATGCGCGCTTGCATAGCTGGTGATGTACTGCTCTCCCGCTTCTTTCGGCTGGTCGTAGTGCCGTTTGAGCGCTTCGCCGTAGTCCTCGCGCTCATCACCGAACACCGCGCGGAAACGGTCGGGAAACCCGTCTTCCTCGCTTAGCCGCAGATGCAGGAAATGCGCCATCTCGTGCCGCATATGGCCGAGCATGGTCCGGTAAAGCTCGCCCAGCTTTTCCTGTCTTTCGCTCAAGGTCGCGTCGCTCGCTTCGGAAACGTTGATGGTGATGACCCCGTTTCCATGACCCATGATGACGTCGGCTTCGCCTTTTGCCGTGTTTTCTGACAGCAACTTGAAAACCGGGCGCGCGCCTTTGTCCGACGGCGTGAACCATCCCCAGCGGGAAAGATTGGCCAGCATCCAGCGCTTGGCTGTTTCCGTTTCCAGCCAAAGCCGAAGGTTTTCGGCGTGGTCGGTATCCGGCACGGTTTCCGTCATTGCGCAGGACCGGCAATAGCCATTGGTCTCGGCGATCCAGTTGCACGAGATCTTTTCGCGATTGGCACAGGCCTCACCATCGGCAAGCATGACCTGCCGGTCAGGATCGAAAAACACCCGCTGGCCGCAGGCGCACTGGGTGTTTCTGAAGTAGAGGTTTTGTCCGCATTCCGGACAGGTGAAAATCTGCATGTGTCATGCCCCCAAGGCCAGTCTGGCCAGCCATAATGAACCATTTACCCTGCTTTCGGTTCCTTCGGAGGTTGTATTTAACATGCCCTGCATCCGGGCGGATGCTATTTCGGTGCTGGCGGTCGCTACCCCGCCAGCCGTGCCAGCAACCGGCGCAGGGTTGCAACGTCTTCAGGATCGAAATTAGACACTAGTTTGGCGTCGTATTCCTGCGCCACGCCGCGCAGATCGCGATATGCGGCCAACCCCGCCTGCGTCAGCTCAAGCCGCTCCGAGCGGCGGTCGTTTTCGTCCTTTTTTCGGGTGAGGAACCGGCGATCGGCCAGCTTTTGCACGGCGCGGCTGACCTTTGTCTTGTGAATGCGGGCGCGTTCACCGATCTCCTTGGCGGTCATCTCGCCATAGCGGCCGAGGTGGAAAAGAACCCGCCATTCGGTCCGCAGCATGCCATAGCGATTCTTGTAATGGCGCTGAAAGGCGATGCTGGATTCCTCTGCCGCCTGGTTCAGCATGTAGGGCAGGAAATATTGCAGGTCGAAGTCATCTTTTTCACTCATCAGGTCTTCTTGCTGGTTGTTAGTTACAAAATCAACTATTACCTCATGCCCAGAACAAGGGGAGGAGTTCACATGAATCGGCCCAGCAACCCGCATAATATAGTGCAGGCGGCGCAATCCGCTGGCACGACCGAAGGCTACATGCCCGGTTTCGGCAATGATTTCGAAACCGAAGCACTGCCCGGTGCCCTGCCGCAGGGCCAGAACAGCCCGCAAAAGGTGAATTACGGCCTCTACGGCGAACAGCTCTCGGGCACGGCATTCACGGCGCCCAGTCATCAGAACGAACGTACCTGGTGCTATCGCATCCGCCCCTCGGTCAAACATTCGCACCGCTACGAACGCATCGATCTGCCCTATTGGAAATCGGCGCCGCATGTGGTCGAAAACGTCACCTCGCTGGGCCAATATCGATGGGACGCGGTGCCCCATGCCGGCGAAAGCCTGACATGGCTGACAGGGATGCGCACCATGACCACGGCGGGCGATGTGAATACGCAGGTCGGTATGGCAAGCCATATCTACCTCGTGAATACCTCGATGGAGGACGCCTATTTCTATTCCGCCGACAGTGAATTGCTGGTGGTCCCGCAGGAGGGACGCCTGCGCTTTGCCACCGAACTCGGCATCATCGACCTTGAGCCCAAGGAAATCGCCATCCTGCCGCGCGGGCTGCTCTACCGTGTCGAACTGCTCGAAGGACCAGCGCGCGGTTTCGTCTGCGAGAATTACGGCCAGAAGTTCGACCTGCCCGGCCGTGGCCCGATTGGCGCGAACTGCATGGCGAACCGGCGCGATTTCAAAACGCCCGTCGCCGCCTTTGAGGACCGCGAAACGCCCTCGACCGTGACGATCAAGTGGTGCGGCCAGTTCCACGAGACCAGGATCGATCATTCGCCGCTGGATGTGGTGGCATGGCACGGCAATTACGCGCCGGTGAAATACGACCTGCGCAATTACTGCCCCATCGGGTCGATCCTGTTCGACCACCCCGATCCGTCGATCTTTACCGTGCTGACCGCGCCCAGCGGGGTCGAAGGCACCGCCAATATCGATTTTGTGCTGTTCCGCGAACGCTGGATGGTGATGGAGGATACCTTCCGCCCGCCCTGGTACCACAAGAACGTCATGTCCGAACTGATGGGCAATATCTATGGCCAGTACGATGCGAAGCCGCAGGGCTTCGTCCCCGGCGGCATGAGCCTCCACAACATGATGCTGCCGCACGGGCCCGACAAGGAGGCCTTTGAAAAGGCGTCCAATGCCAATCTCGGCCCCGACAAGCTGGATCAGACCATGTCATTCATGTTCGAAACGCGCTTCCCGCAGCACTTGACCCGCTTCGCGGCCGAGGAAGCGCCCCTGCAGGACGATTACATCGACTGCTGGAGCGATATCGAAAAGAAATTCGACGGGACACCCGGCAAGAAATGAATACCGCTCTGCTCGACCTGATCTTCTGGATTGTCATCTTCGCTGCGCTTTTTCTCGGTATCCGCTGGTTGCAGAAACGCAACCGCGACAAGGACTGATCGCGCCCGCCGCTCCGGCCCAAATCAAAAAGGACCACCATGCCCCTCAAGAAAAGCTGGATCGACAGCGCCAATGACCCGGCGCATCCCTTTCCTCTGAACAACCTGCCCTACGGCGTATTCTCCATCGGCGAGGATGAACCCCGCTGCGGCGTCGCCATCGGCGACATGATCCTCGACATGTCGGCGGCCGAGGAAACCGGCCTGATCGCACTGGCCGACTACCCGCTGTTCGACGTCCCCTTCTGGAACGACCTGATGGCCGAAGGTCCCGCCGTCTGGGCCGCCCTGCGTGCGCGGCTGACCGACTTGCTGGCCGACGGCGCGGATGAGCAGGAAGCGGTCGAGCAACTGCTTGTCCCGATGGCGGATGCAACCCTGCACATGCCCTTCATGGTATCGGAATACACCGACTTCTACGCAGGCAAGCATCACGCCACCAATATCGGCACGATGTTCCGTGGCGCGGAAAACGCTCTGCCCCCCAACTGGCTGCACATTCCTATCGGCTATAACGGTCGCGCCTCCTCGGTGTATGTCAGCGGCACCGAGATCCGCCGCCCGTGGGGCCAGCTCAAGGGCCCGGATGACGACAAGCCCCGGTTCGCGCCCTGCGCCCGCTTCGATCTGGAACTGGAAATGGGCGCCATTGTCGGTACCGACAGCACCGGCCCGATCACCGTGCAGGAGGCCGATGACAATATCTTCGGCTACGTGCTGCTGAACGACTGGTCGGCTCGCGATATCCAGGCTTGGGAATATCAGCCGCTCGGTCCCTTCCAGGCCAAGGCGACGGCCACCACCATCAGTCCTTGGATCGTAACCAAACCGGCGCTCGAACCCTTCCGTACGGATACGCCTGAGCGTGAAGTGGAACTGCTTGACCACCTCAAGGATTGCGGTCCGATGCTGTATGACATCGAACTCGAGGTCACCCTCGCACCCGAAGGCAAATCCGAAAGCATCATCGCGCGCACGAATTACAAGGAAATGTACTACTCCTCGGCCCAGCAGCTCGCGCATCACACCACGGCGGGCAGCCCGATGTATGTCGGCGACCTGCTAGGCTCGGGTACCATCTCCGGCCCCGGCAAGACCGAACGCGGCTCGCTCATCGAACTGAGCTGGGGCGGCAAGGAACCCGTCACCCTCGACAGTGGCGAGACCCGCAGCTTCCTCGAAGACAATGACACGCTGACCCTGCGCGGCGCCGCCCATGGCGATGGCTACACGATTGGCTTCGGCGACTGCACCGGCAAACTCCTTCCGGCGCTCGACGATCCGTATGAACGATGAACCCTTCTTTGGGTTCTTAAAATATCCCCGCCGGAGGCTCCCGAACCTGCCCCGGGCGCGACACTGAAAAGAAAGGCACCACCATGGCCAAGGCATTCGCTTCTCAGGGCGACATGAGCGAAAAGAACATCTCCTTCACCGAAGTGGGCGAGGGTCTTTGGGCCTTTACCGCCGAGGGCGACCCCAATTCCGGCGTGATCATCGGTGATGACAGCGTCATGATCGTCGAGGCGCAGGCGACCCCGCGCCTCGCCAACAAGGTGATCGAAAAGGTGCGTGAAGTCACCGACAAGCCGATCACCCATGTGGTGATGACCCATTATCATGCGGTACGTGTCCTGGGCTGCTCCGCCTTCAACGCGCAGACCGTGATCATGGGCGAAAAGGCCCGGGCGATGGTGGCAGAGCGCGGTCAGGAGGACTGGGACAGCGAATTCCAGCGTTTCCCACGCCTGTTCGAAGGCTATGAAAGCATCCCCGGCCTGACATGGCCGACGACTACCTTCAACGACCGCATGACCGTCTACCTAGGCAAGCGCCGGGTTGACCTAATGCACCTCGGCCGGGCGCATACCGCGGGCGACATCGTCGCCTATGTGCCGGATGCCAATACCATGTTCACTGGCGATATCGTCGAATACCACTCGGCCTGCTATTGCGGCGACGGGCATTTTCATGACTGGCCCAAGACGCTGAACAACATCCGCAATTTCGATCTCGACGCGATCGCGCCCGGGCGCGGCGATGCACTTGTCGGTCGCGAGATGGTCAATGCGGCGCTCGATTCCACCGAGGATTTCGTGCGTTCCACCTATCGCCCGGCGGCACGTGTCGCGCTCAAGGGCGGCACGCTGAAAGAGGCATGGGACGCCGTGCGCGCCGAATGCGATCCCAAGTTCAAGGATTACGCGATCTACGAACACTGTCTGCCGTTCAACGTGGCCCGCGCCTATGACGAGGCGCTGGATATCGATACGCCGCGCATCTGGACCGCCCAGCGCGACGTCGAAATGTGGGAGGCCCTTCAGGGCTGACCGGAAACACGGCCCGGCAGGTCGACTGCCGGGCCGTTTATTCATGCGGCGACGGGGAGTTGGTGTGCCGCAATGGGATCAAGGGGAGGAGTTCCGATGGCCGGATACAAATACGAGCCGTTCGATTACGTAAAGCCGCCAGAGCTTTCCGGCGCGGCGCCGGCTCGCTATCCGGTCGCGATTATCGGGGCAGGCCCCATCGGGTTGGCTCTCGCCATCGACCTTGCCCAGCGCGGCATAAAAAGCGTGGTTCTGGACGACAACAATGTCGTGTCCGTCGGCAGCCGCGCCATCTGCTGGGCCAAGCGCACGCTGGAAATCTTCAACCGGCTCGGGGTCGGTGAACGGATGCTGGAAAAGGGCGTGACCTGGAAGATCGGGCGCAATTTCCACGGCGATCAGGAAATCTATAATTTCGACCTGCTGCCCGAGGATGGCCACAAGTACCCGGCCTTCATCAATCTCCAGCAATATTACGTCGAGCAATATCTCGTCGAACGCGCCCGCGACTTCCCCGAGTTGATCGAGCTTCGTTTCAAGAACAAGGTGACCGGCCACGTGGATCACGGCGACCACGTGACGCTGGCTGTCGAAACGCCCGACGGCACCTATGAAATGGCGGCAGAGTATTACCTCGCCTGCGATGGGGCCGGGTCCGCCACGCGTGAACGCATGGGGCTGGATTTCACCGGCCAGACTTTTCAGGAACAGTTCCTGATCGCGGATATTGAAATGGAAGATAGTCCCTTTGGCGAAAACGCGGTGCCGGAACGCTGGTTCTGGTTCGACCCGCCCTTTCACGAAGGCAAGTCCGCCCTGCTGCACGCCCAGCCGGACAATATCTACCGGATCGACCTGCAACTGGATGTCGATGCCGATGGCAAAGCGGAATCCGCGCCGGAAAAAGTGATGCCCCGGATCAAGGCCATCGTCGGGGACAAGCCCTTCCGGCTCGACTGGGTAAGCGTCTACAAGTTCCGCTGTATCAAGCTCGACCGGTTCGTGCATAACCGCGTGATCTTTGTCGGCGACAGCGCCCATGTGGTCAGCCCTTTCGGCGCGCGGGGTGGCAATGGCGGCATTCAGGATGTCGACAATATCGGCTGGAAACTGGCGGCGGTGCTGAAAAGCGAGGCACCCGCAGAGTTGATCGAGACCTATCACGAGGAACGCAGCCATGGCTCGGCTGAGAACATCCTCAACTCAAGCCGCGCCACGAACTTCATGACGCCGAAGACCCCGGTTGAGGCCCTGTTCCGCGCCGAAGTGCTGAAGCTTGCCCATGACCAGCCCTTCGCACGACGGCTGGTGAATTCCGGTCGCCTGTCGCAGCCCTGTTCGCTGGCGGGGATGCGGTTGCAAAGCCCGGGTGTCGCACCGCTGGAACCGGGGCAGCCCCTGTTGGATGCGCCGCTGGACGGTGCCGATGGTCCCACCTGGCTGCTCGACGTGGTACCACCGCAATTCTGCCTGATCGGCTTTGGTGAGGTCGATCTGCCCGACGTTCCAGGCGTGGCCCGTATCGGCATTAACACGATCCGCGAATATCCCTGTTTCAACTCGCGCGATGGGTTTGCCACCAAACGTTACGGGCAGGAGGGCGTCTACCTGATCCGTCCGGACGGTCACGTCTGCGCGGTCTTCAGCGAACCCGACAGGCATGACGTGGAACGCGCCTGCGCCCGGGCGCAGGGCAAAATGATGGAGCAGGCGGCATGAGCGACAATCTCGGTCCCTATCAGGACGATTTCTACAATGCCCTGATGGATGCACACGCGGGACTGAGCGAAGAGGCCAGTCACGCGCTGAACGCCCGACTGGTGCTCATGCTAGCCAACCGTGTCGGTGACATCGAAACCCTGACGGACATTCTGGAAAAAGCGCGGGAATACAACGATGAGTGACGTGGTTCTCTTCGACTTCTGGCGCTCGTCGGCCAGCTATCGTTTGCGTATCGCGTTGAACCTCGCGGGTATCACTTACAAATCGGTCCCCGTGGACCTGCCGACAAAGCAGCATAAGACGCCCGAACATCTGGAACGGAACCCGCAGGGATTCGTGCCGGTTCTCGACATTGATGGTATGCGGATGACGCAATCGCTGGCGATTCTCGACTATCTGGACCAGACACGCGGCCTTGGTCTGCTGCCGCAGGAGCCTGCTGCACGTGCGAAAGCGACGGCGCTGGCCCATGCCATTGCCGTCGATATCCATCCCGTCTGCAATCTTCAGGTGGCCGCCTATGCGGTGGAAATCACCGGCCGTGAAGAGGCCCGCGCCGATTGGATGAAACGGTTCATCCGGCCCGGGATGGTGGCATTCGAAAAGCTGCTCGAAGGGTTTGAGCAAAACCCCTATTGCTGCGGAAACCAGCCGGGACTGGCCGATATCTGCTTGATGCCGCAGGTCTATAACGCCAATCGCTGGGCGGCGGAGATCGACGATTTGCCACGGGTCAGCGCGGTCGCTAGGGCATGTGCCGAGCACCCGGCCTTTGCGGCGGCGCATCCGGACAAATGGCAACCCACGGCCTGACCTGACCGCTCGCCGCGATGCAGCGCAAGTGGCAGGCTTTTGCGGTCCTTTCCGGGGGCCGCGTCAAAAAGCTTGCCAGATCACGAATGTGTGTGAAACTCGGATCGCTTTCTGGTTGCGGAAATTCATTCTGCACCCAGTGACATATCTGGGAGGATACACATTGAAACTAAGGTACTTGGCAAGCGTCGCTGGCGTTATTGGCCTCATTGCGGGGACGGTCAGCGCGCAGGACTGTGAAGAGTCGAAATGGGGGGCGGAGGATACTGCAGGGTCTGCGAACCTTGTCAGCCCCGAGCGGACACTCGAAGCCGCAAAGCTGATCAAGCAGGGCAAATCCATGCCGCTTGGCATTGTCATCGATTCAGAGACACCGGCATTCGCACCCCGGTCGCTGAACCTGCAGGTGGTGCAGCCCAACCAGCAGGGCGGGCAAAAGCTGAGCCAGTTCGGCTACCCGGGCAATTACAACGACGATATCCTGCAAACCTGGGTCGGGATCGGCAGTCAGATCGACGGGCTCGGGCATCTGGGCGAAAAGGGTTATTATTACAACTGTCTGGACGAAAAAGAGATTTCAGTCATCACTGGCCTGACCAAGCTTGGCGTCCATGACATTCCGCCCCTTGTCGGGCGCGGTGTCATCATCGATATGGCAAGCCATGCGGGCAAGGAAGTTATGGAGGCGGGTGAGTATTTCGGCGAGGCCGAGATAAAGGCCGCTGCCGAAGCGCAGGGGGTGGAGATCCGCGAAGGCGACGTGGTCCTGTTCCACACCGGCTGGACCGAGGGGAAGCTGGAAAGCGAGCCCGAGGCATGGGTCTCGGGCGAGCCGGGTATTAACGTGGAAGGGGCCCGCTATGTCGCGTCGTTGAACCCGATGGCGGTCGGAGCCGATACTTGGGGGCTGGAGCCGATCCCGCCAGCCGATGGGGATGGGGCGTTTTACGGCCATGTTGTGTTCCTCAAGGAGAACGGCATCTACATCCTCGAGACGATGAATACGGGTCCGCTGCTGCGCGAGGGCGTGAACGAGTTCATGTTCGTGCTCGGACAGGCGAGGATCCGGGGAACAGTGCAGATGATCATCAACCCGGTTGCTCTTTACTAAGTGATTTCGGATCGCTGCGCGATCCGACAGGGTGGCGGGGGCTGCGCCCCCGCCCCTGCTTTAGTTAGGGTGGCTTACCTGCATTTCAGCCCGGTCTCTGACTGGCTGGATGACAGAAATCGGTTGGAAACGTAGGAAAGCCCGACACCCGGTCGGCGGTGTGACTTCCCGGAAAAGCGGCAGCGACCGCTGAACCTCAAAATTACCGCCGGGTGCCAATCGCTCCGCCGCTCGAATCCGCATCACGGTAACGACCGGGATGATCAGCTCGAAGTTGTGATGCTGCATAGCTGCTCTCGGCGACACCTGACAGGAACGTGTTGAGCCAAGGGTAGGAATTCCTGTCGGAGTCCGATCTGCTACATGACATGTCGTTGACGTGCATGCCCTTTCCCCTCTTCAGGGTCTGATCGGATTGTATGTCCAGCCACAACAGGGAATGACAATTCAGGGAATTGCACGGACCCGACTGGCCATCCGGGCTTTGCCACCGAACCAACTGACCGGACCCTATGCTTGACATCCATGACATGGTCCCGACAACTATTTGAATTATAAACAAGGAGGGCACGACCCTCCAAACAAGAAACGAACCAACCGAGAGGAAGAAAATGACATTTTTTACGCGAACCGGCAGACTGCTGCCAAAGTCGATCACGGATTCGGCGGGCAAGGTCGGCAATGATCCGGTCAATCGCCGGGAATTCCTGGCTCTGGCCAGCGCCTTCGGTGCCACGACTGCAACGGCTTACTCGATGCTTGGCTTGGCCGCGCCAGCCTATGCCGAAAGCCACGCCCAGATGGGCGGCACCGTCCGCATCCAGCAGGAAGTGCGCGCCCTCAAGGATCCGCGCACCTATGACTGGAGCCAGATCGCCAATTTCTCGAACGGCTGGCTGGAATATCTTGTCGCCTGGGAGAACGACGGCACCTTTACCCCGGTTCTGCTGGAGAGTTGGGAAATCAACGACGACGCGACGGAGTACACGCTGAACGTCCGTCAGGGCGTCAAATGGAACAATGGCGACGATTTTACCGCGGAAGACGTTGCACGCAACATCGCCGGCTGGTGCGAAAAGGGGCTGGAAGGCAACTCCATGGCCGGTCGTTTCGCCGTTCTGATCGACGACGAGACCGGTGAAGCGCTTGAAAACGCAATTGAAGTCGTCGACGACCACACCGTGAAACTGCACCTGCCGCGTCCCGATATCACGCTGATCGCAGGCATGGCCGACTATCCGGCCTCTATCGTGCACTCCAGCTTCAGCGCCGACTCGATGCTCGAAAACCCCATCGGTACGGGGCCCTACCTGCCGGAGTCGCTCGAAGTGGGTGTCAAAGGCGTGCTGGTGCGCAACGAGGACCACACCTGGTGGAACGAGGGTAACGGCGCGTGGATGGACCGGGTCGAGTTCATCGACTACGGCACCGATCCCTCGGCATGGGTTGCGGCGGCGGAATCCGACGAGATCGACATGCTCTACTCGGTGGATGGCGATTACATCGACATCATCGGTTCCTTCGACGGCTGGGCGCAGCATGAAATCGTGACCGCTGCCACCGTCGTTGTCCGTCCGAACCAGATGGCCGAAGTCGATGGCATGAAGCCCTATGCAGACCTCAAGGTGCGCAAGGCGATCCAGCTGGCAACCGACAACAGCGTCCTGCTTGAACTGGGTTACGGCGGTCGCGGGCAGGTGGCTGAAAACCACCATGTCGGTCCGATGCACCCTGAGTATGCCGAACTTCCGCCGCTCGAGCATGATCCGGAAGCCGCGCTGGAACTGCTGAAAGAGGCCGGTATGGCCGATTTCGAAATGGACATCGTTTCCATCGACGACGGTTACCGCAAGGACACCACCGACGCGGTTGCCGCGCAGCTGCGCGACGCCGGTTTCAACGTCAAGCGCACGGTTCTGCCCGGGTCGACCTTCTGGAACGACTGGACCAAGTACCCGTTCAGCTGCACCAACTGGAACGCCCGTCCGCTGGGCGTGCAGATCTGGGCGCTGGCCTACAAATCGGGCGAGGCATGGAACGAATTCGGCTATAACAACCCCGAATTCGACGCGGTGCTGGAAAAGGCGCTGGCCACGGCCGATGTCGATGCCCGCCGCGAGCTGATGGCGCAGGGCGAAAAGATGCTGCAGGACGATGGCGTGACCATCCAGCCCTACTGGCGGTCGCTCTACAACCACACCAAGGACAATCTCGAAGGCGGGAACCACCATATCTCCTTCGTGATCCAGCCGTCCAAGCTGCGCTGGGTGTCCTGAACCGGACTGAATTGATCGAAAGGGCTGCCTTCGGGCGGCCCTTTCTTTTTGCCGCATGCCCATCCGCGGCAGGTGCTTGAAATCCGGGGAAAAGCCGGGAACGATCAGGTCGCGGCAACAGGGAGAGCATAATGGCGGGGCATGGCTATCAGGGCGGGCGGCTGAACTTGCCTTTCGTCGGCATCTGTACTTTCGGGAAATACCCTTACGTGTCCGATTGGGATGCGATCAGTGCAGATGTGGCGGTGATGGGCGCGCCCTTCGATGCCGGAACGCAATGGCGCTCGGGTGCGCGCATGGGGCCGCGCGGCGTGCGCGAGGCCTCGACGCTTTTCGCTTTTGGCCATGCCGGGGCCTACGATTTCGAGGATGACATCACCTATCTCGACCTGGCGAAGGTGAGCGTCGTCGATATCGGAGACGCCGATATCATCCACACGGATACAGAAAAGAGCCACGCCAATATTGAATTCGGCGTGCGCAAGATGCTTGCAGCCGGTGCTCTCCCGGTTGTGATCGGTGGGGATCATTCGATCAATATCCCCTGCATCAATGCTTTTGACGATCAGGATCCGATCCATATCGTCCAGATCGACGCACATCTCGATTTCGTCGATGAACGCCACGGGGTCCGGTTCGGGCATGGCAACCCGATGCGGCGTGCGATTGAAAAATCCTATGTGACCGGGCTGACCCAGATCGGCATCCGCAACGTCTCTTCGACCGCGCGCGAAGGTTATGTCGAGGCGCGCGCGATGGGCTCGGATATCCAGTCCGTTCGCCACCTGCGCCAGATGGGCGTGGCGGCGATGGTTGATCGTATCCCTGCTGACGCAAGGATCTACCTGACACTCGATATCGACGCGTTCGACCCTTCTATCGCGCCGGGCACGGGAACGCCCAGCCATGGCGGCTTCCTCTATTATGAGGTGTTTGAGCTGATCGACGCGATTGCGCGGCGCAATCCGGTGGTCGGGATCGATCTTGTCGAAGTGGCCCCCGATTACGATCCGACCGGCGGGACCAGTATCCTCGCCGCGCAGATATTGCTGAACACCATCGGGCGGGTCCTGCATCATCGCGTATAGGCGCACAGGGTTTGTGCCACCTGCCGCGTTTTCCAAGCGTGACGGTCACCCCATATTCGACCAAAGGATCAATCCGCGACCGGTCAGACATTAGGAGGGGGAAATGAACAAGGACATCCACGGCTTTCACGCCCATGTCTATTATGATGCCGACACCATCGATATTGCCCGCGAGGTTTGCGAGGCGGCCTGCGACGAACTGCCTGTTGAAATGGGACGAATGCACGAAAAACCCGTCGGACCTCATCCGGCGTGGAGCTGCCAGCTTGCGTTCGGGCCAGAGGCATTTGCCGACGTGGTCACCTGGCTGGCGATGAACCGGCGCGGGCTGACAGTATTTACCCATCTCGAAACCGGCGATGAACTGGTCGATCATCGCGACCACGCGATCTGGATGGGATCCATGCCGGCGCTCAAGCTGGACATGTTCGAAAAGTAAGCGGAGGAAATAATGAGAAAGATACAGGTTCAGGGCGTGCATCACATCACGCTGACCGGCGCGGATCGCCAGACATCCATCGACTTCTGGGAGGGGTTGCTGGGCATGCCTTTCGTTTTCGATCAGCCCAATCTGGACAATCCGAAAGAGGGCCATCTCTATTTCGATCCGGGCGACGGGCGGCTGATCACGATCTTTACCAATGAATCGCGCCGTCCCGATCCGCGCCGTACCCCGACCGAACCGGGCTGTGTTCATCACCTTGCCTTCAACGTCAGCAAGGCGGTGCATTCGCAGGTCATCGAGCGGTTGGACGAACGTGGAATCAAGCATTCCGGGATCAAGGACCGGGGCTTCATGGATTCGATCTATTTCAAGGATCCGATGGGGCTGTTGATAGAACTTGCCTGCTACCGGTTCGAGCCGCCGGAAGGCTGCCGCCATGCCGACGTGATGATAGAGGCGCACCGCATCCGGGTCGAACGCGGTGATAACCATATTCAGGAGGTACATCTGGCGGATGCGATCCAGCTTTTGGTCGAACGCAGGCAGCAGACGCTGTCGCAGAACCGGGCACCTCAGAACCCGTACTAACGGTCCGCCAGCCGCTGTGACGTGGCTGGCACTATTTTTCCCAATGTGAAAAATATTGCACAATATAGAAAGTATAGTTACTGTTATTGGATGGAGCAGGACGCGATTCCCGGGGGAGGGGCATGGCGACAATTTCGACAATCGACATTCTTGGTGGGGGACCGGCCGGTCTCTATACGGCGATCCTCTTGCGGCGCGCTTTGCCGGATGTCGCGGTGCGCGTGACCGAGGCGAACCCTCGCGATGTGACATGGGGGTTCGGCGTCGTTTTTTCCGATCAGGCGCTGGATTTTCTGAACGCGGATGACCCGGAAACCCATGATCTGATCGCCCCGGAAATGGAGCGCTGGCGCAATATGACGCTAAACCACCCGCAGGGCACCGTGGTGCTCGACGGGATCGGGTTCTCGGCCATTGGTCGCCTTCATCTCTTGCAGATCCTTCAGGCCCGGGCAGAAGCCCTTGGTGCCGAATTGCGGTTCGATCATCCGCTGACCGATCTGAATGACCTGACCGGCGATCTGGTCATCGGGGCGGACGGGCTGAACTCTCTCATCCGCAACGCCGAGCCGGAGGCGTTCGGCGCGTCGATCTCCTATATGGAAAACCGTTTTGCGTGGTTCGGCGCGCGGCGTCCCTTTGACACGCTCACCCAGACCTTCCGCGCCACCGACAAGGGCGCGATGAACGCGCATCACTACCGGTTCACCCCGGACATGAGCACCTTTATCGTCGAATGCGACAAGGACACCTTCTTTGCTGAAGGCTTCGACCAGATGGACGAGGCCGCGACCGCCAGCCGCTGCGAGGAGGTCTTTGCCGATGTGCTCGACGGTGCCCCGCTGGTGGCGAACCGGTCGATCTGGCGTCAGTTCCCCAAGCTCTGGTGCGAAAATTGGTATTCCGGAAACCGGGTGCTGCTGGGCGATGCGGTCCACACAGCGCATTTTTCCATCGGCTCCGGCACGCGTCTTGCGATGGAAGATGCCATCGCGCTTGTCGTCGCGTTGAAGGACAGCCGCGACCCTGCCGTCGCGCTGCCGGCCTATCAGGCGGCACGCCAGCCGATTGCGAAAAAAATCGTCGATGCGGCCAATACGTCCAGCGCATGGTACGAAGATTTCGCCTCCAAGATGGACAAGCCGCCGCTCGATTTCGCCTTTGACTATGTGACTCGCTCGGGCCGGATCGACATGGACCGGCTGCGCAAGCTGTCGCCGGAATTCATGGCCGAATACGAGTCCTACAAGAACCCAGAGGTTGCCGACCCCGTGGGCGATACGCCCGGTGGCCACGATATCGGTTTCGATCATGCCGCGCAAAAGAACTGCAGCGCGATCCTTTGGGACAACCTGCCGGACAACGCCGACAAGGCTGCGGTGATCGGCCCGGCCGGTACGCTGAGTTACGGCGAACTCTGTGCTAGAGCCGCGCGCTGGGGCAATGCGCTGAAATCAACCGGCCTGCGGAAAGGCGACCGCATCGCGCTTTTCATGGATGACACGCCCGAGTACCCGGCGGCCTTCTTCGGCGCGGTGCGCGCCGGGTTCGTGCCGGTCCTGCTCAATACGCTCACCACGCCCGACCTTCTGAACTTCTACCTCGCCGATACCGGGGCAGAGGTCGCGATCTGCGAGGCCGAATTCGCCGACAGGTTCAGCGCCGATGTCACCAAGGGCACCAACTTGCACAAAACGGTCGTGGTCAACGGTGCCGCGCTGGCCGGTCAGACAACGGCAGAAGATTTCCTGAATGATCAGCCTGAGACGCTCGAATGCGCCGATACCGGGCCGGATGACATGGCCTTTTGGATGTATTCCTCGGGCAGCACCGGACGGCCCAAGGGGATCGTGCACCTGCATCACGACATGGCCTATAGCCAGGAAAGTTTCGGGGCGCATACGCTAAAGCTGAACGCCGATGACATCTGCTTTTCCGTGCCCAAGATGTTCTTTGCCTACGGATTCGGCAACTCGGTGACCTTTCCTTTTGCGGCTGGCGCCACAACACTGCTGATGCCCGGCCGTCCCGACCCGGCGCGTATCCTCGAATTGATCGAGACCTACCGCCCCACGGTGTTCTTTGGCCTGCCCACGCTTTACACGGCGCTATGCCGGAACGAGACAGCCAGGCAGCGCGATCTCTCCTCGCTACGCCAGTGCATGTCGGCGGCGGAAATCCTGTCCGAGGACGTGTTCAACCAGTGGAAATCCCTGACCGGGCTGGCCCCGATCGAAGGGCTGGGTTCGACAGAGATGCTGCATGTCTACCTCTCGAACACCATCGAAGATCAACGGCTGGGCGCGGCGGGCAAGGCGGTGCCGGGGTATGAGATCAAGATCTGCGATGCAGAGGGCAAACCGGTTGCGACCGGCGAGGATGGCATCATGTACGTGCGCGGGCATTCCTCGGCGCCATGCTACTGGAACCGGCCCGACAAGACGGCGGACACGATGCGCGACGACTGGATCTATACCGGCGACAGGTTCATCGAAGAGGACGGGTTCTATTATTTCCAAGGCCGCGCCGATGACCTCGTAAAGGTCTCGGGACAATGGGTCTGGCCACTTGAGGTTGAGCGCTGCCTGAACGAACACCCTGCGGTTCATGAATCCGCTGTGATCGCTCATGAAATGGGCGACCGCCGCACAACGCTCAGCGCGATGGTGGCCTTGCGGAAAGACACGCCGGAATGTGCGAATCTCACCCGTGATTTGCAGGATTTCGTGAAGAAGTCACTGCTTCCCCACAAATATCCCAGACGCATCCTGTTCGCAGCCGATCTGCCGAAAACCGGAACCGGGAAGATCGACAGGCAAACCATTCTCAATTTGCTTAAAGCTTAAAGTATCATGTTGCTACATCATAGCGGATATGCACAAATGCACGGGAAGACCTCGAAAAACGGGGGGAAGAGCCGGCAACGCAACGGCATCATACCAAAGGGAGTTGAAATGCGAAAAGTCACAACACTGGCGCTGGCCGCCAGCCTTCTGAGCACGGCAGCCTTTGCCGAACCGGTCAAGATCGGGTTTGTCACCACGCTGACAACGGGCGCTGCCGTTATTGGTCAGGACATGACCAATGCGGTCGATCTTGCGATGGAACATCTTGGCGGCAAGGCCGGGGATACCGAGCTTGAAGTCATCTACGCCGATGACGGGTTCGCCCCGGAAACCGGCAAGCAGGCCACCGACAAACTGGTCAAACAGGACGACGTTGATTTCGTCGCCGGGTACATCTGGTCCCACGTTCTGCTCGCCTCGCGTAAATCGGTGCTGGACGCGGACAAGATCCTGATCTCGGCAAATGCGGGCCCCAGCCAGATGGCGGGCAAGCTTTGCGACAAGAACTTCTTCTCGACCTCTTGGCAGAACGACCAGACGCCGATGGCGATGGGTGACGTGCTGAACACGCAGGGCGTCAAGTCGCTCTACCTGATGGCGCCGAACTATGCCGCGGGCAAGGACATGACTGCCGGTGTCGAGCGGACTTTCAAGGGCGAAATCGCCGGCAAGGATCTGACCAAGTGGGGTGCAGATGCGCAGCTCGACTTCTCGGCGGAACTGGCCAAGGCCAAGGCCTCCGGCGCGGACGGGCTGTTCGTGTTCTATCCCGGCGCGGCTGGCGGTGCTTTCATCAAGCAGTACCAGCAGGCGGGCCTGAAAGACACGCTGCCGCTTTATTCGGTCTTTACGGTCGATGCGATCTCGCTGCCGAAACTGCAGCAGGCCGGGTTCACCGATGTACTCGGCTCCAAGGTCACGCAGCAGTGGGACCCCTCGCTTGACAACGAGGCCAACAAGAAATTCGTCACCGATTTCAAGGCAAAGTACGGCCATTACCCGTCCTACTACGGCGCGCAGTCCTATGACGCGATCATGCTGATCGCCAGCGCCGTTGAAAAACTCGGTGGTGACCTGTCCGACAAGGACGCCTTGCGCGCCGCGCTGAAAGAAGCAGATTTCGACTCGGTCCGTGGCAAATTCAAGTTCGGCACCAACAACATGCCGGTCGAGGATTTCTTCCTGCGCGAAGTGGTCGAGGATGAAGACGGCGTCTGGACCACGAAAGTGGTCGAGACCGTGTATACTGACCACGTGGATACCTACGCGGCCGAATGCAAAATGAACTGAGACCTATCGGTCTCGATAACCGGCCGGGGCATCGCACCCGGCCGGTTTTTTAACGCGGAGAACAAACTTGGATACGTCCCTTCTCGTCATCCAGACATTGAACGGATTGCAGCTTGGCCTGCTGCTGTTCCTTGTGGCTTCCGGGCTTACGCTGGTCTTTGGCATTCTCGACTTCGTCAATCTGGCGCATGGCTCACTTTACATGCTGGGCGCGTTCTTTTGCGCGACGCTGACGATCTGGCTTGGCAGTTTCATCCTTGCCCTGCTGATCTCGCTCCCGATTACTGCGCTGGTCGGCTATCTGGTTGAACGCTTTGTCGCCCGGCCTCTCTATTCCCGCGATCACCTCGACCATGTGCTTGCGACATTCGGGCTGATCCTTGTCATCGATACACTGACCCACATGATCTGGGGTCCCGAAGGTCTTGCCGTGCCGCTGCCCGACTGGCTGCGCGGGCAGGTGACACTCTGGGGCGATACGGTCGTCCCGACCTTCCGGCTGATGATCATCGGCGCCGGTCTTGCCGCCGCCGGAGGATTGTTCTGGCTGGTCAACCACACCCGTCTCGGCATGCTGATCCGGGCGGGCGCGTCAAACCGAACGATGGTTTCCGCGCTGGGCATCGATATCGAGATGCTCTTTGGTCTCGTCTTTGCGCTGGGCGCGGCGCTTGCCGGTCTTGCAGGGATGCTGATCGCACCGATCACCGAGGCCAACATCGGCATGGGCAACGGCATCATCATCACCGCTTTCGTGGTCATCATCGTCGGGGGTATCGGTTCGATCAAGGGCGCCTTTATCGCAGCCCTTCTCATCGGCCTGATCGACACGCTGGGCCGGTCGTTCCTTGACGACATCTTCACGCTGTTCATGTCGCCCACCGCTGCCGAGAACTCGGCTCCGGCGATTTCAGCGATGCTGATTTACATTATCATGGCCTGCGTTCTGGCCTTCCGCCCGCAAGGGCTGTTTCCCCCAAAGGTGCGCTGAATGACCCGTCGAACTGTCCTGACAATCGTGGTCATGGTGCTGGTCGGCCTGTTGCCGCCGCTGCTCTACTGGTCCGGAAACGCTTTTTACCTCGATCTCGCCACACGGCTCGTGATCCTTGCCATCGCGGCAACCAGCCTCAACCTGATCCTTGGCTATGGCGGAATGGTATCTTTCGGCCACGCGGCTTTCGTCGGGATCGGGGCCTATGCGGTCGGCATCCCGGCGCATCACTGGCTCTATGGCGGCATGGATGCCATCGCGACGACCTCGGGATATGTGCAGATCGCGCTGGCGGTCGGCGTTGCGGGCTTCTTCGCCCTGCTGACAGGGCTGGTCTGCCTGCGCACCACGGGCGTTTATTTCATCATGATCACGATGGCCTTTGCCCAGATGGCTTACTACCTGATCCTCTCGATCGAGGAATACGGCGGAGATGACGGGCTGGTGATCGACACGCGGTCGGAATTCACCTGGATCAGACTCGACGACCCGATTCAGCTCTTCTTCCTTGCCTATGTCTCGCTTGTGGTCGCGATGCTCATCGTGCGGATGATTGTGAATTCGAGGTTCGGCATGGTGGTTCAGGGCGCCAAGGGCAACCCCGAGCGCATGGCGACGCTCGGTTTCAACGTCTATGCCTTCCGCCTTGTCGCCTATGTCATTTCCGGCGCGATGGCGGGCTATGCGGGCGCGCTGCTTGGCAACTTTACCACCTTTATCAGCCCCGAGATGATGGACTGGTCCCGCTCGGGCGAGCTGATGTTCATGGTCATTCTTGGCGGCGCGTCGACTTCGGTGGGACCGGTCATCGGCGCGGTGGCCTTTATCGTGCTCGAAGAATTCCTGTCCCATTTCACCGTGTACTGGCATCTCCCCTTCGGGCTGATGCTGATGGCGGTGGTCCTGTTCGCACGCGGCGGGTTCGTCGGCATGCTGACAAAGCGGAAGGGCCGGTAAGATGACCGATATTCTGCAAATTCAGTCTCTCAACAAAAGCTTTGGCGGCATCAAGGCCACCGACGATCTGAACCTCTCCGTGCAGACGGGCGAGCTTCACGCCATCATCGGTCCGAATGGCGCAGGCAAGACCACGTTGATCAGCCAGCTTTCCGGCGGGCAGAAACCCGATACCGGTAAAATCCTGTTCAAGGGTCGCAACATCGCCGGGCAACCGGCGCACAAGCGCGCCAGCCTCGGGATTACGCGTTCGTTCCAGATCACCTCGCTGATCATGGAGATGAGCGTTCTCGACAATATCGCGCTGGCGGTGCAGGCGGGCGATGGGCATTCCTTCCGTTTCCTTCGCCCCGCGCGGTCGATCTCGCATCTGCGGGACCGCGCGCTTGAGCTACTGAAGCAGGTCGATCTCGCGGAAAAGGCGGATCATCAGACCGTTGCCCTTTCGCATGGTGAACACCGCCGGATGGAGCTTGCCATCGCGCTCGCCTCCGAGGCCGATCTGATGCTGCTGGATGAACCCATGGCCGGGCTTGGCACCCACGAAAGCCATCAGATGGTCGAGCTGCTGCGCGGCATCAAGGGGCGTCACACGATCCTGCTGATTGAACATGACATGGATGCGGTGTTTGCGCTGGCCGTCCGGATCTCGGTGCTGGTCTATGGCCATATCATCGCCACCGGCACACCGGCCGAAATTCGCGATAACGAAGCCGTGCAACACGCCTATCTGGGCGAGGAATAAGCCATGCTCGAATTGAAAGACGTCACCGCGCATTACGGCACAAGCCAGGCGCTTTTCGGCATGAGCCTTGATCTTCAGGCCGGGCAGGTTGCGACGCTGCTGGGCCGCAACGGCATGGGCAAGACCACCACGATCAACTCGATCATGGGCATCGTAAAAGCCTCGGGCGGGTCGATCCGTTTCGACGGGCAGGAGCTTGTAGGCCGCGCCAGCTTTCGCACGGCGAACCTTGGCATCGGACTGGTTCCCGAGGGTCGGCAGATATTTCCCAATCTCACGATGATGGAAAACCTTGTCGCAACGGCCAGTAATCACCTTGGCGTCAGCGACCCATGGACGGTGGAGAAGGTCTTTGCTCTGTTTCCGGAACTGGAGACCCGCACATCCTCGATGGGCAACCTGCTCTCGGGCGGTGAACAGCAGATGCTGGCGATTGGCCGGGCGCTGATGACCAACCCCAAACTGCTGATCCTCGATGAGGCGACCGAGGGGCTCGCCCCGTTGGTGCGCCGCAAGATCTGGGACGCGCTCAGCGAAATCAGCAAAGCGGGTATGTCGATCCTTGTCGTGGACAAGAACCTTGCCGACCTGATGCGGATTTCCGACCGGCATTACATTGTGCAGCGCGGAGAGGTTGTCTGGTCCGGGTCTAGCGCCGAATTGCAGGCCGATGAAACGACCCGGCGGCGCTATCTCGAATTTTAAGGTGGCGTCTTAAAAATTGACGTCGACGCCGGGCAGTTTCAGTTCTTTCATCATGTCGCGCAGCTCTTGCCGTGCGGCCACGTTCGAGATGTTGAGCTGCTTGACGCCGATATCCTTGAGATCGAGTAGCGTCAGTCCGCGCGGGAAAAGCTCACGGAAAACGACGCGCTCGGAAAAGCCGGGCACGATGCGGAACCCGACCCGCTCGGCCAGCATCTTAACCGCGCGTTCCATCTTTTCCTTGTTGACCATGCGCTGGGTGCCGACGCGGTTACGCATGACGACCCAGTCGATCGGCTTCAGCCCGGCCTGCGCGCGCAGCTGACGGGCGTTCCAGACCATTTCGGAGTAGACCGACGGGCCGGTGATCTTTTCGCCCTTGGCATCCGTATGGGCCAGCAGGTCGAAATCGATGAAACTGTCGTTGAGCGGTGTGATCAGCGTATCGGCCAGCGAATGCGCGACCTGACTTAGGCGTGTATGCGACCCGGGGCAGTCGATGAGGATGAAATCGCTTTGCGGCTCGAGCGAGGCCACCGCGGCGGAAAGGCGGTGATCATAGATGTTTTCGCCGGGGCTGAGCGTCGAAGGGTCGATATCGGGCAGGTCGTGGCAATCCGCGCTGGGCAGGTCGAGCCCGGCCTTTGCGAGGAAGGTCTTACGGTTCTCGGCATAGCGGCCCATGGTACGCTGGCGCAGGTCCAGATCAAGCGTGCTGACCTTGTGCCCCATCCTTGCCAGTGCCGTTGCCACATGCATGGAAACAGTTGATTTTCCCGCGCCGCCCTTTTCGTTGCCGACGACAATGATATGCGCCATTCTTGGTCCCTCAGCCCTGCGGATCGTACCCATTCCGCTTTTTCATTCCACTATATGTTGTGTGTTGGCCGATGGAAAGCCGTGTCCGGCTCTAGAGCAGGGATTTAGGGCATTGCGGACACAACTATGGCAGGATGTTTGCTGCCCTAAGCGCCGCGCGAAGCGGGGCAAGCTGGGATTCATAGCGCCGCCAGCCTTGATCCGCCTCGTCATGGATCGGTTCACGCACCTGCGCGGCGCTTGCCGTCAGGACGGACCTGCTGGAATTCTGGGGGGCAAGGCAGGCGTCGGACCATTCAAGCTCGCAGGCCGATATGATGCTGCGAATGGCGGGCTCCGGGTTCTGAACCAGAGCGCCGTAATCCACTGTGGTGACCCGGCCGGGATAGAGCTGTTGCCAGCTGCTCACCAAGTCACGATGCAACACCAAGTAGGTGGCGATGTCGGCGATGTCATAGGCGAAACCGTTCCCTCCGCCGCTGAACTTGTGCCGGTAGAGCGACCACGCGACGGCGAGCGGGTTGCGCTCAAGATGCAGTATCTTTGCCTCGGGGAAGGCGGCGCAGATCAGTCCGATCCACCGAAAGTTCAGCGGCATCTTGTCGATGAGTACCGGTGCGCCGTCCGAAAAGTCGCGAAGCCCGTCCAGCACCTGGGTCCGGAAGGTGGCGAGCGTATCGGTGTCGATCCGGTTGTTTTTACCGATCTGCATGGCCCGCAGCACCCGTGCAGCGGCATTGGCGACGACCGCAAGCTCCCCGCCTGCCTGCGTGCCTGGCGCCTGTGACAGGATCTGTTCGACAAGCGTTGTCCCGGATCGCGGTAAGCCCGTCACAAAGATCGGTCGGATTGCACCCGGGTCCGGGTTTTGCAGAACAGGCGCATCGGCCAGCAGCGCCCTGCAAAAGGAAAACCGCGCGGCGTCCCGGCGTATGTCATAGGTAAACGCCTGCTTGCGCAGCCTGTTTCCGTTTTCAAGATGGGCGAAAGCCGCGTCGTATTCTCCAAGATCATCCAGCGCCTTGAACATGGCGAAATGCAGCGGCGCGGCGTCGCTGTCATCCGGCGCGGCGTTCGATATCTGTGCGTGTAGGTTGGCCAGATGGGGTTCCTGCGCGTGATAGGTGATAACGCGTGACAGGTTGTGATGCAGGTCGGGCTTGTCCGGCGCGAGGACAAGCGCCTGACGATAGAATTCGGCGGCGGCGCGCCGGTCCCCCCGGGCCTGCGCCAGTATCCCGAGGTGATTGAGCGGCCCCGCGTCGATTACCCCGTTTCCCAGCGCTGATTTATGGCAGGCTTCAGCCTCATCGGGGCGCCCGAGGTCACGCAGGGCGCGCCCCTTGATGTCGAGCGCCATCGCATGGCCCGGCCGTATGGAAAGAACCGCCTCGCACGCCTCAAGCGCCCGCGCTGGGCGTCCAAGTGTCAATCGGCACAGAGCAAGGCCAAGCCCGGCGCGCGCCTCTTTTCCGGATCGTTGGAAAGCCTGCTCCCACACACGCTCTGCCGAGTCATAGGCGCGGGTGCGTTCCAGCCACTCGGCCTCGGCCACGAGTTCGGCAACCGGCACATCGTCGATCTGTGCCAGCGCCTGCTGTGCCCGCCGGTTGGCGGGGAACCGTTGCAATACCGCGGTGAGCACGGTCTTGGCTTCTTGGCGGTTGCCATTTTTCAGGGCGCGTTGGGCGCGTTTCAGGGATTGGTCGACAGAGAGGGCAGCAGGCATTGAACATCCGTTCACGGGAACGGACAGAACATCCCCGCATATGGTTTCGAATTCGTCACCTCAAAACGAAAAACGCCGCCCCGAAACGGGGCGGCGTTCGGAATTCGAATGGATCGGGCTATTAGAAGCCGAGACCTTCGTATTTCTTCTTGAACTTGGAAACACGACCGCCGGTATCCATCAGGCGGGTGCCGCCACCGGTCCATGCCGGGTGCACGGAGGGGTCGATATCAAGCGACAGCTGGTCGCCTTCCTTGCCCCAGGTGGACTTCATCTTGACCACGGTGCCATCGGTCATCTTGACGTCGATGAAGTGGTAATCGGGGTGGAGATCTTTTTTCATCGTCCAGCTCCTTACGCGTTTGCGCCACTGAGGGGCTTGTAGTTGGAAACCTCTGCGATCCGGGCAGATTTGCCACGGCGGGCGCGCAGGTAGTACAGCTTGGCGCGACGGACTTTACCGCGGCGTACCACTTCGATGCTGTCGATATTGGTCGAATAGAGCGGGAATACACGTTCCACGCCTTCACCAAAGGAAATCTTACGAACGGTGAACGACCCGGCAATACCCTTGCCGTTTTTACGGCTGATGCAGACGCCTTCGTAGTTCTGCACACGGGTGCGCGTACCTTCGGTCACTTTGTAACCGACGCGAATGGTGTCGCCGGCTTTAAAGTCGGGAATGGTCTTCCCAAGGTCGGAAATCTGTTCCGCCTCAAGTTGTGCGATAATGTCCATCGCATCTCTCCTACATGCTCGTGGTTTTTCCACGAAGATTTGCGCGGCCTCAGAGCTCTTGGTCTTCAACCGGGTCCCGCCTAAGCAGCCCGCCAGAGTTCAGGTCGTCGGTTCCTTGGTTTGCCGGTCCCTGCGGGAATGCCCTTGGCCGAAGAAAGCGGGGCGAAACACAGACCAACCACCCGCGAACCGCCAAAGCGATTCCGGATCAGCGTTGCAATAGGGCAAAGCGGGTGCGCAATCAACCCCGCTTTGGGACGATCCGATCCGGCCCCGATTTCCGGGCCGGGCGTTTTCCAAATGCAAATGGCTTTTTACAAGGTCCCCGGCGAAAATTGAACCCGGCGGGCGGTGCAACGGGGCATTATTGCGGGCCCGCACTTGATTGATGTTTATGATTTAAGACAGGGGGGCAGGCCATGTGCGGGCTGTGTGGATTAGGCGATGCGGGATTTGCATCGGAGGCAAAGGGCGATCATTTCGCCGATTGGTCGCAAAGGGCGGCAGAGACGCTGGAAACCGGTCGGGGTGAGACGGAATTTGGCACCTTCTACGATATCCTGTCGGGGACGGGCACCTCGGTCGGGCTGAGCGTTGGGCAGAGGATCAACGCGCAGATCTCGGTGCAAGGCGACACTGACTGGTTCGGCATGCAGCTTGAGGCGGGCCAGACCTACCAGATCAGCCTGCGGGCGCTGTCCTCTGGTGGTCTGGCTGATCCAAAGGTCTATCTATTTGACGACACAGGAAATTTCCTGATCTCGGATGACGATAGGGGCGATGGCGACGACGCGCTGCTGACCTTCACGGCGACCAGAACCGGCGTCTATTTTGCGGGGGCCACCGGGTTTGGCAAGGATGAACAGACCGTCGGCAATTACGAGATCACGCTGGGCGAGGCTAATTTCGACGAAGACACGGTCGGTGACCTGCCGCAGCTTGCGGGCAGCATCAGCGCCGGCGATACGGTTGAAGGCCGGATCGATTACAGCGACGACGAGGACTGGTACGCGATTACCGTTGAAAAGGGCAAAAGCTACTGGATCACGCTTGAAACCAACCGGACCCAAAGCCCGATCTACTTTCCCGATGCCAGCCCGCTGGCGAATCCCCGTCTGTCGGTGGTGACCGAAAGCCTGAGCGAAATCGCCTTTAACGACGACAACGGCATCACGCGGGATGCCGCCGTGACTTTCAAGGCGAAAAATGACGGGGTCTATTACATCAAGGCGCTGGGTGGTCCGGGCAATACCGGAGACTTTATCCTTAGAGCCGATGAGTTTTCACCGCCGGAACCGCCGTCGCCCATCGACGCGCTGGACTGGGGCGTCAAGTTTAACAAGAGCGAGATCAGGGTCTATTTCGCCGCGCAGGGCGAGACCTTTGGCGGTGAGACGACCGACCAGCCGTGGAATACCTACGAAGCCGGACAGGCGATGGCAGCACTGGGCGAATACAGCCGTTTTTCGCAGCTCAGTTTCACGCAGGTGAGCAATGCGTCCGACGCGGATTTCTTCATGGTCAAGAATTTCGAGGAAGGCTCGACCACGGGGCGCATGATCCCGCAGGATCCAAATTATTCCCCGGACGAAGGTGTCGGCTGGTTCAACACCAGCAACACGGTCTGGTCGCGCGACAAGGCAGGCGGCCTGCTGGAAAAAGGCGCCTATGGCTATTCCAACTTCATCCACGAATTCGGCCACGGGCTTGGCCTGTCCCACCCGCATGACAACGGCGGGACATCCGCCATCTTCGCTGGCGTGACCGGCAGCGGCGACAAGGGGGAAAACGATCTCAACCAAGAGGTTTTTACCGTCATGTCCTACAACAAGGGCTGGCAGACCGGGCCGAATGGCGGATCGGGCACCAATGCCTTTGGGATCGCACGGACGCCAATGGCCTTCGATATCGCGCAGATCCAGAAGAAATACGGCGCGAACGACAGTTATGCCTCGGGCAAGGATTCCTATGCGCTCTGGACCGCGAACCAGACCGGCACTGGCTATGAAACGATCTGGGATACCGGTGGCAAGGACAGCATCGTCAACCCCGGCAATGACAGCGCCACGATCGATCTGAGGGCCGCCACGCTCAAGGCTGAACCGGGCGGCGGCGGGTACGTGTCCTTCGTAAGTGGGGTTTTCGGCGGCTACACCATCGCCAGCGGCGTCAAGATCGAGACCGCGATTGGGGGCGGCGCGGCGGATACGCTGATCGGCAACCGCTTTTCCAACCTGCTGGACGGCAGGGGCGGCAAGGACATCATGATCGGCGGCAAGGGCAACGATAAATACGTGCTCAGCCAGTCCGATGACGTGGTGTCGGAATTCCGCAAGGGCGGCACGGACATGGTGATTGCCCGCGATTTCGATATCGACCTGAAGGACTACAAACAGGTCGAAAACGCCCGGATCAAGGGCAAGACCGACCTCGACCTGTCCGGCAGCAAGGGCGCGAACAAGCTCTTGGGTAATGGCGGCGACAACGTGCTTTCCGGCAAGGGCGGTGGCGATGTGCTTGACGGCAAGAACGGTGCCGACCGGCTGGATGGGGCCGGAGGTCAGGACACGCTGAAAGGCAAGGCCGGCAATGACAGGCTGATCGGCGGCGGCAAGTCCGACACGCTCGACGGCGGCTTGGGCGACAATATCCTGACCGGCGGCAAGGGCCGCGATGTCTTTGTCTTCAAAGGCAAGCTTGGCAGCAATGACATAACCGACTTCGAGGCAGGCCGCGATGCGCTGCACCTTTCGCAGAAGCTCTGGCAGGGGAAACTGAACGAAACCTCGGTGGTCGATGATTTCGCCAACCTGATCGGCGGCGAGGTTCTATTCGATTTTGGCGGCGGCGCCCAGATCCACCTTGCCGGGGTTTCCTCACTGGACGGGCTGGCCGGAGACATCGTGCTTATCTGACGGCTCAGTCCTGCTCCGGCTTGTCCTGATGTGCCTGCCACAGGTCGGGGCGGCGTTCGCGCGTAAGGCGTTCTGACTGCGCGCGCCGCCACTTTGCGATTTCACCGTGATGGCCCGACATGAGCACATCGGGGATCTTGCGACCGTTCCATTCGGCGGGCCGGGTGTATTGGGGATGTTCCAGCAAACCGTTGGAAAAGCTCTCTTCTTCGGTCGAGGCCGCGTTGCCTAGTACGTTCGGCAAGAGCCGGACCGTGGCGTCGATCAGCGCCTGCGCCGCGATCTCTCCGCCGGTCATGACGAAATCGCCAAGGCTCACTTCCTGAATGCCGTAATGCTCGATCACCCGCTCGTCGATGCCCTCGAACCGCCCGCAAAGCAGCGTCACCCCCGGACCCGAGGCCAGCTGCCGCATGAGGTTCTGCGTCATCGGTCGTCCGCGCGGCGACAGGTAGATCAATGGCCAGGGGCCGTGCGTGCCCTCCTGCGCCGCATCCAACGCCGAGCCCAGCACATCGGGGCGCAGCACCATGCCCGCGCCACCGCCCGCCGGGGTGTCGTCAACATTGCGGTGTTTGCCCTCGCCGAACTGGCGCAGCTCGATCGTCTCAAGCTGCCAGAGCCCGTCCTGCAGCGCCTTGCCCGTCAGGCTTTCGCCCAGCACGCCGGGAAAGGCCGTCGGAAACAGGGTGATGACCTTGGCCTTCCAGACTCCGGCCAGATCGGGCGTCGGTGTGATCAGCTCGCGCGGTTTCAGTGTCGGGCGGATAGTCTTGCGCCCGTGCGAGCGGGGCTTGGTTTCAGGCGTGTCGGACATGGGTGGGACTTTCGATTGCGGGCCGCTCCAGCAGGGCGGCCTTGCGCGCGGTCAGGGTTTCGTCATCAAGGGCGCTGCGGTTCAGCGCCAGCAACTCGGAGGCCAGGTCCGGAGCCGGTCCGACATTATGAGCCGGCTCGGGCGCGAGTTTTGCGCGCATCTCTTGCGGCAGGTCCAACTGGTCGATCAGCAGTTGCGCTGGGCCAAGCCGGGCCGCGGCGCATTGTTCAAGCGCGACGGTGTGCAGGCTGGCCGGGGCGATTGAGGCTTCGATCCTGCCAAGCGTTTCTGGGATGGTATCCAGCGGCGTGATTTCCGCGCGGAATTCCTCCATATCCTGCTGCAACCGGCTGACACGAAGGTTGTGCAGCCAGAGCGAATTCAGCCAACTGTCCGGCGCACGGGTCAGGAAACAAAAGCGGATATCGGCATCCGGCCCGAAATGCTCACGCAGGATTACGGCAAGCCGCGCCATCAGCTCTGGCGCGCAGTCATAGCCTTTCTGACCATCCCGTCCGGGCATCCGTCCGGCGAGGTTCTCATGACTCAGCACCAGATCGCGTGCCGGGTCTATCGGGGCGAGGGTTTCGCGCATTTCCGCCGCGAATTCGTCAAGCAGCTGCGGCGTGCGGAAACGGGAATAGCGCATGGCCAGACGCGCCGCGCCCTTGACAAGCCTGAACGGCAAAAGCAGCTGCACGCGGGGCGACAGCTCTTTGCGGTTGTTGCGCAGGAAACGCTGGATGGTGGTCGAGCCGGTCTTGTGAAAACCGGCATGGACGATGACCCGTGCCGCCATCATGGCTTGCCTTGGAACAGCCCTTCGGGCGGGTCCGCGACAATGCGCCCCGCCCCCAGATCGACGGTCGGGACATTGGCAAGCGTAAACGGCAGCAAAACCGTTTCACCGCCATTTTCCGGTTTGATCTCAAGCAGATCGCCAGCGCCGTGGTTCAGCACCATGATCACCTTGCCCAGCGTTTCGCCGCCGGTATCGACAACCGTCAGGCCGATCAGGTCGGCATGGTAGAATTCGTCATCCGGCAGCGAAGGCAGCCGGTCGCGCGGGGCGAAGAGCCTTGTGCCGCGCAGGGCATCGGCGTCTTCCTTGGTCTTCACACCGCTCAGGATCGCGGCGAAACCGGTATTGATAGGGCGGTTGATCGAGACCGTGAAACTCTGGCTGCCGTCCTCGGTGGTGAGCGGCGAATAGGTTTCGATATCTTCGGGCTGGGCGCAAAAGCTTTTCAGCCGCACCTCGCCCCGGACGCCGAAAGCGCCAGCGATCGCGCCGACACAGATCAGCTCTGGATTGTCATTCTCTGGCATCGGATGTTCCGCGACCCAAGGGAGAAGGGCAGGCGGCGCAGAGAACCCGCGCCGCCCGGTCCGGTCTTATTCTGCCGATGCTTCTTCGGCAGGTGCATTTGCTGCTTCGGCGGCTTCTGCTGCCTTGGCTGCCTTGGCGTCGGCCAGTTCCTGAGCTTTCTTGCCCGGGGTGCCTTTCTTCGGGTTGCTACGCTCGGTCTTGGCGCGGACGCCCGAAGCTTCGAGCATACGTGCGATCCGGTCGGTAGGCTGTGCACCTTGGTCGAGCCAGTGCTGAACGCGCTCGACATCCATCTTCACGCGGTCTTCGCTGTCTTTCGGGAGCAGCGGGTTGTAGGTGCCGAGCTTTTCGATGAAGCGGCCATCGCGGGGCATGCGGGAATCCGCTGCAACGATGCGGTAGAAGGGACGCTTTTTCGAGCCGCCGCGGGCGAGACGAATTTTCATGGCCATTTGAGTTTCTCCTTGTGAATGGCGTGATCCGGGGAATGCCCGGTTATTGCTGGTGTTTCTCGTGGTGGTGAATGACTTCCTGAATGATGAAATTCAGGAAAGCCTTGGCGAATTCAGGGTCGAGATCGGCCTTGAGCGCCAGGTCTTCGAGACGTGCGATCTGCTGCGCTTCGCGCGCGGGATCGGACGGGGGAAGGTCGTGCTCGGCCTTGAGACGGCCGACCGCCTGGGTGTGCTTGAACCGCTCGCCCAGCGTGTAGACGAGAATGGCATCGAGGCGGTCGATGCTTTCGCGGTGTTCTTTCAGAAGGCTGGCCGCGCGGCTGGTGTGGGTGTCGGTCATGAAAGCCTCCGGAAAAGGGAAATTCGGGGGGTGACAGCCGTACACAGGCCGTACACCTCCTGTACACCGCCGCAGCGCAGCATTTGCCGTTTTGCCGGTGTTCCGGCCGTGCGGGGGGTAAAAGGTAAACGATCAGTCAATGGCCCAGCCCTCCGGTTTGAAGAGCGGGTCGGCGTAATGGCCGATCTCCATCTCGATCCCATGCGCGAGCTGCGTGCCCGACAGCGCCGCCGGCGAGGGGTGGCGGTAGACCACGTCATTGCCGTCGATGCTGGCGGCGGAAACGTCGCGTTTCGCGCCGAGCCGTTCGGCAAGGCGGATGCTGTCGAGGTTCTTGGGGTCGATATAGCTGACCGCCGTTTCCCAGTTCTGCTGCCGGTAGAAATAGCCGCGCGCCGCATGGGCCGCTTCGAGCGCATAGCCGCGCCCGGCCTTGTCGGGCCAGATCACCCAGGCGATTTCGCGCTCGGGCCATTTCGCGGGCTGCCAGCCGCCTACCATGCCGTAGGTTTCGTCGGTCACGCGATCATGCACCATCCACATGCCAAAACCGCGAATGTCCCAATGGCCGATTTCGGCGGCATAGAGCATCCATGATTCATAAGCGTTCAGCGGCCCGCCCATGAACCGGGCGCGGTAGCTGGTGAAGGTTGCCTTGAAATCCGGGTAATCCTGCGGTTCCGGACCGCGTAAGGACAGACGGGTGGTTTCGATGGTGGGAATCTGGCTCATGCGGCGGCCTCCTCGGGGAGAGGGTGGCGGTAGACATGGCAGGGCTTGTCGAAAAAGGTAATCTCGCGTTCGACCGTGGCGCCGAGCCGTTCGGCCAGCGCGACCGAGCGTGCGTTGTCCGGGTGAATGTAGCTGATCGGGCGCGGCAGGTTCTGGTGGCGGGCGGCATGGGTACGGGCGGCCAGCGCGGCCTCGTAGGCATAGCCCTTGCCCTCGAACCCGGTGAAAACGTGCCAGCCGAGTTCCGGTTCGTCCCAGCCGTCGTTGAAGATCATGCCGACGCGGCCGGCGGTTTTGCCGCTGGCGCGGTCCTCGAGCATCCACATGCCATAGCCGCGCAGCGCCCAGTGCCCGTAGGTTACGAGAAAGCCGCCCCATGAGCGGATACGCGGGTAGGGCCCGCCGACAAATTGCGCGCGGTCCGAGGCACCGAATTCGGCAAAAGCCTCGAAATCGCTTTCGCGGGGGCCGCGCAGGATCAGGTTTTCGGTTTCGATGACCGGGATGGGGAGGGGGAAGCCGCTCATGCGTAGGCCTCCATCCCGCCCTCGGCAAGGTCTTCGGGGGAGGGGTGGCGCCAGACATGCATGAAGCCGTGGCGTTCATGTGTGAAGTCGCCATCATGCCTGCAGCCGAGCCGTTCGGCCACGCGGGCCGAACCGCTATTGTCCGGTTTCACGAGGCTGATCGCGGTGGTCCAGCCGAGCGTATCATAGGCAAAGCTGCGCGCGGCGGCCCCGGCTTCGGTCGCGTAGCCGCGCCCCTCGAACCCCTCGAAGAGATCCCAGCCGATTTCAGCCTCGGGCCAGCCTTCGGGGTTGAACAACCCGATCAGGCCGACCGGCTTTTTGGTTTCGGTTTCCTCGACGATCCAGCGGCCATAGCCACGCAGGGTCCAATGGCCCGCCTCCATCGCCAGCATGCGCCAGGACGCCTCGCGCCCGAGCGGGCCGCCGACGAATTTCGACCTGTCGCTGGCGTAGAAGGCCGCGAAGGGGGCGAAATCGCTTTCGACCGGGGCGCGCAGGGTCAGGCGCGGGGTATGGAGCGTGGGGATCAGCATCAGCCGCGCGCCCTCGCGACCCGCAGTGCGGGCCGGGACCGGAGGAGCCTCCGGCGGGGATTATTGAGACCCAAAGAAGTCATGGTCATTTCTTCTTGCCGAAACCGCTGAGCCCGGGGGGAAGGGCGCCGCCCCCGAGTCCGGGGAGACCGCCGCCGCCCATGCCGCCCATGCCGCCGGGGAGCTTGCCGCCCATCTGCTTGGCCGCCGCTTCGAGCGCCTTGGGGTCCATCTGGGAGGGATCAGGCATGCCGCCCTTGCCGAACATGCCTTTCATGGCCTGTTTCATCATGCCGCCCTTGCCCATCTTGCCCATCTTTTTCATCATGTCGCCCATCTGGCGATGCATCTTGAGCAGCTTGTTGAGGTCGGAGACCTCCATCCCGGCACCGGCGGCGATGCGTTTCTTGCGGCTGGCCTGCAGCAGTTGCGGGGCGGCGCGTTCCTTCTTGGTCATCGACTGGATCAGGGCGATCTGCTGTTTCAGGATGCGATCGTCGAAACCGGCCTGTTCGACCTGCTTGGCCATTTTGCCCATGCCGGGCATCATCTGCATCATGCCCTCCATGCCGCCCATCTTGAGCATCTGTTCAAGCTGCATGCGCAGGTCGTTCATGTTGAACTGACCTTTCATCATGCGCTTCATCATCTTTTCGGCCTGTTCGGCCTCGATGGTTTCCTGCGCGCGTTCGACGAGGGAGACGATGTCGCCCATGCCGAGGATGCGGCCCGCGATCCGGTCGGGTTCGAAGGTTTCGATCGCGTCCATCTTTTCGCCGAGGCCGACGAAGCGGATCGGCTTGCCGGTGACGGCGCGCATCGAGAGGGCGGCGCCACCACGGCCGTCGCCGTCCATCCGGGTGAGGACGACGCCGGTGACGCCAATCTTGTCGTCGAATTCGGTGGCGACGTTCACCGCGTCCTGACCGGTGAGGCCATCGACCACCAGCAGGGTTTCGCGCGGGTTGGCCACGTCGCGCACGGCGGCGGCCTGGGCGATCAGCTCCTGGTCGATATGAAGGCGACCGGCGGTGTCGAGCATGTAGACGTCATAGCCCCCGAGCGCGGCCTGCGTTTTCGCGCGCTTGGCGATGGCGACCGGGTCTTCGCCCTTGACGATGGGCAGGGTGTCGACGCCGATCTGGGTACCGAGGATCGCGAGCTGTTCCATAGCGGCGGGTCGGTTGGTGTCGAGCGAGGCCATCAGCACGCGCTTGCCGTCGCGGTCTTTCATCCGCTTGGCGAGTTTCGCCGTCGTGGTGGTCTTGCCCGAGCCCTGCAGGCCGACCATCAGGATCGGCGCGGGCGGGTTGTCGATTTTCAGCTGGCCGGGGTCGCCGTCGCCACGCAGCACGTCGACCAGCGCGTCATGCACGATCTTGACGACCTGCTGGCCGGGGGTGACGGATTTGGTGACCGCCTGACCGGTGGCCTGATCCTGTACCTTCTTGACGAAATCGCGGGCGACGGGGAGGGAGACGTCGGCCTCGAGCAGGGCGACACGGACCTCGCGCAGGGCGGTTTTGACGTCATCCTCGGAGAGCGCGCCCTGCTTGGTCAGCCGGTCGAAGACACCGGACAGGCGTTCGGAGAGATTTTCAAACATATGCCGGTTCCTTTTCGACCGTTGATATTTGACCCCTAACTTAGGAAGGGACCGCGAAATGCACAAACGCCCCCGTGGGCGCAACGCGCTGACGGAGGGCGATCCCGGCGCAATTAACCGGGACCGGATGGCAGGTGCTATCCGGTATTGGCGCTGCGATAGGGGGTTGGGGCGCGGGAGTCAAGCGTCGTGGGCTTTTGGGCGCTTGCTTGAACGCGAAACGGCGGACCGGGGTGGTCCGCCGTCTGGCTTGTGTTAATGCGTCCGGATCAGGCGGCGAGCGCGCTGATCTCGGAATCGGCCTTGGCCATGCTGGCGTCGGCGTCGATGGCGAGTTGGTCGGCGGCGACGATGGTCACATCGGTGATGCCGACGAAACCAAGAACCGTCTTGAGGTAGGTCGTCGCATGATCGACAGGCGAGCCGACCGGAACGCCACCCGAGGCGACGGCGAGGATTGCCTTCTTGCCGGTCAGCAGGCCTTCGGGGCCATTTTCCGTGTAACGGAAGGTGACGCCGACGCGGGCGATCAGGTCGATCCATGCCTTGAGCGAGGAGGGCACCGAGAAGTTGTAGATCGGAACACCGATCACCAGCGTGTCGGCGGCCTGAATCTCGGCCACCAGCGCGTCGGAGAGGAGGAGGCTGTCTTTTGCCGCTTCATCGCGGTCTTCGGCAGGGGTAACGCGGGCGGCGACCCATGTCGGGTCGATATGGGGCAGCGGCTCGGCAGCAAGGTCGCGGATGGTGACGGTGTCTGGGGCGAGTTTTTCGATGACCTTGTCGGTCAGTTTGCGGGTAACGGAACCCGCGCCCGAGGCGGAGGAATCGATGCGCAGAATGGAAGTGGTCATATCAGTGTCCTCGTGAGGAGAGTGTTTCTGTTCGGAAGGGCCTTTTGGGGGCTGAGCGTATACCGATTGATTTGGCTATTGCACTGGCGAACGCAACGGCCGATTATGAACAGGATATGTGAGTTTCTGCACAGAGCGAGCCATGAAAAATTACGCGGAAGAGCCGTTTGCGGCCAAGGCGGGCCAGACGATGGAGAACTGGGACGAGGTGCGCACGGCGTTTCAGGTCGCGCGGATGGGGACCGTGAGCGGCGCAGCGGATGTGCTGGGGGTGCACCATGCCACGGTGATCCGCCATATCGACGCGCTTGAAGGGCGGATCGGGGTCAAGCTGTTCCAGCGCCACGCGCGGGGCTATACGGCGACCGAAGCGGGCAGTGACCTGTTGCGGGTGGCGCAGGCGACCGAGGACCAGTTCAACCAGCTTGTCGCGCGGCTCAAGGGGCAGGGCGACGAGGTGGCGGGCGAGCTGGTCGTGACCTCGCTGTCGAGCATGGCGCCAGTACTGGTGCCGGTGATGGTCGATTTCCAGCGGATGCACCCGGGGCTGAACGTGCGCTACCTGACCAGCGGGCGGCTGCTTCGGCTGGAATACGGCGAGGCGCATGTAGCAATCCGGGCCGGACGCTCTCCGGACCAGCCGGATAACGTGGTGCAGCCTTTCGTGAGCCAGAATATCGCGCTTTATGCGAGCGAGAGTTATCGTGACGCCTTCGGCCTGCCCGAAAGCGAGGCGGATTTCCCGCAACACTGGTTTGTGGGCCCTGAAGATCCGGATAGCCGGGCGCCTTTCTATCGCTGGCTGCGCGATGCGGTCACGCCGGATCGGATCAGTTTCCGCGTCACCAGCGAGCATTCCGCCCGCGAGGCGGTGATGGCCGGGGCCGGCATCGGGTTCATCGGGCAGAGCGAAGCCAAGCGGATTCCCGGCTTGATCGAGGTGATGCCGCCGCGCGAGGAATGGACCGCACCGCTCTGGCTTGTGACCCATGTGGACCTGCACCGGACCAACAAGGTGCAGGCCTTTCTGACCTTCCTGAAGGAACGGGCGCAGGAATGGGTGTGCTGAACCGCGACGGAGAGGGGTTGTCCCCCGCCGCGAAGGGGCATCTGGCGATGCTGGCCTTTTCGGCGCTGGTGGCGGGATCCTTCTCGCTTGGGTCGATGGCGGCGAACGAGATCGCCCCGGCGGCGCTGAACGCGGTGCGGTTCGCGATTGCCGCCGTGGTGATCGGGGTGGCGGCTTTTGCCACGACGGGCGTGTCGCGAAGTGCGTTGCAGGCGCCGTGGCGCTATCTGGTGTTGGGCGGGTTGTTCGCGATCTATTTCGTACTGATGTTCGAGGGTCTCAAGACCGCGCGCCCGGTGAGCGCGGCGGCGGTGTTCACGCTGGTGCCGCTGATGGCGGCGGGGTTCGGGTGGCTGCTAATGCGGCAGGTCACGACGCCGCGCATGGCGCTGGCGCTGGCAATTGGCGGGGTCGGTGCGCTCTGGGTGGTGTTCCGCGCCGATTGGGCCGTGTTCCGAGCGTTCGAAATCGGGCGGGGCGAGGTGATCTATTTCTGGGGCTGTGTCGCCCATGCGGCCTATACGCCGATGGTGCGCAAGCTGAACCGGGGAGAGCCGGCGATCGTCTTTACCTTTGGCATGTTGCTGGCCGGGTTCGCCGTGCTGACCGCCTATGGATGGTCGGACATCCGGGCGACGGACTGGGGCAACCTGCCGGTGATCGTCTGGGTCGCCATCGGCTACACGGCGATTTTCGCCAGTGCGATGACATTCGTGCTGATGCAATTCGCGACGCTGCGCCTGCCCTCGGCCAAGGTCATGGCCTATACCTATCTGACGCCAAGCTGGGTGATCCTGTGGGAGATCGCTCTTGGCAACGGGGTGCCCGGTTTCATGGTATTAGTCGGGATCGGCTTGACCATTCTGGCGCTGGCGCTGCTGCTGCGCGATGAAACAAAACCGGTCGTGGAACTTTCTGCTGCTTTGGAGCGTTGATTTTAACTAAAATCAAAAAATGAGAGACAGTAGAATGCGTAACATCATCTATATCATCGGCCTGGTTGTGATCGTACTTTTGGTCCTGCGCTTTGCGTTCGGCGCCATCTAAGCAAAATGGCGTCAGTCCTGTTTCGGCATTTCTGACGCCAGAAACCGTTCGAACGCGTCGAGGTTGACGGGTTCGAACTGACCAAAGCCCTGCATCCAGACCGAGGCATCGCGCAGGGCATCAGGCTCAAGCTTGCACCATTTTACCCGGCCACGTTTTTCCTGACTTATCAGCCCCGCGCGGGTGAGGATCACGAGATGCTTGGAGATGGCCGCCAGCGACATCTCGAACGGCTCTGCCACATCGGTCACGGCCATATCATCCTCGAGCAACATGCGGAGGATTTCGCGCCGTGTCGGATCGGCGAGCGCGGCAAAGACGGTGTCGAGCGTTTCGGACATGGCAAAGCCTTGGCGCAGCGGCGGATGTTCGTCAACCAGATGGTTGAATATGGGATTTCGCCCGTTTTCACCGGATGACGGGCCGAGGAGCCGGGGTGCGGCTTTCCCGAAATTGCAATTCTTCTATATTTTACAGGGTGTTGCTGCGTCCGTCGTGCGGCGCAACAGGTAATTGACTCTGACCTTGGCATTGCCTAGCACCATGCCAACACTTGTGAGGAGTGAAACGGTGAGCGATGAGGACCAAAAGCAGCGCCTGGCGCAGCTTGAGGCGCGGATCGCGGCGGCGAAAAAGGCCGAGCCGGTGAAGTCTCACAATGACGAGCACTATTCTCAGGCGCATCTGGCCTGGCGGATGGTGATCGAGCTGGTTGCCGGTCTTGGGATCGGGTTTGGCATCGGGTACGGGCTGGATCGCCTGTTCGGGACGATCCCGATTTTCCTGCTGCTATTTACAATGCTGGGGCTTGTGGCGGGGGTTAAAACCATGCTGCGCAGCGCCAGAGAGATACAGAACGACGCGCAGGCCGAAACGGTCGCGGATGACGAGAGGAACTGAACGCATGGCAACCGAGGCACATGGCGCTGAAGAGGGTGGTCTGGTCTTTCACCCGATGGACCAGTTCATCGTGAAACCCCTGTTCGGGGATGGCCCGGTCGCGTGGTACACGCCGACCAACGTCACCCTCTGGATGGCCATCACCATTCTTGCCGTGATCGCGCTTTTGGTGCTGTCGACGTCGCGCCGTTCCATCGTTCCGTCGCGCGGCCAGTCCGTCGCCGAGTTGGCCTATGGCTTTATCTACAAGATGGTCGAGGACGTGACCGGCAAAGAGGGGCTGAAGTATTTCCCCTATATCATGACCCTGTTCATGTTCATCGTGCTGGCGAACTTCCTTGGCCTGTTGCCCATGGCCTTTACCACCACCAGCCACATCGCGGTAACCGCGCTGCTGGCGATGGCAGTGTTCCTCACGGTGACAATCCTTGGCTTCGTGAAGAACGGCGCGTCCTTTCTGGGCCTGTTCTGGGTCAGCTCGGCGCCGCTGGCGCTGCGCCCGGTGCTCGCCGTGATCGAGATTATTTCCTACTTTGTGCGTCCGGTCAGCCACTCTATCCGTCTTGCCGGTAACATGATGGCCGGTCACGCCGTGATCAAGGTTTTCGCAGCCTTTGCCGCCATTGCAGCGATCTCGCCGCTGTCGGTTGTCGCGATCACCGCGATGTACGGGCTTGAAGTGCTGGTGGCCTTTATCCAGGCCTACGTGTTCACGATCCTCACCTGCGTGTACCTGAAAGACGCGCTGCATCCGCATCACTGAGGGGATTTCCCCCGGAGACTAATTGCCGGTGGGCAGGTTGCCCACCGTACCAACAACATCCAATTCCATCGTAAGGAGAGAAATCATGGAAGGCGATATCGTACAAATGGGCGCATTCATCGGCGCAGGTCTGGCATCGATCGGCATGGGCGGCGCGGCTGTCGGTGTGGGCAACGTTGCAGGCAACTACCTGGCCGGCGCTCTGCGCAACCCCTCTGCTGCTGCGTCGCAGACGGCAACTCTCTTCATCGGCATCGCGTTCGCAGAAGCTCTGGGGATCTTCTCGTTCCTCGTCGCTCTGCTGCTGATGTTTGCTGTCTGAACCCTACTGGACAATTTCCTTACGGTCGGGCGGTGCAGACGTACCGCCCGGTGTAACGGCGAGTTCCAAGGGAGAACGACATGGCAACTGAGACGCATGCAACCAATGGCGAAGGCCTGGCTGACGCGACTGGCGTAGCCTCGCACAGCGCCGACGCTGCGCCCGGCATGCCGCAGCTGGATTTCGGGACCTTCCCGAACCAGGTGTTCTGGCTGGTCGTGACGCTGGTGGTGATCTACCTGATCCTGTCCCGCGTGGCACTGCCGCGCATTTCGGCGATCCTTGCCGAGCGTGCGGGCACGATCACCAATGACATCGCCGCGGCTGAAGACCTGAAAGCCAAGGCGCTGGAAGCGGAAGAAGCCTATAACAAGGCACTGGCGGACGCCCGCTCGGAAGCGCAGCGCATTGTTGCCGCGGCCAAGGCTGATATCCAGAGCGATCTGGATGTGGCTATCGAAAAGGCAGATGCTGAAATCGCGGCCAAGTCGGCTGAATCGGAAAAGGCGATTGCCGAGATCCGTGCCGGTGCGCTGGAAGCGATCGAGGAAGTGGCCAAGGAAACGGCTGCCGAGCTGGTCACCGCCATGGGCGGTAACGCCGACGCGGCGACGATTGACGGTGCGGTTTCCGCACGGGTGAAAGGATAAGCGCGATGAAGACCTCCCTTACCTTTCTTGCGGGCATCGTCATGGCGAGCCCGGCCTTTGCGGCCACCGGTCCTTTCGTATCGCTGCGCAACACGAACTTTATCGTGTTGCTGGCTTTCCTGCTGTTCATCGCGGTCCTGATCTATTTCAAGGTGCCGAGCCTGCTGATGGGCATGCTCGACAAGCGCGCCGACGGAATCAAGTCGGAGCTGGACGAAGCACGCGCCCTGCGTGAAGAAGCCCAGACCGTGCTGGCCAGCTATGAGCGCAAGCAGCGCGAAGTGCAGGAACAGGCGAACCGTATCGTCGAGACCGCAAAGCACGAAGCGGAGCAGGCGGCGGAGCAAGCCAAGGTCGATCTGCAGAAATCGATCGAGCGCCGGATGGCGGCGGCCGAAGAGCAGATCGCATCGGCGCAGGACAAAGCTGTCCGCGACGTTCGTGACCGGGCGGTTGATATCGCCGTCGCAGTGGCCCGCGAAGTGCTGGCCAAGCAGATGACGGCGGCAAGTGCCAATGCGCTGATCAACGACTCGATCAAGCAGGTGGATGCCAAGCTGCACTGAGGTTTCGACCTTAGCGAGAACCGAATGAACCCGGCCCGGTGGCCGGGTTTTTTCATGTCCTGGTCTAGGGGTGGCGGCGTTCGCGAGCGAGGCGCTGTTCGGCGACTTCCGCGTTGTGACGCGCGCGGCGATCATCGCGCAGGGCCTGCTCCACATAGCCGAGATGCGCGCGCACGGCGGTGCTCGCGGCCTCGGCGTCGCGCGCCTGGATAGCGGCATTAATGGCGCGGTGCTGGTCGAGCAGGGCGGCGCGCGAGGTCTGCTGCGCGAACATGACCTGCCGGTTGTAGAACACGCCCTCGCGCAGCAGTTCGTACATGGAGCGCATCATGTGCAGCATCACGACGTTATGGCTGGCCTCGATGATGGCGCTGTGGAACTGCGCGTCGAGCCGGGCATTGCGTTCGGGGTCGCGCCGGTCATGGCTGGCCTCCATCTTGTCGAAGATTTCCTGAAGCACCGCGCGATCGGCATCGGTGGCAAGCCGGGCGGCGCGTTCGGCGGCCATTGCCTCGATATCGCGGCGGAAGGCAACATAGTCGAAGAGTGCTTCGTCATGGGTTGCGAAGAGCTGGCGCAGGGCCGGGGAAAAGGCCGACCCGAGTACCTCGGCCACGTAGATGCCGGAGCCGGGACGGGCCGTCACAAGGCCGCGTTCCTGAAGGTCGGCGATGGCGTCGCGCAGTGATGGACGTGACACGCCGAGTTTCTCGGAGAGTTCGCGTTCCGAGGGAAGCCGTTCACCGGGGCGCAGGATGCCGCGTAGGATCAACTGTTCGATCTGACGAATGACCGAGGTCGAGAGCTTTTCCGGTTCAACCCTGGTGAACGGCATGAGGTGCTTCCTGATTTTTGCCGGGATCATAAGCGGGTGGGGTGAAGCTCACAATGGTGGCATGGCGGTGGGGGTGGGAAAGCGGGTGTTAACCATCAGTGGGCGAGAGTGGGGGCGTGATGTGAACCATCTGCGACGGGGACAAATTTTTGAGAAAAATTTGGAAGAATTTTCCGAAAATTCTTTGGCGCCTCTGGCTGGGGGCGGTGTGCCTATTGGCTCTTGTTGCCTGTGATACGGCGGGGACCCATTTCGAAAATGTCCCGGCTACCCGCGTCACGGTCGACGGTTCCGTTTTCGACATCCGGGTCCGGGGACGGCTGGCCGAGGCGGTGCGGATCAACCCGGAATATGCGCCGCGACTGGGGCCGATCCGGGCACGGGCGGCGTTTGCCATGGCCGAGGTCAGCGGCTGCAAGGTGCGCGAGGTCCGTGGCGATCCCGCGCTGTTGACCGGGATCCTCGCCTGCAAGGGTCAGCCCGTGCCGCGTGCCCTGCCGCCTGTGCCGCTCTCTTATAGCTGTCTTGAGGTGGCGGGCTGGGTCCGGAATGGCGAGGGTTCACCCTACGTCGACTACGAATGTACACCCTATTGATCGCGAAAACCTGCCAGTTTTCCCGATATCTTGTGGATAAGCGCAGTTGATACGCGAGATGATGGGTAAAACCGTTGACGGGGGCGGCTTGAGGATTCCACTCTGAACCCTCAGAGGAATCAGGAACCCGCGTTTTGCAATTCACCAAGCTACGGCTGACCGGCTTCAAGAGTTTCGTCGATCCGACCGACCTGATCATTGCCAACGGGCTGACAGGGGTTGTCGGGCCGAATGGCTGTGGCAAGTCGAACCTGCTTGAGGCGCTGCGTTGGGTGATGGGGGAAAACCGGCCAACCGCGATGCGGGGCGGTGGCATGGAGGACGTGATCTTTGCCGGGGCGGCGACACGCCCGGCGCGGAACTTTGCCGAAGTGTCCCTGTTGCTCGACAATGGCGACCGGCTGGCCCCGGCCGGGTTCAACGATTCCGACCAGCTGGAGATCGTGCGGCGGATCACCCGCGACGTGGGCAGCGCCTATAAGGCCAATTCCAAGGATGTGCGGGCGCGTGACGTGCAGATGCTGTTTGCCGATGCCTCGACGGGCTCGCATTCACCGGCGCTGGTGCGGCAGGGGCAGATTTCCGAGCTGATCAATGCCAAGCCGACCGCGCGGCGGCGTATCCTTGAGGAAGCGGCGGGCATTTCCGGGTTGTACCAGCGGCGGCATGAAGCGGAGCTCAAGCTGAACGGGGCCGAGGCGAACCTTGTGCGCGTCGATGACGTGATCGAGCAGCTGGCGGCGCAGCTTGCGCAGCTGGCGCGGCAGGCACGGCAGGCGGCGCGCTATCGCGAGATCGGGGAACAGCTGCGGCAGGCCGAGGGCATGTTGCTCTATCGCCGCTGGAAAGAGGCCGATACGGCGAGCGCCGATGCGCAGGTTGCGCTGCGCGAGCGGATGCTCGCGACCTCGCAGGCCGAGCGGGCGACGCAGGAGGCAATCAAGCACAGGACAGCCGCCGAAGAGGCGCTGCCTGCGCTGCGCGAGGAAGAGGCCATCGCCGCCGCGGTGGTGCAGCGGCTTATGGTGCAGCGCGATACGATCCGCGATCAGGAGGAGCGCGCGCGCCAGACTATCGAGACGCTGAACGGTCGGATCGAACAGCTTTCCCGCGATATCGACCGGGAATCGGGTCTGAACAAGGATGCGGGCGAGACGATTGAGCGGCTCGACTGGGAGGCGGCCGAACTTGCCAAGGCGGGCGAGGGGCATGAGGGACGTCTGGCCGAGGCCTCGGATGCGGCGAAACAGGCGGCCTCGGTCCTGCAGGAGCGCGAGGCACTGCTGAGCCAGGAGACGGAAGACGTGGCGCGGCTTGCGGCGCGCTACCAGTCCGGGCGGCGCCTGCTGGAAGACAGCCGCAAGACGTTGGATCGCGCCGAGAGCGAAGCGGAAAAAGCCCGCCGCGCCGTCGAAGAAGCACGGGCGGCGCTGGGCCGGTCCTCTGTCGATTTCGAAGCGGCGGGCAAGGCCGAGGCGGAGGCTCAGGTGGCCGCGAAAGCCGCCGAACAGGCGGTGACGGCGGCGGAGGAGGCCCGGGCCGAAACCCAGACCCGCGAGGCCGAAGCCCGCGCCCAACGCTCCGAAGCCGAAGGCGAGCAGGGCGCGCTGCGGGCGGAGGTCACGGCGCTGGCCAAGCTGCTGGCGCGGGACACGGCCGAGGGCGGTCAGGTTCTGGACGAGATGAAGGTCGCGCCGGGCTATGAAAAGGCGCTGGGGGCGGCGCTGGCCGATGATCTGCGCGCGCCGCTGGTGGATAAGGACGGCCCCTCGGGCTGGGTGACGGTGCCGGTGTACGAGCGCCATCAGCCGCTGCCGCAAGAGGCCGAGCCGCTTGGAGATCACGTGACCGGGCCAGCAGCCCTGTCGCGCCGCATCGCGCAGATCGGGCTGGTTGATGCGGATGAGGGCGAACGATTGCAATCGCATCTGCGCCCCGGACAGCGGCTGGTTTCGCTTGAGGGCGATCTCTGGCGCTGGGATGGTTACCGGGCATGGTCCGAAGATGCGCCAAGCGCGGCGGCGCTGCGGCTGGAGCAGTTGAACCGGCTTGAGGCACTGAAGCAGGAAATGGAACATGTGACCGCCCGCGCCGACGGGGCGCGGCAGGCGCATGAGACGCTGAGCCGGATGCTTGCCGAGCGGACCGAGGCGGATAAGGCGGCGCGGGATGCGCGGCGCAAGGCGGAACAGGCGGTCGCCGATGCGGCTCGGGCGCTGAGCCGGGCGGAATCGGAGCGCAACCTTGCGCAGGGGCGGCTTGAGAACGTCTCGCTCGCGGTGACGCGGCATAACGAGGACGCGCTGGCGGCACGGACACAGCTGCGCGAGGCCGAAGCGGCGCTGGAAGGGCTGAGCGATCTCGATACGGCGCGGGCGCAGATCGAGGAGATCAAGCAGGGCGTCGAGGCCGCGCGGATCACCATGATGACCCGTCGGTCGTCGCATGACGAAATCCGCCGCGAGGGCGAGGCGCGGATTGCTCGCTCGCAGCAGATCACCAAGGAAGTCTCGGGCTGGCGGCACCGGCTGGAGACGGCGGGCAAGCGCATCGCGGAACTGGTCGAGCGCAAGGACGCGAGCGAGGGCGAGTTGGCCGAGGCCAGCGCTGCCCCGGATCGGCTGGCGCAGGAACGCGATGCGGTATCGATCGAGATCGCGCGGGCGGAAAAGCGCAAGGCAGCCTCGAGTGAGGCGCTGTCGCTGGGCGAAGCGGCGCTGCGCGAGGCGGCGCAGGCGGAGCGGGACGCGGAACGGGCGGCGTCCGAGGCGCGCGAGGCGCGGGCGGCGGCAGAGGCACGCAGCGAGGCGGCGCGGGAAAGCGTGGCTCAGGCGGCGGAGCGCATTGCCGAGAGCCAGCAGATGACGCCGAACCAGTTGCTGACCCGGCTGGACGTGGCCCCGGACCAGATCCCGACGGTGGACAATCTGGAAAACGAGGTGAACCGCTGCAAGCGCCAGCGCGATGCGCTGGGGGCGGTCAACCTGCGGGCTGAGGAAGATGCGCGCGAGGTGCAGGAGGAGCATGACACGCTCTTGCACGAAAAGGCTGATCTGGAAGAGGCGATCAAGACGCTGCGGTCTGGCATTGCCAGCCTTAACCGCGAGGGCCGCGAACGGCTGCTGACGGCGTTCGAGCAGGTGAACAGCAATTTCGCGATGCTTTTCAAACACCTGTTCGGCGGGGGCGAGGCCAATCTGGTCATGGTCGAAAGCGACGATCCGCTGGAAGCCGGGCTGGAGATCATGTGCCAGCCGCCGGGCAAGAAGCTTTCAACCCTGTCGCTTTTGTCCGGGGGCGAGCAGACGCTGACGGCGATGGCGCTGATCTTTGCTGTGTTCCTCGCGAACCCGGCGCCGATCTGCGTGCTCGACGAGGTGGACGCGCCGCTGGATGATGCCAACGTGACCCGGTTCTGCGATTTGCTGGACGAGATGTGCCGCCGGACTGAAACCCGGTTTCTGATCATCACGCACCACGCGGTGACGATGAGCCGGATGGACCGTCTGTTCGGGGTGACGATGCAGGAACAGGGTGTCAGCCAGCTTGTGTCGGTCGATCTGAAGAAAGCCGAACAGATGGTGGCCTGAGGCTGCCTAGCTCCTGATCGCCGCCTCGATGGTGGCGATGTCGATCTTGCCCATTTCCATCATCGCGTTGAAGGCGCGGGCGGCTGTCGGGCCGCCGCTTGCCAAGGCCTCGGTCAGCACGCGGGGGGTGATCTGCCAGGAAATGCCCCAGCGGTCCTTGCACCAGCCGCAGACGCTTTCCTGCCCGCCATTGGTGGTGATCGCGTTCCAGTAGTGATCGGTTTCTTCCTGCGTGTCGGTGGCGATCTGGAACGAGAAGGCCTCGCTCTGGATAAAGGCCGGACCACCGTTCAACCCGATGCAGGGGATGCCGCACACGGTGAACAGGACCAGCAGCGTGTCGCCCTTGCTGCCCATCGGGAATTCGGCGGGGGCGGTCTGGACCGAGCGGACCTCGCTGTTGGGGAAGGTGGCCGCGTAGAAGGTGGCGGCGGCTTCGGCCTCGCGGTCATACCAGAGGAAGATCGAGTTCTTGGGTATCGTCATGGCCTTGCGCCTCACTGGGAATGGAGAGCGGCGGCTTGCGCCCGCACCGGTTGGTGCGGGGGAGTGTAAGCGAGAGCGGGCGTTACGGCCAGTCTTGTTCAGAGCCGCCCGAGCAGCGTGGGCGTGGGCCAGCCATCGACCGGCAGGCCAAGGCGCGCCTGTTCGGCGCGGACGGCGGCGCGGGTATTCGCGCCGAGGATGCCATCGACAGCACCAACGTGATGGCCGCGCGCCTCAAGCTTGGCTTGCAGCTGTTTCATCTCGCCGCCGCTGAGGCCCGGATCGGGATTGCCCGCGTCATAGACTGGCGCACCTTCGAGCCTTGTAGCGAAATAGGCGGCCGTCATAACGTAGGTAAAGCTTTGATTCCACTCAAAATAGACGCGGAAATTGGGGTAGGCGATAAAGGCGGGGCCCTTGTGCCCCTGTGGCAGCAGGATCGAAGCCTGCATGTTCGCATTTGGCAGTGACCCGGTGCGGGGCAGAACGCCCATCTGCGCCCATTGCTGGACCGTGCGGCTTTCTTCCAGCCCGGTCAGCGACCAGTCCATGTTGGTCGGCAGCGTGACCTCTTGAATCCAGGGCTCATCCGGACGCCAGCCGAGGGACGACAACATCTTGCCGCCCGACATCAGCGCATCGGGGGCGGAGGTTTTCAGCATCACGTGACCGTCGCCATCGCCATCGACGCCGTTTTCGAGGATGTCCTCGGGCAGCATCTGGACCATGCCGATTTCGCCTGCCCATGCGCCGGTGGTGTTTCTCGGGTCGAAATCGCCGTGCTTGTAAAGTTCGAGCGCGGCAAAGATCTGCGGGCGGAAGAGTTCCGGGCGGCGGCAGTCATGCGAGAGCGTGACCAGCGCGTTCAGCGTGTTGAAATCGCCCTGAAACGCGCCGTAATCGGTCTCGAAAGCCCAGAAGGCAAGGAGCACGCCGCGGGAGACGCCATAGTCACGTTCGATCTTGTTGAAGATGGCATCGTATTTCTGCGCGTTACTCTGGCCGCGATTGATCCGGTCCTGCGAGATCAGGCGGCGGGAAAATTCGATAAAGGGTTTCTGGAACACGCCCTGCGCGCGGTCGGCGCGCAGCACCTTGTCGTCATGCCGGGCAGAATCGAAAAACGCATTGACGGTCGCCGGGTCATGACCGCGCGAGATCGCCTCGTCCTCGAGCCCTTTGACAAAGCTGCTGAACGAGCCGCCGCATTGGGCTAAGAGCGGTGAGGCGGCCGTGATCGCGGCGAGGACGGTGGGCAAAAGGCGCATATATCTGATCCGGTTCACTGATTTGTTCTCAGGTCGTCAGTGACATCACACATGCGGCGAGGATGGTAAAGATCACCACAACGCGCCAGACCTTCCAGAGCATTTTCACGCTGTCGTCAACGTCGGGCGCGCCGATGTCGCGGCGACCCTCGCCATTGACCCAAGGAAGGTCGCGCATCACGCCGTCATAGCTGCGCGGACCGGCAAGGGCGATATTCAAGGCACGGGCCATCGCGGCTTCGGGCCAGCCTGCGTTGGGGGAACGATGCTGTCGCGCGTCGCGGGTGATGGCAGACCAGTCGCCAAGGCCGCCAGAGAGGGCAGCGATGATAAAGCCGGTGAGGCGGGCGGGGATCCAGTTCATCAGGTCATCGAAGCGGGCGGCGGCCCAGCCAAAGGATTCATAACGTGGATTGCGGTAGCCGATCATGCTGTCGGCGGTGTTCACGATCTTGTAGGCGAGCAGGCCGGGCAGGCCCGCGATCAGGAACCAGAAAGCGGGGGCGATGACCCCGTCCGAGAGGTTCTCGGCCCCGCTTTCGATGGCGGAGCGGGCGATGCGGGGCGCGTCCATGCCCGAGGTATCGCGGCTGACGATGCGCGCCACCATGGAGCGGCCCTCGTCTAGCGATCCCCGCAGGCCGTGGGCAACATCCGCCACATGGTCGCAGAGCGAGCGCTGTGCAAGCAGGATGGCGGCGATGAGAACGGTGATGATGTCGCCGAGGCCCGAAAGCGCGAGGCCAAGGAGGATTGCGCCGGTTACGAGCGCGGAGAGGGCGAGGATGCCTTTGGCGCGTTTGGCGTTGCCGCTGTTAAGGGTTCGGTCGAGCCAGCCGACAGCGCGCCCCATCAGCACGGCGGGGTGCGGCAGGCGGGACCAGAGCCATTGCGGCTCTCCCAATGCGCCGTCGAGCAGCAGCGCGAGCGATAGAAGAGCAGCTGTGCTCACAGAGCGTCTTGCAGCTGCGCCCAGCCATCGCCGTCCGGCAGGCCAAGCCGCAGGAAATGCGGGGAATAGGGAAAAATCCGTGTCCAGATATAGGACCGCGCCAGCCGATCCTGCCACTTGGCGGCAACATCGACCTTATAGAGGCGGAAGAGGTCGGTGCCGCCCGCGATCTCGGCCCCGCTGCCGGTCATCAGGCGATCGAGCCGGGCGGCGTCGCTGGCAAGCCGCTTGCGGGTGTCCTCGGCCCAGGCGGGGTTTTCGAGTGCATTAGCACCGATGCGCAGCGCCGGACCGGAGACCGCCCATGGGCCGGTCAGATCGGAAAGGCGGGCGATGACCTCGGGGCGGGCGATGGCAAAACCCAGCCGCAGACCGGCGAGGCCCCAGAATTTGCCAAAGCTCTTGAGGATCACGGTGCCGGGGCGGTCGGCCAGATTCACGAGGGTTTGGTCGGGCGTGACATCGCAAAAGCTCTCGTCGATGACGGTCAGGCTGGTGTCGAAGTTTGACGGGGACCAGAGGCGGCCATCGGGGTTGTTGGGGTGCACGACGACCTGCGCATCGGCTGCGCCCGTGTCGGTGACATCCCAGCCCTGCGCGGCAAAGGCGGCGGCGTGTTCGTTATAGGTTGGCTGGGGGATGCGGACGCGGCCCGTGGGGGCGAGTGCGGGCATGCGGGCGATCAGAGCGGATGCACCGGGCGCAGCAAGAATATCGGCCGTTTCGGGCACTTGCCAGAAACGCCGCGCGGCCTTTAGCAGACGGGTTTGCGCATTATGATCGGGCAGGGCGGTCCAGTCACGCGCGGGAAAGCCGGATACCGGATAAGGGCGGGGATTGATGCCCGTGGAAAGGTCGAGCCAATCTTTAACGTCTCCGCCATAGATCGCGCGCGACGCATCGATTCTGCCGCCGTGATCGCGCTGGGGCTTTCCGAGTGTCTTTATCGGACCACCCATGCTATATTCCTTTTCGTGACCGGGAGAATGTCAAGTTTTGAAGCGGAAACCCGCCGGAATGACAAGACTTGGTTAAGAAAATTGCCCTATGCGTTCATCATTAAGCAATTGTTAACAGTATGGGCAGATCACCAATGGCGTGGCTTGAGGGCCACCACAACTGAACCAGACAGGTATATGATCCGGTTATGAAGGTTCTGATCGTCGAATCCAATGCCGAGCTTGGCAAGCTGTGGTGCGGTCACCTGGTTCGCCAGGGGGCGGAGGTGACATTGGTTCACAGTCAGGAGGATGCGATCTTCGAGTTGCAGAAATCTGATTTCGACATCATGGTGCTGGACCTCGTGCTTGATAACGGCAGCGCGCTGGCGATTTCGGATTTCGCCAGCTACCGGCGGCCGGAGGCACGGGTGATCTTTGTCACCAACACCAGCTTTTTCTCGGACGGGTCGATCTTTGCCCATAGCTGCAACGCCTGCGCCTATGTGCAGAGCGAAACGCCGCCAGAGGATCTGGCGGCGATGGTCGAGCATTACGCCTCGGAGCGTTAATCGCCCCGGCCGTGGGGTTCGTTGTAATCCAGAACCGGGTTGATCGGGATGATCCGGTTCGGGTTAATCGTGTCGTGGCTGTAGTGGTAGTGGCGCACGAAATGATCGAAGACCACGGTGTCTGACACCCCCGGCCACTGGTAAAGCTCGCGCGTGTAGGCCCAGAGGTTGGGATAATCGATAACCCGGCGCCGGTTGCATTTGAAATGCAGGTGGTAGACCGGATCGAAACGGATCAGGGTCGGGAACAGCCGCCAGTCGGCCTCGGTGATCTTGTCGCCCATGAGGTAGCGGTTTTCGGACAGGCGCTCTTCGAGCCAGTCGAGACTGTCGAACAGTTCATGCACCGGCTTTTCGTAGGCCTCCTGCGTGGTGGCGAACCCGGCCTTGTAGACCCCGTTGTTTACCGTGTTGTAGATCCGGTCGTTCACCGGTTCGATGGCCTCACGCAGGTCCTCGGGCCAATAGTCGTCCGTATTGCCGGTGACCTCGTTAAAGGCCGAGTTGAACATGCGGATGATTTCCGAGCTTTCGTTCGATACGATCTGGCCGGTCTTCTTGTCCCAGAGCACCGGCACGGTGGCGCGGCCGTTCACGTCGGGTACAGCCTTGATGTAGACCTCGTGCAGGTAATCCAGGCCGAACTGCCTGTCGCCCGTCGCGCCGGGAAAATCGGTGGAAAAAGTCCAGCCCTTTTCGAGCATGTCCGGGTGCACCACGGAAATGTCGATATGGTCCTCAAGTTGTTTCAGCTTGCGGAAGATCAGCGTCCGGTGCGCCCAGGGGCAGGCGAAACTGACATAGAGATGGTAGCGGCCCGATTCGGCCTTGAAGCCGCCCTCGCCGGCGGGACCGGCGCTGCCATCCGCGGTGACCCAGTTGCGAAAACTGGATTCTTCCCGTTTGAATTCGCCGCCCGTTGATTCTGTGTCGTACCATTTGTCCTGCCATTTTCCATCGACCAGAACGCCCATGTCTTCCTCCTTAAGATCAGCTTTGGCCAGATAAATAGAGCGTCCGGGCCAAAACCCTACTGTCGGTGAGCGCGCAGACAGGTTGCGCGCATGCACATGCGGGTCGGAAAACTCCGCGGTTGTCATGTTTCGGAAACAGACAATCGTTAAGTGAACAGTTGATTTATTCTGACTTCGGCGCATCCTTATAGCGTCGATCTGGGGAGTGTCGTGCCATGGAAAACTTTGTGCCAAAAACCATTCAGGACGAAATGAATGCCGCGCGCCTTGCCGGGATGCGCCGCAAATCGCGTCTGAGGGTGCATGTGGGGGAGAAGATCTACCCCGTGCTGCATCTCTGGCGCGACGGATTTTCGGTCGAAGAGGCGACGGTGCCTCCGCTGCGCGGGCTGGTCGACCTTTATGACGGGGCCGAGCATCTCTACCAGTGCCTGATTGTGGCCTCCGAGGCCGATCTGGGCGAAATGCGCTACGAGTTCAAACGCTCGACATTGGCGCATGATACCGCGCCGCTGGATTTCTACCGCGACCCCAAGACCCCGGTGGCGTACCTGCCGGGGGAGTAGGGACGCGGCAGCCGTATCCTACTGAAGGTCGGCAAAGGCCTTTTTCAACCGCGTGCAGGCTTCCTCGATCCTCGCCCGCTGGGTGCCGATGTTGAAGCGCGCGCAGTTTTCACCGCCGGTGCCGAAGGTGTCGCCGTGGTTCACTGCGATCTGTGCATCCTGTTCCACCCGGCGATAGAATTCCTCGGCGCTCATCCCGGTATCGGCGTAATCCACCCATGACAGGTAGGTCGCCTGCAGCGGCATGGATTTCAGCCCGGGAATGCTGTTGATCGTTTCGTCGAAGATTTTGCGGTTCTCGTCGAGATAGGCCATCTGCGCATCAACCCATTCAGCGCCCTCGGGCGAATAGGCAGCGGCCAGCGCAAAGTTGCCAAGCGAGTTGCCGGACAGGTTAATCGCCCGCATGCGTGCGGCAAAGGTATCGCGCAGAGTTTCGTCCTGAATGATGACATTGCCGGTGTGCAGTCCCGCGACGTTGAACGTTTTCGAGGGCGCGGTCAGCATCAGAAGCCGGTCGATGACCGAAGGATCGGCCACGGGCATCGGCAGGTGCTTTTCGCCGGGATAGATCAGATCATGGTGGATTTCGTCCGAGACCAGCAGCAGGTCATGCCGTTTCGCGAAATCGCCCAGCTGGCAAAGCTCTTCGCGGGTCCAGACGGTGCCGCCCGGGTTATGGGGCGAGCAGAGGATCACCATCTTTTCCGAGCCGTCCAGCAGGGCGTCATAGGCGGCGAAATCCATCTTGTGACGGCCATTTTCCTCGATCATCGGGAGTTCGACCACCCGACGCCCGGCCGCATTGATGACCTTGGCAAAGGCATGGTAGACAGGCGTGAACAAGATGATCCCATCGCCGGGGGCGGTAAAGGCATCAAGGCACATGCCAACGGCATTCACGATCCCGGTCGTGGTAAAGATCCAGTCGGCCTCGACCTCCCAGCCGTGCCGGTTCTGCATCCACCACTGGATCGCGGCGTTGAATTCATCCGAATTGTCCGCATAGCCGAAGATCCCGTGGCTGATCGCCTTTTGCAACCGGTCGAGCACCACCTGCGGCGCGCGGAAGTCGGTATCGGCCACCCACATGGGCAGGCCGCCATCGGAGGGCACGCCATAGACTTTCTCCATGCGGTCCCATTTGGCACTGTCAGTGCCGCGGCGTTCGATAATCTCGTCAAATACGGACGGGTCTTGCGTACTCATAAGGGCTCCTGCGATTTGCCGGACAAGCTATCCCGCCCTGCGCCAGACGCAAGGGGCGTTGCGAAGACCGGGGCAATCGCCTAAATCGCCTGCATGAAGCGAGATATCCTGATCCATCCCGATCCCCGCCTGAAAAAGGTCTGCGCCCCCGTCGACGATATGTCCGACGAGTTGCGCAAGCTGGCGGATGACATGCTGGAAACCATGTATGACGCGCCGGGTATCGGGCTGGCCGCGCCGCAGATCGGCGTGCTTTCGCGCCTGATCGTGCTGGACTGCGTCAAGGAAGAGGGTGAAGCGCCGCGCCCGATGGTGATGTTCAACCCCGAGGTGACTGCCTCTTCCGAGGAAACTTCGGTCTACGAGGAAGGCTGCCTGTCTATTCCCGAGCAATATGCCGAGGTGACCCGCCCCGCCGAGGTCGAGGTGAGCTGGCTGGATCGCGACGGCAAGCTTCAGAAGGCCGGTTTCGACGGGCTTTGGGCCACCTGCGTGCAGCATGAGATTGATCACCTGAACGGCAAGCTGTTCATCGACTACCTCAAACCGATGAAACGCCAGATGATCACCCGCAAGATGGTCAAGCTGAAGCGCGAAAAGGCGCGCGGCTGATGGGTTTGCGCAAGATCCGCCTCTGGCCCGATCCGGTCCTGTCAAAACCCTGCACCCCCGTCGGCGCGGAAGAGGACCTCTCCGACCTGATCGCGGATATGTTCGAGACCATGTATGCCGCACCGGGCCGTGGCCTCGCCGCGCCGCAGATCGGCGTAACGAAACGGCTTTTCGTGACCGATACCACGTGGAAGGAAGACAAGCCCACGCCGATGGCCTTTATAAACCCAAAAATCACCGATCACTCCGAGACGCTCGCCAGCGGGCCGGAGGGCTGCCTCTCGATCCCCGGCATCCTCGTCGAGGTTTCCCGCCCCGAATGGGTGGAACTGGCCTGGACAGATCCGGACGGCGCCGCACGGCAGCAGCGGTTCCAGGGCTTTGCCGCCGCCTGCGTGCAGCATGAACTCGACCACCTCAACGGGACGGTGACCTTTGACCGCCTGGCGGAGACCGAGGCCGATCTTGCCCGCGCGGCGTACGAAAAGGCCCGCGCATGACCGCCCGCCGCTGCCTGCTCTGGCCAGACAAGCGCCTGCGCACCGCCGCAGAACCGGTCGAATCCATCACCGATGAGATCCGCGCGATCTGGCAGGACATGATCGACACGATGGAGGCGATGCCCGGCGTCGGCCTTGCCGCGCCGCAGATCGGCATGATGCTGCAACTCGCGGTGGTGGATACTTCTCGCGAACGCGGCCGCGCGATCCGCCTTGCCAACCCCGAGATCCTGCACCGCTCCGTCGAGTTGCGCGAACACGAAGAGGCAAGCCCCAACCTGCCCGGGATTTCGGCCAAGATAAAACGTCCCCGTGCCGTGACGGTCCGCTACATGGACGAAACCGGCGCCACGACCGAACGGGACTTCGTCGCGCTCGACGCCACCAGCGTCCAGCACCAGATCGACCATCTTCAGGGCCGGATGTATTTCGACAATCTCAGCAAGGTCAAACGCGACATGCTCCTGCGTAAGGCGCGCAAGCTCGGCTGAACACGCGACCTCCCCCCTTCTTTGGGTCTCAAAATATCCCCGCCGGAGGCATGAGCCCCAGAGGGGCTCATTTCATTTCCAAAGGTAGCATCCGAACGCGCGCCCTGCTACATCCCGCCCCGAACAGGCAGGAGCTGAGACGATGCGGTTGATATTCATGGGAACCCCCGATTTCTCGGTCCCGGTGCTCGATGCGCTGGTCGAGGCCGGCCATGACGTCGCCGCCGTCTATTGCCAGCCTCCAAGGCCCGCCGGTCGCGGCAAAAAAGACCGGCCCTCCCCGGTGCAGCAGCGCGCCGAGGAGCTGGGGCTGACAGTACGCCACCCGGTTTCGCTGAAGTCTGCCGAAGAGCAAGACGCGCTTGCCGCGCTCTATCCCGATATCGCTGTTGTCGTCGCCTATGGTCTGATCCTGCCGCAGGCGGTGCTGGACGCGCCCCGCCGTGGCTGTCTCAACATCCACGCCTCGCTCTTGCCGCGCTGGCGCGGGGCCGCGCCGATCCATCGGGCGATCATGGCGGGCGACGCCGAAACTGGAGTTTGCATCATGCAGATGGAAGCGGGGCTGGATACCGGTCCGGTGCTGCTCCGCGAGGCGACGGAAATCACCGCCAAAGATACCACCGCCACGCTGCATGACCGCCTCAGCGCGATGGGGGCCAGTCTGATCCTGCGCGCGCTGGATGATATCGACAGGCTGACGCCCGTGCCGCAGCCGGAAGAGGGCGTGACCTATGCGGCCAAGATAGACAAGGCCGAGGCGCGGGTCGACTGGAGCGGCGACGCGGTCGCAATCGACCGGCAGATCCGTGGTCTTTCACCCTTCCCCGGGGCCTGGTGCCTGATCGATGGCGAACGGGTCAAGCTGCTCGATTCCGAAGTCTTGTCGCAGGAACCTCCCACAGGCGCGGGGACCGGTGAGGTCGTTGGGCCGGGTCTTACCGTCGCTTGCGGCACGGGACTTCTACACCTGAAACGCCTGCAACGCGCGGGCAAAGGCGCGCAGGACGAAGAGACGTTTCTGCGCGGTCGTCCAGTTCCGGTGGGGAGCCAGTTGGGCGAGAGCTGATACTTGGCCGTTATGCCCGAGGGTTCTCGACGGCGGCATTCGCCGCAGGGCAATATCTGATCTTCACTGTGATTTTCCCGAATTTTGGGGCGGGATCAGTGAAGCCTTGCAGGATCTGAGAAAGCTCCGGATTGTGCGGCGAAGCGGATTTGGCTGGTTTAGCCGCCGGAGATGCAAACAGCCTGCTTTGCTTAATTGTAGAGGCTGGTCAAAGTTTCGGCCGCCACAGTACAGGTTTTGTCGCTCCTCCTGAACTTGCGGCGCCCGAACGGTCGCGTAACTGAGAGCCGGTTTGCGCCCATCAAACGTTTACCGGAGCTTCCCCATAAGAGCGCACCTCTCAACAGCAATTTGACTGGGTGACCCGGTTCACAGACAGTTGCGACCACTCATGATGTAATCGGGGTACAATTCAGACCCTTCCCAACCCACGAGAGGCTTGGACCGCTTTTCGGTTCATGAGAGCCATGAAAAATTTTCTGATTGTCCTTTTCCTTCTGATCTTTCCCCTGTCCGCCGCTGCCTCCAAGGTGGCGCTGGTGATCGGCAATGCCGAGTACAGCGCGGTGGCGCGGCTGGATAATCCTCATAACGATGCCCAGGATGTGGCGCAGGCGCTGGCCCGTCAGGGGTTCGACGTGATCGCAGCCACAGACCTGACCCGCAACGAGATGCGCGATGCGCTGCGCGATTTTCGCCAGCGCGCGGATGCTGCCGAGATGGCGCTGGTCTATTACGCGGGGCACGGTATCGAGGTCGGCGGCCGTAACTACCTGATCCCGGTGGATGCCCGGCTTGAAGACGCTCGCGACGCGGAGCTTGAGATGGTCGATCTCGACCTTGTGCTCGGCCAGATATCCGGCGCGGGCAAGCTGCGGATGGTGGTGCTGGACGCCTGCCGCAACAACCCCTTTGTCACGCGGATGCAGTCTTCGACCGGGGGGCGCAGCGTTTCTAGCGGGCTTGGCCGGGTCGAGACGGCGCAGTCCGATACGCTGATCGCCTATGCGGCGGCGGCGGGCGGTATTACCCCGGATGGAGTCGCCGGAGAGAATTCTCCCTTTACCACTGCCTTTCTTGCCGCGATGCAGGAGCCGCCGACCGATGTGCGCCGCCTGCTGGGCCGGGTGCGGGACAAGATGCGCAAGTCGGTTCCCGATGCGGCGCCCTTTGTCTATGCCTCGCTTGGGGGTGGTGAGTTCGTGATCAACCCGAACAGCCATCGCGAGCCGGTTCAGGCTGCCACAGCCACGTCGGGCATCAGCGAGGATTTCGTCCGCATTGATCGCGACGGCACTTTTGAGGACTGGAACGATTTCCTCGTGCGCCATCAGGATCAGGCGGATCATCCGCTTTATGCCTTTGCACTGGAAAAGCGCGAGGCTCTGCGCGAGGCGGATGCCTATTTCACCCCGGCGACCGATCCCGAGGAAAGCAGCGAGATCGCGGCCCGGCCCGAGCAGGAGGGCGAGTCGCGGACGCTGGTCATCGTGCCAGTCCAGTCCATCCTGAGCCGTGACGAGGCGGCGCGCCGGTTGCAGCGGCTGCTGGGTGACGCGGGTTGCTATCGCGGGGCAATCGACGGGATCATCGGGCGCGGCTCGCGGGCGGCCATCGACCGGTTCATCGAGCAATCGGGTGTCGACGTGCCGCGCGATCCGGGGACCAGCGAAGATGCCCTGAAAGAGGCGCTGGCCCGTGTCGAGGAAAACCCGGATGTGGACTGCCCGGCCCCCGTGGTTGTGCGCCACACCCCGCCGAGGACAACGCCAAAGCCGCCCAAGCCCGAGCCACTGGTGCAGGACCCGGCGCCGAGGACCTCGCCGCGCCAGCCGGCCCTGCCGGACGGCAGTATCGAGCCGCGCCGCACGAAGCTGCTGCCGGAAGCGGGCACCAATCTGGCGGAATGCCGGGGAAACCGGGCCAAGTTCTACCAGTGCCCTTAAGGCAGCGGCTTAAGACTTGAAGGGTTTCATTCCCGAGCGGGCCAGTTCATCGGCCCGCTCGTTTTCCGGGTGACCGGCATGGCCTTTGACCCATTTCCACGTGACCTTGTGCCGGGCCTGCGCGGTATCGAGCCTCTGCCACAGTTCGGCATTGGCCACCGGCTTTTTCGCCGCGTTTTTCCAGCCATTCTTTTTCCAGCCGTGAATCCAGCTGGTGATGCCGTTCTTGACGTAGTTGCTGTCGGTCACGATGGTCAGCTGGCTTGGCCGTTCGAGCACCTCGAGCGCGTTGATCGCGGCCAGCAGTTCCATGCGGTTGTTCGTGGTCGCGGCCTCGCCGCCCTTGAGCTCGCGTTCCTTGACGATCTGGTCACCGTCCATCGCGCGCATGAGAACGCCCCAGCCGCCCGGACCGGGATTTCCGGAGCAGGCCCCGTCTGTATAGGCAAAAAGTTCAGGCATGGGCAGAGATCGCGATCCATCCGGCATAGGTTTCGTCGAGCCCCTTGGAGCGGCCCGCTTCGGAGGCGGTGCAGGTGAACCCCGCGAATTCCAGAAGGCCGGTCAGCTCGGGGCCGGTAAAATAGGTATAGAGCCGGTCGAGCCGGTCGCGTTTCGCCTCGGTCCCGGTCTTGACGGCGATGTGAAAGCGCCCGCCGGGTTTCAGCGCGCGGTGGATTGCGGCGAGGTGGCGCGGCATATCCTCACGCGCGGCGTGGAGCAGGCTGAAATTGGCCCAGACGCCGTCATAGATGTATTCGCCCGAGAGATCGTCGAAGGTTTCGCAGCGCGCCTCGACCCCGGGGTAGGCGCTGGCGAGTTCGACCATTTCCGGTACCGCGTCCACTGCCGTGACCTTGAAGCCCGCGCGCGCCATTGCCGCGGCTTCCTTGCCGGGGCCACAGCCAAGGTCGAGCACATGCCCGCCGGGGGGAAGGTCGGCCATGAAACCGGCAAGCTGCGGGGCTTCGTATTCATCGGTCATGGTACTGTAATCGGACGCCTTGCGCGCATAGACGTCGAGGGTTCTTTGATCGCTCATAGAAATACTCCAACGGCGAGGCAGACAATGACGATGGCCGTAAGCACCAGGCGCAGGGGCATCCACCAGCGCGGGGCCAGACCCCAGGAGGCAAAGGCCATGTCGAGCAGCAGCAACCCGGCAAAGCCGAAGATCAGGTTGAGGCCGGCGCTGACAGGACCGCCGCCAGTCATGAAAAAGGCCCAGAGTGCGGGGATCACCGACAGCACATAGCCAATGGCAGCACGGGCGCCGCTGGTCTTGGAGGCAAAGCCCCAGAGCACGCCGGACATGAAGCTGAGGATAACCGCGCCATAGGCGAGCTGGATGTAAGGCCCGACAAATCGCGGCCCCAGCGCTGAGGCGCCCCAGTTGGCAAGACCGGCATTCAGATAGGTCAGCGCGCCCCAGACAAAGGGGATCAGCCCGGCAAGGCCAAGCAGCAGGGCGGTCGTGGGGACGTTTCTCATGCCGGGACGCGGAGCACGCGGGGAACTTTGAATTCCACGTTTTCGACGGCGGTTTCAACCATTTCCACGGTTACGTCGAACCGGGTACCGAGCGCGTCGATCACCTCGTTTACCAGCGTTTCGGGGGCCGAAGCACCGGCGGTCAGGCCCAGGGTCGAAATTCCCTCGATGGCGCGCCAGTCGATATCCGTGGCGCGCTGGACGAGCTGGGAATAGCCGCAGCCATTGCGGGCGGCGACTTCGACCAGACGTTTGGAGTTGGAGGAGTTCGGGGCACCGACCACCAGCATCGCCTCGGCACGGGGGGCGATGGCCTTGACCGCTTCCTGCCGGTTGGTTGTCGCGTAGCAGATGTCTTCCTTGTGCGGGCTGACGATGGCCGGAAACCGGGTCTTGAGCGCGGCCACGATTTCGGCGGTGTCGTCGATGCTGAGCGTGGTCTGGGTGACATAGGCGATCTGTTCGGGATCGCGCACCTCGACGCTGGCCACATCGTCCACCGTTTCGACAAGCAACACGTCACCCGCGGGGAGCTGGCCCATGGTGCCGATGGTTTCGGGGTGGCCCTCATGGCCGATCATGATCATCTGGAGCCCGTTTTCGGCGTGGCGCTGGGCTTCGATATGAACCTTGGAGACCAGTGGGCAGGTGGCATCCACGTAGATCATCTCGCGCCGGGCGGCTTCGGCCGGGACGGCCCTGGGGACGCCATGGGCGGAAAAGATCACCGGGCGGTCGTCGGGGCAGTCTTCGAGTTCCTCGACGAAAATCGCGCCCTTGGCCTTGAGATCGTCGACCACGTATTTGTTATGGACGATTTCGTGCCGGACGTAGACAGGGGCCCCCCATTTGTCGATGGCCATCTCGACGATCTTGATGGCGCGATCGACCCCGGCGCAAAAGCCACGGGGGGCGGCAAGATAGAGAGTGAGCGGCGGTTTCGTCATCGGGTTCTCCTTGGCAACAGGGGTAAACCGGCAGAGCGGCGTCGTCCACCACCTGCGTCGGAGAATAATTGGTGTCCCCAAACCCGTTTCGCGTCGAACCGGGGTTCAACGCGAAACGCTGCCATTCTGGCTGCGACGGGCTTTGGATATGGTATGGCTGATCCGGTGCCGGGTGAGTTGCCGGTTCCGGGGTGGCCAGACCTTTACTTACTTTGCGCCTGCGGCTGCGACACGGGTCGCTTCTTCGGGCGTTTCGCGCGGCGGACGTCCTATGACATCGCGCAGCTCTTCGAGTTCGATGAAGTTGTCGGCCTGACGGCGCAGGTCATCGGATATCATCGGGGGCTGGCTGCGGATCGTGGAAACCACGGAAACGCGCACGCCCTGACGCTGGAGGCTTTCGACCAGCGGACGGAAGTCGCCATCGCCGGAGAAGAGCACGATATGGTCGACTCGCGGTGCGAGTTCCATCGCGTCGACTGCCAGTTCGATATCCATGTTGCCTTTGACCTTACGGCGGCCAAGGCTGTCGGTGTATTCCTTGGCCGGTTTTGTCACCATGGAAAAACCATTGTAATGCAACCAGTCGACAAGGGGGCGGATCGGGGAATATTCATCGTTCTCGAGCAGTGCGGTATAATAAAACGCACGCAGCATTTTGCCTCGCCGCATAAATTCCTGACGAAGCAATTTATAGTCGATATCAAAACCCAGAGCCTTGGCCGCCGCGTAAAGATTCGAACCATCGATGAACAGCGCGAGCCGTTCGTCTTTGTAAAACATCAAGTTGTCCTTCCGGTAATCCGCCCCACCTTGGAGTTCCGTGAGTGAGTGCTAAAATCGGCGAAGCGGTCCTAATAAAATAAGAAAACTATGTCTGACCGCAAGGGTAAAGACATCATGAACGGGTGACAGAAATGAACGGATTCCGGTCAGTTTCCTGCGTTGCGCTCGGCGGCAACCTGCCATTTGGGGAAATGAATCCCTCGATGACGCTGGTCAGCGCGGTCGAGCGGCTGGCCAATCGCGGCGTAATGATTCGCGCAGTAAGCAGGTTTTTCGCGACGCCGTGTTTTCCGGCTGGCGCGGGGCCAGATTTTGTTAACGCTGTTATTCTTATTGAATCTAAGTTTCCGGCAGAAGGATTGTTGAATCAATTACATGCGGTGGAAAACGACTTTCGTCGCGAAAGGCGGGACCGCTGGGGCGCTCGAACTGTCGACCTTGATCTGCTGTTCGTGGGTCAGAATGTCGCGCCTGACGTGAAATCGCATCAGGTGTGGCGGGAGCTCCCTTTGGAAATGCAGCAAAAAAAAGCGCCTGATCAACTGATCCTGCCGCATCCAAGGATGCAGGACCGGGCCTTTGTCCTTGTTCCCATGATGGATCTCTGTCCGGACTGGCGCCATCCCATCCTCGACGCCACCGTGCGCGAGATGGCGGCTGACCTGCCGGAAGCGGATCGCGAGGCCGTCCGGCCCCTTTAAAACCAAGCATGAGGGCAGCGGAGAACCCGCATTCGTGAAGCTTATCGCCTTGTGTTCCAGCGCGTTCCGTCCTAGATACGCTATCTCTGTACAGACAAATTGCGAAGCTGGAGATTATACAATGGCCCGCGTGACGGTTGAAGACTGCGTAGACAAGGTTCCGAACCGGTTCGAACTGGTGATGCTCGCAGCCCATCGGGCGCGTGAGATCTCGGCAGGGTCCGCCGTGACCGTGGATCGTGACAACGACAAGAACCCTGTCGTGTCCCTCCGTGAAATCGCGGATGAAACCCAGCGTGCAGACGACCTGCGCGAGCGCCTGATCGAAAGCAACCAGAGCCAGATCGAGGTCGATGAACCCGAAGAGGATTCGATGGCGTTGCTGATGGGGGCCGAGGCCGACAAGCCGGCGGATGACGACATGTCCGAGGAAAAACTGCTTCGGGCTCTTATGGAAGCGCAAGGCCAGGGCTGAGCGGCGTTAGGATGCGGGGCAGATGATTTCAGCAGACGATCTGATCGAGCTGGTCCGCAACTACAATCCCAAGACAAACGTACAACGGCTGCGGGACGCCTATGCCTATGGGGCGTCCATGCACGAAGGGCAGTTCCGGCATTCGGGCGAGCCGTATTTCAGCCATCCTGTTTCGGTTGCCGCGATCCTGACGGAACAGCGGCTGGATGATGCGACGATCATCACCGCACTGCTTCATGACACGATCGAGGACACCAAGGCGTCCTATGGCGAGGTCGCGCAGAAATTCGGCGACGAGGTGGCGGGGCTGGTCGATGGCGTCACCAAGTTGACGAACCTGCAGCTTTCGAGCGTCGAGACCAAGCAGGCCGAGAATTTCCGCAAGCTTTTCATGGCGATGTCCAAGGACCTGCGGGTGATCCTTGTGAAGCTGGCCGACCGGTTGCACAACATGCGCACGATCAAGTCTATGCGCCCCGACAAGCAGCTGCAAAAGGCGCGCGAAACCATGGACATTTTCGCCCCGCTGGCCGGGCGCATGGGGATGCAGTGGATGCGCGAAGAGCTTGAGGATCTGTCTTTCCGGGTGCTGAATCCGGAAGGGCGGCAATCGATCATCCGCCGGTTCATTACCTTGCAGCGGGAATCCGGTGACGTGATACCGCGCATCACCCGCGACATGCGCAAGGAACTGGAAAAGGCAGGGATCGAAGCCGAAGTGTTCGGTCGCGCGAAAAAGCCCTATTCGATCTGGCGCAAGATGCAGGAAAAAAAGCAGGGGTTTTCCCGGCTTTCCGACATTTACGGGTTCCGCATCATCACGCTGGACGAGGAAGATGCCTATCGCGCGCTGGGCGCGATCCATCAGCGATGGCGCGCGGTGCCAGGGCGCTTCAAGGATTACATCAGCCAGCCGAAAAGCAACGGCTATCGCTCGATCCACACCACCGTATCGGGCCGGGACGGCAAGCGGGTCGAGGTGCAGATCCGCACCCGGCAGATGCATGACGTGGCCGAAACCGGGGTGGCGGCGCACTGGTCCTACCGTGACGGGGTGCGCAGCGAGAACCCCTTTGCCGTCGATCCGGCGCGCTGGATTTCGTCGCTGACCGAGCAGTTCGACGCCGAGGAGAATCACGAGGATTTCCTCGAAGCGGTCAAGCTCGAGATGTATTCGGACCAGGTCTTTTGTTTCACGCCAAAGGGCGATGTCATCAAGCTACCGCGCGGGGCGACGCCGATTGATTACGCCTATGCGATTCACACCCGGATCGGATCGGCCTGCGTCGGGGCCAAGGTGGATGGCATCCGGGTGCCGCTCTGGACGAGGCTCAAGAACGGGCAGTCGGTCGAGATAATCACCGCCGAGGGGCAGGTGCCGCAGGTCAGCTGGCTTGAGATCGCCACCACCGGCAAGGCGCGTACCGCCATCCGTCGTGCCTTGCGTGAGGTCGACCGCGACCGGTTCGTGAAGCTCGGCAAGGAACTGGCGCGCGCGGCTTTCGAACATGTGGGGCGCAAGGCGACGGACAAGGTTCTTGAGACCGCGTCGAAACACCTGCGCATCGACGGGCGGCGCGAATTGCTGGCCCGGCTGGGCAGCGCCGAGTTGACCTCGCATGACGTGGTGCAGGCGGTTTATCCCGACCTGATCCGCTCTGAGGACGATCAGATTTCACCGCGCCGCGCGGTCGTCGGCCTTGAACCGGGGCAGTCGTTTGAGCGCGCCACCTGTTGCCAGCCGCTGCCCGGCGAACGGATCGTGGGAATCACTTTTCGCGGTAGGGGTGTGGTCGTCCATGCCATCTACTGCGACAGGTTGAGCGAGTATGAAAACCAGCCCGAACGCTGGGTCGATCTGCAGTGGCAAGGAGGCACGCATCCGGCGGTTTATGGTGCGACTATTGATCTTACCATCGGCAATGATGCTGGTGTTTTGGGCCGCATCTGCACATTGATTGGGGAAAAGAAGGCAAATATCTCGAATCTTGTGTTTGTAGATCGAAAGCCCGACTTTTATCGCCTTATGATCGACGTGGAATTAAGGGACGCTGAACAACTACACTCCTTAATGCTGACACTCGAAGCGGATAGCGATGTCGCTGCGGTTGAACGTTACCGCGAGAAAGCCCAGGTACCGGCCAGGGCCGGATAATTTTAACTCGGGATCAAGAAGGACGTCCCCTTGGTATTCAGACGCCGTGACCGACGCTCCGTTTTGCGCGCGACCTCGGACTTTCTGTATCCGCGTGGGGGCTGGACCCGTGCCGCTCTTTACGTCAAGCACCGGCTCCGCCGTCTGCCAGACACGCCGGAGCGTATCGCAAGGGGCATCGGCGCGGGTGTATTCACGACCTTCACGCCGTTCTACGGGATGCATTTTATCGTGGCGGCCATCGTGGCCAAGCTGTGCCGGGGCAACATTCTTGCGGCGCTCATGGGCACGTTTTTCGGCAACCCGCTAACCTATGTGCCGATTGGCCTGATCTCGCTGAAGATGGGGCATTTCATCTTGGGGACGAATTTTGACGACCGGGCACATCGTTCCTTTGGTGGCAAGTTCGTCGACGCGGCGGATGACCTAAAGGACAACTTTTTTGCCCTGTTCACCGAGCGTACCGCTGACTGGCACGGGCTGAGCGTGTTCTACCACGAGGTCTTCTTTCCCTACCTGATTGGTGGGCTGCTACCGGGGATCGTGGCCGGGCTGGTGGCGGCCTACCTGTCGCTACCGCTGATCCGGGCCTACAAGAAGCGCCGCAAGGGTGCGATCAAGGCCAAGTTCGAGGCGATCAAGAAAAAGGCCGCCGCGCAGCACGATCCGCGCGGGCAGGGCGTCGAGTAGGCCGGTTCGGCTGTGGTTTCCGCGCGTGTGAAGAGGTGTTCACCTTCTGCGCATGACTCACTAGTTTGGCCGCGAAATGACCATGAAGGAGTCGGCCATGACGCGGGAAAAGCTGCGCCTCGGGGTGAATATCGACCATGTAGCGACGGTGCGGAACGCAAGGGGCGGGGCCTATCCCGATCCGCTGCGCGCGGCGCGTATCGCCGAAGCGGCCGGGGCCGACGGAATCACCGCACACCTGCGCGAGGACCGGCGTCACATCAGCGATGCGGATATCGACGGGCTGATGGCCACGCTGAGCGTGCCGTTGAACTTTGAGATGGCCGCCACGCCCGAGATGCAGGCGATTGCCCTGCGACACAAGCCGCATGCGGTCTGCATCGTGCCGGAAAAGCGCGAGGAACGGACGACCGAGGGCGGGCTGGAAGTCGCCCGTGAGGAAAACCGGCTGGCGCATTTCATCGCGCCGCTGCGCGAGGCCGGGTGCCGCGTGTCGATCTTTATCGCCGCTGACAAGCGCCAGATCGAGGCGGCGCATCGCATCGGGGCCGAGGTGATCGAACTGCATACCGGCGCCTATTGCGACGCGGATGCCGAGGGCCGGATCGAGCACCGCGACCGTGAACTTGAAGCGCTGCGCGAGATGTCCGCCTTTGCGCATTCGCTCGGGCTTGAGGTGCATGCGGGGCATGGTCTGACCTATGACACCGTCAAACCGGTTGCCGCATTCCCCGAGGTACGTGAGTTGAATATCGGGCACTTCCTGATCGGCGAGGCGATCTTTCGCGGGCTGGAACCCGCCATTACCGAGATGCGCCGCCTGATGGACGACGCGCGCGATGGCTGACCCGGCGCTGATCCTACCGCTTTCGGCGGTGCTGACCGGCTGGATGGTGGCGGGCGGCAGCCCCGGTCCGGCAACGCTGGCGATCTCGGGCACCTCCATGCAACTCGGCCGCCGGGCAGAGGTGACCATCGCGCTGGGCGTACTGATGGGTTCGGCCACATGGGGCATCGCGGCGGCGCTCGGGTTTTCGGCGGTAATGGTCGCGAACGCGTGGCTGTTCGAAGTGCTGCGATATGCAGGGGCTGCGTATCTTATGTATCTGGCGGTGAAATCCTTGCGTTCGGCATGGCGCGGTGACCCGGTTGTGCCGGTGACGCCCGGGCGACAGAAGTCTCTGTTCTACAAGGGGTTGCTGCTGCACCTGACCAATCCCAAGGCAATCCTGAGTTGGGGCGCGATCTATGCCATCGCGCTGGCGCCGGATGCGGGAACGGCGTCGGTCTGGCGGCTGTTCCTGTCGCTGGTTTCGGCCTCGTCGGTGGTGTTCCTTGGCTATGCGCTGATCTTTTCATGGCGTCCGGTGGCTCTGGGCTATGCGCGGGCCAAACGCTGGTTTGAACTGACATTCGCGGTGCTTTTCGGCGCGGCAAGCTTCAAGATCCTGACGGCGCGTCTGACATGATCATCGGGATCGGCACGGATCTTGCAAATATCGACCGGATCTCGGCCACGCTGGAGCGGTTCGGTGACCGGTTCCGCAACCGCGTCTTTACCGATATCGAGCAGGCCAAGGCGGAACGTCGCGCGGATACGCCCGGCACCTATGCGAAACGCTGGGCGGCGAAAGAAGCCTGTTCCAAGGCGCTGGGCACCGGGCTGCGCATGGGCATCGCGTGGAAAGACATGTCGGTCAAGAACCTGCGCACCGGCCAGCCGGTGATGGAAGTAACAGGCTGGGCCAAGTCGCGGCTTGAGGAACTGACCCCGCCGGGGCACGAGGCCATCATCCATGTCACGCTGACCGACGATCATCCTTGGGCGCAGGCGATGGTAGTGATCGAGGCAAGGCCCCTGCCGGAAAAGGCCGGATCTTGAGCATACCTGTCCGCCTTGTCCCGATTTACGCGGCGGACATCGGTACCCCCCGGCGTTTCCGGCCCGTTGCCGGCGCTACCATGTAACGCAGGGGCGGGCTTTGCCTTGACACCGGCGGGGCGCAGCCGCATGTAGCCCGCGAACCTTATCGAGCCCCGGAGAGCCGAATGGCCAGCAAAGAGAAGTCAGGAAATTCCGTGATCGAGACGATCAAGACCATCGTCTATGCGCTGCTCATCGCCGGGATTTTCCGTACCCTGTTCTTCCAGCCCTTCTGGATTCCGTCGGGGTCGATGAAAGAGACATTGCTGATCGGCGATTTCCTCTTCGTGAACAAGATGGCCTATGGCTATTCCTATGCCTCCTGTCCGAGCGTGAAGATCCCTCAGATCGGGATCAACATCGACGCCGAGGATATCTGCGGCTGGATGAAGGGCGACAATGACCGCATCTTCGGTGGCGAACCCGAACGGGGAGACGTGGTCGTGTTCCGTCACCCAGTCAACGGCAGCGATTTCATCAAGCGCCTGGTCGGGCTGCCCGGCGACCGGATCCAGGTGAAAGATGGCGTGCTGATCATCAACGACACCCCGGTCGAGCTGAAGGCTGACGGCGATTTCGAAGAGATCATGGAACGTCAAGGCCCCGAAGGCTCGCCCCCGCGCTGCGAAAACGCGCCGGTCGGCATGGGCGCCGTCTGCACCAAGTCGCGCCAGATCGAGACCCTGCCCAACGGTGTCAGCCACCCGATCCTGAATGTCGGCAACATGGGGCTGGACAACACTGGCATCTATACGGTGCCCGAAGGCCATTACTTCTTCATGGGTGACAACCGTGACAACTCCACCGACAGCCGTGTACCGCAGACCGCGGGAGGCGTCGGCTACGTACCTTATGAAAACCTGATCGGTCGTGCCGACCGGATCATGTTCTCTTCTGCCGGACGGTCGATGCTGTTCTTCTGGACATGGCGGGGTGACCGGTTCTTCAAGGGGATCGAGTGAAACTCTCCGCCGAACTGCGTGCCTTCGAGGGGCGGATTGGGCATCGGTTCGCCAAGCCCGACTTGCTGATACGGGCACTGACTCATGGTTCGGTCTCTTCCCCCACGCGTGAGGATAACCAGCGTCTGGAATTCCTAGGCGACCGCGTGCTCGGGCTGGTCATGGCCAGCGCCCTGCTCGAACATGACAAGGGCGCGACCGAAGGCCAGCTGGCCCCGCGTTTTAACGCGCTGGTGCGCAAGGAAACCTGCGCCGATGTGGCGCGCGAGGTGGGTCTTGGCGAGGTGCTGAAACTGGGCCGATCGGAGATGCTCTCCGGTGGTCGACGCAAGCAGGCACTGCTGGGCGATGCCATCGAGGCGGTGATTGCTGCGGTCTATCGCGATGCGGGTTTCGATGCGGCGCGGGACATGATCCTGCGGCTCTGGGGCAATCGCATCACGAATGTCGAGGAAGACGCCCGCGACGCCAAGACCTCTTTGCAGGAATGGGCACAGGCGCGGGGCGATACCCCGCCAACCTACGCGCAGATCTCGCGCGATGGCCCCGATCATGCCCCGGTTTTCACCATTGCTGCGCGGCTTAGCGACGGCACCGAGGCCCGCGCCAGCGCCGGATCTAAGCGGCAGGCCGAGCAGGCCGCCGCCGCCGCTTTGATGACCAAACTCGACAAGGGCTGAGCAAGGCTTGCCAGTGGCCGGGGAATGCGGGCAATCTGGGGTCAGCCGGATGCGCTGACCATTCCGGTGGATTGCCCGAGGAAAGTATGTTGCGATGAACCAGATGTCCCCGCCCGATCTTGTCTCCGAGTCGCTGGCCGATGGTGTGCTGACGCTGACTCTCGGGGGCGGTAAGGCCCACCCGCTGTCTCTCGGCATGATTGCGGCCCTGCACCGCAGCATCCACCGCGCCTCAGAGGACACGTCGGTCCGGGTCGTCGTGATCCACGGACCGGGTTCCATCTTCTGCGCCGGTCATGATCTCAAGGAAATCGCCCGCCACCGTGAGGATGGTGACAAGGGACGCGCCTATCTCGAACAGCTTTTCAACAGCTGCGGTGCGATGATGAAGGCCGTCACGCTCTGCCCGAAACCCACCATCGCGGCGGTCGAAGGTGTTGCGACGGCGGGCGGTTTGCAGTTGGTCGCGGCCTGCGACCTCGCCTTTGCCTCGGACGCCTCGCGTTACTGCCTGCCGGGCGTCAACAACGGCGGTTTTTGCACGACCCCGGCCGTGGCGGTCGCCCGGGTGATCGGGCGCAAGCAGGTGATGGAAATGGCGCTTTCGGGCGAGATGTTCGACGCCGACTGGGCCCGCGGCGCGGGGCTGATCAACCGCTCGATGCCGGCCGATGAGCTTCTGCCTTTTGTCAACGACTTCGCCGTCCGGCTCGCCACCCGCCATCAGCCCGCTATTGCGGCGGGCAAGCAGACGCTCTACCGCCAGCTCGAAATGCCGCTGGAACTGGCCTATGTGCATGCGACTTCGGTGATGATCGACCATTTCATGGATCCGGAACGGATCGAGAAGGAACCTAAGCGGTAGAAGGCGCTGGCGTAGCACGTGTTTCTCCGGTAACGCCGACGCTTCGAGAGAAAAGGATCACATGATGAGCACACGCGCGGGATTTGTCGCCCTGATCGGAGAGCCCAACGCGGGCAAGTCCACCCTGCTCAATCGCATGGTCGGGGCCAAGGTTTCCATTGTCACCCATAAGGTGCAGACGACCCGCGCGCGTATCCGCGGCGTCGCCATGGAAGGCGAGACGCAGATCGTGTTTGTCGACACGCCGGGGCTGTTCAAGCCGCGCCGCAGGCTCGACCGCGCGATGGTCGCCGCCGCCTGGGGTGGGGCCGCCGATGCCGACGTTATCGTGCTCATGGTCGAGGCACATCGCGGCATCACCGAGGGCGTCGAGAGTATTCTCGAAGGCCTTGCCGATATCGGCCAGGGTCGTACCGTCGCGCTTGCCATCAACAAGATCGACCGGGTGGCGTCCGAAACCCTGCTCGGTCTGACCAAGGAACTGAACGACCGCTACGCATTCGCTGAAACTTTCATGATCTCGGCGGAAAAGGGCCACGGCGTCGATGCCCTGCGCCAATGGCTCGCGCAGCAGCTTCCCGAAGGCCCGTGGCTCTACCCCGAAGACCAGATCGCCGATCTGCCCATGCGGATGATCGCCGCCGAAATGACCCGTGAAAAGCTCACCTTGCGCCTGCATCAGGAACTGCCCTACCAGATGACGGTGGAAACCGAGAACTGGGAAGACCGCAAGGACGGCAGCGCGAAAATCGATCAGGTCATTTACGTCGTCCGCGACGGCCACAAGGGCATCGTGCTCGGCCACAAGGGTGAAACCGTCAAATCCGTCGGCAAGGCCGCCCGTGAAGAGCTCGAGGAATTCCTGGGCCGAAAGGTGCACCTCTTCCTGCAGGTCAAGGTGCGCCCAAACTGGCTCGAAGAATCGGAACGCTACTCCGAAATGGGCCTCGATTTCAAAGACGGAGCCTGATCGGATGACGGGTCTTTTCCTCTTGCCGAAAATACTCCCGCCGGAGGCATCCGCGCCCTCGACCGGCGCTGGCGCAGCGAAGGCATGACACGACTTGCCGCCGAATTCTGGGTGCAGGCCTATCTCACACGGCTGCGCCTGAATGATATCCCCGCTTTCGTGGTGGCGCGGGGCGATGACACGGCGGGGGCGGTTCTTGTCAAGCTCAACACGCTCGACGGGCAGGCCCTTGCGTTCCAGCGCAGCTTCGATTTGATGACCGGTGCGCGGAATTGGGCCGTCCTTACTGAGGGGCAAGAACCAGAGGTTGACGCGGCGATTGCCCGCCAACGGGGCTTCGATCCCGACCTCTGGGTGATCGAGGTCGAGGACCGGGCGGGCCGCCATCTGCTTGACGAACCGGGGCTTTCGGACTGAGATGGACTGGCGCGATCATGGCATACTCCTTGGCCAGCGCCGCCACGGCGAGACCTCTGCCATCATCGAAGTCTTCACCCGCGACCATGGCCGCCATGCTGGGATCGTGCGCGGCGGCACCAGCCGCAAGATCGCGCCTATCCTGCAACCCGGCGCCCAGCTCGACGTAACCTGGCGCGCCCGGCTCGAAGATCACATGGGCAGCTTCACCGTCGAACCGATGCGCAGCCGCGCCGCCGCCGCCATGTCCGGACGGCTGGCGCTGGCCGGTCTCAATTCGGTCTGCGCGCTGCTGCGCTTTTGCCTGCCTGAACGCGAAGCGCATCATGCGCTTTACCAGCGCAGCGAGCAGCTTCTCGATCTTTTGGGGCAGGATGACGTCTGGCCGCTGGCCTATCTCAATTGGGAAATGGCTTTGCTTGACGAAATGGGATTCGGACTCGATCTGAGCGCCTGCGCCGCGACCGGCACCAATGAAGAACTGATCTATGTCTCGCCCCGCTCGGGAAAGGCCGTGTCGCGGCAGGGCGCCGGGGAATGGGCCGACCGCATGCTGCCCCTGCCTGATTTCCTTGGCATGGGGGCGGACATTACCGATGCGGGCATCGCCGAAGGCTTTCGCATGACCGGGTATTTCCTCGAAAACAAGCTCGCCCCGGCGTTGGGGCACAAGCCTCTGCCCGAGGCGCGCGCCCGTTTCACCGAATTATTCACCCGGCTTTCGCATCTTTGACGCGCCCCGGCTCTGATCGGCACGCTCTTGCACGCATCAGGTCCGGGGCGGTCGGCTGTCAGTGCGCCATCATCTCGGCCGCGATTCCCTCGCCATCGAGGGCAGAGGGGTAATAGGTCGGCCAGTTGGTGACTTCTTCAAGCAGCGCGGCGCGGTCATCGCCCCAGTAGAGGTGATAATGATCCGCCTTGGCCGGGGCCACGCGGTGATCGCTGAACTGGATGTAACCGGGGGCCGCATCGTCGCCGGATGTCTTCTCAAAGACGAAACGCACGCCGCGATTGCCCTTTTTATAGGTCAGGATCTCGTATCCGTCAGACTCGTAGACCCCAGTGACAACCTCATCGCCGCGATGAAAAACGACCGTGTCGCCCTTGATCTCGATGCGGTCCACGTCCGTTTCGTAACCGACCGTGTAATAGGCCTTGTATTCATCGGCGCTCTTGTCCCCGTTTTCGGCCTTGTGGGCCATAACCTTGTCGAGCGTTCCATCCTCCAGCAACGGGAAGACCGACTGCCAGTCGCCGCCCCAATCCGAAAGCGCGCGGTCTTCGATCTGGTCGTCGTCGAAATATCCTTTGTAGATGTCGCGGTCGTGATCGTGGGAATGCGCGTGATCATGGGTTTGAGCGCTTGTGTCCGTGGCCGCCTGTTCGGCCTGCGCCTGCATCGGTGCGAGCAGGAAAGCGGCCGTGGTCGAGACGGCGAGGTGACTGACAATGGTCTTTTGCATCGGGGTGCCTTCTTTTGTTCGTAATTCGTAATGTTATAACATTACAATTTCCGGTTAGATGGTTCCGTGGGAAATGGCAAGAGCCTGCTGCCCAGTCGTTTGAGAGGGGTGGAAACGAAAACGGGCCGAGCGAATGCGCAGCCCGTTTCACAAAAATTGTGTAGGTTCAGGCAAGCAGGCGACGGGCGATGACCTGTGCCTGAATCTCGGCGGCCCCTTCAAAGATGTTCAGGATCCGGGCATCGCAGAGCACGCGCGAGATCTTGTATTCCAGCGCAAAGCCGTTGCCGCCGTGGATCTGCAGGCCGTTGTCGGCCGCCGCCCATGCAACACGCGCGCCCAGAAGCTTGGCCATTCCGGCCTCAAGATCGCAGCGCCGCCCATGGTCCTTTTCCCACGCGGAGAAATAGGTGAGCTGGCGGGCGATCATGATCTCGACGGCCATCATCGCCAGCTTGCCCGACACGCGGGGGAAGTTGATCAGCGACTTGCCGAACTGTTTGCGGTCCTGCGCATATTGCATCGCGATATCCAGCGCCGATTGGGCCACGCCGATGGCACGGGCGGCGGTCTGGATACGGGCGGATTCAAAGGTCTCCATGAGCTGCTTGAAGCCCTTGCCCTCCTCGCCACCCAAAAGGTTTTCGCCTTTGACGTGGAAATTGTCGAAGCCGAGCTCGTATTCCTTCATGCCGCGATAACCGAGCACCTCGATCTCTCCGCCGGTCATGCCTTCGGTCGGGAAGGGGACTTCGTCCGTGCCGGGGGTCTTTTCGGCGAGGAACATCGACAGGCCGCGGTGATCGGTGGTGTCGGGGTCGGTGCGGGCCAGCAGCGTCATGACATGGGTCCGCGCCGCATGGGTGATCCATGTCTTGTTGCCGGTCACGCGGTAGTCGTCGCCATCCTTGATCGCCCGGGTCCGCAGCGATCCGAGGTCCGATCCGGTGTTCGGTTCGGTAAAGACGGCAGTGGGGAGGATCTCTCCGCTTGCGATCTTGGGCAACCACTGCGCCTTTTGCGCGTCGGTACCACCGCAGAGGATCAGCTCGGCCGCGATCTCGGACCGGGTACCAAGCGAGCCGACACCGATATAGCCGCGCGAGAGTTCCTCGGAGACAACGACCATCGACGCCTTGGAGAGGCCGAAACCGCCATGATCCTCGGGGATGGTCAGGCCAAATACGCCCATTTCGGCCAGCTCGCCGATGACTTCCATCGGGATCAGCTCGTCCTTGAGGTGCCAGTCATGGGCGTGCGGTTCGACCTTGTCGACCACATAGCGGCGGAACTGTTCGCGGATCATCTCGAGCTCTTCATCAAGGCCCGAGGCGCCCATTGTGATATTTGCCGATTGCTCCTGCATCAACTCGACCAGACGCGAGCGTGCTGCCTGCGTGTTGCCGGACTGGGTGAGGGTCATCACCTCGTCGGACATCAGCCCGCGCATGTCGTCCTGCGACAGGCCGATATCCTGAAGCCGCAGGATTTCGCCCTGGCTCATCGGGATGCCGCCATAGATCTGCCAGAGGTATTCGCCGAAAGCGATCTGGTGGATGATCCGTTCGATCTCGCCGAACTTACCCTCGGCCGACAGCTTTTCCGCCCAGGCCTGCATCTGACGCAGGCTTTCAGTATAGGTGGCTAGCCATGCCAGACCGTGCGCGGCGGTCTGGTTTGCTTCGATCAGCTTGGCGGAAACCTTGCCATCCACGCTTACCACGTTCCGCAGCACGGCTTTCGCCCGCTCGAGAATGTCTTCGACAGGGGCGACCGCAGCGCCGGTCAGCGACAGAAGATCGGGAAGAAGAATATCGGCGGCGCTTGAAATGTCCTGGCCATCATGGGGCATGAATCGGCTCCTTTGCTGGTGTTGCTTGGTCCTAATCACTTTGCAGGTGCAGCGCAACAATAATACGCCCGGATACGCCTGCGTGTTCAAAAATTGCGCGCGCATTTTGGCCGTGCACTTAACTTGGCAAATGATATGAGTGCGAAATGAACATAATTTTCGAATTGCTGACCCCCGCCAGCTTCACTCTGGCCCTTGCCGTGGTGCTTGTGGCGGGGACCGTGAAGGGCATGGTGGGCTTTGCCATGCCGATGATCATGATCTCGGGGCTTGGTATTTTTCTGCCGCCCGAGATCGCGCTTGCCGGGCTGATCCTGCCAACGGTCGCGACGAACGGGTTTCAGGCGCTGCGCCATGGCCGGGCGGCGGCCGTGGAATCTATCAAGCGGTTCCGGGTTTTCCTGCTGGTTGGCCTCGTGTTCCTTCTGGCCAGCGCTCAGCTTGTCCGGTTTCTTGATCCGCAGACCATGCTTTTGATGCTGGGCGTGCCGGTTTCGATCTTTGCGCTTATCCAGCTTTTCGGGGTGCGCATGACGCTTGCCGAGCCAAGCCAGAAGATCGAGGCCGGGGTCGGGGCCTTTGCGGGGTTCATCGGTGGCATGTCCGGGGTCTGGGGGCCGCCCACGGTGCTGTACCTGACCGCGCTGAACACGCCCAAGGCCGACCAGATGCGGGTGCAGGGGGTGATTTACGGCATGGGGGCGGTTGCGCTTGTGATCGCGCATCTTGGCTCCGGCGTGCTTAACCGCGAGAGCATTCCGTTTTCGGCCCTTCTGATCCTGCCCGCGCTGATCGGCATGTGGATCGGCGGCAAATTGCAGGACCGGATTGACCAGACGACCTTTCGCAAGATTACCCTTGCGGTTTTGCTGGTTGCGGGGCTGAACCTCGTGCGCCGTGGTCTGGGTCTTTAATCAGGCGCCAATGTAGCCTTCGCAGCCGCCGGCGATCTGTGGGAGTTCTTCGGCCGGGACAACTTGAAACGGCACACGATAAAGCATTTCGCCGTTGTGATAGGCCGAGAGAATCCATTCGCCCGGCACCATCTCTTCCATCAGGTCAAAGCTGTAGGCGTTGATCGACGGGCCTTCGCCGCCTAGCACCGTTACGTATCGCTGGGCGTTTTGGCCGGAGGCGGAAAAGGGCGGGTGGATCAGTTCGATCAGCACCGGCGACAGGACGTCATCGCTGTGTGTCTGCGTGCGCACGCCAAAGGAAATGCCCGGCGCGGCGGGGATCACCCGCGTTTCCCAGCGTATCTCGGGCGTTTCGGGAAGAAGGTCGATCTTCTGAGCATGTGTTTCGGGTGCGGGGACCTCGCCGACAGACATTAGCTTGCAGAATGCGCCGAACTTGATCGAGAGGACCTCGGAATCGAAACTCGGGCCGTCTTCGGCGGCTTGGGCAGGCAGGGCCAGCAGGATCAGGGCGGCGGCTAGAAAACGCATGCATTCACGTGACGCCCGCACCGAGGTGATGTCAAGCGCAGGGAGGATCACTTGAACGCAAAACGCCCCCCGTAAGGGAGGCGTCTGTCAATTCGAGGCAGGTCTTAGCCGATGGCGCAGGCTTTTACGTCATCGTCGATATAGGGCACGTATTGCTCGAAGTTGTCGGCAAACATCTGGACCAGCTTGGCGGCCTGCTTGTCGTACCCTTCGGGGTTGCCCCATGTGCGGCGCGGATCGAGCAGAACCTGCGGCACGCCCGGTACGTCGACAGGCACGTCAAAGCCGAAATTCGGATCCTTGCGGAATTCTGCGGTGGCGAGCGAACCGTCCAGCGCGGCGGTCAGCAGCGAACGGGTGGCCTTGATTGGCATCCGGTTGCCGGTGCCATAGGCGCCGCCGGTCCAGCCGGTGTTCACCAGCCAGCAGGTCGCGCCGTGCTGGGCGATCTTTTCGCGCAGCAGGTTGCCATAGACCTCGGGGCGGCGCGGCATGAAGGGCGCCCCAAAGCAGGTTGAGAAGGTCGGCTCTGGCTCGGTCACGCCGCGCTCGGTTCCGGCCACTTTGGAGGTGAAGCCCGACAGAAAGTGATACATCGCCTGCGCCGGGGTCAGCCGCGCAATCGGGGGCAAAACGCCGAAAGCGTCGCAGGTCAGCATGATGATGTTCTTGGGGTGCCCGCCAAGCGCCGTCTTGGATGCGTTCGAGATATATTCGAGCGGGTAGGCGCAGCGCATGTTCGCGGTCAGGCTGTCATCCTCGAAATCGAGCTCAAAGGTCTCGGGGTCGAAGATCATGTTTTCGATGACCGTGCCGAACTTGCTGGTAGTCGCGTAGATTTCGGGCTCGGCCTCGGGGCTGAGCGAAATCGTCTTGGCATAGCAGCCGCCCTCGAAGTTGAAGGTGCCGCGGTCGGACCAGCCGTGTTCGTCATCACCGATCAGCGTGCGGTCCGGGTCGGCCGAAAGCGTAGTCTTGCCGGTGCCGGAAAGGCCAAAGAAAACGGCGGTGTCGACCGGGTTGCCGGTCGCATGGTTTGCCGAGCAGTGCATCGGCATGATGCCTTTTTCCGGCAGCAGGTAGTTCAGCAGGGTGAAAACCGATTTCTTGTTTTCGCCCGCGTATTCCGTGCCACCTATGAGGATCACCTTTTTGTCGAAGTTCATCGCGATCACGGTATCGGAACGGCAGTTGTGCTTTTCCGGGTTCGCCTTGAAGCTCGGGCAGTTGATCACCGTGTAATCGGCAACGAATTCGTCGAGGTCGGCGCGGTCGGGGCGGCGCAGCATGTGGCGGATGAAGAGACCGTGCCAGGCCAGTTCGGTGATCATCCGCACATCGATCGAGTTCGCCGGATCGGCGCCACCGACCAGATCCTGCACAAAGTAGTCCTTACCCTTCATGTGTTCGAGCATGTCCGCGTAAAGCGCGTCGAACCCTTCGGGCGACATCTCGGCGTTGTTTTCCCACCAGACCTTGTCCGCCACCGAATCGGTTTTGACGACATGTTTGTCCTTGGGGGAACGGCCGGTGAATTTTCCGGTGCTGACCAGAAAGGCGCCGCCGTTGCCAAGCGAACCTTCGCCGCGCTTGAGCGCGGCTTCGACAAGCGCAGGCTCCATCAGGTTGTAATAGACATTGCCGAGACCTTCGATACCTTGGTCTTCAAGCTGGAAATTCGGGTTTACCCGTCCTGATGTCATCGTGTTGTCTCCTTTGGCGGCACTGGCCCAATTCCGACACCAAACAACGTGTCGTAAAGGCCTCTTAACATGACGGTTTAATCCATGAACAGAAGGGTTTGGCTGAGTTAGCGCAACCAAGGCGAGGTTTAGCGCAACCAAGAATTTCGGTACCGACAATCACGCGCTATCTATGCGACAATTCAGCCAATCATAATGTTTTTTTGCACTAATCGCATTCAAAGGATGTGATGATTCGTAGTTAAGGATTGATTCGGTTGGGCAAAGCGGCAATGTATGCGGAAAAAAACAGTATATAATGGGCAGAATAGGGGCGCTTTATGTCTAAGATAGCATTGGTGGATGATGACAGGAATATCCTGACATCCGTGTCCATGACACTCGAAGCAGAAGGCTTCGAAGTCGAAACTTACAATGACGGTCAGGCGGCGCTAGATGCGTTCAACAAGAACCTGCCCGACATGGCCGTGCTCGACATCAAGATGCCGCGCATGGACGGGATGGATCTGCTGCAGCGCCTCCGCCAGAAAAGCCAGATGCCGGTCATCTTCCTGACCTCGAAAGACGACGAGATCGACGAGGTGCTCGGCCTCCGCATGGGCGCGGACGATTACGTCAAGAAACCCTTTTCGCAGCGCCTTCTGGTTGAACGTATCCGTGCGCTTCTGCGCCGCCAGGACGCGGTCGAAGGCGACGCAACCGGCACCGGCCCCGAGGCCAAGGTAATGGAGCGCGGACATCTGCGCATGGACCCGCTGCGCCATTCGGTGAGCTGGAAAGGCAAGGATGTCTCTCTCACAGTGACCGAGTTCCTGTTGCTACAGGCACTGGCCCAGCGGCCCGGTTTCGTGAAATCCCGCGATCAGCTGATGGACGTGGCCTATGACGATCAGGTCTATGTCGACGACCGTACGATTGACAGCCATATCAAGCGCTTGCGCAAAAAGATGCGCAGTGCCGACGATGAGTTCTCGGCCATCGAGACTCTTTACGGCATCGGTTATCGCTACAACGAAGAATAAGCAGCTCGGATGAGCATCGCCGGAAGGACTTTCGTGCGCGACGCAGGCACCACGCCGAACCATCGCAGGGGCGATGTTGTGCTGGGGGACGATTGGGTCGCCCCGAACAACAATGTTGCCGAAGAACTGCGGGTCAAGCGCGCCCGGCGTAACCTTCTGTCGTTGAAGGGGTCGCCCCTGACGCGTAAGATCGTAATGTTCAACCTGATCGCGTTGATCATCCTCGTCGCCGGCATTCTTTATCTCAACGAGACCCGCGAAAGTCTTATCGTGCAGCGCGCCAATGCGCTGGCCGGGGAAACCGGGCTTGTCGCGAATGTGTTCGAGGCCCGTATCGGGGAACTTGATCAGGCCTCTTTCGCGCGCCGTAACGATCCTGTGGTCCAGCAGACGCTGGAACTTCTCAGCCTTCGCAACGGGGTAGAGGTGCTGGTTTTCGATATCTCCGGTCGGCTGGTGGGCCGCACAAAGGGATCGGACCAGAGCGCAACGCTCACCGCGCTTACCCAAGAATCCGCTTCGCGGACGGTGCTGACCGACGGTCTGTCGAAACTCTGGAATGCGGCTACTTCGATTTTCGCACCGAACGAGGTTGCCGACATACGCAGCCTTGAAGACCAGTTGCGCGAGGCGGTGCAGCCCACAGTAGAAAACGGCATGATGGTGGAAACCGGGCTTGATACGGTCGGCGGCACGGTTCTGTCAGCGATGGCGCCGATCATGCATGAGGGCAGCGCCATTGGCGTCGTCGCGATGGCCAGCCGTTCAGGTGAAATCGATGCGCTTGTGCGGAGTGGTCGCGAACGTGTGCTGCAGATGTTCCTTATCGCGATCCTCGTTTCCATCGGCCTGAGCCTTGTGCTGGCGTCGACCATCGCGAACCCGCTTGCCGACCTGGCGGAGGCGGCCGAGCTTGACCGCGACCGCAATGCGCGCGCGATGTCACCGGGCCGCGTGCGAATCCCCGATCTGTCGGAACGCCCGGATGAAATTGGGCGCCTGTCGCGGGCGCTGCGCGGCATGGTGTCGGCGCTTTACAACCGGATTGACGGCAACGAGCAGTTCGCGGCCGATGTGTCCCATGAGATCAAGAACCCACTGGCAAGCCTGCAATCCGCCGTCGGCACGCTGCGCATGGTCAAGCGCGACGATCAGCGCGAAAAGCTGCTGGATGTGATCGAACATGATGTGCGCCGGCTTGACCGGCTGGTCAGCGATATATCCAACGCTTCCCGGCTTGATGCCGAACTGGTCAAGGAAGAAGAAGAGCCTTTCGATCTCCTGTCGATGCTCTCAAACCTCAACCAGTATCTGGGCGAGGACGCCAAGGCGAAGGGCATCGATTACATCACCGACCTGCCGCCCGGCCCCATCGTCATACAGGGGCTCGAGGCGCGTCTGGCGCAGGTTTTCGTTAACCTGATCACCAATGCGATTTCTTTCTGCGAGGAAGGCGACGCGATCCGTGTCTGGGTGCGCAAACGCGAAAACCGGGTGCTGGTCGTGGTCGAGGATACCGGCCCCGGCATTCCCGATCAGGCGCTGAGCAAGGTTTTCAAACGGTTCTACTCGCAGCGGCCCGAAGAGCATTTCGGCAATAACTCGGGTCTTGGTCTGGCGATTTCGAAACAGATCGTCGAGGCACATGGCGGAGTGATCTGGGCCGAGAACATCCGGCCGACGCAGGCCGACATCACGTCTGACCCGCTGGGCGCACGCTTTGTCGTGGGCCTGCCGGTCTGATCCGCCCGCTCTGAGGTGGAGCGCCCATCCGATATCATCATCCATGCGTCCTGCGTGTCCTGGCACGATCGGGCCTTGCTGATCCTCGGGGCGTCAGGTGCCGGTAAGTCGGGCCTTGCCCTGCAGTTGATGGCCTATGGTTGCAAGCTCGTCGCGGATGACCGGACTGCGCTTTCCTCTTCCCCGTCGGACCTGATCGCCTCTTGCCCTGACCCGATCCGCGGCCTGATCGAGGCACGGGGTGTCGGCTTCTTGTATGCCGAGACCGTGGCGCAGGCCCGGGTTGCCTGGGCTGTCGATCTTGATCACGAAGAAACGGAACGCCTGCCTCACAATCGAAAAATTGATCTGCTGGGGCACTCTGTCCCCTTGCTTCACGCGGTGAAATCGCCTCACTTTGCCGCGTCCGTGCTGCAACTCCTCAAGGCCGGACGACAGGAAGATAATCCATGCTGACGCAGCCGCAGCCATCGAAACTGGTTCTGGTCACCGGCCCCTCGGGCGCCGGACGGTCCACGTCCATCAACGTGCTCGAAGATCTCGGATTCGAGGCCATTGACAACCTGCCGCTGGGCCTTGTGCCGCGCTTGCTCGAAGGTCCGGGAGCGGATCGTCCCTTGGCGCTGGGCATCGACGCGCGCAATCGTGATTTCTCGACCTCGGGTCTGCTGGATGTGATCGATGCGCTCGCCGCGCGGCGCGAAATCGACCTGACCGTTCTGTATCTCGACTGCCAGCCCGACGTGCTGCTGCGCCGGTTCTCGGAAACGCGGCGTCGTCACCCGCTGGCCCCGGCGGAAAGTCCCGATATTGGCGTTGCGCGGGAAATGGACCTGCTGGCACCGGTTCGCGAGCGGGCGGATACGCTTGTCGATACCTCCGAATTCAACGTGCATGAACTGCGGGCGGAGATCGCCCGTCTCTTTGCACCCAACGAAAAGCGTGAACTGGCGCTATCCATCCATTCCTTTTCCTACAAGCGCGGCCTGCCGCGCGGGATCGACATGGTTTTCGACTGCCGGTTCCTGAACAATCCCTATTGGCAGCCCGATCTCCGCGGGCTCGATGGGCGATCCGCACGGGTTGCGGACTATGTTGCGAATGACCCGAGGTTTGAACCCTTCTTTGAAAAGGTGCTGGACCTTACAAAAATGCTTCTCCCTGCCTATGTAGATGAGGGCAAATCGCATTTGTCGATTGCCTTTGGCTGCACGGGCGGGCAACACCGCTCTGTCGCCCTTGCGGAAAGCCTCGCCAAGGCTCTTGCAGAGGGGGGGCAGCAAGTGTCAATTAGGCATCGCGAGCTCGACCAGGGCCGCTTGGCGACTGAGAGTAAGGTTTGATCGGTATCGTAATCGTGGCGCATGGTGGGTTGGCCAAGGAGTATTTGGCCGCCATCGAGCATGTCGTGGGCAAACAGCCCGGCATGATCGCTGTCTCTATCGAAGCGGACCACGACCGGGACGCCAAGCAGCAGGAAATCTGCGCTGCGGCGGATGCGGTGGACGTGGGTGACGGTGTTGTGATGGTCACCGATCTGTTCGGCGGCTCGCCCTCCAACCTGAGCCTGCTGGCTTGCCGCCCAGTCAATCGCCGTATCCTGTACGGCGCGAACCTGCCGATGCTGCTGAAACTGGCCAAAAGTCGCCAGTTGCCCGTTGGCGATGCGGTGCGTATCGCAATGGATGCCGGGCGCAAATACATCAACACGCAAAATGTCAGTCCCGAATAAAGGCTCCCGCAGAAGATGACGCAGCTGTCCTTGAAGATCGTCAACGAAAAAGGGCTGCACGCGCGCGCATCGGCCAAACTCGTCGAAGTGGTGGAAGCTTTCGATGCGCAGGCCGAGGTGTCGCGGGATGGCCTTGCTGCATCAGGTGACAGTATTATGGGCCTTTTGATGTTGGCAGCTTCCCGCGGAACGACTATTGACGTGGAAACATCCGGACCTGATGCTGAGGCACTGGCCAAGGCGATCGAAGCACTGGTGGCGGATAAGTTCGGCGAAGGTTTCTGACGCAGACCGGACGATTTTGTTGATACAGGGTGGGGATAGCCTGTGGTAGACAGTTTTCACAACACTTCACCTGCCGGTCGCGGCGTGGTGCCCAATGGCGGCGCTGGCGCAGAGGCGGAACAGACGGTTGATTTCAAGAAATACGACCGCAGCACCCTTTCCTATGCAACGACATTCGACGACCCGTGGAAAGCGAACCTGATCCGTGCGATTGAATTCTGCACCGGCAAGCTGACCATCGTTCGGCTGATCCGCGAGTTTGAGCGACGCGGTGCGCCGCGCGGGCAGGAATTCTGGCGGGCCTGTCTTGATGTCATGGGCATCGATCTGACAACGCCGCAGCACCAGCTTGAACGCATCCCGTCCGAAGGGCCGGTCATCGTGGTCGCGAACCACCCGCATGGCATGGTCGACGGCATGATCTTTGCTGATCTGATCGGGCAGGTCCGTCCCGATTACCGTATCCTGACCCGGTCGCTGCTGACGGCAATCGACGAGGAAGCCGGGAGCTACATGATCCCCGTACCCTTCCCGCACGATCCCGAAGCGCAGCGCAAGGGGGTCGAGATGCGCGCCCGCGCGATGGCGCATCTCAAGGACGGTGGCGTTGTGGCGCTGTTCCCGTCGGGCGTCGTCGCCGCGTCAGAGACTTGGTTCGGCCCGGCCATCGAGGCCGAGTGGAACGTCTTTACGGCAAAGTTGATCCGCCGCTCAGGCGCGAGGGTCGTGCCGATGAAATTCCCCGGCGCCAACTCTCGCGCTTACCAGATCGCCAACAAGCTGTCGCCGATCCTGCGGCAGGGGTTGTTGCTGCATGAAATCGTCCATGCGCTGAACAAGCCGCAGGGGCCGATCGTGGGCCAGCCGCTGGATCAGGAAACCATTGACGGTTTCGCCGATGATCCGCGCGGCTTTATGGCCTGGCTTCGCAACCACACGCTTTCACTGACCGACTGACGCGCTTAGCGCGTCGGGACCGGGGTTTCGCCGCGATAATCGTAGAATCCGCGCTGGGTCTTGCGGCCCAGCCATCCCGCTTCGACGTATTTCGTCAGCAGCGGGCAGGGGCGGTATTTCGTATCCGCGAGCCCGTCGTGCAGCACGTTCATGATTGCAAGGCAGGTGTCGAGCCCGATGAAATCGGCCAGTTCCAGCGGGCCCATCGGGTGGTTCGCGCCAAGCTTGAGCGCCTCGTCGATGCTGTTCACATTACCGACGCCCTCGTAGAGCGTATAGACCGCCTCGTTGATCATCGGCATCAGGATGCGGTTGACGATGAAGGCAGGAAAATCTTCGGCCGAGGCGGCGGTCTTGCCCAGCCGTTCGACCACGCCAAGGCAGGCCTTGTAGGTCGGTTCATCGGTGGCGATGCCCCGGATCAGTTCCACCAGCTGCATCACCGGCACCGGGTTCATGAAATGGAACCCCATGAACCGTTCGGGGCGGTCCGTGCGGCTTGCCAGACGGGTGATCGAGATGGACGAGGTGTTGGAGGTCAGGATCGTGTGGTCCTGAAGATGCGGTTGCAGATCGTCAAAGATCGCGCGCTTGACGCTTTCACGTTCGGTCGCGGCCTCGATCACCAGATCGGACTGGCCGAGGTCCGCCAGTTGCAGGGTCGTCTTGATGCGGGAGAGCGAGGCTTCCATGACGCTCTCTTCCAGCTTGCCGCGCGACACCTGACGACTAAGGTTGCCGCGAATGGTCTCCAGTGCCTTGTCGAGCGCCTGCTGCGACACGTCCGTCAGCAGAACATCGTACTCCGCGACGGCCATTACATGCGCGATTCCGTTGCCCATCTGGCCCGCGCCGATCACCCCGATTGTCTGAATAGCCATCGCATCTTTCCCTGATTTTGCTGACCGAGTTTAGCTGTGCGGGCGGGGCAGGGACAAGGGGCCACCGCCGGAGAAAAATATTTAGATCTGGTCTCTTAGGATTTTGGCAATCGCTTTGCTTCATACCTTGGACCGGGTGAAAGAAATTTTGGTGGGTGTTATGAGTTTTCAGACCTTTGGCGCAGATGCGCCCGGTGAAGAAGCGTGCCAATACGGGGCGTCCAGATTACAATGCCGCGGACCGGCGCGTCAGTTCGATACGCCATATATGGTTGCGATGGGCGACAGCGAGACATTCGGAAAGTTCGTGAAGTATCCGTTTGCCTCTCTGCTTGAAAAGTCGATCGGTATGCCTTGTGTCAATCTCGGGTCGCCGAATTCGGGGCTTGATGCGCTGTTGCAGGACCCGGACCTGATCCGCATCGCGAAACAGGCCGATCTTGCGATCATTCAGGCAATGGGCGCGCAGAACCTGACCAATCGGTTCTTTCGGGTTCATCCCCGGCGCAATGACCGGTTCCTCGAACCGACCCCCGTGCTGGTCGAACTCTTTCCTGAGGTCGATTTTACCGATTTCGCCTTTACGAACCACATGATGCAAAGTCTTCAGCAGGTATCGCCGCGCCGGTTCTCCCTGATTTCGCACGAGCTGAAACAGGCATGGGTGAGTCGGATGCACCTCTTGCTGCGTCAGTTCGCACGCAGGCCGATCCTGCTCTGGCTGCGTTATGAAACCGTGTCGGGGTTTGGCGAGGCCACGCATAACCCGTTTCTCGTGGACGAGGCGATGGTGGCCGAACTCAAGCCGCACTTGCGGCAGGTGATCGAGATCCCGGTTCAACCCGCCTCGGAGGCACAGGAAATGAACGCGATGATTTTCGCCACGGCCGAACAGGAAGCGGCGGCGAACATGATCGGGCAGGCGACGCACCATCGGATCGCCAAGGAACTGCGGCGAGTACTCATACCCGGGGCACAAAGAAAAAGGCCCGCCTGAACGACGGGCCTTTCCACAATTCTTTAATGGGCGCTTAAAGCTTTTCGATCAGCGCCGGTACGGCTTCGAAAAGATCCGCGACCAGGCCGTAATCCGCAACCTGGAATATCGGCGCTTCTTCGTCCTTGTTGATGGCCACGATGACCTTGGAGTCCTTCATGCCAGCAAGGTGCTGGATCGCGCCCGAGATGCCGACTGCGACATAAAGATCGGGGGCGACGACCTTACCGGTCTGGCCAACCTGCCAGTCGTTCGGGGCAAAGCCCGAGTCGACGGCTGCGCGCGACGCACCAACGGCGGCGCCCAGTTTGTCGGCCAGTTTCTCGATCAGGGCAAAGTCTTCTTCGGAGCCAACGCCACGACCGCCAGAGACGACAACGCCAGCCGAGGTCAGCTCGGGGCGGTCGCTTTCGGCAACCTTGTCTTCGACCCATTCGGACAGGCCGGGGTTTTCAGCTGCCGAAACGGTTTCGACCGAGGCGGAGCCGCCTTCGCCAGCCGCGTCAAAGGTCGAGGTGCGGAAGGTGATGACCTTTTTCGCATCCGCGGATTTGACCGTCTGGATCGCGTTACCGGCATAGATCGGGCGTTCAAAGGTCGACCCGTCAACCACCCCGGAAGCATCCGAGATCACCATCACATCGAGCAAGGCCGCGACGCGGGGCATCACGTTCTTGGCGTCGGTGGTGGCGGGGGCGACGATGTGTTCGTAGTCATCGGCCAGCGACACGATCAGCGCCGCGGTGGTTTCGGCCATGCGGTGACCCAGCGACGGATCTTCGGCAACCAGAACCTTGGACGCACCGTCCAGCTTTGCGGCGGCTTCACCGGCTGCGGCAGCAGAGGCGCCACAGCAGAGAATGGTCACGTCACCCAGCTGCTTGGCAGCGGTCATCGCCTTGGCGGTGGCGTCCATCGCGAGTTCGCCATCGGTGACTTCTGCGAGAAGAAGAACAGCCATTACACGATTCCCTTTTCTTTGAGTTTCGCGACCAGCGTGTCGACATCAGGCACCATTTCGCCGGCGGCGCGGGCTTCGGGCTCGGTCGTTTTCACGATTTCAAGACGCGGGGAGATATCAACGCCATAGTCCTCGGGCGTCTTTTCATCCAGCGGCTTTTTCTTCGCCTTCATGATGTTCGGCAGCGATGCATAGCGTGGCTCGTTCAGACGCAGGTCGACCGAGATGATGGTCGGCATGTTGACCTTGATGGTCTGCAGACCGCCGTCCACTTCCCGGGTCACAACGGCTTTGTCGCCGTCGATGTCCAGTTCGGAGGCAAAGGTACCCTGCGACCAGCCGAGCAGTGCGGAAAGCATCTGGCCGGTGGCATTCATGTCATTGTCAATCGCCTGCTTGCCGCAGAGAACGATACCGGGCTGCTCTTCCTCGACAACCTTGGCAAGGATCTTGGCAACGGAGAGCGGTTCGATGTCGTTGTGCACGTCATCGGTCGCGACAACGAGGATCGCGCGGTCGGCACCCATCGCCAGAGCGGTGCGCAGGGTTTCCTGCGCCTGCTTCACACCGATGGAGACGGCGACGATTTCTTCAGCCTTGCCGGCTTCCTTGAGGCGGATGGCCTCTTCGACGGCAATCTCGTCGAACGGGTTCATGGACATCTTCACGTTCGCCAGATCGACGCCGCTGCCATCCGATTTCACTCGGACTTTCACGTTATAGTCGATCACGCGCTTGACAGGTACCAGTACCTTCATCTGCGGTTCTCTCCTTGGTCTTTCGAGCCGAGAAATCGGCCCCGATTTGAATCATCCCCGCAGTTGATAACGGGCGTTACGGGTCGGAAACAGTGCAAAATCGTCATGTTACAGCCAACGACGCCGCGTTTTCGCCGCTTTGGCGTCTTCTTGCAAGTATGGGAGCGCTATCTTTTGTTCGCTATGCGGAATTTTATTCCGCAATTTTCAGCGATTTGCGCCCGGCACCCACAACACATCCTTCTCCCCGTTGTCATTCACATGCCGCGCGGCCACGAAAAACCAGTCGCTGAGCCGATTCAGATAGCGGATCGCTGCCGGATTAACCTCTTCGCTGGCGGCAAGTTCCACGGCGAGCCGTTCGGCCCGGCGCGCCACGGTGCGGCAGACATGCAGATAGGCGGACAGAGCGGTGCCGCCGGGCAGGACAAAGCTGCGCAACGGGGCGAGATCGGAGTTCATTGCGTCGATTTCGGCCTCAAGCCTGTCGACCTGCGCATCCACCATCCGCAGGGGCGGGTACTCGGATTGCGCATCCAGCGCCATATCGGGGCGACACAGATCGGCGCCAAGGTCGAACAGATCATTCTGAATGCGCATCAGCGCCGCGTCGACGTCTCTCTCAGCGTGTAGCCGGGCGACGCCAACCTGCGCGTTCAACTCGTCGCTGGTGCCATAGGATTCGACCCGAAGCGCGTATTTGTCGACGCGCACATTGTTGCCAAGCGCCGTCTGCCCCTTGTCGCCGGTGCGGGTGTAGATCTTGTTCAGGACAACCATCAATCAGCCTCCGTTCTGGCGCAGGTAGATGAACAGCAGGATGAGCAGCACCGCCACGAACTGGAGCAAGAGGCGCAGACGCATCATCTTGTTGGCGTATTTCGCGTTGAACTTGCCGCCCTTGGCAAATCCGCCGATGCCGATGGCCAAAACGAGGACGACGGCACCAAGCATCACAAGGATAAATATATATAACGGAGACATCGCATCCTCTCGGTAGAACTTGTCAGGTGCCTATCCTGTTACCCGCCGGTTTGCGAATCCCAAATTGGCGCAGGCTACAGGCGCGAAATCACCCGGTCGCTCATCGAGGTGCTGAGCACACGCCGAAGATAGGCCGCGATATATGTCGCGGTCGTGACGTAGTATCTGGGGCGCGGTCGTGTCGCTTCAAGCGCGTAGACCAGTTTCGCCGTGACCGCCGAAGCGGGAAGCTCAAATCGGTCTGGACCTGACGGGTTATACATGCGTTTGACCAGTCCGGACTCGTAAGCGTCGTGATGCGGCGAATTCTGCCAGTCGATGTAGGTCTCGAAATAGGGGATGCCTTTTTCCCGAAAGGCGGTGGCGATCGGTCCCGGCTCGATCAGGATGACGTCGATACCCGAGCCGCTCAGTTCGATGCGCATCACATCGCTCAGCCCTTCGAGCGCGTGCTTGGTTGCGGTGTAGGCCCCGCGCCATCGCATATAGGTCAGCCCCAGCGCCGAGGAACACTGGACGATCCGTCCGTGTCCTTGCCGCCGCATGACCGGAATCGCCCGCCGTGTCAGGTCGTGCCAGCCGAAGAAGTTCGATTCGAAGATATCGCGCAGCCCGTCGGTCGGCAAATCTTCAACCGCGCCGTTCAGGGCATGGGCACCGTTGTTGAACAACGCATCCAACTGGCCCGAGGTGGCGGTCAGTACGCTGTCCATGGCTTCGGCGATGCTTGCCGTATCGCAATAGTCGAGCCGCGGCGACTCGAAGCCCTCGGCGATAAGAGCGTCACAATCCGCCTGCTTTCGGCACGAGGCAAACACCTGCCATCCCCTGTCGCGCAGGGTGCGCGCCGCATCCAGACCGATGCCTGAGGAACACCCCGTAATCAAAATGGTTTTCTGCATGTCCTGCCCACGATAATTCGCGCAAGTCATGCGTTGCAATACGGGCAAGCGCAATGGACGGCAGTGATCGAGAAGGAGTTCGCTCAATACGCTTTCGCGTCAGTCCGCGGTCGAAACGAGCCGTGCAGCGATCCAGCCGACCCGATCTTCGGGCAGGGCGCGCAGTCGCAGCCAGCCACGGCCGTTGTTCTCCAGCACTTCAACCGTGTGACCACGATCAAGCCGGTCGACAATATCGTTGTCCGTGCCCGGCCCGGCGCGCATGTTCACGCGGGTCGCGACAATCTCGCGCAGGTCGGCTTCGGGCTCGGGGGCAGGGCGAACGGCCGCTTCCTCGACCGTTGCGTCCGACGTGGCGCTTACCGCACGCAGCGAGGCAACATTGTACTGGCTCAGCGGTTCACCTTCGAACTGCGAAAGACCGCGCAGGCTGTTGGACGCTTCTTCGGAAACCTTCAGCGAAGCGGGTTGGATCATCGGGTTTCCGGCAGGCGCTGGCGTCTTGGCCATCGCGACCTTTTCGGTCTTGGCAGGCTGGGACGCCTGCAGCGCGCGTTCTTCGCGAACCTTTTTGAGCAAGGATTTTGTGGCCGGAGATGCAGCGGGGGCGGCAGTCGTTGTCTGAGCCTGTGCCATCAACGCCTCACCTGCATGCGGGGGCTTGAAATCGGCACCGCCGCTCAGCTCGTAGAAAACCCAGGCCATAAGGCCAAATGAGACAATGATAAACTTAGGCACTGAACACCCCCTAAAAACTAGTAACTTTGTGAAATACCCCGAAAAGCAGCATTCGGTTCCAATCATCCTACTCCAAAACGACGATTCGGGACACGTTGTGCGGTATAAAAAACACAGGAGAGCTGTTTCGAGAGGATCGCCGCTTTCGCCTGTGGATAAGGTCAAGCACCGCCTTTACCCGGCTGATCGGCCATTGTACCACCCCATATATGAACGATGACGTCGATGACCCCAACATGAAGCGCCCCGAGAATCTCGGGCAGGTATCTGAACCGCTGCGTCGCGCGATCGGCGAGCGTTATCTGACATATGCGCTCTCGACGATCATGCATCGCGCGCTGCCGGATGCTCGGGACGGGCTCAAGCCGGTGCATCGGCGAATTCTCTACGCGATGCGCGAGCTGCGCCTGACGAGCACCGGGGGCTTCCGTAAATCCGCCAAGATCAGCGGCGATGTGATGGGGAACTACCACCCGCACGGCGATAGCGCGATCTATGACGCGATGGCGCGACTGGCGCAGGATTTCAACGTCCGCTACCCGCTGGTCGACGGGCAGGGAAACTTTGGCAATATCGACGGCGACAACCCGGCCGCCAGCCGATACACCGAAGCGCGCCTTACCGTGGTGGCCGAGGCGCTGCTTGACGGGCTGAACGAGGATGCTGTCGATTTCCGCGAGAATTACGATGGCACGCTGACCGAACCGGTCGTGCTTCCGGCCGAATTTCCGCACCTGCTGGCGAACGGGTCGTCCGGCATCGCGGTTGGCATGGCGACGAATATTCCGCCGCATAACATCGCCGAGCTCTGCGATGCCTGTCTGCACCTGATCCGCACGCCCAATGCGCAGGACGATACGCTGCTCAACTACGTGCCGGGGCCGGATTTCCCGACCGGCGGCGTAATCGTCGAGCCGCCTGAAAGCATCGCGCAGGCCTATCGCACCGGGCGCGGTTCGTTCCGGCTGCGCTGTTCCTACGAGATCGAAGACCTCGGGCGCGGCCAGTGGCAGATCGTGGTCACCGAGATTCCCTATCAGGTTCAGAAATCCAAGCTGATCGAACGCATCGCGGACCTGATCCAGACCAAGAAGATCCCGATTCTGGCCGATATCCGCGATGAATCGGCGGATGACATCCGCATGGTGCTTGAGCCCAAGTCCAAGAACGTCGATCCCGAGGTTCTGATGGGCATGCTTTACCGCAACTCGGAACTCGAAGTGCGGTTCTCGCTGAACATGAACGTGCTGATCGACGGCGTAACGCCCAAGGTCTGCTCGATGAAAGAGGTGCTGCGCGCCTTCCTCGATCACCGCCAAGAGGTTCTGCTGCGCCGGTCACGCCACCGGATGCGCAAGATCGATCACCGGCTCGAAGTGCTCTCGGGCCTGATCACCGCCTTCCTCAACCTCGACCGCGTGATCGACATCATCCGCTATGATGACGATCCCAAGGCGGCGCTGATGTACGAGGACTGGAGCCGTCCGCACCAGCAGACAATTGCCCGGGCGAGTTCGGAACGCGATTACGTGTCGCCTCTGCTTGGGGTTGATGTGTCCTCGCTGACACTGGTGCAGGATCTGGAGGCCGCCGCGCCGGGCGTTCTGGCCGAAACCGCGCCCGAAGGCATCCCGCGCAGCTATGCGGGCCGTGAAAACGGGCTGTCCGACGTTCAGGCCGAAGCCATCCTCAACATGCGCCTGCGCAGCCTGCGCCGTCTCGAGGAAGAGGCGCTCGTGCGCGAACGCGATGCGCTGATGGCGGAACGTGCCGACCTTGAGGATTTGCTTGGCAGTGAAGAGCTGCAATGGGCCAAGATCGCAGATCAGATGCGCGCCACCAAAAAGCAGTTTGGCAAGGATTATCCAGGCGGTGCGCGCCGCACCCGTCTGGAAGAGGCCGGCGAGGTCGAGGAAGTTCCGCTTGAGGCAATGATCGACCGTGAACCGATCACTGTGGTATGCTCTCAGATGGGCTGGATCCGCGCGATGACCGGCCATATCGACCTTGAACGCGAATTGAAGTTCAAAGATGGGGACGGTCCGCGATTCATCTTCCACGCGGAGACCACGGATCGACTGCTGGTCTTCGGCTCGAACGGGCGGTTCTACACGCTCAGCGCCTCGAACCTGCCTGGCGGGCGGGGGATGGGGGAACCGCTGCGCCTGATGGTCGACCTGCCCAACGAATCCGAGATCGTCGATCTGTTCATCCACGTGCCGGATCGTCGCCTGCTGGTGGCGTCATCGGCGGGCGATGGGTTCGTGGTTCCGGAATCCGAAGTGGTCGCACAGACCCGGTCGGGCAAGCAGGTGCTGAACGTCAAGGGCGACGTCAAGGCCAAGGTCTGCACGCCGCTGACCGGTAATGCGATCGCTGTGGTCGGCGAGAACCGCAAGGTGCTTGTCTTCATGGCCGAGGAACTGCCCGAGATGGGCCGCGGCAAGGGCGTCCGCCTGCAAAAGTACAAGGACGGCGGTCTCAGCGATGCGACGAGCTTCCTGCTCGAAGCGGGGCTCAGCTGGCTCGACCCGGCGGGCCGTACCCGCACCCAGACCGACCTGTCGGAATGGATCGGCAAGCGCGCCGGAACCGGCCGCATGGCGCCGCGCGGATTTCCCCGGGACAACCGGTTTACCGGGGGGTGACATCTGTACAGCACCTGTACACCATCTGTGCATCAGCCGTGCAGTTTCGGCGTCTTGATTTGCTTCGGTGGCCCCGGCGGGCTATCTGGCGCTGACAGTACAAATGCGAACCACCCCGAAAGAGACGTTCAATGCTTCGACTGATGACCCTGCTCTGCGCCCTGACGATGATCTCGGCCTGTGCGACCACAACTCCGCTGGCCAATGAACCGCTTGCCGATCTGGGCGCTTTCCGGCTTGGCCATAATGTTGTCATCGCCGACAAGGCGCGGACCGGCCCGGTCTCGCGCGCGGCCACCGGCGATGAATGGGTCGATGTGCTGAGACCGGCGGTCGCCCGTCGCTTTGGCCGTTACGAGGGCAACCAGCTTTATCACTTCGGCATCAGCGTCGAGGGCTTCATGCTGGCTCCTCCGGGCGTGCCGCTGATCTATTCGCCGAAATCGGCGCTGATCATCAATGTGACGGTCTGGGACGATGCGGCGAATGCCAAGCTGAACCCCGAGGTCAAGCAGTTCACCGTTCTGGAGACCACGACCGGGGGATCCTTCCTTGTCGGATCGGGGCACCAGCGCAGCAAGGAAGAGCAGATGCAGGGCCTTGCCGAAAACGCGGTGCGCCAGATCGAGGACTGGATGGTCGAGATGAAAGCCGAGCGCGGATGGTTCGAACCGCGCGCCGGTGCGGCAACCTCGGCCACCGTTCCGCGCGACGAACTTGTGCCCCAAAGCGAGGGTGTCGTTCCGCCAACGGTACCGGCGGTTCAGGGCTGAACCGGGCCCGTCGGGGCCAGCGGTAACGACGCGCTTGATTTTCCTCTTTGAAGCGCATATTTGCCGCCCGCAGATAGGAAACCGTGGGTCGGCAGACCCCAGAACACAAAAGGGCGCCAAGCGATATGGGTAAGGCAAAGTTTGAACGCAACAAACCGCACGTAAACATCGGCACGATCG
>JAAEZD010000037.1:0-30635 GCA_018223035.1 Paracoccaceae bacterium
AATTTGCGGGACAAATCTATCCCAGTTGGTGGACCACTTTCAGGGGGCTACTCCACGTTGTTAGAGCTGACATTTTAGGTGCAACATGTCTGATCTTGACCGAGCCGGTTCGTCGCGGGGAAAACCACATTCAGCACAAGTTGGAATAGCTGGGCTAGTCTTTTCCGTAAAACGTTCTGCAGGGCCCAATCGGCTCAAATTAGCCGCGTATGCAGGCTTCAGCGTGTATCGATTTAGATCCAACTTGTTTGTACGGTCAGCCAAGTTTCTCCGCCAATGGGGCGAGCATGTGCAACTTTCACGGCCGCAAAAATGACGATTTACGCTCAACTCTGCCATAGCCGTCGGCAGGCGGCGTCGACTGCGGCATGGAGAATGAGCGTCAGAATGGCGAGGACGATCAGCGCGGCGAACATCAGGTCGATCTTGGCGCGCCCGTTTGCCAGCAGCATAAGGTAGCCAAGTCCGCGGGAGGCGCCGACCCATTCCCCGATGATCGCGCCAATGGGGGCGTAGACGGCAGCGAGGCGCAGGCCCGAGGCAAAGCCGGGCAGGGCGGCCGGCACGCGGATGTGCCATAGAGTGCGGGCGGGACTAGCGTTCATCACACGGGAAAGTTCCAGCCAGCCGGTCGGGGTGCGCATCAGAGCGTCGAAGAATGCAGAGGTGATCGGAAAGTAGATGATCAGCAGCGCCATGGCGATCTTGGACCACAGACCGTAGCCCAGCCACAGAGTCAGGATCGGTGCCAGCGCGAAGACCGGCACGGCCTGGCTGAAGACCAGTATCGGGCGCAGGACAGAGCGCGCGAGCGGCGAGGCGGCCAGCAGGATTGCGGAGGCGAAGCCCAGTATGCCACCCAAAACCAGCCCGAGCAGCACTTCGATTGTCGTGACCAGCGCATGCTCGGCAAGCAATGTCCGGCTGTTCCAGAGCGTTTCAAGGACGAGACCGGGTCCCGGCAGGATGAACCGGGGCAGCGCGAAGCCCGTGACCAAGGCTTGCCACGCCAAAAGAGTCATAAGGGTGATGCCGGAGATGCGAGCGGCTCGTATCATTGCGATTCCATGAGCAGTCGAAGCAGCTGCCCCTGAAAGGCCAGCGTTTCAGGCGCGTCGAAACGCCGAGGCGTGTGCGTCTTCGGTACTTCGATCCGGGTGATACCTGTGCGCTGCATCAGAAGCACGTTTCGCCCCAGCCGGGCAGCCTCGGCGGCGTCATGCGTGACGTGCAGGACGGTGCGCCCGGCCAGAAGCTCCGCCGCCAGGTCCTGGACACGGGCGCGCGACCGCGCGTCGAGGGCCGCGAAGGGCTCGTCCAGCAGAACCACCGGTCGGTCCTCCATCAGCGTTCGGGCCAGTGCGACCCGCTGCCGCTGTCCACCCGACAAAGCGTTCGGACGCTTTGCGGCGTGATCGGCCAGCCCCACCCGCTCAAGCAGTGCTATGGCGCGGTCTCGCTCGGCCACCTCGCCACGCAGCCGGGCGCCTAGGGTCACGTTCGCGACCGCGTCCAGCCAAGGCATCAGCAGGTCGTGCTGCGCCATCAGGGCGATCCGCCCGGCCAGCGGCGCGCTATCACCTGGCGTCGCGGTGCCCTCGAAGGCCACCTCGTCCGCGATCCCGCCTAGCAGGCGTAGAAGTGTGGACTTGCCGACGCCAGAGGGACCCAGCAAGCAGGTCCATTCCCCGGCAGGCACGTCCAGCGAGAGCGGGCCGAAGATCACCGCGCCATTGATCGCCGCCCGTCCGCACAGGCGTAGCGCTGGCGCCGCGCTCATACCGACAAGCCCATGCCCCAGAAATCGATCTCAAGCCGCGTCGCCATTTCGAAACGCGCGCAGAGGCGGGGCCAGCGGGGGCTGTCTTGGGGCGCAGGGCCGAGGCGGCGCGCCATTGCCGCGTCGATCAGCGTGCCGACCTCGTGGCAGGTGCGCTGATACTCCGGTCCGGCATAGGTGCCGATCCAGTCAGAATAGGGCGTCTCGTCCGCGTCGGTGGCCAGCCGGGTGCCGATCTCGCCGTAGCCCAGCACGCAAGGCGCGAGCGCGGCCATCAGGTCGAGGAAATCGCCCGAATACCCGGCGTCGAGCACGTAGCGGGTATAAGCGATATTAGGCGGCGCCTCGGAGGCCGCGAATAATTCGGCCTCGGGAATGCCTTCAGCGGCGCAGGTCTCGACATGCAGGCGCATCTCTTCGTCCAGCAGGGCGTGGACGGTGGCGGCGCAGGCGCGCATCTCGTCCAGCGTCTCGGCCTTGGTCACGGCCAGCGCCCAGGCGCGCGAGAAATGGACGAGGAAAAGATAGTCCTGAACGAGGTAGCGCAGGAAAGCCGCGCGCGGGAGGGTGCCATCGCGCATCCCCTCGACAAATGCGTGGCGGGTGTAATCGTACCAAGCGTCCGCCGCCGCAGCCCGCCATAGCGGGAATGTCTTGCCGTAACTCATTGAGCCCCCAGATCAACGGCGAGGTCGGACACCGGCCGCGTGCCCTCGATCAGCCCCGCCTCGGCGAGAAAGGTCTCGAACCGGGCATAGCGGGCCTGATCCAGCGCCTCGGGGCGCAGGGCGAACCTTGGGATCGTGTCAGCCCAGGCCCGTTCGTTCAGCTCGTCCTGTAATTCCGCCGAGGTGCCGGCGAATATCTCCCAGCTTTCCTGCGGATGGTTCACGATGAACTGCACGGCCTTCTCCGTCGCGGCCAGAAACCGGCGGATTATGTCGGCATCCATCGTCTCGGGGTTGGTTACATAGATCAATTCGTCATAGGTCGGCACGCCGTGCTCTTCGGGATAGAAGCAACGGCCCGCCACGTCCTCGATATCCATCTGGTTGAGCTCAAAGTTGCGGAATGCGCCGATCACTGCATCTACCTGGCCCGACATCAGCGCGGGAGAGAGTGACCAGTTGACGTTCACCAGCTCGACATCCTTTGTGCCCAAACCTGCCTGACCAAGCATGGCGGATAGCAGCGCCTCTTCGAAGCCGGAGACGGAGAAGCCGATCTTGCGATCCCTGAGGTCCTCGATTTTTTCGATAGGGCCGTTTTCCAGCACCAGCAGGCAGTTGAGCGGCGAGGCGATCAATGTGCCGACCCTGATCAGGGGCATCCCCTCGGCCACCTGAAGGTGCAGCTGCGGTTGGTAAGAGACCGCCAGTTCCGCGCGCCCGGCGGCGGCCATCTTGGGCGGATCGGTGGGATCGGCGGGGGCGATCACCTCGACCTCCAGACCCGCGTCGGCGAAATAGCCCTGTTCCTGCGCGACGATGATCGGCCCGTGGTCCGGGTTTACGAACCAGTCGAGCATGACAGTCATCTTGTCCTGTGCGGCGGCGGGCGTCGCGGTGAGAAGGGCAAGGGCACAGAGGTGGGCTTTCATCGGGGTTCTCTGGTTGGGTCGCCAAGCGCGACGAGGAAAATCTCACCGTTCCAGACGGCGGCGAGGCGCTCCGCCGCGGTCCAGGACCGCTGGCCAGAGCGGCAGCAGAGCACGGCGCGTTGGCCGTCTTCGGGTATCGGGCCTCCGGGGCCGAAGGCCGTGACAGGGAGGCGGCGTGCTGAGGGGCGCACCAGTGGTGCCTCTGTCTCGGCTCGCAGATCGACGAGGAAGTCGGTGTCGGCGATTGACGAAGCGGCAAGGAAACGGGGGGACGAAGCGGGCTCGGCCGCGCCGTCGAACCGGAAGCCGCCAAAGCGAAAACCGGTCGCGTCGAAAGTGACCAGACGTCCAAGCGGGGAGGGGGCGAGACCGGCCAGAAACGCTACCGCCATCTGCGCCTGAAGAGCGCCGATGATCCCCACGACAGGGCCCAGAACGCCGTCCTCGGCGCAGGAACCGAGGCGTTGCGGCAGATCTGGAAACACGGCCCTAAGGCTGGGTGCGCCGCCGCAGAAGCCGCCCGCGTAGCCCTCCAGCCCGACGACCGACGCGCTTACAAGCGGGCAGCCCCGGGTTAGGCAGGTATCGGAAAGTATGTAGCTGGCTGCAAAGCTGTCGGCGCAGTCGAGCACGAGGTCGACCTCTGCGCAGAGCGCATCGGCATTGGCCGGGTCGAGCGTGTCGATGATGGGCTCAACGCGGACGTCCGGGTTAAGTGCAGTCACCGCGTCCGCTGCGGCTCGGACCTTGGGCCGCCCGATATCGGCCTCTGGGAACAGCGTTTGGCGATGCAGGTTCGTGGCGTCAACTCGATCGGGATCGACGAGTGTGATACGCCCGATGCCCGCCCCTCCGAGATACTGAAGCACCGGCGCCGCAAGGCCGCCCACGCCCACGACCAGCACATGCGCCTGCCGCAGCCGGTCCTGACCATGCGGCCCGAATTCGGGTACAGCGATCTGGCGAGCATAGCGGGTCATCGCGTCGCGTTCAGCCACTGGCGGACCCGATCCTCGGGATTGTCGCTCAGGGTGATGTCGGTGACCGCCGAGACGATGTCAGCGCCCGCCGCGAAGGCCCTCGCCGCACGCTCCGGGGTCATACCGCCGATGGCGACGAGGGGCAGGTCGCCGACCAGCCGTTTCCAATCGGCCACACGGTCCAGCCCTTGTTGCGTCCATTTCATCTTTTTCAGGATGGTCGGATAGACTGGGCCGAGCGCCACATAATCGGGTTCCAGCGCCAGAGCGCGATCCAGCTCTACGTGATCATGGGTGCTGATGCCCAGTCTGATCCCGGCGCGCCGGATCGCGACAAGGTCGGCGTCGTCCAGATCTTCCTGCCCCAGGTGCACCCAGTCGCATCCTGCGTCCATGGCGATCCGCCAGTGGTCGTTTACGACCAGCACCGCGTCGTGCGACCGGCACAGCGCCTGCGCCTTTGCCACCAGTGGCCGCAACGCGGGCTCCGGCATGTCCTTGATCCGCAGTTGTACCAGCTTGACGCCCAGCGGTAGTGTGCGTTCCAGCCAGGCGAGGCTGTCGAAGATCGGGTAAAAACGGTCCAGTGTCATTCCAGGAAAGCCCGTCCGATTACCGGGGTCGACGGCGCGGCCATGTCGCGAGGTTCCATCGGATCGGCCTCATAGGCCAGCCGCCCGGCCGCGACCGCGCGGGCAAAGCCCTCGGCCATCGCCGCCGGATCGCCGGCCTTGGCGACGGCGGTGTTCAGCAGCACGGCGTCAAAGCCCATCTCCATCGCCATCGCTGCTTGGCTGGGCAGGCCGAGGCCTGCATCAACAACCATTGGCACGTTCGGGAACTGTGCGCGCAAGGTGCGCAGCCCGTAAATGTTCGTCAGCCCGAGCCCGGTGCCGATCGGCGCGCCCCAGGGCATCAGGACCTCGCAGCCTGCCTCCAGCAGACGGCCGGCCAGCACCACGTCCTCGGTCGTGTAGGGAAAGACCTGGAAGCCATCGTCCGAAAGGACTCGCGCCGCCTCGACGAGCCCGAACGGGTCAGGCTGGAGCGTGTCGGTATGGCCGATGACCTCGAGCTTGATCCACGGCGTGTCGAACAACTCACGGGCCATTTGCGCCGTGGTCACCGCCTCGCGCACCGAATGGCACCCGGCGGTGTTCGGGAGCACTGTGACACCCAGCTCGCGCACGAGATCCCAGAAGGCGGCGCCAGCGCGCTCTCCCCCGGCTTCCCGCCGGATGGAGACGGTGGCTATGCCCGCGCCCGAGCGGCGGAACGCCTCGGCCAACACGACGGGCGAAGGGTATTGCGCGGTGCCCAGCATCAGGCGCGAGGCGACTTCGGTTCCGTAAAGCTGCATCTCAGCCTCCTTGCCTTGGCGTGACAACCTCGACCCGGTCGCCGGGTTCAAGCATCGCTTGCTCGCGCATGGTGGCCGGAACGAAGCTTTCGTTGACGGCGGTGGCGACCTTGGCGTCGCCGTAGCCCAGTTCGCCGAGAACAGCCGCGAGTGTGTCGGTCTGCACCTCGGTCGGGGTACCGTTAAGAGTGATCTTCATGACAAAACTCCGGTGTTGTGCCGTCGAGTGCCGCCTCCGCCGCCATCCGCGCCAGTGCGGGGGCGAGCAGAAAACCGTGGCGGAAGAGGCCGTTGACGTAGAAAGTGTCGCCCCGCCGGATGACGCGGGGCAGGTTGTCGGGAAAGGCGGGGCGGGCATCGGCGCCAATCTCCACCAGCTCGGCTTCGCCGAAGGCGGGGTGTAGGGCATAGGCGGCCGACAGTAGTTCGAGAACCGAACGGACGCTGCGCCGCCGGTCGTCGCTTTCGATCTGGGTCGCGCCGATCATGAACAGCCCGTCCGCGCGCGGCACGATGTAAAGCGAAAAGCGCGGGTGCAGCAGCCGAACGGGACGCGAAAGGTGTATGTCGGCGCTGCGCAGCACGGCCATCTCGCCCTTCACGCCGCGCAGATCCGGCAGCACGTCGCGTGCGGCCAGCCCTCGACAATCGAAGGTCAGACCTTCGGGGCGGCCCGGTTCGGTGATGAAGGACACGCCGTCGCGTTCCAGCCGGTCTCGCAGATGTAAAAGGGCCGCGCGGGGATCGAGATGCGCTTCGGATGGGACGTGCAGCGCGCGGTCGAAGCGCCCGGCAAGGTCGGGCTCCAGCGCGGCGAGGCCATCTGCGTCGAGCCAGTCGTGCCCTCGCGTCCGCCGCGCGAAGCGATCGAGTTCCCGTCGGTCGCGTCCCAATGCCACCACGGTTGTGCCGCGCCGCTCGACCCTCACCCCCTGCCGATCCCACCAGTCGGCGGCCTCATGGCCAAGCCGGAAAACAGGCTCCTCCGCTGTTTCACTCTCACACACAGGGGCCAGCATGCCCCCCGCCCACCACGAGCAGCCGTGCGGCCCCAGCCGGGGCGCGGGATCGAAGACAGTAACTTCGCAACCCCGGGCGACAAGCTCTGCCGCCACGCAGAGACCAGCAACACCGGCGCCGAGGACGTGCGCCTTCATGTCCTGACCTCTCGGAAATGATGTATAGGGATGGGACCTTCGCTGATGCACCATTCGTCGGCCGCACGCAACGCGTCATGCAGCCAGGGCCTTGCACGCCGCATTGCCGCCTCCACCCCGGCTACCTGTGCGACCTGCGCGGTGTCCGCCCCGGCGATCTCGGGCGAGAACAACATACCAATTTTAATCGACATAGGATGGATCTCATCCGACACCGCAGGGATCCGCGCGGATAGGACGGCGGACGTGACGGCCTCCACCGCGAAGACGCCTCGGGTGTTCTGCGCTGTGTCCGGCGTGCTCGCGCTCGGGTCGTCGACGCCGAGGGCAAAGGAAGTCTCGAGTTCGGCTTGAATGCCCGCGCCACCGAGACTGTCGGAGCCCGCAATGGTCGATACGAATGAATTCGTCATTATCGCTACCTCCACCGGCGACAGGCGGAGGTAGATAAGACGGCCGTCAAGGGACTCGTCAGATCATGCTCCGTTCCCTACGCCGGTATTGTCCGGATCAGGTTCGATGGGTTGGCTATCGCCTCTCAGCCCCAGACAGGGCACCCCAACGGATTTAGCAAAGCGTAGCAGCCTGCGGATCTATCTTCAAGTGACCCGAAATCAGAAAGCATGGCTCCCTCAGGAAGCGTGTTCGAGACAGTTTGAATTCATCTATCCCGTGTGCTTCGTCGTCCAAAGGCATCCTTGTGCGCGTGCGTCGATGGCAGTTTCCCTCGATCGCCGGCCCCGGTGCGCGCCGCAGCGAAGTTCCGATTTCCACCCTCTCTTCGCCTATGGTGCAACCGGCCCACGCCTACCGTTTGGACCTCGCGCGGCGAATGTCCGATTGGCAACAGCTTAATATCTTGGCGATCAGATGATTGCGCACCGTGCGAACCGTTCAACACGAACAGAGCCCGATGAGACATGACGCTACCAGGTAGGCGTTCCTATTGTCGTTTGAGGCACCAGCAACAATCGCTACTGCGAGGGAGAAATCGAAGCGTCATGTCAAATCACTCGATCTTACCGCCCTGCCATGTCTCGCCTGAATGTATTTTTACCTACGCCGATCCCCAAGGATCGGCTGCAGTTCGGTCAGCGCGACAGTTGGCTTGGGCCGCATGGGCCTGTCCTCGGGCCGGGCCTCACGTTTCCGGCGGCGGCGTTGCTGCCGGCGCGCCCATGTTCATCGCGACCTTACGCCCGCCATATCTTGCGATCATCGCGTCCTGATCGGCAAAGGCGAGATCGTTCATCTCCGCCGGATCACAGATATTTCGAAGTTCCTGTTCCATCTCGGCCAGTACTTGGGCGCAGACGGGGTCATCGGCTCGGTTGATAGTTTCCTCCGGATCTTCTGCCAGATTGAAGAGCTCGGGTCGGAAGTTGTGATAGTGGATCAGCTTCCAGTCGCCCTTGCGAACCATGTAGGCTGCGGATACGGCGCCCACGGCATGGTACTCGCTGAAGATCACCCGGTCGGGCTCCTCCGGGGCGGCGCTGATCTCTTCGGCGTCGCGGTAGTGCAGCTTGCCGATGGACTCGACGCGAATGCCTTTGTCCTGCAGGGCATGGCCCCAGCCGCGTGGCTTGCCAGTATAGGGCATCGCATTGTCCCAAAGCCTGATATCGTGCACGTAGCGGCCCGATGCGAAGGCGGCGCGCGCTGGAACGCAGATTGGCGATGGCGTGTAGGCATTGGTGAATCGGATGCCACGCGCCGCGAGCTTGTCGAGGTTGGGGGTCTTGACCAGCGGATGCCCGGCGCAGGACAGCGCGCGAGCTTGGTGTTCGTCCGACATGATGACAAGCAGGTTCTTTGATCTGGTCAAGGGTCAGTCCTCGGTATTTTGAGCATTGAGAAATTCGATGGTTTCAGCGGCACGGGCCAGTGCGTGAATGGCGGGAAAGATCATGTCGCGCTGTTCCTGGGTGAGCGCCGACAGCAGGTGCTGTTGGCGAGCTTCAAGCTCGGGTGCCAGCCGCGCGTGGGCTGCAAGTGCTTTTTCTGTAAGGACGACTTCGAACTGGCGCTGGTCTTCGCTACAGGGAACAGTAGTGACATAGCCTTCGTCTATCAGCGCGTTGATCGTCTTGCTGAACTGGCTCTTGTCGATCCCTGAGCTCTTGCGGACAGCAGTAGAGCGGTTTGTAAGCCCCATGGCGATTACGCGGATGATCCGCCATTGCGGAAGTGTCAGGCTGCCGTGTCTTGCTAGGATCGCACGCGCCTGAGCTGCGAGTTTTGTGCTGAGTTGAGTGATCTGGAACGGCAGCAATAACGACAGATCGAAGCCATCGCTGTCGAGTTTAGTTTTGTCGCGTTGAGCCGTCATTCGCAAATCCTCCTGTCACATAATTCAAGACATTAAGGTGGACATGTCAACCTTTTCGTTGACATGTCCACCTTAATGGGGAAGGCTCGACGTAATTCATCAGGGAGGAGACGATGAAAAATATGTTCAAGCCGCTGGCATTTGCGGCTGCCATTCTGCTTGCCCCCACCGCAACGCTTGCCGAAGATTGGACGCCTCTGGGCCCGATCACAATGATGATCGGCTTTGCGGCCGGCGGCGGCGCCGACACATAGGCCCGGCTGATCGCGCAGGGTATCGAAGAGAAGTACGGCTGGAAGATCTTGCCGAAGCAGGTCACTGGCAACAGCGACCTCAGCCTTGCGTCGGAACTATCCAACTCTCCGACTGATGGCACCGCAATCGGCATGGTCGTATCCGAGTCGCTGACCTACAGCGCGCTTGCGGCGGGCAACCCCGAACTGCAACTCGAGCAGTTCACACCGCTCGCAACCACTGCCAGCTTTGAGCTGGGTCTGGTTGCCATGTCTGACGGCGCATTCAATAGCTGGGAAAAGGTTGTCGCAGCAACAGAAGCCGGGACGCCGATCCGTTTCGGGGTGGCATCTGACCGGCAAGGAGACGTGGCGTACCTGTTCGGAAAATCGGCGGGCATCGATTTCAATATTGTCCCGGTCAAGGGCGGCGCCGGCGTTATGAATGGACTGCGTGGCGGCGATCTCGATATTGGCTGGGTTGCGGGTGCGCAATCGAAGGCAGTCCAGCAGGGTGAGATGGTCAATATCGCCAGCGGCATCCCTTCCAAGCTCAAAGACTCGCCGGACGCCCCTCTGATCGCAGACCTCGGCAGTTCCTTTGCGCTCGACGGCTATTTCATGTTCATCGCGCCGGGCAACCTTGATCCCGACGCGCGCGCAGCCCTTGGTGCCGCCATCGAAGACGTTCTGAACGATCCTTCGACTGAGGCAAATGCACTTGTCACCAATGGCTTCGGCGGCGCCGACGTCATCACAGGTGACGAGCTCGACGCCAAGATGAAGGAGTTGCTCGAAAATGCGTCCCAGCTCCTCGCCAAGGCAAACGAGAGCTGACGCAAACTGCGTGACGGAGGCTCGCCCCATGTCCCGGAACAAGCCAGACCTGATCCTCGGGTGCGGTGTCGTCATCCTTGCGATCCTTGCGATCATCGCATGGGTACCTAACGACAGCGCGACAGGGGTTATCTTTAAACAGCGCGGGCGCCTCTCCATAGGCGACGCAATGGCTCCGATGGCTGCCCTCGCACTTGCGGCACTGGCAGGCCTCCTGATCATTTTCGACAAGCGAGGCGTAAAGCTCGCCTCGCACCTCACGGCGGCCAATTTGCGGTTCATCTTGGTGTTTACCGGTGTGTTCCTGCTGGCCGTCGTTTTCGTGAGGTGGTCGGGGCCGCTGATTGTTGGGCTCGGTCGCGCGCTGGGTCTTACCGAAGCGATTTACAGGGATCTGCGTGACACGGTGCCATGGAAGTACGCGGGCTTTTTGATCGGCGGAACCAGCATGGTAAGTATCCTGATCTGCGCGATGGAGCACCGGTTCAGCTGGCACGCCGTTTTCATCGGGCTACTGACGGTTTTCGGTCTGATTGCAATCTTCGACCTGCCTTTCCCCGATCTGCTTCTGCCGCCGAACGGTGATGTATGACCGACGTTCTGAACTACATCTGGCTCGGCGTTCTGGCCGTTTTCCAAGGGCCAGAATTGTTTTCGATCTTCGGTTTCGGCATACCCGCCGCACCCGTGATGGTTCTCGCGGGCCTGCTGACAGGGATCGCGGTCGGCGCGACACCCGGGCTTGCCGGCTCAATGGCCATGGCAATCTCGCTGCCCATCCTGATCTCGGTTTTCGGCTTCACCCCCGACGCGCTGCTACCGGTATTTGGTTTCCTGATCGGTATCATGAAGGGGGCGACGGTAGGGGGCGCCGTTCCTGCCATCCTGTTCAACATGCCGGGCACGCCGGATGCGCTGATGACAACGCTGGACGGCCACCCGATGGCAAAGAACGGTCAACCGAAACGCGCGCTCCGGATCGCGCAGTTCTCCTCGGTGACTGGCGACACTTTTTCGGACATGGTCCTGTTCATCTGCGCGCCTTTCCTGGCGGTGGTGGTCGAAGCATACCTCGACCTGCCGGAAAAGACCGCGCTTCTGATCCTCTCGATCTCGTTTGTCGCCGCGGTAATGGGCGCCTCCGTAGGAAAGGGTCTATTGGCGGTCGCCCTCGGTCTGGTCGCGGCGTTCGTGGGCACTGGCCAGGCGCTCACCCCAAGGCTCACCGGCGGCGTCGAGGCGCTTGCCGACGGGTTTCCGTATTCTGGGGGTGTTGATCCTTGGCGAGATCTTCAAGGGTATTGAAGACCTCATGTCGACAGGAGGTGAAACAGAGAAAGTCGAGACTGCCAGCGACCGAGGCGTCACGGATGGCCTGCAGACGGGCGACATACGTCGTATCGCACCGCATCTGGTGCGGGGCGCGATCATCGGAACCATAATCGGTGCGCTGCCCGGTGTCGGCTCAACCCTCGCGGCGACACTCAGTTACACCCTTGGCAACAAACGGTACGAGAAGGCGCGTAAAAAGGGCGATCCGCAATTCGGCCAGGGTGCGCCCGAGGGCATCGCCGCGACCGAGGCGGCAAACTCGGCTGTTTCCGGTGCCAACCTTATTCCGGTCCTGTCGCTTGGCATTCCCGGCAACGCGGCGGCCGTATTCCTCATCCTCGCGGCGGACAGCATCGGTGGCTTCAACCCCGGACCTGCCGTGTTCAAGTTCACCGCCCCCGATATCAACCCGGAACTCGTAACTGCCTTCGGGATCTTCACCCTGATGTCCATCGGCAACCTGCTGAACTGGACCATAGGTGGCAAGTTTATGCGCTCCATGGGCATTCTTGCTCGGGTCCCGGGTCAGATCCTTTTGCCGGTCGTGCTGCTACTGACACTTACGGCGATCTACGTGCAGGAGGCGAACATGTTCGCCCTGTGGATCAGCTTCGGTTTCGGCATCCTCGGCTACCTTTTCCGCCGTAGCGACATCCCGGTGCTCCCATTCGTCATTGCCTTCATCTTGGCACGGCCATTGGAACAGACAGCGCGCGAAGCTTTCGCGGCCACCGGCGGTGACCCTTGGTTTCTGTTCAGTAGCGCAACCTCGATCCTGTTCATGATCGCTGCGGTGGCGTCCGTGATGTTCCTGAGCCGCAAGTAGCCGCGTGGCATTCATTTAATTCGCCGATTGCAGACCAAGCATTCTCTATAAAGGTGCAGTTCCTTGCGGGGGCTCAGTGAAACTTAAGTTCAACATTGAGTTATTCATGATGCCCTCTGTGGCGAAGACGCTAAAGATAATTCGCCGCACAGGAGCTTAGAACCCCAGCAGGCTGAAATCTGAGTGCCCGAGTGCTGGCCCGAATATCCTTTTTAAGGAACCTCTGTTTTGACGAGGCGGTGGCTTTCGTTTTTGTTTCAATAGTCGGCTTTATTTAAATCCTGAATTTCAAGAATTTGAAGTACCTCGGGTTCGAGAGCCATAAACACGGTCCCGGCCTTTAAATGCTTCCCCGCTGCGTTGGGTTGCTATGAATCCGAACCCCGCACCAAAACTCATCGTGATTTGAAAGTGAACGGACAGCTGGCTTAGCGCGTAGTGCAAAATCGGCAACACGTTTCAAGGAAATTTGAGAATGATCCAGAATGCCAGGTCTCTCCGTATCGCTTCCGATGTCACTCAAGGCATTAACAAGCTGATAGGAGACTTTCATGTTTCGTCGCACTTTTCTGAGCATTGGCGCAGCTGTAGCGTTCACGACAACATCCGCCTTCGCAGATGCTCATTCGAAGGATATCGTTGACACCGCAGTTGAGGCCGGATCTTTTGAAACACTTGTCGCCGCCGTCGAGGCCGCCGGACTGGTGGAGACGCTAAAAGGGCCGGGTCCCTTTACGGTGTTCGCGCCCACCGACGAAGCGTTTGCCGCTCTTCCCGAAGGTACGGTTGAAGGGTTGCTGGAGCCCGAAAACAAGGACCAGCTCGTTTCCATTCTGACCTACCATGTCGTACCGGGTAAAGTCATGTCCACGGATCTAAGCGATGGAATGACGGCGACCACGGTGCAAGGCGGCGATCTGACCGTGGATCTGAGCGATGGCGTTAAGATCAACGATGCAACGGTTACGTCAGCCGACATCGAAGCGTCGAACGGTGTCATTCATGTAGTGGATACCGTCATTCTTCCCGAATAACTGAACGCTTCGGACCCGGTATGAAAAGTGCCGGGTCCGGTTTAATGCGCTGAGCAAGATTTCGATCAGAATGCAGATATTCGAGGCTTTGATGAATCTGTTACTCACAGGGAAGTTTTTTACGCATGAGGTCCGGCAATATTTAGAGCGTTAGACAATGAACAAAGCGTGTCAGTCCGGCGAATAGAACGATTTCGAGTATGTCGCTTTGGTGCATGAACCTGAGATGGAACGGCAAAAGGCCATCGAGCGATCAGCTTCATTTAGCGGAAAATACACGAGCAGGAGTTTGCAATGCTGACCACTAGACGACTTTTCATTATGGGCGGCCTCTCGATGGGTCTTTCGGCGTGTGCTTCCAGCCCAACCGCACCCACTGTTCCGACACGACCTGTCACCCTTGTTTCCGCATTTCAAGGTCGACGAACAGGCACGGGCCAATTTCGCGTATGGCTTACCGGCGACGAACGTCGGTTTACCGCTGAACTAAATGGCAGCGTCAGTGAAGCCGGAGGACAACGCACGCTGACGGTCGTAGAAGATTTCGTCTATGACGACGGTCAAGAGGATCGGCTGACCTGGGTCTTTCGGGAGATCGGGCCCGGACAATGGTCTGGCAAGAGAGAAGACACAGTGGGCGAGGCGACGGTGATCGAGGAGGACGGCCAGATCCGACTTGCCTACACGGCCGATTTCAAATCGCTCAACGATACCACGCGGCTTGGTTTTTCGGACCTCATCTACCAGACGCCTGATGGAACGTTGGTCAATGAAGGCATCGTCAGCCGTGCGGGCATTCCTGTCGCCGCTGTCCGCTTTGTAATTCAGTAGCGTTTTGGGCAAGGACGTAATTTTTTTGCTGTGCGCACGACCGTCCAGCCGTGGACAGTTTCAGCTAGATTGAATCTACACGACATCTTCACGTCTGCCATTGGTCATTAAACGTCTCGGAATACAGGACCGCGTTGAGGGAGTAGTGTGCTCCAAATGCCAAGGCAGGCACAATGGCGTCGCGGCCAATCTCTTGTCGGCAGCATGGTGTTTTGGCCCGCCACGGCATTTGTCTTCGAGATGTGAAACGCCGCCGACAAACCAGCAGTTTTGTGCACGTAGGCGGAACACGCTACGCGTATTTTACTAAAGGTTGCTTGTCCTCACGGGGAACTCAATGCAGGTATACCGTTGGACTTCGAGTGGGGTGGCGCCAATGGTCGTGCTGCGGGGGAGAAAACTAATGACGGAAATGAAAGTGGCCGTAGTAACTGGTGCCGCTGGAGGTCTAGGACGTGCTACCGTTGAGCGCCTGATCGCGGACGGTTTGAGGGTGGCAGGTCTCGACGTCGATGCTGCCGGACTCGAAAGCTTGGGTTCACATTATGGTCAGGCATTTCTCCCTTGCCATTGCGACTTGTTGGATCCCACCAAAATTTCGGATGCATTTGTTCGTGTAGATGAGCATTTCGGCGGTATTGATTCGCTCGTCAACAACGCGGGTACTTGTTTAATGTCCGAGTTCCCGAACATCCCGGAGGACGAACTGGAGCGGCAGATGAGGCTGAATTTTTCCTCTGCTTTCCATTGTTGCCAAGAAGTTATCCCGCGGATGTTGGAGCGCGACGGCGTTAAGAAGGTCGTCAACATTTCTTCCAATGGGGCATACAATTTTGACGTCTTTGACCCGCCTCACTACCGCGCATCGAAGGCAGCGCTCGATACTCTGACAAAAGACCTTGCCCGCCGCTATGCCCGCGACAGGATTTCTGTGAATTCCATTGCGCCTGCGATGACCGAAACACCGCTTTTCAACGTCCTGAGTGAGGATGTGCTGGCCAAGGCCGTCGCACAGATGCCGCATGGACGACCGATGCAGCCTGCGGAGGTGGCGGCTTGGGTCAGTTTCCTGATTTCGCCCGCCGGAGATGTGTCGAGCGGGAACGTCATTATCCTCAATCAGGGGCGCGATGTGCGCTAGTCATAGAATTCAGGTGACTTTCGCAGCTTTGGCCATTGCTCGGGCTCATGTCCGAAAATGACAAAGGCATTACGCTCTTCGGCCAGCTTCATCAGCCTGTGCGCATTTTCGAGCGCGGTTTCCGGATCGGATGCGGTGTCGAACCGTTCATCGATCTCAGCGCGGCGGGATATTGCGTCACTTGTCAGCATCACGCATCCGGTGTTGGGCAATTCGATCACCATCGCAATCTGTCCGGACGCATGACCTGGTGCCTGCAGGACCTCGAAACTGGGGCCGATGCGGGTATCGTTAGACAGGGTGATGTAGTCTCGGTCAGGCCAATCCCAAGGCTGGCTTCCCGTCCAATAAAGCGGCTTTGGCAATGCGCGCTCGCGTTCTGAAACAAGCAGGGGGGCCTGAAGGAAATCGAAAATTCCGCCAAGGTGGTCTATGTGCGTGTGGGTCAGAATAAACAGATCGATTTGATCCGGTTGCACGCCGGCCTTTGCCAGTTGCGCCTCTGTCAGGTTGTCGCGCGACAAGGACAAGACCTGACCAAAATCGCCAAGCCCATCTTCGGTGGTCGCGCGGGTCGCATTCGTGGCATATTTGGCGGGGAAACCGCTGTCGATCAGGATATGCTCACCAAGATCAGTGATGATCAGGAAGCCGCAAATGCCAATGTCGCGGGGCCCCGAATGAACACGGAACAGGCCGAAGTCGAGCACGTATAGACCTGCGGGCTTTCCCCGGAGCAGTTTCAAATCGTCCATGGAGCTGTGTTCCTTAGTCGCCCAACAGGAACAAGGTGACCGTGAAAGCCGAAATTCACAACCTGCACAACTATCGTCCGGCGTCTGCTGTCAAGGATCCAGAAGACTTTGTCGGCTTGTCGCTCTCCGAAGGCCCACGACTGAGCGATTTATTGGACGAACTTGACCCTTCGACACGATCAACAGTGAACTGAGTTTTGGCGGTGTGCAGAACGCGGGGACGCGGACCGGAATTGTTTGGTTCCAGGATAGGAAGATCGAAGTAGTCTGGCCTGAAGCGTTGAAGAGCGGAGACTTCGCCCCGAAACGGGGCTAATCAACCGGGGATCCTGTCTCCGGTGGGAAAGATCCTCTTTAAGCCATTAAACCCGCGCAAACTTGGTCGCGCGCCATGCCCTCGGAGCAGAGCAACGAGAAAAGGACCGTCGTGGATACGTTACATTCAGTGCAAATACTATTTGCCTCGCTCGTCCCAGGATGGCTCTACGCGCTTGCCGCGCTCGGGCTGAACTAGATCTAGGGAACGCTGCGACTGCTCAACATCGCTCATGGCTATCTTATGATGATCGGGTCGTGCACGGCCTTCTGGATGATCTACATATTCGCCATCCCGCCCTTCATTCATTTGTTGTTTCCGCGAGGCTCTTCGATCTTTTGGGATGGGCGGTTGATGCGGAACTCTTTCGCCGGATGCTAGCTAAGCACGAGCTTGCAAAATGGGTCAAAACGAATTCGTTGATCCTGTTCTCGGGCATCTCGGTGATCCTTCAGAATATCGCCGCACTGACAAGCACCCGACTACTCTGACTGGGCATTTCCGCCGCCATTTGTTTTGGCATCCTACTCTTTTTGCGGTTCCCCTTGTTCAGCTGGGGTGGGGGCGGGCGGTGATCATGCTCCGTGAGGCCGCATCTGTTGTTGGCGTGGACGCATATCTGGCGTGGCTTCTGACGATCTGCGGCGGTTTTGCTGTCGCGGGGGGGCGGGCGTTCTCGTCAGTACCACCTAACAGATTAGGCCGTTCATGGGTTTTCCTTATTCCAACGTAGCCTTTTTGATGATCATCGTGGACGGACTTGGCAATATCGGTCGCGGCCGGTGTTTTGCCAGCGTCTTGGTCGAAACCTATGGAAGCGTTTTTACCTCGCCCGGCTGAGATGTTCGCCTGACTTTTTGCGTGCTGCCACGACATCAAATCGTGTCTCGTCACGATGTCGCGCATACTGCTCTCAAGCCTAAAGCACTTCTCCACCGTCAATGACGAGGGCTAACCCGGTGACAAAGGCGGAGCGGTCCGAGGCGAGGTACAGGATACCTTCAGCGATTTCTTCGACCGAGGCCCAGCGGCCCATCGGGATCGAGTCGGCGATGTAACTTTCAAGTTTTGCCCGCCCGCCCATCTGAGTTTCGAAGCCAGCGTTAAAGGGGGTGTCGACGAAGCCGGGGCAGAGGGCGTTGAAGCGAATTTTTTCACGCGCGTAGTCGGCAGCCATCTGTTTTACCATGGCGACGGCCGCGTGTTTCGTCGTGGCGTAGGAGACCATTCCGCGATCATACTGGCAACCGGAATTGGAGGCGGTGATGATTACTGATCCGCCACCTTGCGCGCGCATCACCGGGATGGTGGCGCGGGCGGCGACGAAATGGGCGCGCACGTTAAGTGCCCAAGCGGCATCCATCTGCTGTGGAGAAACGTCTTCGGCCCTGCCTTCTATCTGGATGCCGGCATGAGAGTGGAGAATGTCAAGGCGTCCCTGGTCCCGGGCGATGCGGTTGATGATTTCTTCGACCGCTGCATCGTCGCGCATATCGAGTGCCAGCCCCATCGCTTGGCCTCCGGCGGCGCGGATCTGCTCGGCGGTTTCCTCGGCCAGGCCGGAGTGCAGGTCAGTGACGATAACGTTAGCACCTTCGCGCGCCATGGTCAGTGCACCGGCGCGACCGATCCCGGATCCGGCGGCCGTGACCAGGGCGACTCGGTTCTTCAGCATGGGGTACTCCTGCAAGTATTCAGCGGCGCGGTTGCGCCTGGGTCCGTCGCAGGAGAACCTGCGCAATGATTAGGATGGTGAGCGAGGCGACCATAACCATGGTGCCGATCGCGTTGATCTCCGGAGTCACGCCGCGGCGGATGGAGGAAAAGACGTAGATCGGCAGGGTGGTTTCGGCCCCGGCGACAAAGAAGGCAATGATGAAATCGTCAAAGCTGAAGGTGAAGGCCAGCAGGAAGCCTGCTAGAACCGCCGGCAGGATCTGAGGCAGCGTCACCTGCCGGAAGGTGCCGAAGGGCGTGGCGCCAAGATCGCTTGACGCCTCGATCAATGCAGGATCAAGCGTCTCCATCCGACCGCGCACCAGCAGCACGACCAGCGACATGGTGAACATTCCGTGCGCCCCGATCAGTGAGCCGGTGCCAAGCGACAGTTTCCAGCCGGTGGCCGGTTCCAACCAGGGGTTCACGAAGTCGAAGACCGTAACAAGCGCGATCAGGGTCGCGATACCGATAACGATGCCAGGGATCATAACGGCGATCTGCACAAGTAAGTCGAACACCTTACGCACCCGACCTTGCATTCCCGTCAACGCCAGGGCTGCCATGGTGCCAACCACCGTCGCCATGAGGGCGGACAGGAAGGCGACGCGTACAGAAGTCCAGAGCGCCTCCATCACGAAAGGATTTTTAAGGGCGCGCAGGTACCAGTCGAAGGTGAAACCCTGCATGGAGGCGGCAGATCGTCCTTCTGAAAAGGAGAACAGGGCGATGATGCAGATGGGAAGGTACAGGAAGGCGTAGACCGCCAGGGCATAGAGTCTCATGTCACCCTCACATCAGGCCAGTGTCGTCGCGGGTGGCGCCAAATTGTTTCACCGCGCGCGAATAGAGCGCCACGACCACCAGCATGACCACCACCAGTGCCACCGCAACGGCAGAGCCGAACGCCCAGTTGCGCGATTGCAGAAACAGGTCGACCAGTGCGTTGCCGACGAAGAAGACTTTGCCGCCGCCCAAGATTGCCGGGATTAGGAATTCCCCCATCAGCAGGATAAAAACCAACATGCAGCCTGTCAGAACGCCGGGCATGGACAGCGGCAGGGTAATCTGCAGGAAGCTGCGCCATGGTGGCGTGCCCAAGTCGGCAGAGGCTTCCAGCAGGCGCTTGTCTAGTTTCTCCAGCGCCACATAGATCGGGAAGACCATCAGCGGCAGATAACCGTAGACGATGCCGACCAAGACGGCGAAGGGGGTGTTGAGCAGCCGGACATCATCTAAGCCGAGATGGGCGAGGAGGGCCGGGATGCCTTTGCCGCCAAGCAGGAAGATCCAGGCGTAGGAACGGATCAGGATCGAGGTCCAGAAAGGTACAATCACCAGTACCAGCAGCAGAGTCTTCCACTTTGGCGTCACCTTCACGGCGAGGAAGTAGGCCAGCGGATAGGCGATCAGCAGCGCGGCAAGGGTTCCTACAGGAGCCAGCGTCAAAGTGTTGCGGAAGGCGGCGAACCGGGCGGGCAAGTTTGCGTATTGAGCAAAGGTAAAGCCGGGAGCGTAGCCGCCGATGGGGCTGCGCTCTCCGAAAGAAAAGATCAGGACGACGGCCAGTGGCAGCAGCAAAAGTGCGGCGTACCACAGTCCCGCGGGCGTCAGCAGAAGCCCCCGTGCCTTGGATTGGGTTATGGCCATCGTCCTTACTTCCTTTCTTGTCGCGTGTCTGCGCTAGACGTCAGGCCGATTTAAACCGTGCCATCAGCTCGGCCCGGTTGGGATCCGTAAGGGTAACGGCGGCACCAAATTCCAGCGCATCCAACTCTTCGGCTGCCGGGTAGAGGATCGGATCGTTCAGCAACTCTTCAGGCAGCATTGCATTGGTCCGGCTGTCGGCAACGGGGTAGCCGTGTGCAAGTGCCTCTGCCTTGTTCACTTCCGGATCAAGCAGGAAGTTGATTAGCGCATAGGCGGCCTCTTTGTGGGGGGCGTCCTTGGGAATAGCGTAGTAATCAGACCAGATCTCTCCGCCTTCCTTACCCAGCGCAAAGCCGATCTCTGGGATGTCAGTGTGCATCTGTTTGCCGTCGCCGGTCCAGCACATGGTCAGCCAGGCATCGCCGTTACGCATCGCGGGCTGGTAATCCGAGGAGATGGCGTAGAGGTGCGGCTTGACGTCGATCAGCAGCTTCTCTGCCTGTGCAAGCTCGGTCGGATCGACCGAATTGAAGCTGAAGCCGTGGTAGACCAGCGCGTTACCGATGGTGGTGAGCTGGTAGTCATGCACCATGACGCGACCGTCGAACTGGTCACGTGCGCCGTCAAAGAAGGTCTTCCAGCTATCGACCACACCGCCGGTATTGTCGCTGTTGAAGGCGATACCGGTGGTGCCCCAGTTCTTGGGAACGGCATAGACGGTGCCATTGATGGTGCCGGCTTCGGCAAAGCGAGGATCAAAGGCCGCAGCATCGTAGTTGGGGATTTTGGACAGATCCAGCGGTTCGATCAGGTCGGCATCCACATAGGTGGGGATCGCATAGTTGGTCGGCACGAAGACATCCCAACCAGAGCCGCCGGCCCGTATCTTGGCCAGCATTTCCTCGTTCGACCCGAATACGTTGACCTGCGAATAGGCCCCGGTCTTTTCAGCGAACCTGTCGAAATTGGCTGGATCGTGATAGTTTGGCCAAGTGGCAAGGACGACGCGATCGCCTATTTCTTGTGCCCGAGCACGGGACGGCAAGAGCGCGGGCATGGAGCCGCCCATGACCGCCATGGCGGTGCCCAGACCGGTAACACCCATAAAATGCCGCCGCGTGACAGAGCCATTCCGGTAGCTGCGCAGCTCTTGCATGAAGGCCTTTCGTGAGATCGGCTTGTTATCGTCTTTCATTGTCTTAATCCCTTGTTGAACCGAGAAAACTTCAGTCGTCAGCGGCGAGAACGAGACCCGTTCCCTCCGGCCAAAGAACATGGACGCGTGCGCCCACGTCATGCCCGCCCGAGACTCTTTCGGCTTGTTGCGGGACATTCACCTGCAGGGTGCCGAGGTCATCGGCTTCCAGCAGGTATTCGGTGTGATCGCCCAGAAAGGTGCGGTGGGTGACGCGGGCTGGCAGCGTTGCGGTGGCTACCGGAACCGGTGCGTCCGGCGCTGCGAGCAAAAGCGCCTCTGGTCGGACGGCGATATCGGCCCGTGCACGGCTGTCGTCGGGGTTTTGCTGTACTGCGACGAGTGCGCCAGAGCGCAGAAGGACAGTCACCATGTTGTCGCGCGTGTCGACAATCTCTGCAGTGAGGATATTCGCCTTGCCGACGAAATCGGCCACATAGCGGGAGCGGGGACGATCATAAAGATCTCCGGGCGTGCCGACCTGCGCAATCCGCCCTTTGCCCATGATGCAGATGCGGTCCGACATGGCGAGTGCCTCTTCCTGGTCGTGGGTGACCAGAACGAAGGTGATGCCGAGGCTACGTTGCAGGGCCAGCAGTTCGCGCTGCATCTCGCCACGCAGCTTCGCGTCGAGCGCGGCCATGGGTTCATCAAGCAGAAGGATCTTGGGTTCGTTAACGATTGCCCGGGCGAGGGCGACGCGCTGCTGTTGACCGCCCGACAGCTCCCAAATGCGGCGATTTGAAAAATCCGACAGGCGCACGGTCTCCAGCGCCTTCGCAACTTTCTGCGCGATCTCTGCCTTTGGCATACGGGGGCGGCGCTGGCGGAGTCCGTAGCCTACATTCTGGGCGACATTCATATGCGGAAAGAGCGCGTAATGCTGGAACACCATGTTCACCGGGCGGCGGTGGGCTGGCAAACCCGAGACATTCGAGCCGTCGATCAAAACGTCGCCTTCGGTGGGGCGTTCGAAGCCCGCAAGCATCCGCAGCGCCGTGGTCTTGCCGCAGCCTGACGGGCCAAGGAAAGAAAGAAATTCACCCCGCCGGATTCGCAGTGAGAGGCCATCTGCCGCCGTGATGCTCCCGAACCGCTTTGTCGTGCCGATGAATTCCGCGACGGAATCGGTCGCGATGATTTTATCGGGCGAATTGCTCATCTGCTGGTCCTGTTGCATCGTTTTTCCTGTCGCAGCTAACGCATCCAGCATGGCCACCTCTTTTATGTTGCGCTATGCAGCATATGCCGTACTAGGTGAAATTGGTAAAAAGATTGCCATTTGTTGTATATACCACAAAGAGCATAGATGGCCGAAAAATTACAACTTCAGGATTGGGTTGCCGTGAGCGCCAAGGTTGTTTCGGACTTGGGGACGCCAGCCTTCTGTCCCAGTCTTATCGACGCGATCCGCAGAACTGTTCCCTTTGAGTTCTCAGTGATATTCGCCTATCACAAGGATCTGCGACCCCTTGATATATTTGACAATTTTCCTTCACAAAAGCGCCGCGTGATGGTTGATGATTACCAGGAGGGACCCTATCTTTTGGATCCCTTCTATCTGCATTCCCAAGCGCCGACGCGGTCACGGCTGGTGCGATTGAAAGACCTTGCACCGGATCGCTTTTACCAGGCTGAATATTTCCGCAATTACTATGTTCAGACCGGACTTGCTGAAGAAATAGGCTTTATCGTCGACGTAGGGGAGGGCGTCAGCGTGGTGATCTCTGCTATGCGCGAGGTCAAGGCCTTCTCCGCGCGGGAATTCCGGGACCTTCAAGCGATCTTTCCCTTCGTGGAGGCTGTCTCCAAACGGCACTGGGCGGGCCTTCTCAAAGAGTTTTCGGCCGCTGCGAGCGCAGGTCCGCGGCTGCCGCAACTGATCGACGATGCTTTTCAGCGCTTTGGCCGCAATGTACTGACCCCCCGCGAGGCGGAGGTTGTGGAATACGTTCTCAAAGGCCATTCGGCAGAGGCGACGGGCAAAGCCCTTGGAATTGCTTCGGGGACTGTGCGGATCCATCGACGCAACATCTATGGTAAACTTGGCGTCAGTTCGCAGGGTGAGCTCTTCTCAAGTTTTATTGCCTCTTTGGAAGATCTTTGAACGCGGAGATGGGTACTTTTTCATCGAGTACATGTCTTTCCAACGCTGCAGAGTCGGTTGGCTTGAGGAGGGACGAACCGGTGATGCCATTTCGACCCGAGGGCTTTGCCTTGAAATTCATCCCGCCGACCCGCATCATCCGATTGCGTGAGTGTTACCCCAAGGTATGGATGACCTATTGACTCTGACCCGCGCAAAACGGGCAATAGGAAAAAGTGGCTGGCAGCCGAGATATTCTGCTCCTTCGTGTTGTGTACGCAGATTATTTTTGGCGAGGGCAGCATGGGGCTAGAGCGTTAGTAAATTTGATTTCACGCGTTATCTGGACGGTCGTGTCGGAGTGGTTTGGATCTCTCGCAGTCCTGCGTCTTGACTGCTTTGATAGTGGTCTTTCCTGGTGACTGCAGAGGCATTGACGTAGCCAGGCCGAGATTCAAGGCAGCGTCAATTGCAGGGTGGCGTCTCGCTGCCGAACAACTCACGCATTTGGACTTCAGTTCAACTGTCGACGCGGCTAAGAGCGCTGCCAAGCGGTCAGGGATTTAGTGTTCGAACATCTCTCTTTGCGGGACCTGTCTCGTCTTTTTCGCGATGGCGGAGTTGCAAACGGATCAGCCCAACGGAAGAATGTGGCAAAGTTATCTACCATTCTAGCACAGCGTAATCTGCATAGCGGATATGCAATTTTATTGTTTACTTTCATATGGAAAGCGCATGGTTAATTGATCTGGATCAGTTCTTGCTCCGCGCTTTTGTGACACCTTCTCTTCAGAATGAAGAAAGAAGGGAATGACCCCATGAAAATCTTGTCCCACAGCCTCGGTTCCGTGCTCGCACTGGGCGCGCTCTCAACGGTTCTAGCAATGCCTGCCTTGGCGCAATCTCAAGGCGACTGGACCTTCGGCGTCGGGATCATCAACGTGAACCCGAAATCTGACAACGGATCGCTCGCAGGTGCGGCAGCCACCGTGGGTGATGACACTCAACTTTCGTTGACCGGTGAGTATTTCATCCTCGATAACCTCGGTATCGAGCTTTTGGCCGCGACACCGTTTGAGCACAGCATTTCTCTCGGCGGCGCCGAGATCGGCTCTACCAAACACCTGCCGCCCACCGTCTCGCTGGTTTACCACGTACCGACGCGCGGCAAGGTCACGCCCTTCTTCGGCGTCGGTTTGAATTATACCACTTTCTTTGAAGAGACGACGGCACTTGGCGATCTTGAACTGGACGACAGCTTTGGGCTTGCAGCCACCATCGGTGCGGACTGGCAGATCTCTGAACATGGCTCACTGCGCTTGAATGTGCGATATATGGACATCGAAACCGACGCTACCCTGAACGGCGCTCCAATCGGTACGGCAGAAATCGATCCCGTCTCTGTTGGTGTCTCTTACGTGCATCGTTTCTGATCCTGCTTCGGAGGTTGTCGGGGCGACCCGACCCGGCACTCACAACGTTCACTGATGCCGCCCTCAGGTCGGCATCATTCGATATTGCAGAGACAAAACCGGCATTCCGGCCTGGCTATTTTGACGTTTTTCTGGTCTTGGGCGAGGCGCTTCGCGCGTTCATGAATGTAAGGTCGGTTTGGTCCCGCGACCCTCACCTTGGTCAGGGTCGCTGGGAAGGGTCGTTCGCGCCAGATAGTAAAATGGCTGTCTGAACGAATACTTCTTTGAATTATCAAATATCTAAAGCTTATGGGAGTCTTGATGTATTCCTGCGAGCATTTAACGCGGAACTGCGGTCCTGGAATTTGGGTGCAGGATTCCGTTGACGTGGCGCTGTCAGGCTTGTCACAAGCTAGGGACATGTCGCCTTACATGGGCAAGAAAGGCGGACGCCGTAGGGGACAGCGACCTGCCGGGCTGGTGGACTATTCCGATCCGCCGTTTTGCTCCGAAATCCGCGATAGCCCGTCGGATCAGCCGTTCCATCGGGAGGACAGGCAGGGTCAATGTCGGCAGCAACGTGATGCCGAGATTAACCGCGACAAGCGCTCCTGCCGTCGCGAGATGGGCGACTTCGAACCGGGGAGAAATTTCCTTTTCGAGGCGCTGGCATGCGCCGCTCAGCAGTTCCCGGACGCTCGTGCCAGGTTCCATCGCGATCAGCGGCATGTCGATCAGTTCTGCCATTTCGTAAACCCGGTCCTCGGCCAGCGGCCCCTGCGGAGCACCGACTGCAACAAAAGGATCGTCCATCAGTGGGTGGAAGGTCAGCCGCATCCGCGCCGACACGGTGCCCGCCATGAAGCCGATGTCGGCCCGCCCGGTCTCGATCGCCTCCATCACGCTACCGGAAAGCGCGTCGATGATGCGGAGGTCAATGTCTGGGTGGGCAACGGTGAAGCTTGCCAGCAGATCGGGCAGAAGACCGGCAGTTACCGAAGGCAGGCCAGCGATTGTGAGGCGGCCGTTGCTGGCGGAGAGATGCGCATCGAATTCCGCCATGACATCCGTTGACGTGTTGATCATGCGTTCGGCCAGTCGGGCGAAGGCCAGTCCAGAGGTCGTGGGCGTAACATTGCGCGTATCGCGGTCAAAAAGCCGCGTCCCCACCCGCGCCTCAAGTGCTGCGATCTGCCGCGAGAGCGCCGAGGCCGACATGCCCAGCGTCTCGGATGCGGCTCGGAATGTACCGGTTTCACTGACGATCAGCGCTGCCTGGAAATCGGCGAGGGTTGGAGTATTGCGTTTCATGCATCAATTATTACCAATATCGCACTTTTCACAATAGATGATCTGGCGCACTCTCACCACGCCCGCGATGCGGTGCAAAAAGGGAGGATACCATGAAACACTTCGTAACCGCGCTTTGGGGCGCGACACTTCTTGCGAGCCCCTTGGCCGCGCAGAATACCGACCTGTTGATCGGATCGACATCGGCCTCGTCAAGCCATTACGGGTATTTTGTCGCCGTGGGCCAGCTAATCAACGAAAACGCCGAAGGTCTGCGCGCCTCGGTAGTTGAAACCGGAGCCACGTTGGACAACATCCGGCGGATGGAGCGGGGACAGGTCGACCTTGGGCTGGTCACCACGAACGTTGCGCAGCACGCTGTCGCAGGTACCAATGAATTCGAAGGCAAACAACAGGATCTCACGCTGCTCTGGGTTTATACCGGCGCGCCACAGAACGTGGTCATGCGCGCGGATGCGGGTGTTTCGGACCTGTCCGGTCTCTCAGGCGTTCGCTTCAATCCGGGTATCAAGGGATCGGCGACGGAGTCTACAACCGAAGCTGTTTTCAACACGCTGGGTCTTACGGCGGATTACGTGCGGGGGTCGACAACCGATGTCGTGGACATGATTAAGGACAATCGGGTCGCGGGATATGTAAAGTCGGGATCAGGCAACAAGCTTGACGGCTCGACCATGGACATCGCCACCTCGACCGAAATAGCCATTCTAGGTTTGACGCCAGAGCAGTCGGACAAGCTGAAGGCCGAGATGCCGGACATCTCTGTCGTCGATATTCCCGAAGGCGCAGCGGATGGCGTCCCCGCCTATACCACGTGGAGTTTTGGTGTCGGTGTCGGCGCGCCTTCGTCGATGGAAGAAGAAACCGCCTATCAGATCGTCAAGGCCGTGATGGAGGACACGGAAGCGCAGGCCAACGCGATGGCGAGCCTTCAGGGTGCGAACCTTGCCGACATCACCGTGCAATTCGGTACGATCCCGCTGCACCCCGGTGCTGCGCGCTGGTTCGAGGAGCAGGGCATCGAGTTGCCCGCCAAGCTAAAGTCCGCAGAGTAAGGCCGGACCTATGGCACACGAGCGCGTACAACGAGGCTTGGCGATCATTGTCGGGCTATTCGTTCTCTATACCGCTGCGACCGGTCCCTTTGAGGGGTTGATCCAAAGGGCGTTGTTCCTCGCGCTGGTGACCTGTCTGGGCTTTGCGCTTTTTCCATTGGGCGCCGGGAAAACCTGGCGCCCGGTGGGCATCACTGTCGATCTCGCCCTGTCTGCGGTGACCGTGGCAGCATGTGCCTACATCGTCGTCAATTACGACAAGATCATGACGAGCCTCCCTTGGGCCACCTCTCTGGACAAGGTGCTCACTGTCGGTCTGGTGCTCGCCGTGCTGGAGTTAGGGCGGCGGACCGTCGGGCTGATCTTTCCGATCCTTGTTCTGCTGGGATTGGGCTATGCGCTGTTCGGAAATTATCTGCCCGGGCCGCTACGTCATCGGGGATTCGACACGGCATTTGTGACCGAAACGATCTTTCTGGGTGATCTCGGCATCTGGGGGATGCTGACGGGTGTAGCGGCAACCGTTATCGCGGCCTTCGTCCTCTTCGGTGCGCTGTTGCTGCACACTGGCGGGGGGCAGGCCTTCATGGATCTCGCCACGCGGCTCGGCGGTCGGCAGCCCGGTGGCGCGGCCAAGATCGCCACGATCGCCAGCGGGTTGTTCGGGATGATCTCGGGTTCGGCCGTCGCCAATGTGGCGACCACCGGCAACTTCACCATTCCGATGATGATCCGCCTTGGCTACCCCCGTCCCTTTGCCGCGGCGGTCGAAGCCGTCGCCTCTACCGGCGGACAGATCGCGCCGCCGATAATGGGGGCCGCAGCCTTTGTCATGGCCGAGATTCTCGGGGTGCCGTATCTAACCATTATTGTGGCCGCGATCCCGCCTGCGGTTCTCTTCTATCTCTCGGTCTTTATGACTGTGCATTTCGTAGCGTTGCAGCGCGGTTTGGCCGTCGTGCCGGAAGATGAAATGCCGGCATGGGCTCGCATCCTCGCCCCCCGGCGTGTTTTGCCGATCCTCTGCGCGCTCGGAGGCCTTGGCGTCGGAATCTGGATGGGGCGCTCGATCTCGACCTCGGCGTTTTATGGCATCATCGGGTTATTGATCGCCTTTTTCGCAACAGAAACCGGGCGATTGAGCCTGCGCGAGATGGCGTCCAAACTTCTTGACGGGTTGGAGGACGCAGGCAAGGGACTTGTCATCATCGGTGTCTTGCTGGCGGGGGCACAGGTGCTGGTGTCGATGATTAACCTTACCGGGATCGGCGTCACCCTGTCGTCGCTGATCGTCAATATCGCCGGAGATTCCGTGGTGCTTGTCGCGCTGATCGTGGGGTTGGTCTGTCTCATCATGGGGATGGGCCTGCCGACCACTGCCGCATATGTCCTCGTTGCTGCCGTACTGGCCCCCGCGATGACTGCTGTGGGGGTGGACCCGCTAGCGGCACATCTCTTTGTCTTCTATTTCGCGACCATATCGGTCATCACGCCACCTGTCTGCGTCGCCGTCTTTGTCGGGGCAGGGATCGCCGGAACCAACTGGCTGCCTACCGCGGGTGAGGCCGTTCGGCTTGGTGCCGTCACCTACATCGTTCCCTTCCTGCTGCTGCTCTATCCGGGCATGCTTCTGGGCGGTGGCCCGATCGACATCCTCGAAGCAGTCGCCGCCGGGCTTGTGCTGGTGCTCGCGGTACCGGCGCTGTTGTCAGGGGCGCACCTTTTCGGACGCAAAGCTGTCGATGTTGCTATCTACGCGATTGTCATTACGCTTGCGATCTATCCTCAGCCGGTGACGCCATTTCTCGCCCTTGCGATCCTCGTCGCGGCACATTTTCTAGGGCGAGTCCAACGGAGGTCTTTGGCATGAGCATTTTGCGCATAGGGGCAGGGGCCGGCTTTCAGGGCGACCGCATTGCACCTGCGGTGGACTTGGCGGAACGTGGGAAGTTGGACTACCTGATTTTTGAATGCCTCGGGGAGCGAACAATCGCTCTCGCCCAGCAGGCGCGCAGTGCCGATCCGTCAACCGGATATGATCCGTTGCTGGAACGGCGCATGCGCGCGGTACTACCCGCCTGCGTCCGCAATGGCACGCGCATCGTGACGAACATGGGGGCGGCGAACCCGCTTGCGGCCGCCGACTGCACACGAGCCGTGGCGCGAGATCTTGGATTAACAGGATTGAAAGTCGCGGCCGTAACAGGCGACGATGTGCTCGACCGGATCGGGAAGTTTACCTTGGACGAAACGGGTGAGCCAGCTGCGGCTTTGGCCGACCGGCTGGTCTCGGCGAACGCGTATATTGGGATCGAGGGGCTCGTCGCTGCGCTTGACGCCGGAGCGGATGTTGTCATTTGCGGTCGCGCCTCGGACCCCTCTCTTTTCCTTGCACCGCTGGTGCATGAATTCGGCTGGGCGCGTGACGACTGGCACCGTTTGGGCCGCGGCATCCTCGTCGGCCACCTTCTGGAATGCGCGGCACAGATTACCGGCGGCTATTTTGCCGACCCCGGCGTAAAGGACGTGCCTGACTTGGCGAATATTGGGCATCCCCTGGCTGAAGTGGACAGCGACGGTAATGCAGTCATCACCAAGCTGGAGGGCACCGGAGGCTGTGTCACGCGGGCAACCTGTATCGAGCAGATGCTCTATGAGATCCATGATCCTGTCCGGTATTTGCAGCCTGACGTGGTCGCGGATTTCTCGAACGTAAATTTCGAAGAAATTGGACCTGATCGTGTTGCGGTGTCCGGCGCGACGGGGGCCAAAGCGACCGGGTTGGTGAAAGTTTCCGTAGGTTATCGCGATGGCTGGTTCGGGGAGGGTCAGATCAGCTATGCTGGGGCGAATTGTGTCGCACGCGGCACGCTCGCGATCTCTCTCGTGCGTGAACGGCTCTCGCAGAGAGCCGTGGGGATCATCGAAGAACGCGGCGAGCTCATTGGCGTAAATTCCGTCTGGCCGTCCGCGAATCCTAGCGATCAAATCGCCGAGGTCCGCATGCGTTATGCCGCGCGCTGTTGCGATGAGGAGTCTGCCCAGGCCATTGGGGAAGAGGTCGAGGGCCTTTATCTTTCCGGTCCGGCCGGCGGCGGCGGCGCAACGAAAAGCACACGCGAGGTCGTCGCTATCGCCTCGACTCTGATGCCGGCCGCCGAGATTGCCATAACATTCGAGATGAAAGAGGTGAAGCATGAAGCTGCATGACATCGCCCACGGCCGTACCGGTGACAAAGGCGACACGTCCAACATATCGGTCATCGCCTATGACCCGGCGCATTGGCCCCTGATCCGGGACTGGATGACGGCTGATCGGGTGGCCGCGCATTTCGAAACATTCGATGAGCGGAATATCGAGCGGTTTGAACTTCCGCAGCTACAAGCGCTGAACTTTGTGATCCGAGGCGCATTGTCGGGAGGTGTGACCCGGTCGCTCGCTCAGGATGCACACGGCAAATGCCTGGCGTCTGCCTTGTTGGAGATGCAGGTCGATTACGAAGACTGAGACCTCAAATTCGTTTATTTGCCAGACCTTCCACGTGCTAACCTGCCTCAATTTAGTAGATGGGACGCGACGCGGTTGCGGATGCGATTTTGTGGGTAAGCGACGGGTTGAACTTGAGCGAAGAGACCGGTGGAGTAGCCCCCTGAAAGTGGTCCACCAACTGGGATAGATTTGTCCCGCAAATT
>JAAEZD010000038.1:0-29972 GCA_018223035.1 Paracoccaceae bacterium
GGCACGGCGCGGATGCCGACGCAGGGGTCGTGACGCCCCTTGGTGATGATCTCGGTCGACTGGCCGGATTTGGTGATCGTCTGGCGGGTCTTGAGGATCGATGAGGTCGGCTTGACCGCGAAACGTACAACCAGATCCTGCCCGGTCGAGATGCCGCCAAGGACCCCGCCCGCGTGGTTGCTGGAATAAACCGGCTGGCCGTCATTGCCCATGAAGATCTCGTCGGCGTTTTCTTCGCCAGTCAGCATTGCTGCTGCCATGCCTTCACCGATTTCCACACCCTTAACGGCATTGATGCTCATCATCGCGGCAGCGATATCGGTGTCGAGCTTGCCATAGACCGGCGCGCCAAGCCCGGCGGGCACGCCGCTGGCGGTCACTTCGACGATGGCGCCGACCGAATTGCCGGACTTGCGCAGGCCGTCAAGGTAACCGGCCCAAGTCTCGGCCGCACCGGCATCGGGACACCAGAAAGGGTTTTCCTCAATCTGGGTAAGGTCAAGGTTTTCGCGGTCGATCCCGTGCGGGCCGATCTGCGTCATGTAGCCGGTGATCTTGACCTCTGGCGCCAGTGCGCGGATCGCCTCGCGCGCCAGACCGCCCGCGGCGACGCGGGCCGCAGTCTCACGTGCCGACGAACGGCCGCCGCCGCGATAATCACGAATTCCGTATTTCTGCCAATACGTTATATCCGCATGGCCGGGGCGGAATTTGTCCATGATCTCGGAATAATCTTTCGACCGCTGATCGGTGTTTTCGATCATCAGCTGGACGGGCATCCCTGTGGTCTGACCTTCGAAGACGCCCGAGAGGATGCGCACCTGATCAGCTTCACGCCGCTGGGTCGTGTACTTGGACTGACCGGGTTTGCGCCGGTCGAGCCAGTGCTGGATCATCGCCTCGTCGATTTTGACTCCCGGAGGGCAACCGTCAACCGTTGCGCCAAGCGCCGGACCATGGCTTTCGCCCCACGTGGTGACACGGAAAAGATGGCCAAAACTGTTGGTCGTCATGTCGGGCGCCCTTTCAAAACCTTGCTTCGGTTACCCCATCGGGATCGGGCGCGCAATCGCGCTTGGTCGCTGAAAATCGGGCGATTTCATGGGCCAATCCCAAGCAGCCACAACCAAAAGATGAAAATTTACTATAGAAATCGAAAGTTTCATGCCACCATTGAAGCAGATCGGGGAATGAGTGGAGTGAACCATGACTGTGACTCATAGCGCGACAGGCAGCGGAAAAATGTCTCTTACCGTCAAGGTGATGATCGGGATGATCGCGGGCCTGATCCTTGGCGTGATTTTCAACATGATCGACAGCGATTTCATCAATACCCATATCGTTGGCGGTTTCTTCGGGATGATTGGCAAGATGTTTGTCAATGCTCTCAAGATGTTGGTCGTGCCTCTTGTGTTCTTCTCCTTGATCAACGGCGTCACCGGGATTGGTGATATCCGCATCCTTGGCCGGGTGGGCGGCAAGAGCTTCGTGCTTTACCTCACCACCACGGCCGTCGCCATCGCGGTTGCCATACTGCTTGCGACGCTTGTTGGTCCGGGTCAGGGTTTCGACATGGAAGGCGTCGACACCAGCGGTGTCACCGGCAAGGAAGCGCCTTCGGTCTGGGATGTCTTTGCAGGCATCGTGCCGACCAACCCGGTAGCGGCCTTCGCCAATGGCGACATGCTGCAGGTCATTTTCTACACAGTTATCCTTGGCGTCGCGGTGCTGATGCTGGGGGGCAAGTCCAAGGCCTTTGTCGAGGGCTGCGAATACATGAACGAGCTGATGATGAAGGTCGTATCCATCGTCATGGCCTTTGCACCTTATGGTGTGTTCTGCCTGATCGCGAAAACCTTCACCGAACAGGGGATCGAGCTTTTTGGCCCTGTTCTGGCCTATGTCTTGACGCTGGTCGCGGCTCTGTTCCTGCATCTTTTCGTGACGCTGATGTTGATGCTCAAGCTGTTCACCGGGCTGAACCCGTTCATCTTCATGCAAAAGATGCGCCCGGCGCAGATCTTCGCCTTTTCCACGGCCTCATCGAACGCGACCATCCCTGTCACGCTGCGCTCGGTCACGGAACGGGTGGGTGTCGATAACTCGGTCGCTTCCTTCTGCGTGCCCTTTGGCGCGACGATCAACATGGACGGCACGGCGATCATGCAGGGTGTCGCCACCGTGTTCCTTGCCAATGTCTACGGTATCGACCTTGGGCTTGGCGGCTATATCACTGTGATCGCAATGTCGGTTCTGGCCTCGATCGGGACAGCGGGCGTGCCGGGCGTGGGCCTTGTCATGCTGACGATGGTGCTGGGGCAGGTCGGGCTGCCGATCGAAGGCATCGCCCTGATCCTTGGGGTCGACCGGCTGATGGACATGATCCGGACAGCTGTCAACATCACCGGCGATGCGGTGGTTTCGACCATCGTCGCCAAGGGGGAGAACAAGATCGACCTTGCGGTATTCAACGACCCGAACGCCGGGCTGATCACGGATGAAGAGCTGGACATAGACGAAACAGCCGAGGCGGACCTGGCGCAATACGCCAAGCCACACTGATATCGGACCCGGCGGCGTTGATTGCGCCGCCGGTTATTCTTCAGGCGAAAATCGGAATGTGAGGAGCGGCTTCCTTGGGAAGATCGCCGGTCAAACGCGGGTCTTCCAGTACCTCGATTTCCTGGCGGACAGGCGTGAACCCGGTGCGCCGGTAAAAAGCCAGCGCCCGTGGGTGATCCAGCGTGCAGGTGTGCAGGTGAAGCATGTCAATGCCCTGCGCAAAGGCATAGGTAATCGCGTGGTTCATCAGGCAACGTCCCGCCGTGCTGCCGGTCAGCGCAGGGGCGACGCCGAAGAACGCCACTTCGCATTTGCCTTTTTCGCGAAAGTCGAGCTCCAGAATGGCCTGCGCCGTTCCGTCTAGATCAAGCGTGAACATATGGACATCGGGGTCGCGGATGATCGCGCCCAGCTTGCTGTTTTCCATCTTGAGCCGCGAGAACCAGAGCCAGTCCTGTCCGCCGACCCGCATGAACAGGTCCTTGTACCAGACCGTATCCGGTTCAGTGACGCGCCGCAGGGTGACACCCTCGGGGAGCTCCGCCGGGCGCAGGGCCGCGGGCGAGGTCATCTCGAGATAGGTGACGACGGTCGCCACATGGCCAAGCGGTACCTTGTGAAAGCCTTCCTTGATCATGGTCAGAGAAGACCGGCCTTGCGCAGCAGTTCGGGCATGTCGGCTTCGGGCCGGGGACCGATGTGCGAAATCACCTCGCCCGCGCAGACGTTGCCGATTTTTGCGCAGGTTTCCAGATCGCGACCCGTGGCAAGACCATAGAGGAAACCGGCAGCGAACTGGTCGCCCGCGCCGGTGGCGTCCACCGGCACGATCTTGGTCACAGGCACATCCACACGGTTGCCCTCGGCCAGCACGGTGACGCCGTCGCCTGACCGGGTGCAGACCACCAGCGGGCAGATCGCGCCCGTTTTGGTGATGGCTTCTTCAAGATCGTCGGTTTCGAACAGCGACTTGATTTCCTCTTCGTTGCCGATGACGAAATCCAGATCCTTTTCGATCAGGTCGAGAAAGTCGGCCCGGTGGCGTTCGACGCAGAACGGGTCAGAGATGGCGATGCCGGTCTTGCCGCCGCCCTTTCGGCAATCGCGGGCGGCTTCCAGAAAAGCGCTTTTTCCCTTGTCCTTGTCAAAGAGATACCCTTCGAGGAACATGATCTTGGCGTTGCTGGCCACGTCCGAGGAAACGTCATCGGAGCTGAGCTCCGAGGAAATCCCGAGATAGGTATTCATCGACCGCTCGCCATCGGGCGAGACAAAGATCATCGACCGCGATGTGGGCAATTCGCCGCCCGGCACCGGCGGATTCACGAAATCGATGCCCTTGTCGTTCATCGCATCGGCGTAGAAACGGCCGAGCGCGTCATCATGGACGCGGCCGATGAAACCGGCGCTCAGACCCAGCGCACCCGCGCCGGCAATTGTGTTGGCAACCGATCCGCCGGGCGTCTGGACGCGGTTTTCCATCGCGCCGTACAGCGTTTCACCTCGTTCGCGTTCGATCAGCTGCATGATGCCCTTTTCGATGCCCATGAGGTCGAGAAAGCTGTCGTCGGATTGCGAGATCACGTCCACGATGGCGTTGCCGATTCCGACGATGTCATAGGTTTTCATTCAGTCTTTTCCTCGTATTGGCATAGGTCGCGGATCAGGCAGGCCGGACATTTCGGCTTGCGCGCGACACAGGTGTAGCGGCCATGCAGGATCATCCAGTGATGCGCATGGAGTTGGAAATCCGCCGGGATGTTGTCTTCGATGGCACGTTCGACATGATCGACCGTCTTGCCCGGGGCGATGCCCGAGCGATTGCCGAGACGGAAGATATGGGTATCGACCGCCTGCGCCGGATAGTGCCACCACATGTTCAGGACGACATTCGCCGTCTTGCGCCCCACCCCCGGGAGAGACTGCAGCGCGGCGCGCGAATTGGGGACTTCTCCGCCATATTCCTCGACAAGGATACGCGAGAGTTTCATAACGTTCTTTGCCTTCTGGCGGAAAAGGCCGATGGTCTTGATGTGCTCGATCAGGCCTTCTTCGCCGAGATCGAGCATTTTCTGCGGCGTGTCCGCGACCTTGAACAGGGCGGCGGTGGCCTTGTTCACCCCGGCATCGGTTGCTTGCGCCGAAAGGGCCACGGCGACAACCAGCGTATAGGCGTTCACATGATCCAGCTCTCCCTTCGGCTCGGGTTCGGCCGTATGGAAACGGGTAAAGATCTCGCGGATCGTGTGGTAGCTGAGTTGTTTTGCCATTGCGGGCTTTAATGCCGTGCAAGCGCCAGCACCGCAACGGAAAATCCACCCCTCCCCTGCGGAACCTTGCGGGGGCGCAAGAATTTTCAAAAATTCTTGGCAAAAGTCTTAATTAAAGACTTTTGGCGCGTGAGGCGGCGTCGATTTCCACAAGAAACGGGTCGCTCCGTTGACACCGTCGGGATAGGTTGAGCAGCAGCAAGGAAAGGGTGTTTCCATGAATGTCCAATCATCCGAGACCGGGTATCACTACGGTGTCATGCGCCGCGCGATCGAGCTTATCGACCAGGGCGGCGATGCGCTCACGCTCGAAGAGATGGCTCGCGAAATAGGCATGAGCCCTGCGCATTTTCAGCGGCTGTTCTCGGCATGGGTCGGTGTTTCACCCAAGCGCTATCAGCAATACCTGCGCCTTGGCCACGCCAAGTCGCTGCTGGCCGAACGCTTCACCACCCTTGAAACGGCGCTGGCCACCGGCATGTCGGGCAGCGGGCGTCTGCATGATCTGTTCCTGCGCTGGGAAGCGATGAGCCCGGGCGAATACGCGCGCGGCGGTGAGGGGCTGACCATTTACTGGGGCTGGTTCGAAAGCCCATTCGGTCCGGCGCTGGTCATGGGCACTGAAAAAGGCATCTGCGGCATGGGGTTCGCGGCCGATGCGGGCGAGGCGGCGGCGATGGAGGACCTCTGCGGCCGCTGGCCAAAGGCACGCTATGTCGAGGACGTGATGCGTTTGCGCCCTTGGGTGCTCAGCGCTTTTGGCGGCGAGCAGGGCTTGAGCGAAACGCCGCTTTTCCTGATTGGTGCTCCGTTCCAGATCAAGGTCTGGGAGGCGCTGCTGAACATCCCCTCGGGGCATGTCACGACCTATTCGGAAATCGCCGAGGCCATCGGTAACCCGCGCGCCGTACGGGCGGTGGGCACGGCCGTCGGGCGCAACCCGGTCAGCTGGCTCATCCCCTGTCACCGTGCGCTGCGGAAATCCGGCGGGCTTGGCGGGTATCATTGGGGATTGCCGGTCAAACGGGCAATGCTGGCATGGGAATCGGCCCGCCACGAAGCCTGAACCTGCCCCACGTGACGTGAGGAATGGGCGGGATTTCGCCGAAGCAGGCCAGTTTCCGGCTGCGCCCTGCGACGGAAATATGGTTTACTGCGTTCAATATCCCGAAGAACGGGATCCATACAGAGCAGGACCGATATGAATTTCAAGACCCCTTTGGCTGTCGCTCTTGGCGGCGCAGTATTCCTTAGCGCGTGCGGCACTGACCCGGCGCGGCTGAATGACCCGACCAACCCGAACCGTAACACCAACAAGGGCGCTCTGATCGGTGCCGGCGTCGGTGCGCTGGTGGGCAACCTTGCGGGCGGAGATACCGAAGCGACCGCTGCAGGCGCCGTGATCGGCGGTCTTGCTGGCGGCGTGATCGGCAACCAGCTCGACAAGCAGGAAGCGGAACTGCGCAATTCGCTGGGCAATGATCGTGTGACGATCACCAACACTGGTGACCGTCTGATCGTTACCCTGCCGCAGGATATCCTTTTCGACACGGACAGTTTTGCCGTGCGCTCCTCGCTGGTGCCGGATCTGCGCGCTGTGTCGCAGAACCTTCAGGCCTATCCGAATTCGACCGTTCAGGTGATCGGTCATACCGACAACACCGGTGAGGCCGCCTACAACCAGGATCTTTCGGAGCGTCGCGCCGGATCGGTTGCAAATGTGCTGATCAACTCCGGCACCTCGGCATCGCGCATCGTGACTGTCGGACGCGGCGAAGACGCACCGATCGCGACCAACCTCACCCCCGAGGGCCGCGCGCTGAACCGCCGCGTCGAGATCGTTATCCTGCCGCGCTGAGCCCGGCGGCACAATAAATCCACCGTAAACGCCGACCCGCTGTGGTCGGCGTTTGCTTTTGCGCTGTTTCCTTTCGGCCCGTTCGCACTAGCCTCTCTACCAGCGCCATCTGATTACGGGAGGGTCTCTCATCAGTACCTACAAGCTTGTCGGACTGTCCGGCTCTTTGCGCAGGGACTCGACCAACACGCGCCTGCTTTACGAAGCGGCCCGCCTGTTCGATGCGGAATCCTTTATGCTGCTCAACCTGAATTTCCCGCTCTACGATGGCGACCGCGAAAAGATGGACGGCATCCCGGACGTGGTGCGCGGCGCGGCGGCCAACATTGCCGAGGCGGATGGTATCCTTATCTCGACCCCTGAATATAACAAGGGCCCGTCCGGCGTGCTGAAGAATGCGCTCGACTGGATCAGCCGGGTAAAGGGCAAACCCTTTCAGGGTAAACCGCTCGCCGTGATGTCGGCCTCATCCGGTCGCGCGGGCGGAGAGCGGTCTCAATTGGTCTTGCGCACCTTCATGGTGCCTTTCCACACCCGGATTGTGCAGGGGCCGGAAATGCATCTGGCGGACAGTTCAAACCAGTTCGACAAGGATGGTCGGCTGACCGGTGAGCTTTACATCGAAACCCTGCAGCAGTTGATGGACAACCTGCGAGCGGAAATCGCGCGTTAGCTGAAAGAGTTTTCGGCAGGCCGCAATGGCGTTTTCGCCGCGACGTCGGTCAAAAGGCCGAACCACGGGCCTTGCAGCTTGTTTCCTGCAGCCTGCAAACCTAGGCTTTCACCATGACACCCGGCACGGCAACCAGCGCAACGCTCACTGATCTGATTGATCCCGCCCGCGCTCGGGCTTTTCAGGTCTCCATGGGTCAGACGCCGGATATCGAAACGGGCTCGGCCCTGCCGCCATTTTACCATCAGCTCTACTTCTGGTCGCCGGAGCCGCCGGCGAACCTTGGACGCGATGGTCATCCGCGCGTCGGCGAGGGATTGATCCCGGACATGGGGCTGCCGAGACGCATGTGGGCAGGCGGCAGGCTTTCTTTTGATGTACCGCTGATCGCTGGCAGGCGCGCTGAAAAAGTCAGCGAGGTCGAGCAGGCCCAGCACAAAACGGGCCGCTCCGGTCCGCTCGGATTTGTGACGCTGCGCCATGACATCTATCAGGACGGAAAGCTGTGCCTCTCGGAATGGCAGGATCTGGTCTATCGCGAGGATGCCGATCCAACTGCCGACCCCGCTCCGATCATAACGGCCCGCACGGATGAAAGCGACCGGCGCGACATGGAATTCGATACGACGCTGCTGTTTCGCTATTCCGCCCTGACTTTCAACGGTCACCGAATTCATTACGATCTGGACTATGCCCGCGATACCGAGGGGTACGACGGGCTGGTGGTGCATGGTCCCTTGCTGGCGCAGGTCCTGATGCTGATGGCGCAGGACCTGATCGGGCCGCTCCGGCGGTTTTCCTTCCGCGCGTCCTCGCCTCTTCTCCATACCGAGAGGGCCAGTTTCTGTCGGGCGGGCGAAACGCTGTGGGTGCGCGGTCCGGATGGGCGGCAATGCATGACGGCCACCGCCGAGACCTAGGCGCGAAAGCCCTCGGGGATGTCATCGCGCCCTTCCAGCATGAGGTCCGCCATAACCTCGGCGATGCGAGGGGCCATGCCGAAGCCGATCTTGAAGCCGCCATTGGCAATGAATTGTCCCGGGTAAAGCGGATGTTCCCCCAGCACTGGCGCCCGGCTTTGTGAGCGTGGCCGCAGACCGGCCCAGCGTTCGATCACGGGGGCGTCCCGTAGAACCGGCATGGCTGCAATGGCACGGTTCAGAACCTCATCAAGCAGGGCATCGGTGCTGTGACCGTCTTTGTAGTCGCGTTCGCTGGTCGATCCGATGGCAAGCGTCCCGTCGGCGTGAGGGATGAAATGCAGCGTGTCGGCGAAAAGCTGAGGGGCTTGCGGCCCGGCGTCGAATGCCAGAAGCGCGGCCTGTCCCTTGACCCCGTTGCCAAAGGTCTTGCCCTTGGCGCGGCTGATCTCAGCCAGCCCGGCGACGCCTGTCGCGTGCACAACCAGCCCCTCTTCCACAGCTTCTTTGACTATTTCAACGCCCATCGCGCCCAGGGCCGCGACCAGCGCGGCACAGCCCTGCCGGGGATGGACGCGGGCGCTTAGCGTATCGCGGATTAGGAAACCCGTGGCGCTGGGCGGCGACCATGTTCCAGCCTCGGGCGCGGCGATGACTTCCCACCGGGCATGATCCTGCCACAGCTCGGCGGCGGTGTCCTCGCGCGACTGGGCAAGAACCAGCGCGCGCTCATCCGCAATCGGCTGAAGCCGCCCTGTCCGCGCATAGCCGGGGGAAACGCCACCGGTCTCGGCAACCTCGGTCCAAAAGGTTTCGGCCATCAGCAGGCTGGCAAGCTGGAACGCCTTCTTTTCGTTCCAGTTCTCAGGTACATGCGGTGCCAGCGCGCCGACGATCCCGCCACTGGCCCCGGCGGCCGGGCCATTGGGGTCGACAACGCGTACGCTTGCGCCCCGCCGGGTACAGGCCCATGCGATAGAGAGACCAAAGATACCGGCCCCGCGGATCGTGATATCGACCATTGCCAAGGTTAGTCCCTTTCGCCAGTGTCGCGCCGTTCCGGGCATGGTTTAGAGAATTGCGCGATGCAGCACCAGAAGGCAGAGATCGAATGGCGGGAAAGCGGTGTCCCGGTTTCCAAGCGCTTTGACGATCCGTATTTCAGTCTCGAAAACGGACTCGCGGAAACGCGCCATGTTTTCCTTGCCGGGAATGATCTGCCAGAGCGGTTCGTCGATGGGTTTCGCATCGCCGAGCTTGGGTTTGGCACGGGGTTGAATTTTCTGGCGACCCTCGTGGCATGGGAAAAGGCTGGCGCGCCCGGCCATTTGCACTACACGGGGTTCGAGGGTTTCCCAATGTCGCCCGAGGAAATGACCCGCGCCCTGTCGCATTACCCTGAACTGGCCGAGCCGGCCGAGGCGCTGGTGGCCTTTTGGGCCGGTGGTGCATTCTCCCATCCCTCCGTTTCGCTTGAAATCGTGGGCGGGGACGCGCGGGAAAGCCTCGCCGCATGGCAGGGCCGCGCCGACGCATGGTTTCTTGACGGCTTCTCCCCGGCGAAGAACCCCGAGCTCTGGCAACCCGAGCTGATGGTCGAGGTCGCGGCTCATACGGTTCCGGGCGGTACAGCGGCGACCTACACGGCGGCGGGCTTTGTGCGCCGAGGGCTGGAAGCGGCCGGGTTTGACGTGACACGGGTCCCGGGATACGGGCGCAAGAGACATATGACACGGGCGATTCTGGAATGAGCGAAACACATTTGCCGCGCGCTGCTGTTCCGGCACAGGCCCCTTCCACGCAAAGCAATAATGTCCCGCTCGGTGTTGCGCTCATGTTGGCGACCACGGTGGTTTTCTCGCTGCAGGACGCGATCTCGCGCCATCTGGCAAGCGAATACAACACCATCATGGTGGTGATGATCCGCTACTGGTTCTTCGCCACTTTCGTCATCGCGCTTGCGGCGCGTACGGCTGGCGGGTTGCGCGCGGCGGCGCGTACCAGCCAGCCGTATCTGCAGATTTTCCGCGGCCTGATGCTGGCCGGGGAAATCTGCGTGGCAATCTATGGTTTTACCCTTCTGGGTCTTGTTGAAAGCCATGCGGTCTTTGCCTGCTACCCGCTTTTGGTGGCGGCGCTTTCTGGTCCAATCCTGGGCGAAAAGGTCGGCTGGCGACGCTGGACGGCCATCGCTATCGGTTTTGTCGGCGTGTTGATCATCCTGCAACCGGGGTTTGGCGTCTTTGACCCGCTGGCGGTGATTCCGCTGATCTCGGCGGTTATGTTCGCGGTCTACGGGCTTTTGACCCGCTATGCCGGACGGCGGGATCGCACGGCCACCTCCTTTTTCTGGACGGGGGTTACGGGCGCGGTGTTCATGACCGTCATTGGCGTCTGGTATTGGGAGCCGATGACGCAGACTGACTATGCCTGGATGGCTTTGCTCTGTTTGACAGGCGCTTCGGGCCACTGGCTGCTGATCCGCTGTTACGAGGCCGCCGAGGCCAGCGCGGTACAGCCCTTTGCCTATTTCCAGCTGGTTTTTGCCTCGGCCATCGGGATGATCGTATTCGGCGAAGTGCTGCGCACCAATGTTGCCATTGGCGCGGCGATCATCGTGGCAGCCGGGCTGTTTACCCTATGGCGCGAACGCCAGAAGAGTTGAACCGGCAAGCTCGCGCGAGAAGGGGATCGGCAGGGGATCCTTGCCCAACCGGGCGCGATAGACAGGCAGGCTCTCGGTGACCCGCATGACGTAGTTCCGGGTCTCGTCGAAGGGAATCATCTCGATCCAGTCGACGATCTCGACCTCGTCTTTCGGTTCGGCACGGCGCGGATCACCGTAAAGCTCCATCCAGCGCGAGGGGCGGCCCGGCCCGGCGTTATATCCTGCGGACATCATGACGACATTGCCGGTGAAATCGCCCGCGAGCGTGGCAAGGTAATTCGCGCCGAGCTTGGCGTTATAGTCCCATTCACGCGTCAACCGGCCCGTGTCATGGGCCGAGAGGATACCGAGGCCCGTGGCGACGATCTTGGCCGTCGCCGGCATCACCTGCATCAAGCCGCGCGCTCCTGCGCCGCTGATCACCGTGTGGTCGAATTCGCTTTCCCGGCGGGCGATGGCAAGGGTCATCTCGGGCGCCATCGGCAGATTCATCCGGCCAACAGGGTGGATCGGATAGTAAGCGCCGTAGAGGATCTGCCCCTGCCGCGCCGCGCGCTTGGCGATCATCACCGCCAGATGGGGCCGTTCCATTTCGACCGCCATCTGCCCCATCTGCCCCGCGCCGATCTCATCCTGCGATTCGACCAGATGGGTAAGGAACCGTTCGCCAAGGTTTTCCTCTCCCGCTGTCAGCAGCATCAGCCCCGCCATCAGGACAGAGGAATCCATGAAAGCCGCATCGCGCCAGTCGGGCAGTTCCGGGGGCTGGCGCAGGGACGGATCAAATGGCAGTCCGGCCCGTTCGGCGGCGAGAAGACCGTAGAACGAAGTCTGGTACTGCGCGCCCATCGCGTAGGCGAGCTTGGCCGCGTCGGCTTCACCCAGCGCCTCATGCGCCCGGCCAAGCCAGTACCCGCCGCGACCCTGCGAGATCGGCGATTGAACGGCGGCCTCGAAACGGCGGAAATGTTCCAGCGCGACCTTGGGATTATTCAGCTTGCGCAGGGCAAGGAACCCCGAGAGCCATTCAAGATCGGCGTGGACATAGCCCGCTTCGGGCGTCGTGTGGTGCGACGCGGCGATCTTGTAGGCCTGTGCCGGATCGCCTCTGCGCATCATCGCACGGGCAAGGTTAAGCCGGCGATAGGCCCATGCGCCGGGATCACCCAGCGACTCGGCGTTCGAGCTGCGCTCAAGCATCAGGGCAATCGCGTCGGCGTCGCGCCCTTTCTTGTCGCGCCAGACAAACCGGTCATAGGCCATGCCGGGATCGTTCTGGAGCGATGCGGGCACGGCGGCAATCTTCGTATCGACGCCTGGAGCCTGTTGCTGCAGGGCGATCCGCGCCTCGGCAAGTTTACGGTGCGCGTCATCCACGATGTTCAGCATCTGCCCGGCACTGTCGAGGTGACCGTCCCACAACATGCGTGACAGCCGCGCCTCGTGATGAGGGGCCAGCAATCCCTTGTGCGCTGAGAGGTAGGCGGCCTGAATGGCGCTTCCCATTGGCATGGTGCGCCATGCCAGTACCAGCGCTGCCTCGCCATCGCCGCGAGCGTCCGTATCGATCAGCGCATTGGCAAAGGCCAGCACGCCTTCGGGGCTTTGCGGTGGTGACTGGGTGAAAAACCGCAGCACTTCCGCCTGTCCCGTGGCCGCAATCGCCCCTTCGCTCTTGCGTCGCAGCCAGTCCAGACCCGGCCAGTCGGGGCGCCTGCCGAGAAAGGCGATGACCTCGCCGCCAGTGCCGCGCCCGGCCCGCAGCCGGTGCCATTCGATCACGTCACGCCCGATGGATCCCTCGCGTCCCGCAGTGCGCAGGGCCGACTCGTAATCCCCTTGCCGCATCTCGATCATCGCGCGGCGCAGATCGTCGGCACTATCCGCCGAGGCAGGCAGTGTGAGAGCCGCCAAAATAAGGGCGAAAACGGCCAGAACGCGTGTCATCACTTGCATTTCCCGAGCATCCGAGTTTAGAGCCTCTAGACGATAAAGCCTGTATAGGCGGGATCAACTCACTTTCGTGCCAGCGATCATCTTTGACCGGATGAGTCTCGTCCGCACAACGCAACCCTGTCAGCGGATTTCACCCGCCGACGCAACCGAAATTACCGGACGGGAGACACCCGTCGCCAAAGGCCCGGTGATTGATGGGGCAAACCCGTCAACATCACGTTAAACTACGGAGAGTGCCCATGTTCAAAGGCTCAATGCCCGCCCTCGTTACCCCGTTCCGCGACGGCAAACTGGACATCTATGCACTCAAACGTCTGGTCGACTGGCATGTCGAGGAAGGCTCCGCGGCCATCGTGCCCGTCGGGACCACTGGCGAAAGCCCGACCCTCAGCCACGAAGAGCATGAGCAGGTCGTCGAAGAGGTGGTAAAGGCCGCAGCCGGGCGCGTACCGGTGATCGCCGGTGCCGGGTCCAACAACACGACCGAGGCCGTGCGTCTGATCCGTTTCGCGGAAAAAGCCGGTGCCGATGCCGCGCTTGTCGTGACGCCTTATTACAACAAGCCGACCCAGAAGGGGCTGATCGCGCATTTCACGGCGGTCCATGACTGCTGCGACCTACCGATCATCATCTACAACATCCCTCCGCGCTCGGTCATCGACATGGTGCCTGCGACGATGGGAGAACTGTCCAAGCTGCCCCGGATCATCGGTGTCAAGGACGCGACCGCCAAGCTGGAACGTGTGAGCCAGCAGCGCGCCGCCTGCGGCAAGGATTTCGTCCAGCTTTCGGGTGAAGACGCGACCGCGCTTGCGTTCAATGCGCATGGTGGCGTGGGCTGTATCTCGGTCACGGCAAACGTCGCTCCCCGGCTCTGCGCTGAATTCCAGGCGGCCATGGCAGAGGGCGATTTCGTCAAGGCGCTTGAATATCAGGACCGGTTGATGCCGCTGCACGAGGCTATCTTTATGGAGCCCGGTGTGGCCGGAGCAAAATACGGCCTTTCCCGTCTTGGGCTCTGCAGCGACGAAGTCCGCTCGCCGCTTACCGCGCTTGAAGACAGCACCAAGGCGGCGATCGATGCAGCCATGGAACATGCAGGTCTGATCTGATCCTGTGCGGCCCGGCGTTGCTTGGCTGGTTTATGTTCGCTTGCCATAGTAGAGGCCGACAACGTGTTCGGCCTCTGCAAAGAACAGCCATCTGGATGTGACAACGCCGGTCAGGTGACTGACGACGGCCAGCGCTGCAAGCGCATGGCTGATAGGCAGAAGCAACAGAACGGCGGGCAGAACCACCATTAGCAGCAGTGCTATGACGCGCAGTTTGCGCGCATGTTTTCGACCAACCACGTAGATCATCTCGCGGGTCAGGTAATTGCTACCCGTGTGAGGCGGTTCGAAAGAGCGAACCTTGCCGATGCTGCCCAGTCCGGTTGCCGTGGCGAGTGTCGTGCCGGAGCTGGCCAGTGCCTGATCGCCCCGCCACCAGTGCAGGCACTGGATCACCCCTGCCAGAAACAGGAGCCATGGCGCAACGCTTGTCATGCCAGCCAGCAGAGCGCCGCCTGACAGGCTGAGGCTCAGGAACAGGACCGGCGTCAACGGCTGATGCCAGCGGGGAACCGTCCGAAGCTGCGAATAGATCATCGACGTGGTAAAGACCGTCAGCAGGGAAAGTACGGCGCCAAGCCAACCGACGGGTGAGACTGCGATCCCGGCGAAAACAAGCCCGGCACCGAAAGCGGCCATGACAAAAAGCGTGGCAACAGAGCTCCAAGCCTCGCGGCTGAGCCAGCTTGTCTTCCATTGGGTGAACGCCTTGAGCGCCCGCTCGGAATGCCCGAGGTGAAAGGTCGAGGCGAGCAAGCCGCCGACCGCCAGCAGGTAGGCGAGCGCGAAGAACACGAAGGCGACCCAGCCTGTGACAGGCGGGAACCCAAGCCCGAGCCAGAAGAGCAAACCAAAGCCAAGCCCGGAGAGAGAGGTGAAAGCGATAACAGAAGCTGCGGGATTCATTTCAAAGCCGGTCCAGCGCCCTGTCGAGCCAGCCGAGAAAACCGGGCAGATCCGTCGCTACTGGATCGAGTTGCTGCGTTTGCGTTTCGACCATCCGATCCTTTGCACGCGGTGGCAGGTAACGGTTAACGGGGCGGGTGCCCTGCTCGGGCATAAGCTCGATGCCACCACGTTCCCGCGTCAGTCGCGACACGTTGCTGTCGGGGTCCGCGAAATCGCCGAAGTGGCGCGCGCCTGCGGGGCAGGTGCGGACACAGGCGGGCTTGCGATCTTCTTCGGGCAGGTTCTCGTTATAGATCCGGTCGACGCAGAGGGTGCATTTCTTCATCACCTTCTCGGCCCCGTCCATTTCACGCGCGCCATATGGACAGGCCCAGGCACAGAGGCCGCATCCGATACAGTCGGTTTCGTTGACGAGCACGATACCGTCCTCGACCCGTTTGTAGCTGGCGCCCGTTGGGCAGACAGTCACGCAGGGCGCGTCTTCGCAATGCAGGCAGGACTTGGGGAAATGGATTAGCTGGGCCGGACCGCTGTCAGGCTGAACCTCGTAGGAATGCACGCGATTGAGGAACGTGCCGGTTGGTTCTGCGCCATAGGCATCCTGATCCGAAAGCGGTGCGCCGTAGTTCTCGGTGTTCCAGCCCTTACAGGATATCACGCAGGCATGGCAGCCGACGCAGGTGTCGAGGTCGATGACCAGACCCAATTTGCGGGTGGTTTCACCGGGAAGTTCGGTCATCTCGCGGAAACCTTCAAAACGCCCAAGAAAATTGAAATTTTCTTGGCAAACTTTTTGGAAAAATTTGGGGATCTGGTCACGAAACCTTCCATTCTTACTGGTCCGCCGAATAGTGGATCGGTGGAAAAACCGGCTGGCTTTGGCCGGGAGGGGGCACCTTCTCGATCCGGACACGCAGGTCGAACCACGCCGCCTGTCCTGTCACCGGATCTGAGTTCGACCAGCGCAGCCCATCGCCTTTTGGCGGCAGCAGCTCGGATATCAGATGGTTGAGCAGAAAGCCTTTTCTGGCCTCGGGCGCGTTGGGGTCCAGGGCCCACGCGCCCTTGCGTTTGCCAATGGCATTCCATGTCCAGACTGTATTTGAATTCAGCGCAGCCATTTCCATGACCGGCACGGTAATCTCGCCATGTGCCGAACTGACCCGCGCCCAGTCGCCGTCCTGCAACCCTTTTTCCCGCATCAGATTGCTTGGCACATAAAGCGGGTTGTGTCCGTGAAGCTGCCGCAGCCAAGCGTTCTGGCTGCCCCAGCTGTGATACATTGCCATCGGGCGCTGCGTCAGCGCATGGATGTCAAAGCTTTCGTCCGCATCTTCACCATCGCTGTACCAGATCGGCAGTGGATCGAGCTTTTCCTTGATCCGGTCGCGCAGTGCCTGGGGGGGCTGGCGATCTCCGTGACCTTCGGCGGCAAGCTGGAACCGGCGCAGGGGTTCGACGTAAAGCTGGAACAGATAGGGCTGGGGCTTGTCGTAGAAACCCGTCTCGACAGCCCAGTCCTGATAGGCCGAGTTCCACGGTTTGTAATAAGCGCATTCCTCGGGGATATGCTTGATCCAGAAGCCGCCGTTTTCAATATATCTGTCGATCTGGTCTGGCGGGGCCTCGCCGCGCCCCGCGCCGTCGCCCACTCGCCAGCCGGCCAGCGGACCAATCCCGGGGCGGCGTTCATGCGAGACGATGTAATCCGCGTAATCTGCGTATTTCTGGCTCCCGTCCGCGTCCACGAATCCCGGCAGGCCAAGACGCGCGCCCAGATCGCAGAGAACCGACTGAAACCCGCGCACGTCCCGGTCAGGTTCGACGACGGGCCAGCGGATGGCATCGGCGGCGGCATCGGCCTCGCAGATCGGCCGGTCGAGCAGGGAAATGCAGTCATGCCGTTCAAGATAGGTCGTGTCGGGCAGGATCAGGTCGGCATAGGCCACCATTTCCGAGCTATAGGCATCCGAATAGATGATCCGGGGAATGATATATTCTCCATCCTCACCCTTGTCCGTCAGCATCTCCATGACGCCGCCGGTGTTCATGGAGGAATTCCACGACATGTTCGCCATGTAGAGAAACAGCGTGTCGATCTTGTAGGGATCGCCGGCATGGGCATTGGAAATGACCATATGCATCAGCCCATGCGCCGACATGGGGTTTTCCCACGTAAAGGCCTTGTCGATACGCGCCGGCGTGCCATCGGGTTTCAGCGCGAGGTCATCCGGCCCTTGAACAAATCCAAGGTGCGGGCCGTCCAGCGGACCCCCGGGCGTTACGTTGCAGTGTGGCTTGGGATGGGCCTCGGCAGGTTTCGGGTAGGGCGGCTTGAATCGGAAACCGCCCGGCGTTTCGACCGAGCCGAGAATAATTTGCAACACATGCAGCGCGCGGCAGGTCTGAAACCCGTTGGAATGCGCAGAGATGCCGCGCATGGCGTGAAAACTGACCGGACGTCCGATCATGCTGCGATGGTTTTCGCCCCGGAAATCGGTCCATTCGCGGTCAAGTTCAATAGCTTCGTCAAAGGCGACGCGGGCAAGCTCCGCCGCAATACTCCGGATTGTTGCCGCGCTGATGCCGCAGCGTTCGGCTACACTCTCTGGTGCATATTCGGGGGACAGGTAGCGTTCGGCCATCCGGTGGAAAACTGTCCGATGGGTGACGCCGTTCTGATCGTAACTGGCCGAGAGATCGGGGCGTACGCCCGGCCGGTCGAAGGGCACCAGTTCTTTCGACACACGGTCGATGACCAGCGGTTTGCCGTCCTCATTGCGCAGGAACAGACCGAATTCGGCCGAGCCCGGGTCAGAGTTTAACAATACCGGCGCGTTTGTATAGCGCGACAGGTAGTCGAGGTCGATTTTTCCCGCTGCCATCAGCACATGGATAAGCGACAGGATGAACAGGCCATCGGTGCCGGGCGTGATGCCGACCCATTCGTCGGCGATCGCGTTGTACCCCGTTCGGATCGGATTGACCCCGATCACCTTAGCGCCGCGCGCCTTGATCTTGCCCAGCCCCATCTTGATCGGATTGCTGTCGTGATCCTCGGCCACACCGAACAGCATGAAGAGTTTGGTGTGGTCCCAGTCGGGCTGCCCGAATTCCCAGAACGCGCCGCCCATGGTGTAAATCCCGGCGGTGGCCATGTTGACGGAACAGAACCCGCCATGCGCCGCGTAGTTCGGCGTGCCGAAATTCTGAGCCCAGAAGCTGGTAAAGGATTGCGACTGGTCACGTCCGGTAAAAAAGGCCAGTTTTTCAGGTGCTTTGTCGCGAAGCGGCGCCATCCATTCGGTGGCGAGATCGAGCGCTTCGTCCCAGCTGATCTCTTTGAATTCGCCTGATCCGCGTGGCCCGACCCGTTTGAGAGGTGCGCGCAGCCGCGAGGGCGCGGTATGCTGCATGATCCCGGCCGACCCCTTGGCGCAGAGCACGCCCTTGTTCACCGGGTGATCACGGTTGCCTTCGATGTAAGAGACCTTGCCCGACTTCATGTGGACGTTGATCCCGCAGCGACAGGCGCACATGTAACAGGTGGTTTTGCGGATCTCGTCGGAAACCCGGGGTGACGTATCAAGCTTGGGTTGGTGTAAGGCCATTCAGTCCCGGGCGCGTCTAGGTATTCGTTCTGCTATTCAGGTCGTTGGTAAAACCCTGTCCCCGATGGGGCGTAAAAAATGGAACAAAGTCAACAGTTGCTGCGTGAACCCCGGCTTTGGCACCGGGGTTCGGCATGTATGACGGATGTCATAAAGGTATCATACGGTTTGTGTACGCATGTCAGCCGGGTCTATTCCGGCCACCGAGACCGGCTTTTTCATCGCGTCGCGGCGGAAGGGTTCGCCCAATTCCTGGTTGATCAACGCTTCGATAAGGGTGGTCGTGCCATTCTGCATCTGGTCGGTGATCGCTTGGTTCAGCGCCTCGGTCAGACCCTCCATCGTCTTCGCCTGAACGCCTTTCAGACCGCAGGCCTGAGCGATGCCGGCATAGGAAACGCCGTCGGACAATTCGGTGCCGACAAAGTTGTCGTCATACCAGAGCGTCGAGTTCCGCTTTTCCGCGCCCCACTGGTAATTGCGGAAAACGATCATGGTGATCGGCGGCCATTCCTTGCGGGCAATGGCGGTCAGTTCCGTCACCGCGATGCCAAAGGCGCCGTCACCGGCAAAGCCAACCACCGGCACATCCGGGCAGCCGATCTTGGCACCGATGATGGCTGGCAGGCCATAGCCGCAGGGCCCGAACAGACCCGGCGCTAGATATTTGCGTCCTTCCTCAAACGAGGGATAGGCGTTGCCGATGGCGCAGTTGTTGCCGATATCCGAGGAGATGATGGCCTCGCGCGGCAGGGCGCTCTGAATTGCGCGCCATGCCATCCGCGGGCTCATCCAGTCGGGCTTGGCCGAGCGGGCGCGTTCGTTCCATGTGGTGCCCGGATCGTCATCTTCGTGATCCATTGAGGAAAGCTGCTGCGCCCATGCGGATTTGGCTTGCGCGATCTTCGCCTGACGGTCATCGCGGCCTTCGTCACCTGCGCTATCGGAGAGGCGCGACAGGATGCCCTGCGCGACTTTCTTGGCGTCGCCAACGATGCCGACCGACACCTTCTTGGTTAGACCAATGCGGTCGGGATTGATGTCGACCTGAATGATCTTTGCGTCCTTGGGCCAGTAATCCATCCCATAGCCTGGCAGCGTCGAGAACGGGTTCAGGCGTGTGCCGAGGCACAGCACAACATCTGCATCCTTGATCAGCTCCATCCCGGCCTTGGACCCGTTGTAACCCAGCGGACCTGCGAAAAGCGGATGCGATCCGGGGAAGGCGTCGTTGTGCTGGTAGCCGACGCAGACCGGTGCGGTGAGACGCTCGGCCAGTTTCATCGTGTCGGGGATCGCACCGGCAAGAACGACACCGGCACCGTTGAGGATGACCGGATTCTTGGCAGCGCTCAGCATCTTGGCGGCATCGTCCAGCGCCTTTTCACCGCCAGAGGGGCGTTCGAATTCGACGACTTCGGGGATCTCGATATCGATCACTTGCGTCCAGTAATCACGAGGCAGGTTGATCTGAGCCGGGGCCGAGGCGCGCTTTGCCTGCAGGATCACGCGGTTCAGCACTTCGGCGACGCGGGACGGGTCACGGACCTCTTCCTGATATGCCACCATATCCTCGAACAGTTTCATCTGCTCGACTTCCTGGAACCCGCCCTGACCGAGGGTCTTGTTCGCGGCCTGCGGTGTGACCAGTAGCAGCGGCGTATGGTTCCAGTACGCGGTTTTCACGGCAGTGACGAAGTTGGTGATCCCGGGGCCGTTCTGCGCGATCATCATGCTCATCTTGCCGGAGGCGCGGGTATAGCCATCGGCCATCATGCCGCCGGAACCTTCGTGTGCGCAGTCCCAGAAGGTGATGCCAGCCTTTGGGAAAAGGTCGGAGATCGGCATGAAAGCCGATCCGATGATGCCAAAAGCGTGTTCGATTCCATGCCTTTGCAATGTTTTTACAAAGGCTTCTTCTGTTGTCATCTTCATCGGGGGTGCCTCGTTTGGGGGCAGATCGCCCCGTTTGCGTTTGTGCGGACAGTACCGGATTGCAGGCTTTCGCGGTTAGGGCCAGTTGTGTGTGGCAGTTAGGTCCACATCGCTGTTTCGCCCGTGCCACTACTATAGATTTGAACGGAGCATGGCAAAGACGCTGGCAGGATGGCCCTTTCGGAAAGGCTCCGACAAACGCATCCGGCGGTGGGTCAGGCCGTCGGCTCGTATTTTTCCAGCCCTTCGCGGATCAGGCGCACGCCATCGTCGATCCGGTCGATATGGATTGACGAATACCCCAGCCGGTAGAAATTCGCGGGGCCCGCCTTGGCAGAAAAGAAGGGGGCGCCTGGTTCGATAAGCACGGCTTTCCGGCGCAACTGATTGGCCAGCATTTCGGTATCCACATGGGCCGGCGCCTGCATCCACAGGGCCGAGCCACCGTAACCGCCGTTCCCGGCAATGGTAAGACCATGACGAACCACCGAGTCCTCAAGCTGTTTACGGCGCGCATGCAGGGCCTTGGACATCCGCCTGATCTGGGCGTCGTAATGTCCCAGCGACAGGAAATAGGCGGCGGTGCGCTGCACGTGCCCTGGCGGGTGACGAAGCACCGAGGCGCGCAGGGCGCGGGCTTCGCGGATGAAGGGTTCCGATCCGACCAGATAACCAAGCCGAAGACCTGGAAACAGCGATTTGGAAAAAGAGCCGACGTAGATCACGCGCCCGTCGCGATCCATCGATTTAAGCGCGGGGGAGGGGGCGCCGAGAAAGGACAGTTCAAATTCGTAATCATCCTCGATTATGAGGGCGTTCAGCGCGCTGGCCTTTTCAAGCAAGGCCTTGCGTCGGGCCATCGGCATCGTGGCTGTGGTCGGGGACTGATGGCTCGGCGTTGAGAATATAATGTCCGTGTCGGTCGGAATGGCGTCGGGTGGAAGGCCGTCTGCATCGACGCGGACCGGCGAAATGGCGCAGCGGGTATGGGCAAGGACGTCCCTGAGTGCGTGATAACCGGGATCTTCGATCGCGGCCCGGCGGCGGCTGTTGAGCAGAACCTGCGCGGTGAGCCAGAGCGCGTTCTGGGCGCCCATGGTGATGAGTACCTCAGACGGACGCGCGGTGATTCCACGACGAGGCAGCGTGTGACGCGATATGAATTCCACGAGAAGCGGATCGTCACGGTCGTAGTAGTCGGAGGTAAGGGAGGAAAAATCCTTGGCCCCGAGAGCGCGCATGGCGCTGAGCCGCCAGTTCGCATGGTCGAAAAGTGTGGGGTCTACCTGTCCGTAAATGAAAGGATAGCGGTAGTTTTCCCAATCCGAAGGTTTGACCGGTGTATCGCCGCCTGTAAACGTGCGGGTGATCGCCCGGGCCCAATCCACCCGGTCCTCCGAAGCGGGGCGGGGGTCGTAGACCGGGGGCACCGGTGCGTTGTCGGAAACGAAGTACCCGGAACGACCACGGGAGCTTAGATAGTCGTTGGCAAGCAATTCGGTATAGGCAAGGGTGACGGTGATGCGGCTGACCCCGAGGTGTGCGGCGAGGCTGCGCGAGGAGGGGAGCTTTTCACCGCGGTGGAACCGGCCCGAAAGGATACCCTGCGCGATCATTTGCTGGATCTGCGCTTGGAGCGTACCTTGCCCGTCTGCCGCGAGAAAAAACGTTTCGACCGAAATTGCCATGTATCGGCAATAAGCTGGTCTTAAGGTGGGTGCAATCTGGACTTAGAGGTGCGCAAGACTTGCTGGTTGCAAAAAGCCCCAGCACGCATGCCGGGGCCAATTTTCCGAAGGAAATTTTCTCAAGAAAAGTGAATTTTCTTGTCAGCCAAACACCTTGGTCAGCGCGGATTCGACGGCCGAGGTGATCTCGTCGATATTGTCGGCGCTGGCGATTAGGGCCGGCGAAAAGCACAGGCAGTTGTTCTTGCCGGGAACGGAGCGGTTCGAAGCGCCGATCACAACGCCCTGCGCCATGCAGTCGCCCGTTACAGCGGCGATCTGCGCCTCGGTCACAGGTTCCTTGCTCTCGCGGTCTGCGACGAGCTCCAGCCCGCAGAACAGGCCCTTGCCGCGCACGTCACCGATGACCTGGTGCTTGTCTTTCAGCGCGTGAAGGTTGCCCATCAGCCGTTCGCCCATCGCAATCGTGTTGTCGAGCAGGTTTTCGTCCTCGATGATGCGCATGTTTTCAAGCGCTGCGGCCGGGCCGGAGGTGCAACCGCCGAAGGTCGAGATATCCCGGAAGTAGTTCAGCTTGTCCGAGGGATCGTCTTTGAACATCTCGAATACTTTCTCGGTTGTCACGAGACAGGCAATGGCGGCATAGCCCGACGCCACACCCTTGGCCATTGTCACCATATCCGGTTCGATGCCGTATTGCTGGTAGCCGAACCATGTACCGGTCCGCCCGACGCCGCAAACGACCTCGTCGATATGCAGCAGGATATCGTACTTGCGACAGATTTCCTGGACCTTCTGCCAGTAGCCTTCCGGCGGCGTGATGACGCCACCGCCCGCAGTTACCGGCTCGAGGCAGAGCGCACCGACAGTATCCGGTCCTTCCCGCAGGATGACCGCTTCGATCTGTTCCGCCGCCCATTCGCCGTAGTTCTCGACCGGAGCACCATCCTGTTCGTGGCGACGGTATTCGAGGCAATGCGGCACCCGGACGAAACCCGGGGTGAATGGGCCGTACTGCATTCCGCGTTCGTCCTGACCACCTGCGGACAGGCAGGCGATGGTCGTACCGTGGTAGTCGCGGTCGCGGTACAGAATCTTGTGTTTCTTGCCGCCGTATTTCTTGTGCGCGATCTGGCGCACCATCTTGAAGGCTTTCTCGTTCGCCTCAGACCCGCTGTTCATGTAGTAGACGCGGGATAGACCCGGCATCTTGGAGATCAGCTTTTCGGCGTAGATCGCGCCTGGAATGGAGCCGGCGGATCCGGCGAAATAGTTCAGCTTGATCAGCTGGTCGCGCACGGCATTGGCGATAGACTCGCGGCCATAGCCGACGTTGACGGTCCAGACGCCGCCGGAAACCGCATCGAGATGTTTCTTCCCGTGCTGGTCCCAGACATGGATGCCCTTGCCTTCGACGATGATGCGGGGGTCGGAGGTCTCATAGGGTTTGTGCTGGCTTAGGTGGTGCCAGACATGGGCCTTGTCGGCCTCTACAACATGAGAAATATCGTTCTCGCTGAATGCGCCATCCATGACGGGCCCTTTCGAATGCGGTGAAAACACAGGAAAAACGGGCAGACTCGCTACCCTCGTTTCATTAACGACAACAGCGCGAATTCTTTGCAGATTATAGGGCCAATTCAGCATCAGCCATAAGTCCAGAATGGGCTGTGAAGTGCTGTTCTTCGTAAGTCTAGATGATTTAACTATAAGATTTTAATAACAAAAACCGATTCTTCGCCCGTATTCCTGACGACCTCTTTTGCTGATTTGGGGTGAGAGCTGTCACAAAAAATGTTGATCGACTGCTTCTTTTCGGTTCGGGTTATCGGAAGGGACGCACCCGGAGGGGCGCATTTCGGAAAATTTGATCCGGCTGTGTAGCGGCCGGACAATGTAACAAGCCGCACAAGCGGCGGAATAGGGAGAAAAACATGAAAACGAAATTTAGACTGCTGGGCGCGGCAGCGTCGCTTGCCTTTGCCGCCGGACCTGCGCTGGCGGATATCACGGTCGGCTACTTCCTCGAATGGCCGATGCCATTCCAATACGCGAAGGCCACCGGCATGTATGACGAAGCGCTGGGCGAGACGGTAAACTGGGTGAGCTTTGATGCGGGCACCGCCATGAGCGCGGCGATGGCTTCGGGAGACGTGCAAATCAGTGTCAGCCAGGGCGTACCGCCTTTCGTCGTCGCGGCGAGCGCCGGGCAGGACCTTCAGGTGCTCGACGTTGCGGTCAGCTACTCGGATAACGACAACTGCGTCGTGGCCAGCGCTCTTGAAATCGACAAGGACAGCGCGGGGGAGCTGGAAGGCAAAAAGGTCGCCGTTCCGCTGGGAACCGCGGCGCATTACGGGTTTCTGAAGCAGATGGACCATTTCGGGGTTCCGCTCGACAGCCTTGAAATCGTCGACATGGCGCCGCCGGATGGCGCGGCTGCCTTTGCGCAAGGCGCGGTCGACATGGCCTGCGGTTGGGGCGGTTCGCTGCGCCGCATGAAAGAGCATGGCAACGTGTTGCTGACCGGTGCAGAAAAGGAAGAGCTTGGCATTCTCGTGTTCGACGTCACCTCGGCCCCGGCCGGTTGGGTTGCCGAAAACAGCGATGTTGCCGCGAAATTCCTCAAGGTCACGGCTGAAGCCAACGCGATGTGGGCCGATGAGGCTAACCATGCCGAAATGCTTCCCGTGATCGCCAAGGACGCGGGCATGGACGAAGAGGCGACGATGGAGACCATCTCGACCTTTGTCTTCCCGACGGTTGACGACCAGCTCAAAGCCAAGTGGCTTGGTGGCGGTGCGCAGGAGTTCATGAAGGGCGTGGCGCAGGTCTTTGTCGAAGCGGGCAGCATCGATGCGGCCAAGGACTCTTACGAAAACGCTGTCAACACGGGGCCGCTTCAGGCCGCGCATGGCATGTGATTGAAACGGATCGGGCGGCCGTTGTGCTGCCCGGTCCATTTCTCATCGGGCTCGGGCGAGGGCCATCACGACAATCTGGAAATTTGAAAGTGGGGCCTCATGTCAGGGTTGGCTATCGACAATATATCCATGCGCTTTGACCTGCCCAACGGGACGTCGGTTCAGGCGCTGAAGAACGTATCGCTTGATCTCAAGGCAGGAGAGCTGCTGAGCGTTCTGGGTCCATCCGGCTGTGGTAAGACAACCTTGCTCAACATCGTTGCCGGATTTCTGGCGCCAACGGACGGGCGCATCGTGCTGAACGGGCACGAGGTGAAAGGGCCAGATGCAGAGCGTGGCATGGTCTTTCAGCAGGGTGCGCTGTTCGAGTGGATGAGCGTGCGTGAAAATGTCGGGTTCGGTCCATCGATGAAGGGCATGGTCAAGGCCGAAAAGGACAAGATCGTGAACCACCTGCTGGACGTGGTTGGCCTTGGGGCTTTCAAGGAAAAGGCGGTTTACGAGTTGTCTGGCGGGATGCAGCAGCGTGTCGCCTTGGCGCGGTGCCTCGCCAACGATCCGGACGTGATCCTGATGGACGAACCGCTTGGCGCGCTGGATGCGCTGACGCGGGAGAAGATGCAGAGCCTCGTGCTCAAGCTTTGGAAAGAAACCGGCAAGACGATCATCCTGATAACCCACTCGGTCGAAGAGGCGCTGCTGCTGGGGGAGCGCCTGCTGGTCATGGCACCGCGGCCCGGTCGCATTCACAAGGAATATCGCCTGCCTTTCGCGGAACTTGGTGTCAATCAGGACCTGCGGGAGGTCAAGAAACACCCCGAGTTCGCGGTAAAGCGTGAAGAGATCCTAGGGATGATCTGGGACATGGAAGAGGAAATCATGGGCCGCACGGAGGCAAGCGCATGATCGTCCTACTTCTCTACGTCTTCATCTTTGTCGTGGCCTTTTTCCTCGTGACAAAGGTGATCGCCAAGGCGACGACGCGCGATTTCACGTCGCTCAAGACGGTTACTTTCGGCGATGAAAGCGCGGTGCGTCCGAACCGGGCGGCTTCGGTCATTTCGATCCTGACGCTGTTCCTGCTTTGGGGCATGTTCACCGGCTCGACCCTTCTGCCGAAATTCCTGCATGCGCCGGGCCCGTTCGAGGGGTTGGCAACATTCGAATACACCGCAGAAGCACCCGGTCAGGGCAGCGATACGGCAACCGTCAGCGTGATGGTTCACCCGATCGATCAGAGCGTTGACGCCCCCGAAGTAGATCCGGGCGAAGGCTGGGCCAAGAATGACAGTGCAACCGTCGGCGTCTGGCGCAGCGGATTGATCCGCGTCGATGGCAATGACGAATTTGGACGCGATGAAGGTGCCGAAGTCGTCGCGGTGAACGGACAGCCGATCAGCCCCGGCGGCGAGGTCATCACCGATTTCGGTCGCATCGGCATGAGCCCCAAGGGAACACTCAATTTCGAGCCGAACAAGGGCTGGCAGATGGAGCCGATCTGGCTCCCTGCGCCCGAAGCGGTCGTTGCGCGGGTCGTCGAGATCGCCAGCGAGGGTTTCCGGGGGTCGACGCTCTGGGAACACCTCGGCTATTCGCTGTTTCGCGTCGTTGTCGGTTTCCTGTGCGGGGCGATCGTCGGCATCCCCCTCGGCTATGCGATGGGACTGTCTGACTGGTTCCGGGGCTGGTTCGATCCGATCGTGGAATTCATGCGCCCTGTACCCCCGCTGGCGCTTATCCCGCTGGTCATCATCTGGGCGGGCATCGGCGAGGTCGGCAAGATCATCCTGCTGTTCCTTGCGGCCTTGTGGATCATGGCGATTGCTGCGCGGTCGGGCGTGTCGGGTGTGCGGATCTCCAAGGTTCATGCTGCCTATTCGCTCGGAGCGAGCAAATGGCAGATCATGCGTTACGTCATCATCCCGAACTCGCTGCCCGACATCTTTACAGGTGCTCGTGTCGCAATGGGGGTCTGCTGGGGAACGGTCGTGGCCGCCGAACTCGTTGCCGCCGAAAAAGGCGCGGGTATGATGATCATGGTCGCGTCGAAGTTCCAGAACACGGATATCGTGATCATGGGGATCATCCTGATCGGCATTATCGGTTTTGGCATAGATATGCTGATGCGCTGGGCGGAACGTCTCTTGGTTCCGTGGAAGGGCAAGGGCTAATCCACCCCTAATCCGGCGAGGGGCGCGCCCGGCGAAGGTGCGCGCCATTTCGTATTGCCGCCGGTGGCTGGGCGATTGATCCCGTTCAGCTTTCCCGCTCTTAGCTCATCTGCCCCCTCAGGCGGATGGTCACGTTTTATCAACAAGCCTGCTTTTTAATGCCGGGGAATCTGACGGCGAAAAAGGGGTCTGCTGATTTGCGCCATAAGGCAAACGATCCAAGGGAAGATGGTGTTGGCATCACCCCGTACCAGCAGGGGGTGGCCAATGTGGCCAAGTTCAGGTTTGGCGCCGTAATCGTTATGGTTGTCGCCGCGATCGCAATGGTTGTGGTGTCTCTCAAAATTGAGCGTTTGATCGACAAACAGTTTCGGGAAAGCGTGCGCGCACAGGCTTTTGACGAGCTGTTCAAACGGCGGCATGAAGTTAAGGCAACAACCCTTGACATGTTCCTGACATTGCAACGCTTGACCATGCACGTGCTGGATGGGAACAGTCACTGGGCTTCTCATTTTCAACGCTATGCTGAAAAGGAACTAAGTGAAAATATTTATCTGACCGCGGTTATCGCCTCGCCTTTTTCGGGTTTCGAAGCAGCGTACCCCCCCGGCGCCGATGCGCTATTACCCACCGGTCAGATCAATAACCTTTTTGAACCGTACGAATCTGACCCAGAATATCTTGCCGGCAAGCTCGGCATTCTTGCCGGTCCTGTTACGGCGACCGACGGGCGTGAGGTTTTACTACTAAGGCATCGCGTCGTGCCGCATCCTCTGGAACCTGGCAATGCGGCGTGGGGCGTCACGACGGTCGCGGTCGACGTCGAGCGCTTTTTCTTGAGCGTTGGACTGAAAGAATTGTCCGAGGCGTTTGATGTTCTCATATTGAAAGAGGCGGCTGCAACCGAGGGGAACACCGTCATTTACGGCAATGCGTCCTTGGATTGGGGGTCTGCGCTGAGTTTTGCGTTCGAGTTTCCGAACGGCAGCTGGCAATTTCTCGCAAAGCCGAAATCGGGATGGCCAAAGCATTCACCGGACTGGTTGCGCAACCGGGCAATCATGTTTGCCGTCACGCTACTTGTCGTGATTATGCTGGCTTACGTCCTGCGTCTTTCCGAATCCCGTTATCTGGCCGAAGCCCGCCTGAATAACGCGATCCGCGCGATGGAAAATGGTATGGCCATTTTCGACAGCCAAGGGCGGTTGCACAAATGCAATGCCACTTTCGCTGGTTTCTATAGCGGCGCGCTGGATGTGATCCGCCCCGGCGCGTCTGCACGGGAATTTGCCGAAGCCATTGCCAGACGTGGAATCGTTGCCGATGCCATCGGTCGCGAAGAAGACTGGATCGCAGAGCACGGCGCTGCTCGCCAGCGCAGCGATAGTTTCATCTGCACAGACAAAATGAGCAACGGAAGAGTTCTGCGTGTCTCGGATCACCGGATGGAAGATGGCGGGATGGTGTGCATTCGTACAGATGTCACGGAACTTGAAGAGGCGGTTTCGGAGGCCCAGGCCGCCAACCTGGCCAAAACTCAGTTTATAAACGCGCTGTCGCATGAACTCCGGACACCGCTGACCGTCATCCTCGGACTTGCGGGGATCGCGAAATTAACCGACCGGATGCCGGTTGTGCAGGCCTTGAAAAAATCGCTCGAGGAAACCGGCGCATCCAGCACTGTGCGAGAGAAGGTCGATGAAGTCATCGCCCATTTTTCGAAATTGGTCATCCAGCAGGAAAAGTCGGGCCAGCACTTGTTGGGCCTTATCAACGAGATGCTGGATTTCGCCAAGATCGAATCCGGCACATTCGTCGTCGAATGCGCGGAAACGTCAGTAAGCGAGATCGTTGAACCGCTGGAGGCCCAGCTGGAAATCGAAGTCGAACGGAAAGGGCTGGCATTCGAGGTCGACTGCGATAACGGTACCGTTTACGCGGATGCATTCCGGACGCGCCAGATCCTCTACAATCTGATCGGGAACGCTCTCAAGTTCACGGACAAGGGGAAAATCGTTCTGTCTACCGAAAGAAATGATCAATACGTCATGTTTCATGTGCGCGATACGGGTACTGGGATCGCGTTGGATGATGTCGGCAGGATATTCGAAGCATTCCGCCAAGTGGATTCGTCTGTAACCCGGCGTCGCGGCGGGACCGGGCTTGGACTTGCGATTTCACGTGAACTTGCCTCGGCCCAAGGAGGCACGATATCCGTTGACAGCGAACTCGGTGTAGGCAGCACGTTTACCCTCTGTCTTTTGGCGACCGCGCCCAGTTCACTTGAGCGGGAAGGTGACACCCAGGGTGCAGATCGGGGACAGGCAGCGTAAACTATCCAAGAAAACGGTTGTGATGCGTCTGCATTCGAAATGATAGAAAGACGATCCCCCAGGGTAAGTCGCGATTCTGTATCAGCAGTTTTCGGCTAGTTGGTGGCTGAGGCGGAGCGATAAGAAAAATTGATTTGAAAGGCTGTGGGTTTGATGGACGAACCTATTCGCTCCCGCTCATTGCTACAGGAAACTTCGAGCAAAAATAGAGATCAGAGCCTACGTATGTTAAGCTGCTGGCAGTTCAGATGTCTGTTATGCATGTATAACGGTTCTTATGAACCAGTGTAATTTCCATTGAATTGCCGGCTGCCGCGCCGAAGGCATTGGCATGCCCCCATCGGGTGGTCCGGTTTGATTGTTAGTGCATCGTCGGCCTCTG
>JAAEZD010000086.1:0-1273 GCA_018223035.1 Paracoccaceae bacterium
CTGACGTCGGGTTGCCGCGCGGGGCGGTTGGCTCTAAAGCAGGCGCCATGACGCTTTCCTCGGAATATAACCCGCCGCAAGGCCCGCTCGACGTAATCCACGAGGATCATGAACTTCTGGTGGTGAACAAACCATCGGGGTTGTTGTCGGTGCCGGGCAAGGGTGAACACCTCGCCGACTGCCTTATGGCGCGGGTGCAGGTGGCTTTTCCTACGGCGCTTCTCGTGCATCGGTTGGATCGGGACACATCCGGGGTCATGGTGTTTGGCCTTACGCCCCACGCACAGCGTCATCTTGGGTTACAGTTCGAAAAGCGGATGACCAAGAAGACATATGTCGCCCGTGTCGATGGGCGGCTTGAGCCCAAGGAAGGCACGGTTGACCTACCGCTCATCGTCGATTGGGAGCGCAGGCCGCGCCAGATGGTCGATCATGAGAATGGCAAGCAGGCGGTGACGGATTGGCGGGTGGTGAAGTATGGTGAGGATGAAACGCGTGTGCGTCTTATGCCCAAAACCGGGCGTAGCCATCAGCTCCGCGTGCATATGCTTGCCCTAGGCCATGTGATCCTTGGCGACCCGCTCTATGCCGAAGGGTCGGCTTTGGAACGCGTTGACCGCCTCATGCTCCATTCCGAAGAGCTACGCCTACGCCATCCCGATGGCGGCAAGGGAATGCGGTTTCGGGCCAAGGCCCCGTTCTAGGCTAGGATCAGGCGTCTGCGCGGATCGTTTTCCAGCTTGCGGGCAGGATGTCGGGGTTTTGCATCGACTCAACCGCGAACCATGGCGAGGGGGCCGTGACGATCTTGTCCGGGTTGTCATTGAGCCACGCCCCCCACCAGCTAAAGGAGCTGTTGGCGATGATGTTGTGGTTACACAGGCTCATCAAGCGCAGGTCTTCGTAATCCGTGGCTGGGCCGTTGAGGTCGACGACGATCTTCTCATAGGGCAGGGGCAGGTTCTCCTTGGCCCAATCGGGATCATCAGAAAAGACAAAGACGGTTGGTTCCGACGAAAGCCGCGGCGCGATATGGGCCAAAGCTGCGTTGTAATAGGCCTCGGAACAGACCCCATGCGCCCCAAGGGCAAGGTAATCGCCACGCCGTACATGCAGGGACACGGCGTTTGTTTCGGCAATCCGCGCCGCGATGGCGGCATTTTCCGGCGAGGGCGCGGGGACGGGGCGAAATACGCTGTGGATATGGTCGGCAATGGGGGCGAAATAGCGCTCGGACTGCCAATATCCGTGCAGATAGGTCCCGTCTCCCCAG
>JAAEZD010000086.1:1283-2801 GCA_018223035.1 Paracoccaceae bacterium
GCATTGTAGCCAAGCCCGGTTTCCCGCTGAAACCGTGGGGAGCGTCCGAAGGCACGCCAGAGTCCATAGCGCAGCGCACTTTCATGTTTGACAGGCGGCAGGGAGCTTGGCGTTGCAAGGTCGAGGTCGAAGACCTCGGTCAGACGCCGCGTGCCACGATGGTCAATCACCCGAAAATCCATCGCCAGATCCGTGCCAAGCCGCGCTGCGAGTGCCTTGCCGGCGGCGTATTGGAACATCTGGTTGCCGAGGCCCCCGAAAGCGCGTGCGAAGATCATTGTCAGCCTGCCTTCCTATGGCGTAGAACCCGGCCTTGTCGACGCGTGTCGCGAAAAGCCCGTGAGTCAAGGTTTAGCACGATCCGCTTTAGCAAAACCCGCCTTGGACAGCGAGGCGGAAATCGGGAGCAGCTATGAGTATTCGCAGCGAACTGAGCAAAACCTGGCGCATCCTGACCGATCCGGCCTATCGCGCGTTTCGGGCCGACTACAAGGCGTTTCGCGCGGCTCATGGGCGTGGCACTCCGGATAGTTATACGGGGTTGAAGCCGGGCGATGTCGTTCTGGATATTGGCGGCTATCATGGAGATTGGGCCGAGGTGATGGCGGCGCGCTATGCCGTCAAGGCGCATGTTTTTGAGCCACACCCGCGTTTTGCCAAGATGATCGAAGACCGCTTTTCCGGGCGAGACGATGTTGAGGCGCATGGGTTTGCCATCGGGAGCGCGGAGGGCGAATTGATCCTTTCGGATGATGAGAATGCCTCGTCTGCCTTCGTGACGGACGGGCCGAGCGCCAAGGGCATCGTGCGCAATGTCGCGGCAGTGTTTGACGAGCTGGGCCTTGAGCGGGTCGCGGTGGCCAAGATCAATATCGAAGGTGGTGAATACGATCTGTTGCCTGCCTTGATCGAAGCCGGGTTGATCGACCGCTTTGACCGCATCACCGTGCAGTTCCACAAGTTCAGCGAAGGCGATCGCACACGGCGCGATGAGATCCGAAAGGCGCTTGCTAAGACCCACGATTGCGTCTGGTGTTACCCATTTATCTGGGAAGAGTGGCACCGGCAGGGGCTCGGGGTCTGAATCGAAAACGCCGGGGCGGGCCCCGGCGTTTTGCGTTTTCATGGTGCGGGTTTATTCCCAAGGGCAGCCAGAGATGGCCTTCACCTCGCAGAACTCCTCGATCCCCCAGAGGCCACCCTCGCGACCATTGCCAGACTGTTTGTAGCCGCCAAAGGGCGAGCCGTTCTGGCGCGAGACGCCATTGGTCTCGACCATGCCGGAGCGCACGGCGCGGGCGACGCGCAGACGCTTTTCGTCATCGCCGCATTGAATGTAGTTCGTCAGGCCATAGACCGTGTCATTGGCCATGGCGATGGCCTCGGCCTCGTCGTCAAAGGGTGAGATCGCGAGAACTGGGCCAAAGATTTCCTCGCGGTAGATCGTCATATCCTGGGTCACATCGGCAAAGACGGTCGGGCGCACGTAGTAGCCTTTGTTAACGCCCTCGGGACGGC
>JAAEZD010000087.1:0-2800 GCA_018223035.1 Paracoccaceae bacterium
GGAATCCATGAAACTCGAAATCTCGATCCGGGCGGCCGCGGCCGGGATCGCCAGCAATATATCCGTCTCGAATGGGGACATGGTCGATCGCGGCCAGGTCATCGCCGAGATCCTGCCATCCGAGGAGTGATGAAATGAGCGACTTTCCCAAATTCGTAGAATTTCGTGAAGAAGGCCCGCGTGAGGGTTTTCAGATCGAAAAGAAGATTTACCCGATCGAAGAGCGGATCGAACTGATCGACATGCTCAGCGAAACCGGCTTGAAACGCATTCAGGTCGGCAGCTTTGTCAGCCCGAAATACGTTCCTCAGATGGCGGACACCGGCGAGTTGTTCCAGCGTATCAAGCGCAAACCGGGCGTGAACTACACATCGCTGTGGCTGAACGACAAAGGGTTTCGCAAGGCCCTGACCGCGCATGAGGTCGATATCGACCCGCGTCTGCTGTTCTATCCTTCCGAAGCATTCGCCCAATCGAACAACAATTGTTCCTCGGCCGAGATGCGGGAAAAACAACGTGACTGGGTCCGTCTTTACAAGGAAGAGGGATATACCGTCGACGCGGCCTATGTGATGACCGCTTTCGGCTGCAACCTCGAGGGCCCCATCCCCCAAGAACGCATCTTGGACGATTTCCGCTTTATCCTTCAGCTATGCGAAGAAGAGAACATCCCCGTGCCGATCCTCGTGGTCGCCGACACCATGGGTTGGGGAAACCCCGAGGCGGTCAAACGGATGATCGGCGCCCTGCGCGAATTGGCGCCCGAGGCGCGCATCGGTATGCACATCCATGACACACGTGGGCTGGGGATCGCCAACGTTTATGCGGCCCTGTCGATGGGCGTGGACATGTTCGAAAGCTCCGTCGCCGGTCTTGGCGGCTGTCCTTTCGCGGGCCACGGCCACGCGCGCGCCGCAGGAAATGTCTGCACCGAGGATGCAGTGTTCCTGTGTCACGAGCTCGGCATCGAAACCGGCATTGATCTGGACAAGCTGATCGCAGCGGCGGTCAAAGCAGAAGAGATCATCGGTGTGCCGCTCATGGGCCGGGTCATGCACACCGGCGGGTTGGACAAATACCGCAAGTCACGCTGAGGGAGCAAGAAGATGACAAAAGCACTTGACGGAAAGGTCGTTCTGGTCACCGGGGCCGGCGGTGGGATCGGGCGTGATATCGCCTTGATGGCAGCTACCGAAGGCGCCGCCGTGGTGGTCAATGATCTGGGCGCATCCCTGAAAGGCACCGGTCAGACAGAAACTGCGGCGCAGAAAGTCGTCGAAGAGATCAGGGCCGCTGGGGGCGATGCCATTGCCGATGGCGGCTCTGTCACCGATCCCGATGCCGCGCGCGCGATGATCGAAGCCGGGGTCAAGGAATTCGGTCGCATCGACGCGGTGGTAAACAACGCCGGCATTCTGCGCGACGGTTACTTCCACAAGATGACCTATGAGGATTTCGACGCGGTGGTGAAGGTCCATCTTTATGGTGCCTTCAATACCAGCCGCGCGGCCGCCGACTATTTCCGCGAACAGGAAAGCGGCGCGCTCGTGCACATGACCTCGACCTCGGGGCTGATCGGCAATCTGGCGCAGGCGAATTATTCGGCGGCAAAGCTGGGCATCGCGGCCTTCTCGAAATCGGTAGCGCTCGACCTGAAACGCTGGAACGTGCGGTCAAACTGCATCGCGCCCTTCGCCTGGAGCCGGATGATATCGTCGATCAAGACCGACACGGAGGAACAGAAGGCGCGGGTCGAGAAGGTCAAGAAGATGACCCCCGCCAAGGTCGCGCCGATGGCCTGTTACCTGATGAGCGACCGCGCGGCGGATGTGTCGGGGCAAATCTTTGCAGTGCGGATGAACGAGATATTCCTGTTCAACCAGCCCCGCCCGCTCCGGTCCGTCCACTCCGGTGACGGCTGGACCGCCGATGAAATCGCCGAGCGCGCCATTCCCGCGCTCAAATCGCAATTCACACCGCTCGAAGTTTCGGCGGATGTCTTTTCGTGGGATCCGGTCTAATGGGAAAACGCAAAGAAAAAATCAGCTCCGACATTGCCTGGAGCACCCCCGACAAGATCTGCGTGCGCGGGCTCGACTTGCCGAACGAAATCCTCGGCCACATGAACCTGGGCGATCTGGCCTTTCTGCAATTGACGGGCCGCAAGGCCACGCTCGAGGAAAGCCGCGTCTTCAACGCCATCATCATCACCCTTGTCGAACATGGCATCACGCCATCGGCCCTGGCGGCGCGGATGACCTATATGGGGGCGCCGGAATCGCTTCAGGCGGCTGTGGCGGCTGGCTTGTGTGGGCTGGGCACCGTCTTTGTCGGTTCTATGGAAGGTGCCTCGAAAATGCTTTACGAGGCACTGCCACAGGACAAGTTGGGCACCGGTGTCGATCTGGATGCGCTGGCCGTCGAGACGGTGGAAAAATTCCGCGCCCGCAAGATGATCGTGCCGGGGCTCGGACATCCGGTGCACAAGCCGGTCGATCCGCGCACACCTCGCCTGTTCCAGATCGCTGCCGAGAACGGCAAGTCCGGTGAATACATCGAGTTGATCCAGAAAATTCAGGCCGTTGCCGAAGAAAAATCGGGTAAGATGCTGCCGATTAACGCCACCGGGGCGATCGGAGCAATCTGCTGTGAATTTGGCTTCCCCTGGAAGATCGTGCGGGGCTTTGGCGTCATGGCACGCGCCATCGGTCTGGTCGGTCATATCCTCGAAGAGAGCGAAAACCCGATTTCCTATGAGCTTTGGCAGCGTGCCGAGCAGGAAATTCTTGAAACGTCGGGT
>JAAEZD010000039.1:0-26191 GCA_018223035.1 Paracoccaceae bacterium
AGCAGGGCCTCCGCTTCGCCATCCGCGAAGGCGGCCGCACCGTCGGCGCCGGCGTCGTGTCGAAAATCGTCGAGTAAGACGCGCTTGCCCTTCAAAGGGTAAAACAGAAATTGAAAGGGTCGCCCCACAGGTGCGGCCCTTTTGCTTTGCCAGGGTGGTCCGGCGGCGGACTATGGTGCTATCGGTGCCGCGACCGACCGCGAGGAATTCCCCATGGCCCGACGCTTTCCCGACCCGACCCAAGCCCATCCGATCACCCTGCCTGACGGGACGGTGCATCGCGGCACCGTGTTCCTCAACCGGGTGATCGATCACCCGAATATGGAGATCGGCGATTACACCTATTACAGCGATTTCGACGAGGTAACGGATTACGCCCGGCGGATCGCGCCCTACCTGTTTCCGGGATCAGGCGAAAAGCTGATCATCGGGCGATTCTGCCAGATCGCCCATGGCGCGCGATTCATCACCGCTTCGGCGAATCATCCGGTCGACGGGTTTTCGACCTTTCCCTTCTCGGTGTTCTATCCCGAGGGCATGGGCGATTACGCGGGGCTTGCGGAGAAATGGGGCGATACGGTTGTCGGCAATGATGTCTGGATCGGCTATGGCGCGTTGATCCTGCCGGGGGTCACCATCGGCGACGGGGCGATCATCGGTGCCGGGTCTGTGGTAAACCGCGATGTACCGCCATATGCCGTCATGGGCGGCAATCCGGCAGTGCCGCGCCGCATGCGATTCGCGCCGGAAACAGTTGAAAAGCTGCTGGCTCTCGCTTGGTGGAACTGGCCCGATGCGCGTATCGAGGCGCATCGCAAACTTATCGAATCCGCCGATATCGACGCCCTGGAACGCGCGGCGCTTGGTTGAACTTTGTGCTCTTTGATCACGGTTTGCAGAAAGGACACATATTCCGCAACACCACATCTTGAGAAGTTTGGCGTCATTAATACAGTGTTAAGCGATACTTCGAATGATGGGGACTTATGCGTAAAGTTGTACACACATTCATGGCGGCTCTTCTGGTCGCTCCCCTGCCAGCGGTCGCGAAATATGCCGACCCGGGGCATGGCATCAAGGCGGCCAGCGCCTGCATCGCTTTCGACCAGAGCTATGCCGAGACTATAAGCCTGTGCCAGCAGGCCATGGATGACGAGGCCTGGACCCGGAAGCAGTATCTGGAGCTTCTCGCGCCGCTGGCGCGGGCGCATTACTACCTTGACCACGACGAGCAGGCTCAGGCGCTATACCGCGAGATGCTCGAGCTTGATCCGGGCTTTGTTCCGGCGCTCGTCGGCCTGGGCTGGGGGGCTTATGACGCCAAGAATTACGAGGCCGCCGGACGGTTCTTTGAAACCGCGCTGAACCGGTCCCCAAGTGCCGAGATTTACGCCGGGCTGGGCGCAAGCCTTTATCTAGGCGGTCAGGCCAAAGTGGATCAGGCGATCAAGCTGATCGATCAGGCGCTGGCGATGGAGCCGGATTACAGCTGGGCGCTGCGGCGCAAGGGCTGGATGCTTGAGGATCACAACCGTCTGTCGGAGGCCGAGGAAGCGTTCCGCCGCGCGGTGGAGCTGACCCCGGCAAACGCGGCGGCAAATTTCGCGCTGTCTCATGTGCTGCGGCGTCAGCGCAACTGGCGCGAGGCGCTGGTCTTTGTGAACCGCGCGCTGGAGTTGAACCCCGGCTATGTGCGTGCCCTGTCGGGGCGTGCGCTGATTTTTTACTACATGGATCATCCCGGCCCGGCGCTGAAGGATGCGGATGCGGTAATCGCCGCGCGGCCGAACTGGGCCGAGGGTTATGTGCGCAAGGCGCGGGTGCTGATCAAGATGGACCGTGCCGAAGAGGCGCATGTGCTGCTGGGCGAGATCGACGATCGGCTGGGGTATAATGGTTTCCTGACTTACTGGCGCGCCCGGCTGCTGTTGGATGACGGTCAACCCGACCGGGCGCTGGAACAGAGCAGCCGGATCCTTAGCGAAGGCTCGCCGGACCTGTATGACTATCTCCTACAGGCGCGGATCGGACTTGCGCTTTATAACCGCGACGTCGCCCGCCCCGCCGTGGACCAGGCGCTTTCGCTGCAACCGGGAAACAAGTGGGTTCTGTACTACGACGCGATGACGCTGGTGCAGGAGCATCGCTTTCGGGATGCTGTGAGCCGGTTTGACGCGGCGGTGGCTGCCGGGCTGAGCAAGCGCAAGCTGGATGAATTCGTCGCTGCGCTTGAACAGCAGAAGGACCATGCGCGAGCGCAGCAGATGCGCGAACGCTATGCGATGGATAGTCAGGCGCGGGCGGCGAAATAGGCAAAAGGCGGGTGCCTAGGGGCGCCTGCCAACTGCAAGCAGACCAGGGTCAGGCGCGGTCAGGTTCCCGCCCGGCGGCGCGGTCGCTTGCGTCCGTGACCTCGTCCAGCGCCGCCTGCAGGTCGAGGCGCAGGCTTTCGAGCGTTTCCTCATCCATCTTGCGCGGCACCTCGCGCTGCCATTCCCGGCACATCAGTACGCCCCGGGTAAAGGGCAGGGGCAGCATGAACCGGTCCCAGCTTGGAAAGATGATCGCGCGGCGTGTGGCATAGGACAGCACGAAGATCTTCTTGCCGGTGCTGCGCGCCCAGACCAGCGGCACCGAGGAGGCCACGCGCGCCGGGCCGCGCGGCCCGTCTACGGCGATGCCGATGGTGTAGCCATCGGCCATGCGGCGCAGAACCTCGCGTGAGAGGGCAACGTGGCGTTTGTGGCTCGACATCGGGATGGTGGCAAAACCGAATCGCGCCAGCACCTGTCCGACCAGCCGACCGGCGCGGGCGGCGCTGGTCAGGGAGCAGAACTTACCCAGATCCTGATTGAACATGTAGGGTGCCATGATCAGACGCTGGTGCCAGACGGTGAAAATCACCGGCTCGCCTTTAGCGAGTTCGGCCTCCATCGCTTCGAATCCGTGCGCCTCCCAGCGCGAGGTCGCATGGGCAAACCTCGTGTAGCCGGAGAAAAAGCCTTCGACCAACCGGTTGGCCCATGTGCTGTCGGCGATGCGTTTGCGGAGGCTCACTGTCTGGTCCCGTTGCTCGTTTGGTCCCCTCTCATACCGCAAGTGGCGTTCGGGACAAGCCGGGGAGAGGGGGCAAAGCGGCCCGAGCAGGTTTTGGCACAGATTCCTCTTGCTCCCGCGTCCGGCCTGTCATAGACGAGGCGCGGTCCTAGGGGTATAGCTCAGTTGGTAGAGCGACGGTCTCCAAAACCGTAGGTCGCGGGTTCGAACCCTGCTGCCCCTGCCACTCAAATCAAGGACATAGAGTTGTTTCGCGCTGGCTTTCAGCAGGTAGAAAGCCGTGGTTTAAGCTTGGTTTACATTTCCTGTGTTCGTTTCGTTCGAGAATCGCTGGTTCATCCCAACTTGATTACGATCTCTGAAACGGCATGAGGGTCAATCGAGGCCTAGCTTTCGATCTTCGCCGTGGCGATTCTGACTGACCATCCCATGTGCTGCGCTATTGCGCGCATCGGCATGTCTGAGTGGAGCAGTCTCTTAGGCACTGCGGGAAAGGAATTGGTGGATGTCCTGTACTGTTCGGGCAGTAACAGCGCGGTTATCGACATGACGGTTTTTCATGGTACCGAGCCGGTGCGAGTCCAACCGGCAATGATCTATTTCGATGCTGACCTTCTAGGTCACAGCCGCTTCCGCCCGCGTGCGCCGGACCTGACCCGGCGTCGTGCCGGTCACGCGTTTGAAGGCACGGTTGAAGGCGGGTTCTGACTGGTATCCAAGATCGGCGGCAATTGTCGCGATGGGCTGAGCGGTCTCCTTCAGCATGCGGCGTGCGAGGTTCATGCGCCATTCCGCGAGGTATTGCATCGCGGGCTTTTCCACGAGGCTGGTGAACCGGGCCGCAAAGGCAGAGCGGGACATGCCTGCGACCTGCGCAAGCGTCTCGACCGACCAGTCGGCGGCGGGGGCGCGGTGGATCGCGACGACGGCGCGGCCTATCTGCGGGTCGCGCGCGGCTTTCAGCCAGCCCCGGTTCGCGTCCGGAGACCGGCTTAGCCAGCGACGGATCGCCTCGATCACGACGACATCGGCAAGCCGCGTGATGACGGTTTCCCCTCCCGGACGCAGCTCGCGCGCCTCTCGCGCGATGAACTGCAAGGTGCCTTGCAGCCAGCTTCCGGCTTCTTCCTCCCATGGGTCGATTTTCAGCACGTCCGGCAGAAGCGCCATCAGCATGGGGCTGGACGCGTGATCAAGCCGGACCAGCCCGTACATGATGCTGGACGCGTCGCCGCCGCCGCCAAATTCCAGCGTTTCGAAAAGTTCGGTCACCTTGCGGATTGGCAGTTCCTCAAGCTGCCTCAGGGGCGCTTGTGTATCGCTGTAAAGGCTGATTGGCGCGCCGTGGGTCATCAGGACAAGATCGCCCTTGTGTATCTCGAAAGGGGTGTCTTCGCCGACTTTCAGCCAGGCCCGCCCGGCGATGACCACGGCAAAGCTCATCACCTCGGGGAAGCCCGGAATGGTCAGGCCCCAGGGCGCGGTGAGACGCGACTGGCAATAGAACGTGCCGGTCAGTTTCAGCAGGTGCAGGATCTCTCCCAGCGGATCGCCGATGGGTTGAGCAAGGAGTGAAGGGTCGGGAACGTGAGGCTGTGTCATTGGGCAAGGGTGACGCGGATTGCGCGCTTCGTCCAGAGGTTCTGGACGATTGGATAAGTGATCCGGACGGATGAGAATTGTTCATCCAGTGTTTGTGAGCAAATTTGGGTCATCGATTAAACGACTTGCTCAGAACCAAGGAGACAGACCATGACCACCAAACCCATCCTCGTCCTCGGCGCGACCGGCAAGACCGGCAGCCGCATTGCAAACCGCCTTGAACAAAAAGGGCTTTCCGTGCGCCGAGGCTCGCGCAGCGCAGCGATCCCTTTTGACTGGGAGGATCCCGGTACATGGGCCCCCGCACTTGACGGCGTTTCCAGTGTTTATATCTCTTATTACCCGGATATCGCCGTGCCCGGGGCGGTTGAAACGGTCGCGGCTTTCGTCGAACAGGCGCGGGCGGCGGGCGTTGGCAAGCTGGTGCTGCTGACCGGGCGCGGCGAGCACCATGCCCAGAGGGCCGAGGAGGTTGTCCAAAGTTCTGGCCTGCGCTTCACGATTGTTCGTGCCGCATGGTTTGCGCAGAACTTTTCCGAAGGCGCGCTGCATGAAACGGTGATGGCAGACATCTTGCCGATGCCCGGCGGTGAGGTGCGCGAGCCTATCGTGGATGTGGACGATATTGCCGATGTCGCGGTTGCTGCGCTGACCGAACCCGGCCACGACGGGGAGCTTTACGAAGTGACCGGCCCGCGCCTTATGACGTTTGCGGAAATGGCGGCGGAACTCTCAGCCGCGACCGGGCGGCAGGTCACGCATCTGCCGATTTCCTTCGAGGATTTCCACGCGGAGCTTTTGCCGGTGCAGGGCGCAATGATTGCCGATGTGCTCACCACCATCGCGCGGGAGACTCTGGATGGGCGCAATGCGCATCTGGCAGATGGCGTCGCGCGCGCGCTGGGCCGGGCGCCGCGCGATTTCACCGCTTTCGCCAGCGACGCCGCGCAGGCAGGTGCCTGGGCCGATGCCGCCTGATCCTATTCTGAACCTATGAAAGGACATCAGATGCAGGGCATAGTTTTTCAAAAGCTGACCCTTGGTGTGGCAGGCCTCACCGCGCTTGGTATCGGTCTTGCGATCACCCTTGCGCCGCGCGTTTTCTATGCGGGCTATGGAATCGAGTTGGGCGCCGATGCGAGGCTGTTAAGTGAATTGCGGGCCCCCGGCGCCAGTCTTGCCTCGCTGGGCGCGGTGATCTTTGCCGGAGCCTTGCGACCCGGCATGGCCCGCGTTTCCGCAGCGCTGGGAGCCATTGTCTTCCTAGCCTTCGCAACCGGCCGGATCGTTAGCATGGCAGTCGATGGTTGGCCGGGAGGGAGTATTGTGGCTGCTCTCGTGATCGAAGTGGCGATTGGTCTCCTTTGCCTGCTGGCCTTGGTAAAGCAACGCAGATTGGCATTCCCGCGCTCAGCGTTTGCTTTGTCTCGGGGGTGAATGAAAGGGCCCGGGAGGAAACCCGGGCCTTTTCAGCGACTTTCGCGCTGATGGGGTCGCTTTACGGCGTGAAAGATCAACGCCTCGGGTGCGGAAAAGCTTACAGCGCCGCTGGAAAAGTCGCCCTGTATCCTGACAAATTCCGCGATCATCACTTTCACCCAGGTCCGTGACATCTTCAGGAAGTCGATCACCGCGCGCAGGGCGGGCAAGGTCTGCTTTCGGCAGGTTGGTACACAACGACGCCGGCAAAGGACGAGCCCAGTCCTTGAGCTCGTCGAAACTGCGCCCGGTCAATTTGCGTGTCCGCGTCCGGAACCACCTTTCGCGAGAAATCCGGATCAGTGGGTTGAAAATGTAAAACGACCGTTTTACATTGTGCTGAAGATACCGGAGGACACGTGATCATGAACCTGACAACGAAGCTCATCACCGCTGCGGAAAAACTCTTTGACCAGCACGGCTATATGGCGACCGGCATGGACCGGCTTACCGAGGCGGCAGGCATGTCGAGCCGGACGCTGTACAAGCACGCTGGCAGCAAGACGCAGCTCATGGCGCTGGTTCTGAGTGAGCGCGACCGGCGTTTCATGGCCCGGCTCGAGGTGGAGAGCGTCGATGCGCTGTTTGCTGCGCTGGAAGACTGGGTGCGGGTCGAGGGGGCGCGCGGCTGCCTGTTCCTGCGATCTCTCGCCGAGACCGGGGGGGAGACACCGGAAATCGCGCAGGCAGTCACGGCGCACAAGGAGGCGTTCCGGCAGCGGGTGTCCGACGTGGTCGCCTCCGATCTTGGGCGAGAGGACCCGGTGCGTGCCGAACAGATCCTGATCCTTTTCGAAGGGGCGACGCAGGCAGCAATCTACCGTGGCGCAGACGCTGTTTCCGCCGCGCGCTCTGCCGCTGCCATCCTGATGGGGAGGGCAAGATCTTGAACCCCGCCATCCGCATCGGTGCCATGGGTTTTGGTCTTATCGCGGTCTGTTATGGTTTTGCGCGCTTTGCCTTTGGCCTGTTCCTGCCCGAGATCGACCGTGAGCTGCATCTCGGCCCATCGCTAAGCGGCTTGATTTCCGGCGGTTCCTTTGCCGGGTACTGCATCGCCATTATCGCCTCGGCCATGCTGACAGAGCGGATCGGTGCCCGCGCGGTGGCTGTCGGAGCCGCCCTTGTCGCGGCCCTTGGCATGGCGGGCATTGCGATTGCGCCGACGCCTCTGTTCCTTGCGATTGCCGTCATGCTGGCCGGGTCCAGCACGGGTCTCGCCTCGCCGCCCATGGCGGCGGCTGTCGCGGCAGCGGTTCGAAAGAGCCGTCAGGACATGACCAACACCGTCATCAACGCCGGGACGAGCGCGGGCGTCGCGCTTTCAGGACCTATTGCACTGGCCATCGCCGGGCAGTGGCGGCTGGCCTTCGGCGCATTCGCGGCGGTTGCGCTGGTGCTGGCGGTGGCCGCCATGTTCGCGCTGCCTGACGCCCGTGGTGAAAGTCGCACGGGTGGGTTTCCCCCGATTGGCGGCGCGATGGTGCGGCTGATCTTGGCGTCCTTTCTGATGGGCGCGGCAAGCACGGCGCTGTGGTCTTTTGGCGGTCAGCTTGTTTCGCAGCAGATGGGGTGGGGCACTGGTGGGTCCAGTCTTCTCTGGACCTGCATCGGCGCTGGCGGGATTGCCGGCGCCTGGGCCGGGACGCTGGTCAGCCGGTTTGGCCTTGACCCTGTCCATCGGATTTTTCTGGGACTCATAGCTGTGAGCATCCTTGCGGTCGGCTCTGGTTTGACGAGCGGCGTTGTCCCGCTTGTCGGGGGGGCGGTGTTTGGCGCGGCCTATGTCATGCTGACCGGAGTGTATCTGGTCTGGGGGACCAATGCCCTGCCGGAGCGTCCCGCGACCGGCCTTATGGTCGGATTCCTGACCATCGCCGTGGGGCAGACGGCGGGTGCCCCCGTCTTTGGCCTATTGATGGCAGGGCAGGGGACCGGGACCGCTGTTGCGTGCTTTGCTGTGGTGGCGCTGCTCGCCGGATTCTTTCGGTCCGGGACTTTGCCGGGCATTGCAACGTCGACGACGCCAGTTTCAGTGCGGTGTGCGTGCAGGTAGGCACGATTGCGCGTGCCGTCTTGAGGTTGCGGCGCGCGTCCTTTGCGCGATGCCGGTTCGCTCGCCGCTCTGCAGGGACCTGCACAGAGGTGTTCGCGCGACCGGGTCTGTTCACCTTTTCGCAAGTGATGGAAACTTTCGGCCGGGTACACGTTGTGCCCGTCAGAAATGCAAACCTGACTGGAGGCCATCATGAGCAGCCCGATCACCACGATTAATCCTGCAACCGAAGAAAAGATCGAAACCTACAACTTGATGTCGGATCAGGAGGTCAAGGATGCGATCCAAGCCTGCCATACCGCGTTCCAAGACTGGCGTCATGTTTCGCTGGATGACCGCGCGGCCAAGATTAAGGCGATCGGTAAGGCCCTGCGCGACAACAAGGAAGATTTTGCCCAGCTGATGACCCGCGAGGTCGGTAAGCTGATCGGCGACAGCCGGGACGAAATCGACCTTTGTGCGGCGATTTGCGATTTCACGGCGGCGCAGGGTCCCAAGGAACTGGCCGACGAAGAGCGCGATATTCCCGATGGCAAAGGCGTTGTGACCTATTCGCCGATCGGGGTCATCTATGGTATGCAGCCGTGGAACTTTCCCTGCTATCAGGTCATTCGCTACACCGTCGCCAACCTGATGGCGGGCAACGGCGTGCTGCTCAAGCATGCGGCGAACTGCACCGGCAGCGGCCTGTTCCTGCGTGAAGTCATGGAGAAGGCCGGTCTGCCGAAAAACCTCTTTACCGTGCTGCTTATCGACCACGATCAATCGGACGAGGTGATTGCCAATGATCTTGTCCGGGGTGTGACCCTGACCGGCAGCGACGGCGCAGGACGCGTCGTGGCCCAACAGGCGGCGAAACATCTCAAGAAAACCGTGCTGGAGCTTGGCTCGAACGATGCCTACCTTGTTCTGGATGACGCCGATCTCGACCTTGCGGTAGAAACCTGCGTTGCCGGGCGGCTTTACAACAACGGTCAGACCTGCGTGAACGCCAAGCGTTTTATCGTGACCGAAGCGAATTACGACGCCTTTGTCGAACGCTTCACCGAGAAGATGAAAGCGATGGAAATGGTCGACCCGTCCGATGCTAAAAGCGGTTTGGGGCCTATGGCGCGTATTGACCTGCGCGACGATCTGGCCAAACAGGTCGAGGAAAGCGTCGAAAAAGGGGCGCGGGTTCTCTGCGGCGGCGAGGTTCCGGACGGCAAGGGCGCCTATTACCCGGCGACTGTGCTTGTCGACGTCGCACCCGGGCAGCCGGCCTATGACGACGAGCTTTTCGGACCGGTGGCGTCGGTTATCCGAGCCAAGGATGACGAAGATGCCATGCGTATCGCCAACGACAGCCGGTATGGCCTTGGCGGCGGTATCTTCTCGAAAAACACCGAGAGGGCACGTGAACTGGCGTCGAAATATTTCGATACCGGTATGGTCTGTATCAATAAGTACAACCTCGCCATTCCGAACATGCCGTTCGGCGGGGTGAAGGACAGCGGCTATGGACGCGAACATGGCGGGTTCGGGATGAAGGAATTCGTCAACGCCAAGTCGCTTTACATGGCTTAAGGCTTTTCGCCCGCTCCGGTCCTCTTAGGTCGGGGCGGGCAATTCCGTGCGTGGGTGAGGTTCAAGATCCCGTTGCCGGATTGACCTGTCAAATGAGCCGCAGCGCGAGGACTGCGCCGAGGGACAGGATAGGCCGCATGATCTGAGGGAAGGCGGCCAACAAGAGCACCGGAGAGGCGGCCAGCACGATCCAGGTTCCGTAGAACACTAAAAACCGCATAGTTACGAGTGTGCCGATGGTCGCGTCGAACCGGTCATCCGAGTTGCTCTGTTCCAGCCGTTTGACCGCGAAGCGTTCCACCGTGACGCGTGTCAGCGCCCCGGCGGCCAGCGGCGCCACGACAAATCCAAAATGAAGCAGGGTCCAGAGAACGGTTGTCAGCGCCATGGCCGTCAGCCAGAGGCCACGCCCCCACGGGTCGTCGGCGCTTTGGGTCAGGAAATCCGCGCTTTGCATTTCAACCCCGAGGCCCCGGTCGAGAGCCTGTAGTGCCAGACCGATCAGAACCACCGTCAACACCATGAAAATGATCGCGAGCACCAGGTCGAGAAGCATGAAGAGCGCGATGCCCAGCAAGCGTGCGCCAGATCGCGCCACGTGGAGCCCGATCGAGTGGCTTAGCCCGAGCGAAAGGTAGTCGAGCGCGGCATTCGACAAGGGCAGGGCCAGCCAGGACAGGGCGAAGAGGCCGATCATGCCGTCGGTGATCGCGGAAAACTGGTTGGCGACCACGATGCCGGCAAGCGAGATCAGCGCGCCGAACCCGATACCGCCTCCGGCTGCCGCAAGTTGACCGGCCCGCAGATGCGGCATTGAGCCCGCAATCAGGCTGCTGACGAGGCCCGCACATCCACCGACGAGGCCGCCGATGATAAAACCTTCGCTGAGCGACCGGAGAAAGCCGATGAAACCATCGTCGGTCAGACCGGAACTTATTGCGGCCATCAGGCCGAAAGCCACCCCGCCCGCCGCGCCGTAGAAGGCGGCGCGCCTTGGACGCAGGGTCGAAATCGCGGCCACACAGGGCACGCTGAACAAGGCGGCGGCGATCATGGTCTGGGTGCCGATATAGTCGGCAAGCCCGCAGGAAATGCCCGCGATCAGCGCGACGCCAGCAAGACGGGCCGCTGCTTGCCTTTCGCTGAGGGGGCGCAGGCCGAAGGGGCGCACGAGGCGGATGCAGAATACCATCGCCAGCAACAGAAGCGTGACGCTGGCATAGGGCAGGAACGGAGAGACACCCGTGCCGATCCAGAACTTGCTGTAAAAGGGCCGGATCGAACCGATGGTGATGTCGCCCTGAGAAAAGCTCAGCAAGCCTGCGGCGACGAGATAAAGCATGCTGAGCGCATAACAGGTCATCAGGCTTTGCAGGCTGAAGGGCGCACCGGTCCAGACCCGCAGCACCTCCAGCCCGGCGATCAGCCTGTCGCGAAAGACGTCCGACATCGATCTGTCGAGAACTGCCGCCATGTGCCGGTTGAGAAACCGCGCGATGGCCTTGTCGTTGATGGCCTTGTCGTTGATGGCCGGAGCCTGCGCTGCCTGCTGCGCCTCGAGCGCGCGCAATCGTGCCTCAATGGGGGAGGGCGCGCCGGAGAGAGGCCAGCGCAATGACGCAGGTACATCCTCGACACTCAAGCCAAGCGCGCCGCTCAGCCTTTGCGCTGTGCTTGGCGTGATCGTCTTCAGGCGGTTGTTTTCGATGGCCGAAACGAATGACTTGCGGTCCGGGTTGCCCAGTGCGTCGGAGGCAAGCGCTTCCTGGCTGAGCCCGAGCGTCTGCCTGCGCTGGCGAACCAGTTTGCCAAAGGCTTGAAAGTCCTCAACTTCCGTTTTCTCGGCCATGAAAACCCATGAAAAGCGGCGGGTTACAAAATTCTGTAACGTTTTGGTCACGGCTGAAAGGACCGGGGTTTCCTACCCTGAATGTGCCGCGAGCGGGTCGATCTCACGTTTGGTCTTTCCAGGGCTCAGTCTACAGGCAGCGCCCGGAACGCCAAGAGATAGTTTCGGATGCACAGCACCCGGGAATTGGCGGCCCTGACCTTTTGGACAACCACGCAACCGGGTGGATTGATATGCAAAGCAGATTTCAGAACGGGATACAGGCCGTTGGCCGGACAAGTTTACATGACGGAAGCGCTGCCCGCCGACGCTCATTTCTTCGTTCGCGGCTGAGCGGGCCGGGCGGCATCTATAACCTCGGCAATGTCATTGCGCTGTTTTCGGGCTTTGCGCTGAAACTCTACGTCGATCAGGGGCAGGCAAGTGTTCTTGAGACGCTATACAGCTATCTGGTCGGCAATTCCGGGGCGACGTTCCTGACGCTGGCGATGATCCTCTTCCTGATCTCGGGCGAGGTCTATCACCATGCGGCCAAGCCCGGCGCGCGTTCGGCGCTGCTGCCCTGGGCCGATTTTATTTCGGGGCTGGCGGCGATTTCGCTGACGGTCGCGCTGCTCTGGCTGGGTGAGACGACGGCGGCCTGGGTGGCGGGCGTGATGCTTGTCGCGGGCAAGCTTGGATGCGCCGCCCTGCCGGTTTTTGCCAATCGGGACACGACGCGTGTAGAACGCCTGCTACGGATAACCGTGGCGGCGAGCCGCGCTCCTTCGCTTGTGGCGCTGGGTCTGACCGTCTTGCCGGCGCTGCGGGGGGAGGTGACCTTTGACCTCGTGCTGTTGCCGCTGGTCATGATCCTCTGCTTCCTGCTCTGGCTCTGGGCCGATCTGTTGCTGCTGTTCCGGCACCGGTCGGCGCTGGGCATCCCGGTTCGTACGCATGAATCTGTCTGACAGAGTGGCAAGCGGGCATTCGGATCCCGCCGGGATGATAACTTTTGCGAATTGCGCTGCATGAGGGGAGTTCGGAGGAACAACTGCGCTGGGTTTCGACAGGAGAGCAGGGGCAGGCTGCACACGGATGCATGCAGTTGGCGTCACCAGTTTCGCCCTTTCTGTGCTGAGTTACCTGCTGCTTGCATTGCATGGCTTTACTATGACCTGATCTTTCTGGCGGCTGGCAGCGTGCTTGTGAGCCTTAGTGAGAATTTCAATCTTGCCTCCACCACGATCCAGATTTTCTGGATTTTAATGTCGTCCCTTGGGCTCAGCCTTTCGTATGTAAAGCTCTGTTCCATCGTGCGATGGGGGTATTCGCCGTAGTCGAAGGGGAGGGGATTTATCAGGTAAGAGAACGCGGTATTCGTGATACGCTTGCCTGCGCGATGCCCGACGGTTTTTGAGGTCGGGATCATTTTAGCAACGGTTTTGTTCTTCGCAATTTGGCCCGGGAGGGCGTTTTCAACAGCAAGGGAAATTGAAATGAAACATCGGTTTAAAGAATGTCTGGCCGCTGCTGTTTTTGTCGCGGTCCTTGGTGGTACCGCTGCGGTGGCAGCGCCGCTTGTCCCGGGCGATACGATCATGATGCCCGGGTCCACTGCCGCGTCAAATCCGGATCTGGTTGGGAGCGTTGTGCAGGATTCGATCCCTATGACCAACACGCGACAGGTGCCGCCGGGATCGAATCCCTTGGTCAATTTCGCGGATTTCGAGGTCCAGAACCGCGTGCTGCGGTCCGATGCGGACGGCAACCTGATCTTTGCGCCACGTATCCTTTTCGGTCGCAACGTCACGCCGTTTCCCTTGCTTGTTAACCGTGTCGAGATGTGGGGCTTTAGCGACTTTGCAATAGACGCTTCCTATCGGGTCGATGACGTCGGTGATCGCGGTCCGACTACCGGCTCCCGCTCCGCAGATGGCCAGACGCTGAGTTTTGATTTCGGCTTTCCGCTTTTCGTGAACAACCTGTTCGCGGGGCCGCAGGAAGAAAGCTACTTCTTCTCGCTCAAGTCCGAGACGAGTTCGTTTGCCAATACCGGGCGGCTCAGCATCTTTGCCGAGGCTGTCGGCGATCCGGTGCAGGGCCGGGTCTATCGCTTTGATGTGGGAGGGCTGGCTGTCCCGACAACCACCGTCGTGCCGCTGCCTGCGAGTATGGTCATGCTGATCGGCGCAATTGCGGCCCTGTTTTCGCAGTCGCTACGCCGGCGGGGCACGACGTGATCTTTCATTGTTGGGGGCGCATGGCGCGCCTCCTGCAAAACTATCAATAGCACGGCAGGAGGCGCCGGATGATCAGGCTTGGGTGCGGTGATACCTCTGGCGCGACCTTTTCGTGTCTTTCCGGACACTGACAGCCTCCAATGTTTTTCCGGAATAGCGATCATCTGGTGGTCAGGGCGCGCGGGGTTCTGCCGTTTGGTGCCGACTTTCCGTGGGTCTTTCGGCTTTTGCGGATTAGTCCAAGCGCCCTTATTTTGTTCGCTTCGCAGGCTTTTTCCGCGACCCCAACCCAAAATCATCGCAGCATGGTGGGGTTATTAACAAGATAACCACACAATTTCGTGATCTAAACAGGCCCGCCAAAAAACGGTCTTTTTGTAGCCGTTCAGCTGATCTAGAGAGCGGCGATCTTTTGGTGTTTAGAAATTTTAGGAAAGCTTGATTGTGCAGATGCGCCGGACACCGGATCTGAAAAAATCTTAGTCGAGCAGAATTTAAGTACCGAGTTCAAGGGCACCAAGGAAGCATGAGAGCGAATTTTCCAGACCATCCCCAGCAGAGGCAAGAGGACAGCTGTGACCCGAACGCCTCCCAAGAATTCCTTGCGCTGGCCTGGCTGAGTGATGACGGAACCATTCTTGAAACCAACGAGGTATTCCAGAAGATGCTGGGCGGGGATATCTCCAAGCTGTCCCGGGCCGAGCAGGCAAAGGCCATCGGCGATCCGGGCTTTTACGAGCTTTTGAACGGCATCAGCCGGGTTCCGACCGCGCAGAGTGAAATCCAGTTGCGCAACAGTGACGGGTTGGTGCTTTGGTTGCAGGTCTCCCTTGTTTCCCAGGTCTCGCTGAAAGGCGATATCCTGATGATCGCGCAGGATATTACCGACACCCGCCGGAAAAACCGGGCGGCCCACTGGAAACTGGAGGCACTGAGCCAAACCCGGCTGGTCGCCGAAATGGATCTGAGCGGACGTCTGGTGAGTGCAAACGGTCATTTCAAAAAAGCTGTCGGTCTGCCTGATAACCGGTTGGAAGAGTTCCTGCTCAACAACATGACAACCGAGAATTTCTTTGAAGACATCACCTGCGAAGAGGCGTGGCGGAAGCTGTGCCTTGGCGCGACGATTTCCGGCGATTTCCGGTTTCACCGCCAAAACGGGGACCTGTGGCTTCGCGGCAGTTTCGATCCGGTGGCCTGCGACGATGACAGCATCGGCACGATCCTGTTCATGGGGCAGGACATTACCCGGGCGACGCAGGAAAAGATCGATCAGGACGGGCAGATGCGGGCGCTGTCCCGGGCTCAGGCAGTGGTGGAATTCGCGCTGGACGGGACGGTTCTGACCGCCAATTCCAATTTCCTCGACCTGTTCGACTATGAACTGGGACAGGTTCAGGGTCAGCATCACCGGATGTTCGTTCCGCCCGAAGATGCCGCGAAGGCCGCCTATGCGGAGTTCTGGAACCGTCTCGGACAGGGTGAGTTCCAGACAGCCGAGTTCAGACGGATCGGCAGGAACGGCAAGGAAATCTGGATTCACGCCAGCTATAACCCGATCTTTGACCCGTTCGGGCATCCGATAAAGATCGTCAAATTCGCTAGCGACATCACCAACCGCAAGAATGCCGAGACGCTGGGCATCCGGGCGCAGGTCGAATCCGCCAAGGAAGCGATGCGGGAAACCGAAGCGCAGTTTCGCGCGACAATCGATGTCGCCCCTGTTGGCATGGCGCTGCTGGATGAAGATTGCCGGATGCTGCATGTGAACGCGGCGCTGGCGCAGTTCTCGGGCTATTCGGTGGAAGAGCTTCTGTCCATGCGGCTTGCCGATCTTATCCCGCCCGCCCGTCGTGTCATCTCGGAGGCGCAGCGGGACCTGCTGAAAACCGGCCAGATGAAGCTTATCCAGATGGAACGGCGGGTGCTGCGCAAGGATGGGACCGAGGGCTACGCCTTGCTGCATATATCGGAACAGCGGTCGGCGAATTCGGAACGCATCGAGTTCATCGTCCAGATTCAGGACATCACCGAGCGTCGGATGTTGGACCAGATCAAATCCGATTTCGTCGCGACCGTAAGCCACGAATTGCGCACGCCGCTGACCTCGATTCAGGGCGCGTTGAAGCTTTTGCCGCTGCCGATCGCCAAAGGGGATCAGGCGGGGGCGCAAAAGCTTTTGGATATTGCGTCCAAGAATGGCGACCGGTTGATGCGCCTAGTCTCGGACCTGCTGGAGGCGGAGAAGTTTTCGTCTGCTGACATGCCGCTCAGTCTCGGCGCGGAAAAGGTTCTGCCCCAGCTTGAACATGCGATCCAGATGAACACGCCCTATGGACAGCAGTTGGACGTCAGTTTCCTTCTCGATGAAGTCGATGCTGACCTGATGATCCGGATCGACCCGGCCCGTTTCCAGCAGGTCATGTCGAATGTGCTTTCCAATGCGGCCAAATTCTCTCCGAAAGGCGCGGTCGTGCGGCTGGGCTGCGAAGAACGCGAGGGAATGATCTGTGTGACCGTCAGCGATCAGGGATGCGGTATCCCGGAGAGCTTCCGCGAAAAGATATTTGAGCCTTTCACGCAGGTGGACAACTCGGCGACGCGCCACGTCGGGGGGACCGGTCTTGGCCTCAACATCACCCGCCTGCTGGTTGAACGGATGGACGGATCGATCGGGTTCGAAAACCTTGCGCCGCGCGGGTGCCAGTTTGGCGTCATGCTGCCAAAGGCTTTGAGCTGAGGCGCTTTCTAATGTTTGACAAGGGTGCGTCGTGACCTGATGAGGGTCGTGGGGGGGCACGGGTTGCCGTTTCTGAGCAGTCGCTGGCGGGCGTTGGTATTGCGTAACCGTCCGAGTGGCGCGCTGAGGTGAGGTTTGGTTTTGAGTATCGCTTACGCTCTTGCCGTGTGAGGAGAGCGCAAGTCGGTTTGTTTGGCCGCACGTCGGGCGGGGCCAGCTAGGCGTGCTTGCGGTTCGAGCGATGGAACAGTCTGAATCGTCTCGCCTGAATCGCGGCAAGGCCGAGGAAACCAGTCAGGAGGAAGCCAAGCGAAGAGGGGAGTGGCATGACTGCTGGAGAAAGGTTGTTTTGGACCACCGTCATGTTGACCGTGTGATTCCGCCAATCTACCTGAAGTTGCTTCGAGCCGCCGACGTATTGCGAGCCTCCGATCCAGCTATCGGCCCACTGCATAGTCACTTGCTCACCGGGCTGAGTGCTGCCGGAAAACGAAACCAGATCGACAGTGTCAAATATTAGCGAAAAGGAAGCGAGACCAGCCTGCGCTCGGTTCAGATAGTAGCTTGAATCAAAGCTGCAGTCGTAAGCATCCACCATGCAGAATGGCGCATTGCCGAAATCCAAGGCGTCATTGTCGATCGTCGCTTTGAAATTGACAACGTCACCAACAGTCCGTGTTGGAAACGGGGTTTTCAGGTCCAAAACTTGGTTAAATTCCGGCAGGAATTCCCCTTTTTCGTATATCTGGTTCTGTTCGAAAATAAGTTTGTCGTCGTCGATATATATATAGTCTACGCCCGACCAATATATCCGGTCGATCCGCAGCGATATGTCGATGTTCACGATGCTGGCCGAGGCGCCGCTCGCGACAAGGGACAGTGCCGCGATCAAGAATAACTTACCCATAGTGTTCCTCAAAACTGGTGCTGACCGGCAGTCAGCATGAAAAGAATGAACAATGTTAAGCATAAATTAACCATTGTGTGAATGCACAACGGTAGGTTGCTTCCGATTCGTTCGTAACTCTTTGACCGGGCAAGGTTTTGGCCTGAATTTTATGCGAAGCGACTGCGGCTAACACTGCGGGTGAATGATCGTACAGGCCTAATGCGCTCGATCGGTCGGAAGGAAGCGATGCTCCAATGGCGCGGCCATTCGTGGGCGTCGTTCCCCACGAGATCGCAGGTGACGCAGGGGCGCGCGGGCTCAGGCGCGGATTGCGGCCTTGAATTTGCCCGCATCGCCCGTTATGTGCCCCGGATACCAGATGTGAGAAAGAGCCCAGACATGGCCACCAATCCGATCCAGTTCGTCAATCAGGTCCGCGCCGAAGTTGCCAAGGTTGTCTGGCCGACCCGTCGCGAAGTTGTCCTGACGACGGTGATGGTGTTCATCATGGCGGCCCTTACGGCTGTCTTCTTTGCATTGGTCGACCTGGCGATCCGCTACGGTCTTCAGGGCATCCTTACCTTTTTCGGCTGACCCGTACCGGGGACTCGCCGGCCGCCGTGCCGACGCTGCGTGAATCGACCTCTGCCCTCTTGATCAATCGGGCTTAGGCGGTTAGGTCAGCGGCTACCCATGACATTGGCGTGCGGCGATTCGCGCTGCGCGCCGCTTTTTGTTCAGGGACGGGCGGGGCAACCCGTTGAAATCTTTACCGGAATGCGGCAGTTCCCGCTTGGGGCGCCGGACAGGACAAGGACAGCAAGCGCAATGGCGAAACGGTGGTATTCGGTCAGCGTTCTTTCGAATTTCGAAAAGAAGATCGCAGAACAGATCCGCACGTCGGCTGCCGAGCACGGGCTCGAGGAGGAGATCGACGAGGTACTGGTGCCCACCGAAGAGGTGATCGAAGTGCGCCGTGGCAAGAAGGTGTCGACCGAGCGCCGCTTCATGCCGGGTTATGTTCTGGTGCACATGGAGATGTCCGACCAGGGCTATCACCTGATCAACTCGATCAACCGCGTCACCGGGTTCCTTGGTCCGCAGGGCCGTCCGATGCCGATGCGCGACGCAGAGGTGAACGCGATTCTGAACCGGGTTCAGGAAGGCGAAGAAACCCCGCGCACGCTCATCCATTTTGAGGTGGGCGAAAAGGTCAAGGTCAACGACGGTCCCTTCGAGGACTTCGACGGCATGGTCGAAGAGGTGGACGAGGACAACGAACGTCTCAAGGTCACCGTGTCGATTTTTGGCCGGGAAACCCCGGTCGAACTGGAATTCACTCAGGTCTCGAAGCAGGGCTGATGTAGATGGGTACCGGCGATCCCCGGATCGAACGGTATCTTGCAAAAGACAGGCCGTGGCAGGACGAGATGATCGCCCTGCGCGGCCTTCTTCTTTCCGAGGATCTGGAAGAGACGCTGAAATGGCGCTCGCCCTGTTACCGGGCGCATGGGGCCAATGTGCTGATGATGGATTGCCTGAAAGAGGCGGCCTTCATCTCTTTCTTCAAGGGTGTTCTGCTGGACGACCCAGACGGGCGTCTGGAAATGCCGGGGCCGAATTCACGCTCGGCGCGGTATCTGAAATTCACCAGCGTTGAGGAAATCGGCAAGGCCGAAGCGGCGATTCGCGACCTGGTGCGGCAGGCGATCCAGATCGAGAAGGATGGCCGCAAGGTCGCGCTCGGCGATGACGATATGGATCTGCCCGAAGAGCTGATCTCGGCGCTGGAGGAGGATCCCGAGCTTGCCGGGGCCTGGGACGAACTGACACCGGGCCGGCGGCGCGGCTGGGTCGTGCATATTTCCGGGGCAAAGCAGGCCAAGACGCGCCTTTCGCGGATAGAGAAAGCCCGCCCGCAGATCCTTGTCGGTAAGGGGTTGCACGGCGACGGGTTCCGTTGTATGCGGCGCGCCTGTCGCAATTGCGGCACCCCGTGTGGGAGGCGAGGGCAGCGCGCTGTCCGGACCGGACCACATCAACCCGAACCCGCGGGTCGCGTCCTGGGGGTGTTGAGAAAAGGAACAGGCTTATGGCCAAGAAACTCGTCGGCAGCATGAAGCTGCAGGTGCCCGCCGGGCAAGCAAACCCCTCTCCGCCGGTAGGTCCGGCGCTGGGTCAGCGCGGCATCAACATCATGGAATTCTGCAAGGCGTTCAATGCCAAGACCGCAGACATGGAGCCCGGTGCGCCGTGCCCGACCGTGATCACCTATTATCAGGACAAGTCCTTTACCATGGACATCAAGACGCCGCCCGCGTCTTACTACCTGAAAAAAGCCGCCAAGGTGAAGTCCGGCGCCAAGACGCCGTCGCGTGAAACCGTTGGCACGGTGACCGCTGCGCAGGTGCGTGAAATCGCCGAAGCGAAGATGAAGGATCTCAACGCGACCTCGATCGAAGGCGCGATGCAGATCATCCTGGGCTCTGCCCGCTCTATGGGCATCGAGGTGAAGTAATGGCTAAGCTTGGAAAACGGACCCGCGCCGCTCGCGAGGCTTTCGCCGGTAAAGAACACCTGACCGTCGAAGAAGCTGTTGCCCTGATCAAGAGCAACGCCAAGACCAAGTTCGACGAAACCGTCGAGATCGCGCTGAACCTCGGCGTTGACCCGCGTCACGCCGACCAGATGGTCCGTGGCAAGGTGTCGCTGCCGGCCGGTACAGGTAAAGACGTGCGCGTTGCCGTCTTCGCCCGTGGCGACAAGGCAGAAGAAGCCAAGGCCGCCGGTGCAGACATCGTTGGCGCCGAAGACCTTATGGAAACCGTTCAGGGCGGCAAGATCGATTTCGATCGCTGCATCGCGACCCCCGACATGATGCCCGTCGTGGGCCGTCTGGGTAAGGTGCTTGGCCCCCGTAACCTGATGCCGAACCCCAAGATCGGCACCGTGACGATGGATGTCGCCGAAGCTGTCAAGGCAGCCAAGGGCGGTGAAGTCCAGTTCAAGGTGGAAAAAGCCGGTGTCGTACACGCAGGTGTTGGCAAGGTTTCCTTCGACGAAGCCAAGCTGGTCGAAAACATCCGCGCCTTTGTTGATGCGGTTGCCAAAGCCAAGCCGGCAGGGTCGAAAGGCACCTACATGAAAAAGGTCTCGGTCAGCTCGACTATGGGCCCGGGCGTGACCATCGACGTGACGAACGCAACCGGCAACTAAGCCCGGTTCGACAGTTCAAGCGAAAGGCGGGTTCAGGCCCGCCTTTTTGCATTTCGGGGTGCAGGTGTCATGCCCGAGGCCTTGCAAAAACGGCGCCATTACGTCGAACAGTCGAAACTTGATCGCGAAAAATGCGAGCCCGGTAGGCATTGTTGCCCCAACCATTTTCAGAGAAGGTTTTAGCATGGAGCTGCCGGATCTCTTGCCCGACATCAAATTTCTTCGCCTTGGCCGCGCTCCCGGTGATGTCGATTTTGCATTCGAAGCGAAACGAGCAGCTATGGGGCCGCACATCGTCAAGCGTTGGACGTGGGATGAGGGGTTCCAGCGCGACCTGCATGAGCGTCACTATGGCGAAAAGCCATTTTTCGAGATCCGGCGTAGGGAGGACAGGCTTGGAACGCTATCGCTTCAAAAGCAGTCGGATCACTTGCGCTTTGGTGAGTTCTACTTGTTCCCGACGCATCAACGCCAGGGTGTCGGTTCTGTAATTCTTACGCATTGTCTTGCTTTTGCGGACGGCATCGGATTGCCTGTCCGATTGGAATATCTACACTGGAATCCTGTGGGCGCGCTCTACCAACGGCATGGTTTCAAAGAGATCGGTCGCTCTGAAACGCATTGCTTCATGCAACGGAATGCTGCCAGCCAGATTAATTACGAGCGCTGAGTAGTCCGCGCGCTTCCGCCGCTGTTTTTGCGCGCTAGTGCGGTGGAACCGGCCTGATGGTCGGGAGGTTAATAGCGATGGCACTTTTTTTCGAATTTGCCCTTCACATTCCCCGCAAAGACGATTATCGACATCCTTTGTTCGGGGTGCCACGCAAATTGGCGCCCCGGATGATTCGTCCGAGACGGTGGGTGCCGGGTATCATCCTAGCATAATTCCTGCCTGAGACGGGAAATGACAAATTTCTTCGGATCGCCATGCGGTGTTTTCGAGGCAAAGCGCAGGACCCGTAAGGACCCGATTGTCGGGGCTTTCGTCCCGGCAGAACTGAGCCGGAGGGTCAAACCTCCCTTACTGGAGTGAAACTGTGGATAGAGCCCAGAAAGAGAAAGTGGTCGAGGAACTCGGCCAGATCTTTGAAAGCTCTGGCGTCGTTGTGGTTGCACACTACACCGGCCTTACAGTTGCTCAGATGCAGGATCTCCGTGCGCGTGCGCGCGATGCGGGTGGTTCTGTGCGCGTTGCCAAGAACAGGCTCGCCAAGATTGCCCTGGACGGAAAGCCCTGCGAAAGCATTGGCGAATACCTGACGGGCATGACTGTTCTGACCTATTCCGAGGATCCTGTGGCTGCGGCCAAGGTTGCCGAGGACTTTGCCAAGGAACACGACAAGTTCCAGATCCTTGGCGGGGCTATGGGTGAGAATGCTCTGGACCGTGCTGGTGTTGCAGCCGTGTCGAAAATGCCGTCGCGCGAGGAGCTTATTGCTTCGATCGTTGGCTGCATCGGCGCACCTGCAAGCAACATCGCCGGGGCCATTGGCGCACCTGCTTCGAACATCGCATCCATCTTGTCCACAATCGAGGACAAGGCGGCTGCCTGAGCACTGTAAGACCGGCACGTGGTTGAAACACACGTCGTTGGAACACATATCGTAAAACGGAAAGAGCTTATACAATGGCTGATCTGAAAAAACTGGCAGAAGAGATCGTTGGTCTGACCCTGCTGGAAGCACAAGAACTGAAAACCATCCTCAAGGACGAATACGGCATCGAGCCCGCAGCTGGCGGCGCTGTCATGATGGCTGGTCCCGCAGACGCCGGTGGCGCTGCCGAGGAAGAAAAAACCGAATTCGACGTCGTTCTGAAGAACGCCGGCGCTTCGAAAATCAACGTGATCAAAGAAGTTCGCGGCATCACCGGTCTTGGTCTGAAAGAAGCCAAGGAACTGGTCGAAGCTGGCGGCAAGATCAAAGAAGGCGTCGACAAAGCCGAAGCCGAAGAGATCAAGGGCAAGCTGGAAGCAGCTGGCGCCGAAGTCGAACTGGCCTAATTGGCCGTCTCGCCCTTTCACGGGTGACTGGAATATGGCTGGATCCGGAGATTTCCGGGTCCAGCCGAACACGTCTTAGCAAGTGCCTCACGCAGAGAGGCGTTTTCTAAGGCGCGGTTCACAGGATCGGGAGGCTTCCTTTGGGACGGAGGCCATGAATTGATCCGAACCCCCTGTCTCGTATGGGTAAGGTGCCGGGGCCCGACGGTGCCCTTGCCCGGTGAGAAAATCGAAAGGTGACACCTGACATGGCTCAATCCTACCTTGGCCAGAAACGTCTTCGTAAATACTATGGCAAAATCCGCGAAGTGCTGGATATGCCCAACCTCATCGAGGTTCAGAAATCTTCCTATGACCTTTTCCTGAGATCCGGCGATGCGCCCCAGCCCACAGATGGCGAAGGTATCATGGGCGTGTTCCAGTCGGTCTTTCCGATCAAGGATTTCAACGAAACCAGCGTGCTTGAATTCGTCAAGTACGAGCTGGAAAAGCCGAAATACGACGTCGAGGAATGTCAGCAGCGTGACATGACCTACAGCGCACCGCTCAAGGTGACGCTGCGTCTTATCGTGTTCGATGTCGATGAAGACACCGGCGCGAAATCCGTCAAGGACATCAAGGAACAGGACGTGTTCATGGGCGATATGCCCCTGATGACGCCCAACGGCACCTTTGTCGTCAACGGCACCGAGCGTGTGATCGTATCCCAGATGCACCGTTCGCCCGGCGTGTTCTTTGACCACGACAAGGGCAAGACCCACTCCTCGGGCAAGCTGCTCTTTGCCTGCCGCATCATTCCCTACCGCGGATCGTGGCTCGATTTCGAATTCGATGCGAAGGATATCGTGTTCGCCCGGATCGACCGTCGCCGCAAGCTGCCTGTCACCACGCTGCTTTACGCGCTGGGTCTCGATCAGGAAGGCATCATGGATGCCTATTACAACACCGTCAATTACAGCTACCAGAAGGGTAAGGGCTGGGTCGCCCCCTTCTTCCCCGAGCGTGTGCGCGGCACCCGTCCGACCTTTGATCTGGTCGACGCGGCAACCGGCAATATCATTGGCGAAGCTGGCAAGAAAATCACCCCGCGCGCAGTCAAGAAGCTGATCGACGAAGGTGAAGTCAAGGAACTGCTGCTGCCCTTCGATCATATCGTCGGCAAGTTCGTGGCCCGCGACATCATCAATGAAGAAACCGGTGCGATCTATGTCGAAGCCGGTGACGAGCTGACGCTGGAATACGACAAATCCGGCGACCTGATCGGCGGCACCGCGAAAGAACTGATCGACGCGGGCATCACCGATATTCCGGTGCTCGACATCGACAACATCAACGTCGGTCCGTACATGCGCAACACCATGGCGATGGACAAGAACATGAACCGCGAAACCGCGCTCATGGACATCTATCGCGTGATGCGACCGGGCGAGCCGCCCACCGTCGACGCCGCTTCGGCCCTGTTCGACACGCTGTTCTTCGACAGCGAGCGTTATGACCTGTCGGCTGTTGGCCGCGTGAAGATGAACATGCGTCTGGCACTCGATGCCGAAGACACCCAGCGTACCCTGCGCCGTGAAGACATCGTCGCCTGCATCAAGGCGCTGGTGGAACTGCGCGATGGCAAGGGCGATATCGACGATATCGACCACCTTGGTAACCGTCGTGTGCGTTCGGTCGGCGAACTGATGGAGAACCAGTACCGCGTCGGTCTGCTCCGGATGGAGCGCGCGATCAAGGAACGTATGTCCAGCGTCGAAATCGACACGGTCATGCCGCAGGATCTGATCAACGCGAAGCCCGCCGCTGCCGCCGTGCGTGAATTCTTTGGCTCCTCGCAGCTGTCGCAGTTCATGGACCAGACCAACCCTCTTTCCGAAGTGACGCACAAGCGTCGCCTGTCGGCGCTTGGGCCGGGCGGTCTGACCCGTGAGCGCGCAGGCTTTGAGGTGCGCGACGTTCACCCGACCCACTACGGCCGGATGTGCCCGATTGAAACGCCGGAAGGTCCGAACATCGGTCTGATCAACTCGCTGGCCACTTTCGCCCGCGTGAACAAGTACGGCTTTATCGAAACGCCCTATCGCGTGGTCAAGGACGGCCAGGTGACGGACGAAGTGCACTACATGTCCGCGACCGAGGAGATGCGTCACACCGTGGCGCAGGCGAACGCCAACCTCGACGAGAACATGAAGTTCGTGAACGATCTGGTCTCGACCCGTAAATCCGGTGACTACACCCTGTCTCCGAACGAAACGGTCGATCTGATCGACGTGTCGCCGAAGCAGCTTGTTTCGGTTGCGGCCTCGCTCATTCCGTTCCTTGAAAACGACGACGCCAACCGCGCTCTGATGGGCTCGAACATGCAGCGTCAGGCGGTTCCGCTTCTGCGGGCCGAGGCGCCGCTGGTCGGCACCGGCATCGAGGAAGTTGTTGCGCGCGACTCGGGTGCGGCGATCATGGCCAAACGGGCCGGGATCATCGACCAAGTGGATGCGCAGCGGATCGTGATCCGGGCGACCGAAGATCTGGAACTGGGCGATGCGGGCGTCGACATCTACCGTATGCGCAAGTTCCAGCGGTCGAACCAGAACACCTGCATCAACCAGCGTCCGCTGATCAAGGTTGGCGACACGGTGCAAAAGGGTGAGGTCATTGCCGATGGTCCGTCCACCGATATGGGTGAACTGGCGCTTGGCAAGAACGTCGTCGTCGCCTTCATGCCGTGGAACGGCTACAACTACGAAGACTCGATCCTGATCTCCGAGCGCATCGCGCGTGACGACGTCTTTACCTCGATCCATATCGAGGAATTCGAAGTCGCGGCCCGTGACACCAAGCTTGGACCGGAAGAAATAACCCGCGACATCCCGAACGTCGGTGAGGAAGCCCTGCGCAACCTCGACGAAGCGGGCATCGTCTATATCGGTGCCGATGTGGAGCCGGGCGATATCCTCGTCGGTAAGATCACGCCGAAGGGCGAAAGCCCGATGACGCCGGAAGAAAAACTCCTCCGCGCCATCTTTGGCGAAAAGGCAAGCGACGTGCGCGACACCTCGCTGCGGGTCAAGCCGGGCGATTTCGGTACCGTGGTCGAAGTGCGTGTCTTCAACCGTCACGGCGTCGAAAAGGACGAACGTGCGCTGCAGATCGAGCGTGAGGAAGTCGAACGCCTCGCGCGTGACCGCGACGACGAACTCGCGATCCTCGACCGCAACATCTATGCGCGTCTCAAGGACATGATCCTTGGCAAGACCGCGGTGAAGGGGCCGAAGGGCGTCAAGTCCGGTGTCGTGATCGACGAGGAACTGCTCGAAACCCTGAGCCGCGGCCAGTGGTGGCAGCTTGCTCTTGGCGAAGAGAAGGACGCACAGATCGTCGAAGCCCTGAACGAGCAGTACGAGGTGCAGAAGCGCGCGCTCGACGCCCGTTTCGAGGACAAGGTCGAGAAAGTCCGTCGTGGCGACGACCTGCCGCCGGGCGTGATGAAGATGGTCAAGGTGTTCGTCGCGGTGA
>JAAEZD010000088.1:0-2647 GCA_018223035.1 Paracoccaceae bacterium
GCTGGCGATCCCGGCCGCGGCCGCCCGGATCGAGATTTCGAGTTTCATGGATTCCATGACCGCGACCACGTCGCCTTCGGCCACGCTCTGACCGTCGGAGACCTTGATTTCGACAATCATGCCGGTCAGCGGAGAGGTCACGGCGCGATCCGCCGCGGCATCGCCGCCGGCAAAGGCAAGGGGCGCGGCGGGCCGAAAGACCAGGCGGCCTTCGGGCGTATCCAGTTCGATCACGCCCGCGTGCAGGCGCGCGTCGATCAGATGGACGGTGTCGCCTTCGCCGACACGCCAACGGCCCGGGGTCAGTTCACGTGCCGACAGTATCAGCGCCTCGCCTTTCTCCGAACGGATGGTGTACTTGGCACCCGGTTTGACAGGACTGACGCGCAGTTCTTCGGATACCTCGTCAGAATCGGTAAGCGTCACGCGCTGCCCCGCTTCAATCGCATCGCCGCCCAGTCCAAGCCGCCAGCCGGTAAAGGCATCACGGTTGGTCCAGGGATTGGCGTCTGTGTCGCTGCGCGACTGGGTCACGAAGAGAATGGCAGCGGTCGCCTTCCACAGATCTGGGCGGGTCAGGCCGGGTGCCTGTGTCAGCTCATCCAGCCTGCCGTCGATCCAGCGGGTATGCACCTGCATCCGTTCGAATTCATGGTTTCGCGCCAGCGCCGTCAGAAAGGCGCGATTGGTTTCGACACCTTCGACCGCGACATGATCAAGCGCCGTGGCTAGACGTGCCAATGCGGTTTCCCGGTCGGGCGCGTGCACGATCAGCTTGGCGATCATCGGGTCGTAGTAGGGCGTGACGGCATCGCCTTCTTCGACGCCGCTGTCGATGCGCAGGCCCGATGGCAGGCTGAGCGTGGAGAGCGTGCCCGTCGACGGGGCGAATTGCATCGCCGGATCTTCGGCGTAAAGCCGCGCCTCGACCGCGTGGCCGTTGATCGTCAGATCGTCCTGCACCAGTCCAAGGCCCGCGCCTTCGGCAATCCGCAGGTGAAGCGCGACAAGGTCCAGCCCGGTGATCGCTTCGGTGACGGGATGTTCCACCTGAATGCGCGGGTTCACCTCAAGGAAGAAATACTCGCCACCCGCGACCAGAAATTCGACCGTGCCCAGCCCGCGATAGTCCAGCGTTTCGCCCAAGCGCACCGCGTCGCGTGCGATGTCGTCCAGAAGCGTTCGGGGCAGACCCCAGGCCGGGGCTTCCTCGATGACCTTCTGGTGGCGGCGCTGAAGCGTGCAATCGCGTTCGAACAGATGCACCACATGGCCCTTGCCGTCACCTGCGATCTGCACTTCAACATGGCGCGCCTCGGGCAGGAAACGCTCCAACAGCAGCCCTTCGGAGCCGAAGGTGGATTTTGCTTCGCGCAGCGCGCCTTCGATGTCCTCGACCAGCGTGGTCTCGTCAGTGACGAGCCGTTGTCCGCGCCCACCACCGCCGCCGACCGCCTTGAGCAGCACCGGCAGGCCCATTTGGCGCACCTCCTCGGCAATCTGCTCGGGATCGGACCGCGCACCTTCGGCGCCCGAAATCACCGGGACGCTGGCCGCCACGGCGGCCTCTTTGGCGCTGGCCTTGTCGCCGAAACGTTCAAGCGTTTCCGGCGTCGGCCCCATGAAGATCATGCCGGCGGCTTCGACCGAACGAGCAAAATCGGGGTTTTCGGCCAGAAAGCCATAACCGGGATGGATCGCATCCGCGCCCACTGATTGCGCAGCGGCAATCACCGCGTCGATTTTCAGATAGCTCTGGGATGCAGGTCCGGCGCCGATACAGACAGATTTGCCAATCTCGCGGACATGCAGGGCATTGACGTCGGCCTGCGAATGCACGCCGACGGGAATGATACCGCTTGCCCGCGCAGTGCGCGCGATCCGGCAGGCAATTTCGCCGCGGTTGGCGATCAGAAGCGTCTTGATTTTCACGGTTCGCTCCTCACATCCTGAACACGCCGAAGTTGGTTTCGACCTTGGGTCTGCGCGATGTTACATCCAGCATCAGCGCCATGACGTCACGGGTCTCACAGGGCTCGATCACGCTGTCGATCCAAAGGTTGGAAGCAAAATTATAGGCCCCCTGAAAATCTTCGTATTCCTTGCGGATCGGTGCCTTGAAGGCTTCCTCCTCCTCGGGGGTCCAGCTTTTGCCTTCGCGTTCGTTGATCTGCGCGCGGACCTGAGCCAGCACGCTGGCGGCCTGTTCCGGCCCCATGATTGCCGACCGTCCCGTCGGCCAGGCGAACATTGCGTCCGGCTGGAACGGGCGGCCCAGCATCGCCAGGTATCCCGCGCCGTAAGAGCCACCGGTGATGATTGTGAATTTCGGCACCCGGGCCGAAGACATGGCCGTGATCATTTTAGCACCGGCCTTGGCAATGCCCATCTGCTCGACCTCGCGGCCCACCATGAAGCCGTTCACATCGGCCAGGAACAGCAGCGGAATATCACGCTGGACGCAGAGATTGATGAAATGCGTCGCCTTCAGCGCGGCTTCGACGAAAAGCACGCCTGTATTGGCGATGATCCCGACCTCGTGGCCGTGGATGCGCCCCCAGCCGGTCATGATCGTGTCGCCATAAAGCGGCTTGAATTCGTGAAAATCGCTGCCGTCCACCAGCCGCGCGACGATCTCGCGGTTGTC
>JAAEZD010000089.1:0-2635 GCA_018223035.1 Paracoccaceae bacterium
TCGCGCATGTCATAGGGCTGTTTGCGATCGGCGCTGATGACGCCAAGCAGTTCCTGGGGATCATGCGCGGGCGGCTGTGGTACCTTGTCGGGCTGCATCGCGCGCGACTGGCCCAGCTCGGCCACGATGTCGCGCATGAGTGCCAATGCGTGGTACTCGTCCTCGGCCAGATGGTCGGACACCCCCGAAACACGCGAATGCATCTCGGCCCCGCCCAGCGTTTCGCCATCGACCTCTTCGTTGATCGCCACCTTGACGATCGACGGCCCGCCCAGATGGATGCGCGCGTTGCCGCGCACCATGATGACCTCGTCCGACAGGGCCGGGATATAGGCCCCACCGGCCGTGCAGCCTCCAAAGACCGCCGAGATCTGCGGCAGACCGCTCGCCGACATGTTGGTCTGGCGATAAAAGGAATTGCCGAAATGCCGGGCATCGGGGAAGACCCTGTCCTGCTCTGGCAGATAGGCACCGCCGCAATCCACCAGATAGAGGCAGGGCAGCCGGTTCTCGGCTGCGATTTCCTGGGCGCGGATGTGTTTCTGCACGGTTTCGTGATAGAAGGAACCACCCTTCACTGTCGCATCGTTGGCGATCACAACGCAGGGCAGCCCGTGGACGATCCCGATACCGGTCACGATCCCCGCACCGGGCACCTCGCCTCCATATTGACCGTAGGCGGCAAGCGACGACAACTCAAGAAATGCAGTGCCCGGATCCACCAGCAGGTCGATCCGTTCGCGGACCAGCAGCTTGCCGCGCTTGCGATGCCGCGCGACCATGTCGGGGCGGCCGCCAGCCGTTGCTTCGGCGATCCGCGCACGCAGCGTTTCGACGCGCTCGCTTTGTGCGGCGTGGTTGCGGGTGTAGGTCTCTGATGCGGTCAGCACCGCTGTTTCAAGACGTGCCATGTAGTCAGGTATCCTGTCTTTGGAGTATCCCGTTGAGGAACACATCGGCATAGGTGCGTGACAACGCATCGGCGCTACCGCGGTCCGGGTCGAACCAATCGAGCGTGGCGTTCAATGTACCGATCAGCATCAGGCGCAGGCGACGGATATCGACGTCTTGCTTCAGCGTGCCATCTTTCTTAAGCTGGGACAGAAGACTGTCCCACTCTGCCTCATAGGCCCTTCGCGTGGGCAAGTTGGCATCCCGGACGGATTGCGGCACCTGCCCGAAAATACGCACATTCGCCGATGTATAATCGCTCACATCAAGAAGCGCGCGCAGATGCGCCCGGATCGCGGCGCGCAGTACCGTTTCGCCGTCGGTATCGGCCCGCAGGTCGGTGATGGCGTCTCTCATGCTCGCGTGAACGACTCGAATCCCTGCATCAAGAACGGCCGCGACGATCTCGTCCTTGGAACCGAAATGATAGTATATGCTACCCGCCTTGATCCCGGCGGCCTCGGCAATTTTTCGGAGCGAAACGGACCCGTAGCCTTGTTCGCGGAAAAGCCGCGCGGCAATGTCCAGCACCCCGTCCCGTCCAACCGCGCTGCGCGATGTCTCGTTGGCTTTGATTGCCGTGTTCTGTGCCATAGACCTTCGTATCGCTCCAACGCCTAACTAACGCCTGTTAGGTTAACAACGCAAGTGAGTCAATCGTCGTGATCGTGCCAGACTAGAGTTTGCGGAAAATTCCGCATTGGCGACCGCCAAGAGGCCGTCCAGACATTAATGTGCTTGCCCGGACCCCGTCATCGGGTCCGGGCAAATGCCTTAGATCACGAAACCGCCACCGCAGATGACGTGCTGGCCTGAAATGAAGTTCGATTCCGGCGCACAGAACAGATAGACGGCACCGGCAGCTTCTTCCGGAGTGCCGACCCGGCCCAGCGGGATCATGCGCTCCATCTGGGACAGGAGATCGGGGTTCACGCCGACCTTGATCTCTTTTTCTTCGACCTTGATCGTGCTGTCGCCATCCGCGCTGCCTTCGGTCAGGCGGGTGCGGATCGGGCCGAAGGCGACGGCGTTGACGTTGACCTTGTAGCGGCCCCATTCCTTGGCCATCGTCCGGGTGACCCCTAGGATACCGGCCTTGGCGGCGGAATAGTTGATCTGGCCAGCATTGCCGCCGGTCCCTGCGATGGACGAGATGTTGACTACCTTGCGGAACACCTCTTGCCCGGCGGCGGCCTCTTCCTTGGCCTTGGCGCTGATCACCGGCTGGGCAGCGCGCAGGATCTTGAAAGGTGCCGTCAGGTGGACGTCGATGATCGCCTGCCACTGTTCGTCGGACATCTTCTGAACGACGCTATCCCAAGTGTAGCCTGCGTTGTTCACGATGATGTCTAACCCGCCAAAGCTGTCCACGCCGGTCTTGATGAACCGTTCGGCAAAACCGTCTTCGGTAACGCTGCCGGCACAGACCACGGCCTCAGCACCCATTGCGCGCACCGCCTCGGCGGTTTCATTGGCCGGATCGGCGTCCAGATCGTTGATCACCAGCCGGGCCCCTTCCGAGGCCAGTTTGAGAGCGATTTCGCGGCCAATGCCCCGGCCCGAGCCCGAGACCAGCGCCACGCGCCCGTCGAGTTTTCCAGTCATATTGATTCCTCCCGAAAGGCGCTATCAGGCTTTTTCATAAAGCGTGGTGACGCAGGCCCCGCCGAGGCCCAGATTGTGC
>JAAEZD010000090.1:0-2608 GCA_018223035.1 Paracoccaceae bacterium
ACCGCATGAAGGGACGTCGGGAGGCCAGACTTTGCGACTGGCAGGAACGGTTCATCGAGTATGTCCTCAACCTTTGGCATGATCCCAAGCAGCCCCAACTGGCAAAGGTCTTCACATCCGCACAAAAGGTGTTTCACCGCTCTCCACGAGAGATGGCGCAACAAATCAATTTTCCCTCGATCACGACGATCCGCACGCGCGCCAAGGCGATTTCCGACGTCGTGACCACGATCGGTCGCGGCGGGATACGGCACGGGACGAACGCCAAGGGAGCTGGTTCCACCGACGTGCGTGCCTTGCGATTCGGCGAGAAGTTCGAATGGGATCAGTGCCTGCTGTCGATTTTCACCACCGGCGACGGTGTCGTCCGTGCCGAGGTCATCGATCCGGAAGAAGCACCGCAGGAGCTTGCGGACAACGAACTCCGCCGTTGCTGGCTCCATGTGATCCTTGATTTGGCAACCCGCGAGGTACTGGGCTGGGTCATTTCCGAAACGGCAGACGCCGACCACAGCAAGGCTCTGCTTCGCATGGCGACGCGCGACAAAACGAAGGAGAAGGTGCGGTACGGCTGCAAGCAAGACCCCGCGCCTCCGGTGCGGTTGGGGCTCGCTGTGGCGGATAACGGCACCGCTACGCGGAATGGAGACGTTTATGCTAGCCAGCTCGGAATGGGCATGGCCGTAATGACAGCCCGAGCTTACCAGCCCAGGGATAAGCAAATGGTCGAGCGGCTTTTCGGCACGACGCAATGGGACGTGCTGAACTTCCGGCCAGGGTACACCGGTAGCCGCCCTGGCGAACTGACCGGCTACGAGCCCAAGCCCTCGGCCGAAATCAGTCATGACGACCTCTATGGCACCCTCACGCGATACTTCATCGATGAGTATTCCTTCCGGCCGCATCGCGGCACCGGGATGTACGGGGCGACCCCTCGTCAGAAGCAGGAAGAAGCCCTGATGCTTTACGGCCCGATGGATCCGCCTTCGCAGCGAGATCGCTGTTTGCATCTGGGAACGAAAGTTCAGGCAACCATCACGACGGAAGGGGTGAGGGCATTCAATATCCCGTTCAACTCGACGGAACTGCAGCGCTTTGCGGGCGGCACTCCGAAAAAGGTCACCGTGCATCTCGATAGAGGTGGTCCTGGATTTTCGACCAATTTGCCGCCGGGCTAAGCTATCGCATTGGTTTCATTTCAGGCGGCGGCTTTCAGGTTCGGGGCCCGACTATCATATGCCTCGCCCGGCGTCAGCAGCCCATGCGATGAGTGCGGGCGTTTTTCATTGTAGTAGCTGATCCAAGTGTCGATCCCGCGTCGGGCCTCCGAGCCGGTCTCGAAGGCGTTCAGGTAGACACACTCGTATTTTAGGGACCGCCAGAAGCGCTCGATCATCCGATTATCGATCCAGCGCCCACGGCCGTCCATCGAGATCTTCACCTTGGCATCTTTCAGGACATCGGTGAAGTCGGCGCTGGTGAACTGCGAGCCCTGGTCGGAGTTGAAGATTTCTGGCGGGCCGTATCTGGCCAGCGCCTCCTTCAGTGCCTCGACGCAGAACCCGGCATCCATGCTGTTCGACAGCCGCCAACTCAGAACTTTCCGGCTGTGCCAGTCCATGACCGCCACGAGGTACAGGAAGCCCCGGCGCATCGGAATATAGCTGATGTCCGTACACCAGACCTGATTGGGTCGGGTGATGGCCACGCCTTTGAGAAGGTAAGGGTAAATCTTGTGTTCCGGGTGTTTCTTGCTCGTCTTCGGCTCTTGGTAAATCGGCACCAGCCGCATGAGCCTCATCAGTCGCCGCACCCGGTGGCGCCCGCATCTGTGTCCCTCTCGCTGCATGTGGCGGGCCATTTGCCGCGAGCCGTACCATGGCGTTTCCAGGAACTGCCGATCGATGATGTTCATGAACGCCAGGTTCTCGGGGCTTTCTCCGCGCGGGTGATAGTAGAGGCTGGAGCGTGCCAGCGACAGCAGGCTGCACTGCCGCCGGACGCTGAGATCGGGATGATCCTGCTTCACCGCTTTCTGCCTCCAGTGCCGAGGATGAGACTGGAGGCTTCCGACAAAAAATCGCGTTCCACGACCAACTGACCGATCTTGGCGTGCAGCTTCTCGACATCCTTCTCGGAAATCGCCGGCGCAGACGATGCCGCACCGCCAAATGCCGATGCCATGTTCTCAATCGCCGCTCTCTTCCATCCGCTGATCATGGTCGGATGGACGCCGTACTTCTTGGCCAACTCGGCCGTCGTCAACTCTTCACGGATGGCTTCAAGCGCAACCTTGGCCTTGAACTCCGCCGAATAGCGTTTCCGCTTCGTCATCTGGGGTATTCCTTCGTCAGTCGCTACAGCTTAGCAACTGGTCCGAAATCTCGCGACCACCTCTCGGATCTTGGTTTGAACCGCGCCGGGTTTGCCGGAGGCTCCAACTCTTGAGTAGGATGGAGTATCCTGACAAAGACAACGAACAAGTATTCACCAGAAGTGCGCGAACGTGCCGTGCGGATGGTATTGGACGGCGCAGGGCAGCATGAAAGCCGTTGGTCGGCGATCCTGTCGATTTCATCGAAGATCGGTTGCGCGCCTCAGACGCTGA
>JAAEZD010000010.1:0-53217 GCA_018223035.1 Paracoccaceae bacterium
CAAATCAATGCCCAGAACCTTGATGTCCATCAGATGCTCCTCTCTCCACCTATGCTCGCCACGGTAGCAGCGGTTTGGTGGGAAGGCAGTTCATCCCATTAGGTCACTCCATTACGCCGTCACACGGCTTCGGGAGCAGCGTTACACGCGCCTAAATCCAATGATACCGCCGTCAGAATTCAAGGTACAACGGAATCGCAAGCCGTCTGCGTCCACCTCATAATTCTGAGTACCAAAGATATCCGTGTTGACTGGACGGGCTACCGTCTCTTTGAATCCTACAGACATTGTGGCAACGGCGCGTTCTCGGCAGGAAAAGGCCGAGGGATCTTCGATCAAGGCTGTAGTTCCCGCTTCTGTGCAAGCAACAAGTATTGCAGGAAGACTGAGCAGAGCAAAGCATCGCATTACGGCAACTCCGGCTAATCGACGGCTTATGCAAAAACGTTCGCTGAAAATGCAAACCGTTGCAGTGAATTTCACAGAGCAACCTGTTTTAAGGACGGTACGCGCGTCAGGACGGTAGGCACGTCAGTACGGCAGCCGAAACCATCGTTGACACTCATCAAGAAGCTATATCGCTACCTATTAGAGGCCATTGAAGCCTTTTTGGGTTTCAGGCGGGATAAAAGGCAAGTCTGGGTCTTAAGCTCCTGACTGAGGAGAGTTTCTGCTGTTCTCCAGACTGCCATCAGTCTATTGGCCAACATCATGACCGATACATTACCACCCTGCCCCGAATGCTCCTCGACTTTCGTCTATCAGGTCGATGCCTTATTGATTTGCCCAGAATGCGGATACGAATGGGTACCGGATGAACGAGCCGACATAGTGCCAGAGGTTCGCGATAGCGTCGGGAATGTGCTTGTGGACGGCGACACAGTCACCGTGATCAAGGACTTGAAAGTCAAAGGTTCTTCGTCGGTGGTTAAGGTTGGAACAAAGGTTCGCGGCATTAGATTGGTCGATGGCGATCACGACATAGATTGCAAGGTTCCGGGAATTGGTCAGATGAGCTTGAAATCTCAATATGTGAAAAAAGTGTCGGATTAATCCGCCGGGATTGCGATGGGCGTTGTCCGGCTTTACTTTTTGGACCAGTTTTCAAGCCCAAGGTTTCGCCTTGCTTGGTAAAGACACGGCCTAATGCGTGCACTTCGTTGGATTTCGACCATAACCAGTTCACGAATGGCCGGCGGTTCCGGTTTTCAACCTGGTTGATGACGTCACTGGAGAGCGCCTCACGGCGGTCCCATTCATGCTCGGGTGCGTGTCAAAAAGCGACGCCAGACACGCGATTGCAGAACAGATGAACACTGAATCAGTGCTGCTTCTTGCCGAATTTGGGAAACAGACGGCGAAACGCACCGCGAAAAATTTGTTATACCAAGGAATTATGGTGGGTGATGAGAGACTCGAACTCCCGACATCTTCGGTGTAAACGAAGCGCTCTACCAACTGAGCTAATCACCCGTGCGACGCGGACTTAACGGAGGTTGCGCAACTGCGCAAGAGGATTTCCCGTCAAAACTCGGGAAAAGCCTCGCTTCGCCATCCGTCATCATCCAGAGCACCGTATTCGCCGTTGCTGATCGCATAAACGATCCCCTGCCCGCCGTTCAGTTGGGCAAAACATGATGGATCCAGATCCAGCGCAACACAGCGGAGAACCCGGCTCGTGATACCGTGGGTGACAATTACCGCAGGTGTCGTGAGCGACGACAGGAAATCACGCGCACGCTCGGCGACGGCATTGATGCTCTCGCTTGCCGGCGCTTGCCCGTAGTAAGACAGGGGGGCTGCTCCCTCCTCGAAAAGATCCGGTCGCACCTGTCCGATTTCGCGCCGGGTCAGCCCCGTCCAGTCCCCCATCCCGATCTCTTTCAGACGCATATCCTGTTGAATGTACTGGCCATTTTGCGCAGCGATCTGAGCAGTATTGAATGCGCGACCTTGCGGAGAGGAAAACCATGCGCATGCGTCGGTCACCACCTGCGAGAGCAACCGCCCCTGCTTCCGGGCTTGTTCACGTCCCAGTACGGTCAGCGGGCTATCCAGATGCCCTTGCATTCGCCCCGCAAGATTCCATTCCGTTTCTCCGTGCCGAAGGATGAAAAGATCAGGATACTTGGTCAAAATTGTCTCACTGCATTTGGGCTCTTCGCTCATAGGTTCGCATTTGCCGATGCGCAACTGGGTCGAACCTTTCCGAGTGTTCCGAATTAGTTATTAGGGCATTGCGTCCCTGTTTGGCGATCGAGACAGCTCGTTTGCGGTCCTTTCCAGATCCATTTTCCAACAGCTTGAGATTTTCGATTTCTTCCGCTCGTTGCATGGCAATGTTCAAAAAAAACTTGAAATGTCCCGTTGGCTTTCGATGAGGCCCCAATCATTTGAGGCAAGATTCAAGGTGGCATAAGAAGCGCTGATGTCTGCTGTCTTCAAATTGCAAAGGCTCAACTGGCCGTTACTACGCGTCCATACCGTCCAGAGGTGAAGATGACTTGAACCGGCGATTCAATCTGCTGACCCGGTGCCTCGCCCAATATGCTCGGCCTCCCCGTTCTCAGCTGAGGGCAACAGGCAGGCGGGCATACCCACGAAAACGCATCCTGCCGCCTCCCACCCGTCCCTTCAAAATTCGGTACTCCGGATAACGGCTCAGAAACCGCGAAATCGCAATGCGGCCCTCCATCCGTGCAAGTGTCAGGCCGACACAGACGTGCGGCCCGCCGGCAAAGGCAAGATGGCGGTTTGGTTTGCGGGTAATGTCCGGCGCTTGCGGATTTTCGAAGACTTGAGGGTCGCGGTTCGCAGCCCCGATGCACAGGTGAAGGTTCGTACCGGGCGAAATCGTCAAGCCACCGATCTCGACCTCTGCGGTGGTTTCCCGGTTGCCAAGCTGGTTAGGCGAGCGAAACCGCAGGAATTCCTCGATAGCGGGCGCAATCAGGTCCGGTTCCTTCAGAAGCTTTCGTCGTTGATCGGGATAGTCATTCAGAATCGCCAGACCGTTCCCAATCAGGTTTGTCGTCGTCTCATGCCCCGCGTTCAGAATGAAGATGCAGTTCTGGATAAGCTCCGTCTCGCTCAACTTGCCATCGGCCCCGTCACCGTTGATCAGGCGCGTCAGCACATCGGTTTCTGGATCGCCCGGAGAGCGCCTGCGCCGCGCGATCAGGTCCTCAAGATAGCTTTTGAATTCGGTAACCGCGCGATTTCCCAGATCGAGCTGCCCCTTGGACAGTGAGGGTTCAAGCGCGCCAAGGATCGCGAGCGACCAGTCGCGGAGTGGGCCGCGTTCCGACATCGGCACGTCCAGCAGGTTCCCGATGATCTGGATTGGAATGGCCGAGGCAAAATCTTCGATAATGTCGGTTTTTGCATCCCCGGACATCTCATCCAAAAGCACATCCACCGTATCAATCAGACCGGGTTCCATCCGCTGCAAAGCACGCGGTGTCAAAGCAGACGTCATGATCCGCCGAACCCGCGTGTGCAAGGGCGGATCCGAGAATACGAGCGATGTCGTGTGGTGTTCGTACAGGGCGGAATCCGAACCGAATTTCGGAGCGAAAGCAACTTTCTTATCGGAGGAATACAGGCTCGTGTCCTTGTAGATCCGTTCAAGATCCGCATGGCGCGAAAGGAGCACCGAGCCATCCGGTTGACGTAAAACCGGGGCATGGGCAAGCAGCGCGTCGTAGATCTCAAAGGGATCATCGACAAAGCCCGGCGGCGGCGATGCAAGGTCGAAGCTTGTGGCAATTGCCTTGCCATCGCTCATCGTATTCGTTGTCATTCGATCCTCCCGTGCAGATCATCCTGCACCGGCGTCAGGGTGTCAACGAGTGACCAGCAGCCTGAACTTAAAGCAGGAAATCGCCTTCGCGCAGCTCAAAGACCTGAGAAAGAAAGATCGAAAGGTCCGAATGCTCATCTCCGTCCCGATCGACTTCGATCAGGGTCCCGTCTGTCTCTTGGACTGAGATGACAGTTGCCATCGAAACGGCGAAAGTGCCGTTCACTTTCAATTCCAGATCAAACTCAGAAACACCGGTTAAATCGATCTTGTCCTTGCCTGTGGTGAAATCGCGGACCGTATTCTCGCCACCACGCCCAATCGCATCAAAGACAAAGGTATCGCGCCCACCACCGCCAGTCAGGTGATTGGAGCCCGCGCCTCCGTTGATGGTGTCTCGTCCGCGCCCACCGAATAGCAGATCATCACCATCCTCGCCATTCAGAACGTCAACGCCTTTGCCTCCCTTCAAGCGGTCGTCGCCCATACCGCCGCAAAGCTCATCCCAGCCACCGTTCCCCTTGAGCCGGTCGCGACCATTCTCCCCGAGAAGGAGATCCTCGCCCTTACCGCCAAAGATCCTGTCGTTCCCCTCGTTTCCTGACAGCGTATTGTCAGCATCATTACCGCGGATCCGATCGTTTCCGGTCCCGCCCAACGCATTTTCGATCAGGGCACGTTCATCGCCATCGACCAGTCTGGCGTTGGCAAGATTTCCCCGGGCCATAAAGGCCGGATCGTCGTCAAAGCGATTCAGATCAGCCAGTTGCGCGGGTGAAAAAGTCGAGAACTTTCCCGGTCTCAGGTCCAGAGACAGGTTGGTGGCATAATTCCCAAGATCGTAGGTGTCATTCCCGTCACCATCCCAGATGGTGCGAAAGATACGGTTGCCGGCGACATCGCCCTGCCCGTGATTGTTGATCGACATCTCACCCGTCTGCGGGTCAAAACCATAGGTCGTATCCCCGCTCCACCCAAAGCCGCTTTCAGCGTAATTCGCACCATAGAGGAACTGCAAAGCCGCAATGTCGAACTGCATATAACTTTGCGCCCAGTCGATTTTGCCGCTGTCGTAAGACGTAATATCCGTATCACCCACATAATCGGCATACGTCATGATCGAGAACTCTTGCGAGTTATAATCCGAGCGGGAAAAGCGCTTGTAGATATGTCCATGTTCCAGCCCAAGCGTATGGCCGATCTCATGTATGAAATAGAGATAGGATTCGTTTCCAGGCACAGGGTCATCAGTGTTGGGGCCAAAAAACGCGTCGCCACCGGAACCGTCGGCCGATGGAAAGAACGCGCTGGCGCCATAAGCCTTGCGATCGGTTATGTAGCGGAGGGTCGGCGCTTTGCTTTCTTCGAACCCGAGCAAGGTAAAGCTGGAGATATCTGTCAATATCCCACGCACGGCATCTTGCTGGCTGTCGGAAAGGGCCCGCAGCTGGTTCACCGGAAAGCCGGGAAAGTGCGTAGCATCCTGCGGAAAACCAAAGGTCAGAACCGGATCAGCCCAATGCTGGTAGTGTAGCCAGGGGTTGAAAGGTTCTTTGCTGACCGGCGTTGCCTGAACGCTGCTCACGCCGATATCTCCCAGCCGGAAACTCGCGAGATTATTGATGCGTAAAAGACAAAAACCATGAACAGAACCTGAAGAATGCAACTGACAAACAACTTAGGGTAGCCCCCAGATCGGAACCGGGTCCGCGACCAGCACGTTGTCTGATCATAGATAACGGAGTTTACGACGATGCAACAAGGATTCTCAAAGGAAGAAAATCGAACCGGCGCTAATCACGCCCCGGGCGACGGTGTCCTGCATCCGGATTTCATCGAACTGGAAAAACTTGAACGCATTGCACACCGTATGGATACGTTTTTCAGGCTTCCCATCGTCAATATGCGTGTGGGCCTGGATTCAATTCTCGGCCTTATCCCCGGCGTTGGCGATACGGCGGCTCTTCTTCCTGCGGCATATATCGTCTACCGCGGCCACCGTATGGGCGTACCAACCAGCATGAAGTTCCGTATGGGGGTCAATACTGCGATTGATTGGGTAATCGGCGCGGTACCACTGGTCGGCGACCTGTTCGACGTCGGTTTCAAAGCCAACAGGCGCAACGTGGCACTAATCCGAAGCCACCTTGAGCAGCGTCACTCTGACCAAACCAATCTAACACAGCGATACGGCAAGAAAAAAGGCGCGCCCGCAGGCACGCCTTCGAAAAGATCCAATTTCGTCTGATCAGCCGACCAGTTCGAGACCCGAGAAGAAGTATGCGATTTCGACGGCGGCAGTTTCCGGCGCATCGGAACCGTGAACCGAGTTTTCGCCAACGCTCTCAGCGAATTCCGCGCGGATTGTACCCGGAGCCGCATCGGCCGGGTTGGTGGCGCCCATAATTTCGCGGTTCTTGGTGATTGCGTCTTCGCCTTCGAGAACCTGAACGACAACCGGCTCGGAAGACATAAATTCGCAGAGTTCCTGATAGAACGGGCGTTCCGCATGAACCGCGTAGAACACGCCAGCCTGAGCAGCCGTCATGTGAATGCGCTTTTGGGCGACGATTCGCAGACCTGCCTCTTCGAACTTGGCATTGATCTTGCCGGTCAGGTTACGGCGGGTTGCGTCGGGCTTGATGATCGAGAAAGTGCGTTCCAATGCCATCGTGGCGTCTCCATAGCTGCGGCCCCGGCGATGCGCCCGGGCTGAATTTGCGTCGGCGCCCGACTAACACGGCTCAATTCTCTTGGAAAGGTCTAGAAACAGGCGCAACCGCGTCAGCGATCTGCAATCTTCTCAAAGCCACCTGTCAAACGCATGACTCCGCTTTCACCGCGCCAAAGCCTCTGCTAAATCGCCGCGCATGCTCAGTATCAACGATATCACTTATGCCGTGGAAGGCCGCCCCCTGTTCGACGGGGCCAGTGCCATTATTCCTGAAGGACACAAGGTTGGCCTTGTCGGTCGCAATGGCGCCGGTAAGACGACGCTCTTTCGCCTGATCCGCAATGAACTGGCACTGGAAGGGGGATCCATTTCACTGCCGCTCAAGGCGCGCATTGGCGGGATTGCGCAAGAGGTCCCCTCCTCCGAGGTATCGCTGATCGATACAGTGCTTGCTGCCGATACCGAGCGCGCAGCACTCATGGCCGAAGCGGAAACCGCAACCGACGGGACACGAATTGCCGAGATCCAGACACGTCTGGTCGATATCGACGCATGGTCCGCCGAGTCGCGCGCGGCCTCGATCCTTAAAGGGCTTGGTTTTGACGACGAAGACCAGCTTCGGCCCTGTTCGGCCTATTCCGGTGGCTGGCGGATGCGTGTGGCGCTGGCCGGCGTGCTGTTCGCCCAGCCCGATCTTTTGCTGCTCGACGAACCGACCAACTATCTGGATCTCGAAGGTGCTCTCTGGCTCGAAAACTACCTAAGCCGATATCCCCATACGGTCATCATCATCAGCCACGACCGCGGCCTGCTGAACCGCGCCGTGAACGGAATCTTGCACCTTGAAGATCGCAAGCTGACCTACTGGACCGGTCCCTATGACCAGTTCGTCCGCCAGCGGGCAGAACAGCGCGCGGTACAGGCTTCGATGGCCAAGAAACAGCAGGCCCGTAAGGATCACCTGCAGAAGTTCGTCGACCGCTTTAAAGCCAAAGCGTCCAAGGCAAAGCAGGCACAGGCCCGCATCAAGATGATCGAGAAGATGGACATGATCACGGCCCCCGAAGAGGCCGCCAAGCTGGTGTTCACCTTCCCTCAACCTGACGAGCTTTCGCCACCGATTATCAATATCGAAAACGGCAGTACCGGCTACGGCGACACAACCGTTCTGAGCCGCCTGAACCTGCGCATCGATCAGGATGATCGCATTGCGCTCCTCGGCAAGAACGGTCAGGGAAAATCGACTCTGTCCATGATGCTGGCAGACCGCCTTGCGGTGCAGGCTGGCACGATGACCCGTTCCACCAAGCTGCGCATCGGTTATTTCGCTCAGCATCAGGTGGACGAGCTGCACGTCGATGAAACCCCGCTGGACCATCTGCGCCGCCTGCGCCCTTCCGAAGGGCCCGGCCGCTGGCGTGCCCGCCTTGCGGGTTTTGGCCTCACCGCCGATCAGGCCGACACGCTCGTCGGCAGGCTCTCGGGCGGACAAAAGGCCCGGCTTTCCCTGCTGATCGCGACGATCGATGCACCGCATATGCTGATCCTCGACGAACCGACCAACCACCTCGACATCGAATCCCGCGAGGCGCTGGTCGAGGCCCTGACTAATTACAGCGGCGCCGTCATTCTCGTGAGCCACGATATGCACCTACTGTCACTGGTGGCCGACCGGCTCTGGCTGGTGTCGGATGGAACGGTGAGACCATACGAGGATGACCTCGAAGGGTATCGTACCCTTCTGCTGTCGCGCGACAAACCGGTGAAGAAATCCGCGAAGCAGGAAAAACCCGTAGACAAAAAACCGTCTCGCGAGGCGATCCAGTCCATGCGTAGCGACGTTCGCAAAGGCGAGGAACGCGTAGCCAAGCTTAACGAAATGCGAGACCGGCTTGCCAAGAAACTCGCCGACCCGGAACTCTATGAAACGTCCAAGCGTGGCGAAATGGAAGTGTGGCAAAAGAAATACGCCGAGGTCATGGAAGGACTTGAACGGGCGGAAACGCTCTGGATGACGGCGCTCGAAAAACTCGAAGCCGCGCAGGCGAAATAAATCAATTGAATCAATGATTAGACTTACTGATTGACTCTTCTGAAGACGCTAAGGGCATTAATATTCCCCGACCGTGTTGTTAATAGTTCGTTAACTATTAATATGCACCCATGAATGGGTGGCTAGAAATGGTGGAGTAAGGGGAAAACATCCCCTTGGTGGCTGATGTATATTAATACAGTCTTAAAGAACCGATTTGCCTGGGAATCACTGGTCACAACTCATTTATCCAAGACGCTTGCAGTTATCGCAGGTGCAATTGCCTTTCTGAACCTCCTCCTCGGCTGGGGGCTCGGGGTGGAATTTCTGGTCAGGGTTCTTCCCGAATACCCCGCGATGGTTCCCGAGACCGCCCTTGCGGTTCTGTTCGGCGCCATAGGCGTCTTTGGCAATTCCTTTACCCCAGCCGGTCAGGCTATACGGGCAAACTCGCTGATCTGTGCCGCTGCGATCTACCTTCTCATGGCGCAGTCCCGTCTGATGCCTCTGCTGCATTCGGACATGATATCCGACGACGAGATGTCTGTATTTACCCTAATCTGCAGCGGCACCGTCGCCACCTGTCTGCTCTTGTCGACGGTCGAGCTACAGTGGGTGCGGCGCTTGAAATTTTCACTGCTCTCCATAGGGATTTGCATCTGCTCCTTGCCCCTGCTGGGCTATCTATTCAACGCTACTCTACTGTTCTCGGATGAAAATTTCACCAGTATGGCAATCCATACCGCCATCAGCTTCGAGCTTTTGTTCGTCGCACATCTGCTGAAGTTCAAGAAATTCGGATGGCTGGCAATCCTGCTGTCCCCCGAACGCGGCAGCGAAATGCTGCGCCGAATTCTTCCGATACTTGTAGTCGTGCCCTTGGTCTTTTGCGGAGCAGCACTTGCCATTGGGCTGAATTCCAGCATTTCCCTCAACCTGAAACTGGCCGGGCTCGCTTTTTTCATGATCCTCTTCACCGCCGCGGCCAGCATCTATTTTGCTGATCGGGTCAATACTCTGGAAAACCGTGCCGCGGCCGCCGAGAAACAGGTATTGGCCAACGAGCGCAAGAAAGTCGTCACCGATAGCGCAGTTGCGCGCGCACAGAAAATGACGGCGTTAAGCCAGCTTGTTGGCGGCGTAGCACATGATTTCAATAATACGATGACCGTCATTCTTGGAAATCTCGAATTGATCGAGACGTCCGACCTGGATTCGCGACAACGCAGTGAATTGAAACAAGCGATTAACGCGTCGAACCACGCCGTCCACGTCACTCGACAATTATTGGCCTATGGGCGTAAATCGCGGCTCGATGCGCATCTCGTGGAAATCGACAAATTGGTAGGGTCGTTTCTGACGACCCTTTACATTCTCCGGGTCTCCAACGTCATTCTGGAAACCGATCTGGAATCGCCAGGTGCCCATGTTCGCATTGACGAAGCGCATTTCAATCAATGCTTTGTCAACCTATTCAACAATGCCTGCGATGCCATGCCCGAAGGTGGCGTTGTCGCGATCGCCACCCATGTCGTGCATCTGACCGGTAAGGAGGTCACGGGCTTTGGCGGCACAGAAACGCTTGCCGACGGAAACTATGTAGCGGTCAGCATCGCGGACGATGGCAAGGGCATGTCCGAAGAGGTGCTGCGTCAAGCGACCGAGCCCTTCTTTACCACCAAACCCGTTGGCAAGGGGGACGGGCTTGGGCTTTCGGTCGCGTCCGGTTTCTGTCGGCAATGTGGTGGCGGTCTTGACCTGCAAAGCACCGTAGGAAGCGGAACTGTCGCAACAATGCTGTTCCCTCTGATCCCGCGCCCCAAACCCGATCACGCCTGATTTCGCCTTGATCCTCGACAATGATTGCTCGGGAACCTAGTTTCCCGCCAACTGTCTCTTAATCTGGCACGGCAAGCTTTCTTGGATACCGCGTTTCTGATCACGGCCTTCGTCACGATGTTCGTGGTGATCGACCCCCTTGGCCTCGCGCCCCTTTTCGTCGCTCTGACGCAGGGGATGAGCGATCGTGCGCGTCGTTCCATCGGGATACGGGCCTGTGTCATTGCCGCCGTAATCCTTTCCCTTTTCGCACTGATCGGAGAGCAGCTCCTCGGCTTCATCGGCATTTCCATGCCAGCCTTCCGCGTGGCCGGTGGTGTGCTGCTTTTTCTGACGGCGCTCGACATGCTGTTCGAACGGCGGACAAGACGCCGCGAGGATAAGACCGATGAAGACCTCGAAGATCCCTCTGTCTTCCCCCTCGCGATCCCCCTCATCAGCGGCCCGGGCGCCATCGCTTCGATCATACTGCTGGCCGGCCAGCGTGAAGGTATTGAGGGGCCTTTACTTGCAATCGCCGTAACGATCTGCGTGATTTTCATCGCGTTCCTTCTTTTTCTCGTCAGCGGCCTTCTCGAACGCGCACTTGGCCGCGTCGGCATTACCGTGGTGACGCGGCTTCTCGGCATGTTGCTTGCCGCGCTGTCGGTGCAATTCGTGCTCGACGGGCTGCGCGCCTTTGGCTTCGCCGCCTAGAAACGCTTTTGCTCCGACCTATATCTGTCTGAACTGAACTTGAGCAGGTGAGCTGTGACCCCCGACCAGATAGCAAGGCTAGTTTTCCTGAGCCTTTTGGGCGCCGTGATCCTGTTCTGGATGTTCCGGGGCAGCCGTCAGTCGCTGCACCGTATCCTTCAGCAGGTCGTTGTCTGGGCGCTGCTCTTTGTTGGTGTGGTCGCGGGATTCGGCCTCTGGAAAGATATCGAACGCAGCGGGACATTCCGTCAGAACGTCAGCAGCCAAACTGGCGAAATCACTTCCCCGCGTGCGCCGGACGGCCATTATTACCTGACGCTCGAAGTCAATGGCGAACCGGTCCGGTTCGTTGTAGATACAGGCGCCAGTGACATGGTGCTGACCCGGCAGGACGCTGAAACAGCAGGTATCGATATTGAAAACGCGCCCTTTTACCGTCGCGCTCAAACGGCAAACGGGGTGGTTCGCGTTGCACCGGTCACGATCGAAACAGTTGCCATCGGCCCCTTCATCGACAGGAATATCAGCGCCTCGATCAACGATGGCGAGATGGAGACATCCCTGCTTGGAATGACTTATCTACACAGGTTTCAAAAGATCGAAATCTCTGGCGGCGAGATGGTCCTGACGCGGTAAACCACTGAAAGAACGGCTCAGTTCGATTCCGCCTTTTTCTCCCAGTGACCGGCGGCCTCGGACCAGTATTGCGCGCTGCACCCTTCCGAGGTGAGGTGTTTCCACTGGCCCCGCGCCACCTGCACCGCTTCGGGATCGTTTCCGTCGAACAGGATGCAGACCCGTTCCATCTTTCGCACCTCGTCCGGCGAAACCGGGGCACCGTCCACTGCCATCAGACATGCCGGGTCGTTGCCGAGCTCAGATGTTGTCAAAAGGATCGGCTGATCCGCATCATGGGAACCCCCAGCCAGACCGTGCGCCATGAAATCCGTCTCGGGCCCGTGCCAAAGGCGGTCATCCAGATAGGCCATACGCGCCGCTTCCACCCCGCGCACCGCAACACGCCACCCTGCCCCGCGCGCCTTGCCAAGCAACACAGGCAGCGTGTGCTCAAGCGGCGCACGGGTCAGGTGATAGAAATAGGCAGCGCCCATCGATTAGCTTTCGAACATATCCGAAACTAGACGGTTCAGCGCGGCAACCCCCCAGCCCGTCGCACCCTTGGGCGCGTAATCGGATTCGGACTTGAGCGAGGCAACCCCGGCAATATCCAAATGAATCCAAGGCGTTTCATCCTTGACGAACCGCTTGAGAAACTGAGCCGCAGTGATCGAACCACCCGGCCTGCCGCCCACGTTTTTCATATCGGCAATCCGCGATTTCAAAAGGTCGTCATAGCCCTGTCCCAGCGGCATCCGCCACGCGCCCTCGCCTTCGGTTTCGGCTGCTTTCAGGAAGGCATTGCAAAGCCGATCGTCATTCGAGAACACCCCGGCATTATCGTGGCCGAGACCAACGATGATCGCGCCGGTCAGCGTGGCCAAATCGATCATACCAGCCAGCTTGAACCGATCCTGAGCGTACCACATCACATCACAAAGGACGAGCCGCCCTTCCGCATCGGTATTGATGATTTCGACGGTATCGCCCTTCATGGATTTAACCACATCGCCCGGACGTGTCGCGTTACCGGAGGGCATGTTTTCCACAAGCCCGACCAGACCAACCACGTTCGCCTTGGCCCCGCGCAGCGCCAGTGTCCGCATGACGCCGGAAACGACGCCAGCGCCGCCCATATCCATCGTCATATCTTCCATGCCGCCCGCAGGTTTCAGCGAAATGCCACCGGTGTCGAACACGACACCCTTCCCGACCAGCGCAAGCGGCGCGGCCCCCTTTTCACCGCCATTCCACTCCATAACGACGACCTTGGAGGGGCTGTCCGACCCCTGCCCAACGCTCAGCAATGTCCGCATCCCGAGTTTCTCGAGATCCTTCTCCTCCAGAACCTCGATCTTGAGTCCCAGCGACTTCATTTCTTCCAACCGGTTCGCGAATTCGGTGGTGGTCAGCACGTTGGCCGGTTCATTGACCAGATCGCGGGTGAAATGCGCGCCTTCGGCAACCGCCAGCAAGGGCTTGGCGACAGCCTGAATATCTTCCGGCACGTTGTGGTAGATCGTCACGTCGCCGGCCTCGGCGTCAGCCTTCTCCGACGTCTTGTGATTATTGAAGCTGTAATCGCGCAGCGCGATCCCAAGCGCCAGTTCAGCGGCGCCCTTTAGGTTGCCCGCCATGACGTTGAGCGGCTTGTCGCCTTTTAGCTTTGCAAGCTTAGCCCCGGCCTTACGGATTTCGACCGCTCCCGCGTTACGCGCGATGATCAGGATATCCAGCGCTTCGGCCGCCATTCCTGCGGGCCAGCCAAGCGATACGACCTGCCCGGATTTGACCTTGTCGAACCCGTCACTCTCGACAAAACGCGCGACCGCCCCCTTAGAGAGCCGATTGGCCCGACGCGCCGCCTGATCGAGCTTGCCATCCGGTGTCACCATGACCACCAGACGGCCATTTGCCTCAGCCATCGCGTCAAGATCGGTTTCCAGGAATTGGATTGGGGTCGGCATGCTCATTCTCAGCTCCAGTTTTCTGCTCATCAAGACCTAGCGCGCCAGTCAGGCCTTGACCAGATAGCAGTTTTCCCCGATCTGCATTTCCACTAAGATCGTGTAAAACCAAAGCAGTCGGTACAGGAGCAGAGAGGATAATCGTGTCACGTTACGACAGATATGTCCTTTCCCAATACCTTCTGTTCTTTGGATTCTTTGCCCTGATCCTTGTCGCTGTCTTCTGGATCAACCGGGCCGTTGTCCTGTTCGACCGATTGATCGGCGACGGCCAGTCGGCGATGGTTTTCTTCGAATTCTCCGCACTTACTCTACCCAACCTGATCCGCATGGTTCTGCCCATGGCGGCATTCGCGGCCACCGTCTATGTCACCAACCGGCTGAATTCGGAAAGCGAATTGACAGTGATGCAGGCCACCGGCACCGGTCCCTGGCGACTGGCACGGCCCGCACTGGTTTTCGGCCTGATCGCGATGCTGATGATGAGCGTGCTGACCCACGTGCTTCTCCCCGCCTCCATCAAGCAGCTCGCCCAGAGAGAGGTCGAAATTGCGCGCAACCTGACCGCCCGGCTGCTGACGGAGGGCAGTTTCCTGCACCCATCGCCCGGCGTGACCTTTTACATCCGCCAGATCGACCCCGATGGCACGCTCAACGATGTATTTCTCTCTGACCGTCGCGATCCGACTGTAAACGCAACCTACACCGGGACACGTGCCTTTCTGGTGCGTGACGCGGGCCGGACCGACCTGATCATGGTCGATGGTATGGCCCAGCGTTTGAACACGGAGACGCAAGAACTTTCGACCACGCTTTTCGCCGATTTCACGTATGACATCAGCAAGCTGATCAAGATCGAAGACCGCACAACCCGTAGCATCCGTGCCATATCCACCCCCGATCTGATGACGCAGGCGAGCGAAATTTCCGAGAACGAAGGTTTCACCCGCGGTCAGCTTGCCGAGGAATTGCACCTGCGCTTCTCCCGTGCCACCGTCTGTATCGCGGTCGCACTGATCGGCTATTCCACGCTAATGCTGGGCAGCTTTTCGCGTTTCGGTGTCTGGAGACAGGCTCTGTTCGCCTTCCTGCTGCTGATCCTTCTTGAAGCGATGCGCGGTGTCATTTCCGACCCGGTGCTTGAAAACGCCTCTATGTGGCCGCTTCTCTACCTGCCGACCCTTCTGGGCATTGCCATATCGGCCCTGTTCCTGCGGTTCGCAGGTCGACCGCTGCGGTTTCGTCCCCGTCGGCAAACACCTCCTTTGGAGGGCGCCACATGATACTCGACAGATATTTCGCGCGCCGTTTCCTGCAGAGTTTCCTGATGATCGGTGGCGTTTTCCTGACGCTGATCATGCTCATCGACCTGATCGAGCAATTGCGCCGGTTTGAAGGGCTCGACATCAGCTTTGCACAGATGCTCGCGCTCACCATGCTGAACGCGCCGACTGCGATCAAGGAAGTGCTGCCGCTCTTGATGATCATGTCGACCATCGTGCTCTTCATCGGTCTCGCGCGCAGCAGTGAACTGGTTGTCACCCGTGCGACGGGCCGGTCAGGCATCCGGGCGCTCGCCGCACCAGCCACCGTCGCTTTCATCATCGGTGTGCTGGCGGTCAGCACACTGAACCCGATCGCTGCAGCCACTTCGAACAGGGCGCAGCAACTTTCCGACAATTACCGCTCCGGCGGCCCTTCCACCCTGTCGATCAGCGGTGAAGGGCTCTGGCTTCGGCAAGGCAGCACTCAAGGGCAATCGGTTATCCATGCGACCGGCTACGGCGGCGTGAACGAAGTCATCTTGTTTGACGTGACCTTCCTGTCTTATGCCCCCGAAGGCGGTCCAGTGCGGCGCATCGACGCCAAGAGCGCACGGCTCGAACCCAACGAATGGCTGTTGTCCGATGCCAAGGTGTGGGAGCTTCGATCCGGCCAAAATCCGGAGAGCACAGCCACTCACCATGAGGAACTGCAGGTCCCCACGACCCTGACGCAGGACCGCGTGCGCGAAAGTCTTGGAAGACCCGCCGGCATTTCGATCTACGACCTGCCGGACACGATCCGCGCTTTGCGACTGGCAGGGTTTTCGACCAAGCGGCACGAGGTCTGGTACCAGGTTGAACTGGCCCGCCCCCTGTTCCTTATGGCGATGGTTCTCGTCGGCGCGTCCTTTACCATGCGCCACGCCCGTTTCGGCGGCACCGGGATCGCCGTAATCTCTGCGGTCCTTCTCGGTTTCGCGCTCTATTTCATTCGTAACTTTGCGCAGATCCTCGGAGAGAACGGCCAGATTCCGGTTCTGCTCGCGGCTTGGGGCCCGCCGATTGCCTCGATCCTCCTGACACTCGGCCTCTTGCTTCACGTGGAGGACGGATGAGCCTGCCCTACTTGCGCGCCGCGCTCCTCTCCTTCGCTCTGGTATCCTCCGCCGCGGTGCCGGCCGTCCAGGCCCAGCAGACGGCGGCCCGGCCGCCTGCGGTGCTGGTCGCCGACGATGTCTACGTCACGCCCGACCGCACGCTGGTCGCTGAAGGCAATGTCGAGGCATTTCAAGACGATATCCGAATGCGCGCGAAACGCATCACCTTCGATCAGGATAGCGAGACGCTGACGGTCGAGGGCCCGATCCGCATTGACCAGGGCGGCGAGATCACCGTTTTTGCTGATTTTGCCGAACTCGACCGGGGTCTGCAAAACGGTCTGCTTACCGGTGCCCGCATGGTTCTGAACCAGCAGGTCCAGATGGCTTCGCTGCAAATGGCCCGCGACAACGGGCGCTATACCCAGCTTTACAAAACGGCCGTTACCTCTTGCGAGGTTTGCGGCGACGGCCGACCGCCGCTCTGGCAGATCCGCGCGCGCAAAATCACGCACGACCAGCAGGAACAGCAACTTTATTTCGAAGAGGCGCAGTTCCTCGTCTACGACGTGCCGATCTTCTACTTGCCGGGCATGCGGCTCCCCGACCCCAGTCTTGAACGCGCGAACGGATTCCTGATCCCTTCCGTGCGCACGACATCGACTCTTGGTACAGGGGTCCGCGTTCCCTACTTTTTCATGCTGGGCGACCACGCGGACCTGACGCTCGCCCCGTATGTTTCCTCCAGTACCCGCACGCTGGGGTATCGCTATCGACAGGCTTTCCGAAATGGCCGGATAGAACTGGAAGGCGCCTATACAAAGGATGACCTGATCGTCGGCACCTCGCGCGGATACCTCTTTGGGAACGGGCATTTCGATCTGCCGCGCGGTTATGACCTCGACTTCCAGATCCAGACGACCTCTGACAATGCCTATCTCGTCGATTACGGGCTGCCCGATCTTGACCGGCTTCAAAGCGAAATCTCCGTCAGCCGCTACAAGGTCCGCAGTGCCTTTCGGGCGCGCCTCATAAACTATGACTCTTTGCGCGATACCGACGATGAATCGCTATTGCCCACTATCGTGCTGAAGGCAGGACTCGAAAGGCGCTTTTTTCCGGACGCCATCGGCGGTGAACTGCGGATCGGCTTTGACGTCACCGGCCTGCACCGGACATCGAATGATGATGTATTCGGCCGGGACATGAACCGCGCCACCGTCGACATGAGCTGGCAACGCAGCTGGATTCTGCGCGGCGGCGTACGCGCGGATTGGGAAATCGGTCTTGCCGGCGACGCCTACGAAGTCATTCAGGACAGCACCTTTGACAACCGGATCGACCGGGTGACTCCGCATTCTGCGCTCAAGCTATCCTTGCCGATGACGCGCGGCACCGCCAATGGCGGGAACCAATTTCTTGAACCCCTCGTTCAGATCGGCTGGAGCAACGTGATCGGGCCGACGGTACCGAACGAAGAAAGCACCTATGCCGAATTTGATCAAGGCAACCTACTTGAACTCTCCCGCTTTCCCGGGCTCGACCGGCGCGAAGACGGGCTTGCCATCGCCTATGGGTTCAACTGGTCAAATTATGCGCGCGGCGGATGGGAAACCTATGCGACTTTCGGGCAGGTAATCCGCGAAGAGGCGCAACCCGATTTCACGCAGTCTTCCGGGCTGACCGGCACCAGTTCCGATCTACTGCTCGCCGGTCAGCTCAAGATGGGCAACAAATTGGCCGTAAGCGCGCGCACCCTGCTGAACGAATCTTTTGGCGTCACCAAGGCCGAATTGCGCGGCGACTGGCTCGGAGAGACGGCCCAGCTCAGTGGTACATACCTTTGGCTTGACGAAGATGCCCAGGAGAACCGCACCGACGCCCTCTCCGAAGTCTGGCTGAGTGGCGGTTACGAAATCGGGACGGGATGGACCGCGAATGCCAATCTCCGTTATGATATATCGGACGCACGGGCAACACGGGCGGGGCTTGGATTCGTCTACCGTAACGAATGTGTTACGGTCGATTTGGCGGTTAACCGGCGCTATACATCCTCGACAAGTATTGAGCCCACGACAGATTTCGGGTTTACCATCGAGTTGAACGGGTTCTCCGTCCAAGGTGAAAAAGAGAAGTACAGGCGGTCATGCAGTTGAATTTCGGATTTTCGGTCGGACGGGGTTTGTCCAGATGGATGAAATGCGCGCTGGCATCGCTGGCACTGTTCTCGGCACCTGTCGCCGGTACAGCGCAAAACCTTTTTGCCCCGGCAATCATCGTGAATGACGATGTCATCACCAATTACGAACTGGGCCAGCGCGCCAAGTTCATGGCATTGCTCCGCGCACCCGGCAATCCCGAGGAAGAAGCCCGCGAGGCCCTGATCGAAGACCGCCTGCGCGCACAGATCCTTGAAGAGTTCGATGTGGTCGTCACGCCGGAACAGCTCGAACAGGGCATGAGCGACTTCGCCGCCCGCACGCAGATGACCACGCAGGAATTCCTCGGCGCCCTCGCACAGGGCGGGGTCGAGCCGGAAACCCTGCGCGAATTCGTACGAATCAATCTGGGTTGGCGGGAATACATCCGTGGCCGCTATGGCGAGCAGGCCCGCCCGAGCCAGGCCGAGATAGATCGCGCTCTCGCCAATAATCCCTCATCAGGCAGCGTCAGCGTTCTGCTTTCTGAAGTCATCATCCCTTTCACCCCCGATAACCTGCCGCAGGTCGAACAGCTGGCGAATGAAATCGCGGGGCTGAACAGCTACGATGCGTTTTCGCAGGCCGCCAGCCAGTATTCCGCGTCGGAAACCCGGAATTCCGGCGGTCGGCTCGACTGGCTGCCCATCAACAACCTGCCAGAGCAGCTTCGCCCCGTCATCATGGAGCTCAACCCTGGCGAGACCACGCAACCCATTCCGCTCCCGAACGCCGTAGCCATATTCCAGATGCGCGGAATTCAGGAGATAGCGGGCAGCACGCCAAGCTATTCGAGCATCGATTACGCCACCTACATGGTTCCCGGCGGACGTTCGGCCGAGGCACAGGCAGCCGCTGCTTCGGTTCTGGCACAGGTCGACCGTTGCGACGACTTCTACGGTCTTCCCGGCATCGAAACGCCGGGCGTATTCCAGCGTCAGAGCCAGGTGCCGGGTGCCATTCCCCGCGACATCGCTCTTGAACTGGCGAAGCTTGACCAAAACGAAACCTCGACCGCGCTGACACGTTCGAACGGACGGACACTTGTGGTTCTGATGCTCTGCGGACGTACCGCCGCCGTGAACAAGGACGCAACCCGCGATGACATCGGCAATTTTCTGACGCAGCAACGACTGCAATCCTATGCAGACAGCGCCTTGGCTCAGCGACGCGCGGATGCACTGATCGTCGAGAAATGACCGACGCGCCGATCGCGCTGAGCTGTGGCGAACCTGCGGGTATCGGCCCGGAACTGGCGGCAAAAGCTTGGCATGTGCTTCGGGAGGACTGTCCGTTCTTCTGGATCGGCGACCCCCGCCATTTGCCGGAAAACACCACCTTCGAGATCATCGGAACCCCTTCGCAAGCGCGAGAGGTTGCGGCTTCTGCCCTGCCTGTCCTCGATCATCCTTTCGCGGATGAAACGGTACCTGGCACTCCGAATCCCGCCAACGCCTCAGGCGTGATCAACGCCATCGAGCGAGGGGTCGACCTGGTCCGGTCCGGAGACGCATCGGCGCTTTGCACTGCCCCCATCCACAAGAAAGCGCTGATCGATGGCGCGGGATTTGCATATCCCGGTCATACCGAATTTCTCGCCGCACTGGCTGGCGTCGACGAGGTTGTCATGATGCTTGCCAGCGACCAGTTGCGCGTGGTTCCTGCAACCATTCACATTGCCTTGTCCGACGTTCCCAAAGCTCTCTCACCAACCGGACTGCGCCGCACGATCGAGATCACTCATGAAGGGCTCAAATCCCGGTTTGGCCTCTCCAATCCCAGAATTGCCATCGCAGGGCTGAACCCGCATGCTGGTGAAGGCGGCGCAATGGGCCGGGAGGAACTGAACTGGATCGCGCCGCTCATCCGTACAATGACAGAGGAAGGTTATGGGCTGACCGGACCGCATCCTGCGGACACCCTTTTTCACGCCGCCGCCCGCACTCGCTATGACGCGGTGATTGCCATGTATCACGATCAGGCGCTTATCCCGATCAAGACGCTGGATTTCGACAAGGGGGTGAATGTCACGCTGGGCCTTCCCTTTGTGCGCACCTCCCCGGATCACGGCACGGCTTTCGATATCGCAGGAAAGGGGCTGGCGAATCCCTCCAGCCTGATCGAAGCGCTGAAGCTTGCCCGGCGGATGGCGACCCCATGAGGCATGTCAACGAAGGCCGGAACCCTTCGCCACTGCCGGATGCCTCCGGCGGGGATATTTTGAAACCCAAAGAAGGGGCGAGCAGATGAGCGCGATCGACGAACTCCCGCCTCTAAGGGCTGTTATTGCCGAGCATCAATTGTCGGCCCGAAAGTCGCTTGGCCAGAATTTCCTGCTGGATCTGAACCTGACGGCTAAAATCGCCCGGCAGGCAGGGGATTTATCCCGATGCGATGTGCTTGAGATCGGGCCCGGCCCCGGAGGGCTGACACGTGGACTTTTGTCCGAAGGCGCGCGGCGGGTTCTTGCGGTTGAGAAGGACAGTCGTTGCATTCCTGCGCTCGCCCAGATCGCAAAGGCTTATCCGGGCAAGCTCCAGGTCATCGAGGGCGACGCGCTTGAAATCGACCCATTGGCGCATTTGACACCGCCAATCCGAATTGCGGCAAATCTTCCGTATAATATCGGGACTGAGCTGTTGGTGCGCTGGCTTACACCAAAAGAATGGCCGCCCTTCTGGGAAAGCCTGACGCTGATGTTCCAGCGCGAGGTTGCTGAAAGGATTGTGGCACAGCCCGGCGGCAAGGCCTATGGCCGACTTGCCATTCTCGCGCAATGGCGGGCAGAGGCACGTATCGCAATGTCGCTGCCTCCCGGTGCCTTTACGCCGCCGCCAAAGGTCGCCAGTGCCGTCGTCCATCTGACGGCCCTGCCCGAACCGCGCTTTCCGGCGGATGCTGCGGTACTGTCCCGCGTCGTGGCGCAGGCCTTCAATCAAAGGCGCAAGATGCTGCGCGCCTCGCTCAAAGGACTCTCGCCTGATATCGAGGACATGCTGCGTGCAGCCGGGTTGAACCCGACCGACCGGGCGGAGCAGATTTCCTTGGAGGGTTTCTGTGCTCTCGCCCGCGAAATAGAGAAAAACAGCAGGGACTGAACGGCTTATTCAGCCGCTTCGGGCGCGTTGCCGTCCTTGGGCGCGTCTTCCAGGCCTTTGTCAGAAGCAGTCGCCTCTTTGGGTTTGGCGCTGCGCGTACGGGGCTTGCGCGGTGCAGGCGCCTCGGTTTCGCCCTCTGCTGCAGGGCTATCCGTGTCAGCCGCAGGTTTGCGTGCACGCGGCTTGCGCGCCGGTTTCTTGGGTTTGCTTTCGGGCGTTTCGACCAATCCGCTGTCTTCGTCGGAGTCCGCCGTTTCGGCAGTTTCGAGGACATCGGGCTGCGGCGTCTGAGACAGGTCATCAGAGCGAGTTTGGTTCCCCTGCTGCCCGTGGTTCTGTGCCGGTGCCTGCTTTTGCCCGTCCTGATCGCCACGATCCTGACGTTCGCGGTCCCGTTCGGCCTGACGTTCGCGGTTCTGGCGTTCCTGCTCTTCGCGGCGCTGGTCCATTTCCTTCTGGGCCGAGCTCAGCAGGCGCAGGTAGTGCTCCGCATGCTGCTGGAAATTCTCGGTTGCAACGCGGTCGTTACCCAGCTGCGCGTCACGCGCGAGTTGGTTGTACTTGTCAATAATCTGCTGCGGCGTACCACGCACCTTGCCTTCGGGCCCCGAGCTGTCGAATACCCGATTGACCACATTGCCGCCGCCGTTGGATGACCCTCGGTTGCGGTTCGATTTGGAACGCGAACGTGATTTAGAAGATCTCATGTACTTTTTGTCAGCCTTGTCTGCTTTGACGTATGATCCGTTTCACGCCTCTTGCGTTCTGTAATACGCCGGATCATCGACTTTTTGGGCTTGCGTTGCATGGGAGCCGCCATAGCATCTACCGAAGCAACAAGAATGAAAAAACACGTTCTGAGCCGCCAGACAAGTCCTTGTACGCATTTTTCGTTAGAATTGTTCCTTTTTTGACGGCGAATTGCTGCTGCCAAGGGGGAATTCCCAAGTGAATTCAGGTGCGGCGGGCAGAAACGACGCGATCGCGCCCATCCAGATCCTGTATTACGGAGATCTCATTCAACCCCGCCTGCCCGAGCATCTCCGATACGGCGGCGCCCTGCGTCGGGCCGATTTCAAGCAGGACGCGCCCCCGCGGCATCAGGTGCTGACCAACGCCTCGCGCAATCTCACGATAAGCCCCCAGACCGTCGCCCCCATCGGTCAGCGCCATTTCGGGCTCGTGCTCGCGCACCCCCGCGTCAAGCGCGTCCCACTCGTCGAGCGCAATATAGGGCGGATTGGATACGATAAGATCGAATTGTCCGCGAACCGACTGAAACCAGTCCGATTTCAGGATCTGCGCACGATGCGCGACCCGGTGCAGCACTGCGTTCGCGCTGGCCTGCAGGCAGGCAGCCTCGGACATATCGACACCCACCCCTTGGGCATCCGGCTGTTCGGCCAACAGGGTTACAAGGATACAACCGGAACCGATCCCAAGATCGAGGAGGTTCCGAAACGGTTCGGAGAGGGCAGCTTCGATGAGGGTCTCGGTTTCGGGGCGCGGATCCAGCACGTCACGGCTCACCTTGAAACGACGCCCATAAAAGGCTCTCTCACCAATCAGTTGCGATACCGGCACGCGGATTGAGCGTAACGCAATCAGCTGTTCGAATCGCTCCTCGATTTCAGGGGCAAGATCTTCCGGTGCGATCAGCGTCACACGGCTCGCCTCGACCCGGGCTGCATGCGCGAGAAGGATTCGCGCGTCACGGGCCGGATCGGGAATGCCAGCCGCCCGCAACCGGGCCGCGGCATTTGCCATCGCTTCACCGGCAGTCATGCGCCCATCTCGGCAAGGAGACGCGCCTGATCATCGGCCGTCAGGGCATCGACGATATCGTCAAGATCGCCCGCCATGATCTGGTCGAGCTTGTAAAGTGTCAGGCCGATCCGGTGATCGGTCATCCGCCCCTGCGGAAAATTGTAGGTTCGGATGCGTTCGGATCTGTCACCGCTGCCGACTTGTGCCGCGCGGCTGGCAGAACGCTCACTGTCCACCCGCTGACGTTCCATATCAAAAAGGCGCGTCTTCAGGACCTGCATGGCAATTTCGCGGTTACGGTGCTGTGATTTTTCCGAGCTGGTCACAACGATTCCGCTCGGCATATGTGTGATACGCACAGCCGAATCCGTGGTGTTGACGTGCTGCCCGCCCGCCCCCGAAGATCGCATTGTGTCGATCCGTATGTCATTGGGATCTATTACGATATCCACGTCTTCGGCCTCGGGCAGAACCGCTACCGTCGCAGCAGAGGTATGGATGCGACCGCCGCTTTCGGTTGTCGGAACCCGCTGAACCCGGTGAACACCGCTTTCATACTTGAGACGAGCGAATACGTTTTCGCCCTTGATATGCGCAACCACCTCCTTGATACCGCCAAGCTCGGTCAGCTGCTGTTCGATGATGTCAAAGTTCCAGCCGCGTTCCTCGGCATAGCGCTGGTACATGCGCAGCAGATCACTGGCGAAAAGCGCCGCTTCGTCACCGCCGGTTCCAGGACGGATTTCAAGCATCGCAGGACGTACGTCGGCTTCGTCACGGGGTAAGAGGGCAAGTTGCAGGGCGTACTCCACCTCGGGCAACTTTTCCTGCAAATCGCCCAGCTCTTCTTCGGCCAGGTCCTTCATGTCGGGATCGCTTAGCATCGCCTTCGCGTCCTCGATCCCGTCGCGGATCTGTCGCCAATGGGAGATCTGCTCGACCACCGGTTTAAGCGATGAATACTCCTTGGCCAGTTTCGCGATATCGCCTTTTCCATCGGACATCGCCGCCTCCAGATACTGGAAACGCTGGTCAATCTGGATAAGGCGATCTTCTGGGACCATTGGCGGGGTGTCCGATATCAATTCTGTTTGGTCAAGGCCAAGGTTATGGTAACTTCGGCCACATGAAACGTATATTTCTCATCTGCATGCTCGCGGCAACGCCCCTTTCAGCCGATGTGATCGGCCCCGGCGGAAAGGTTCAGGATTGCTACTGCACCGACACCGGCGGCAATCGCATCGAACTGGGCGAGACCATCTGCCTGCATGTGGACGGTCGCATGTTCATGGCCCAATGCCAGATGTCTCTGAATGTGCCTATGTGGCGTGAGATCACCGAGGGCTGCGTTTCATCGCGTCTGCAAAGCACTCATCCAGCCATCGACACGTTTTCGGTTCACGCCAAGGTCTGACCGTCCGAAACGCAAGCGTCCGAAAATCCTGATCTGCCCATCCGTCAACTCCACGGTCGTGTAATCCGGAAAGCCGAAAAAATTACTGCGGGTTACATAGGTAAGATGCGCATCATCGACACTGCCAGCCAGAACCTTTGTTCTGGGCGTTTGCCGTATGATACTATCCAGCCGCGCCAGATCGGCTGGCGAACCTTCGATCACACGTTCAACCCCACCGGCCAATTCCTTGTTTTCATTAAACTTGAGAGGCTTGTGCCATACCTTGGGGTCACTTGGCGCCAAGCGGACATAACCGTCGGCAACCACAACCACGCAAAGCAGAATCCACAAGCCTGTCAAGATCTTAACCATTGCGTCCAGCCGCTTCTGTCCCTTGAGCCAGCATGCAGCGTTTGAAGGTAGTTGTCAGTGCGGCGTAACGACCGGTTCCCGCACCGACAATGAAAGCACTCAGCTCGCGGCAACGCCCGGCAGGATGCAAAGCATCTCGTAGATCAGGTTCGCTGCAGTAAGCGCCGTGTTACCCGACGTATCATAGGGTGGCGAAACCTCGACAAGATCACACCCGACAATCGACGCTCCGCGCAGTGCCCGGATCAGCTGAAGCGCCTGCGGCGTGGTAAGGCCACCGATCTCCGGCGTCCCGGTGCCCGGCGCGTAGGCCGGATCAAGGCTGTCGATGTCATAGGTGATGTAGACAGGCCGATCGCCGATATCCCGGCGGATCTCGGCTCCCAACTGATCAAGCGACCGTCCCCAAAGCTCATGCGCCTGAAAGATCTGAAAGCCCCACCCCTGCGCTTCGGTGAAATCGGTCGCGGCATAGCCGGTTCCGCGCAGGCCGATCTGGTAAACTTTGTCCGCCTGAAGAAGACCTTCCTCATAGGCGCGACGGAACACCGTGCCATGGGCCTCTTTTTCGCCGAACATCTCGTCATTCACATCCGCATGTGCATCCACATGCACCAGCGCGACAGGACCATGTTTTTTGGCGATGGAACGCAAGATCGGAAGGGTCATCGTGTGATCGCCGCCCATCGCAACCGGGATAAGGTCATTAGCGAGCATCGCATCGTAAGTCTCTGTAATAATGCGAATAGTATCCGAAAGAGAGAACGTGTTGATGGCCAGATCGCCAATGTCTGCAATCTGCAGATGCTCAAACGGCGCCGCGCCGGTCGCCATGTTGTAGGGACGGATCATGGCGCTTTCCGCGCGAATCTGTTTCGGCCCGAAACGGGTTCCCGAACGCCAGGAAGTTCCGATATCCATCGGAATGCCCAGCAGCGCGACATCAAGCCCGCTCAGCCCGCCGGCCTGCGGCAGTCTCATGAACGTGTTCGGCCCCGAGAACCGGGCGAGATCATTTCCGCTGAGCGGTTGGTTAAATTCGGTCATTTCCGCATATTCCATCCCAGAAGTGAGAGTAGTTCGACAGCCACATGTGCGCCGGCGATGGCTGTCGCCCCTGTCGTGTCAAAGGGCGGCGAAACCTCTACCACATCGCCGCCGACAATGTTGATCCCCGCCAATCCGCGCAACATCGCTGCCGCCTGCGCACTGGTCAACCCGCCCCACACGGGCGTTCCCGTCCCCGGAGCATAGGCCGGATCCAGGGCATCGATGTCAAACGTCAGGTAAACCGGGTGATCCTTGACCACCGCCTTGATTTGGTTAACGACCGCTTCGGCACCCATTTTGTGTACAGATGGTGCATCAATTGTGCACACCCCCAACGGGTCCTCGTTATAGGTTCGGATCCCCACCTGAATCGACCGCGAAGGATCGACAATGCCGGTTTTGACCGCCTTGTAGAACATGGTGCCGTGATCGACACGCGACATGTCATCGTCCTGCCAAGTGTCACTGTGCGCATCGAAGTGCACCAGCGACATCGGGCCGTGTTTCTCGGCCATCGCCTTGAGAATCGGGAAGGAAATATAGTGGTCTCCCCCCAATGTGACCGGCGCCACGTTAGCCGCAAGGATCGTTCGGATATGATCCGTCAACCGGTCGGGAAACGCAGGGACATTCGCATAATCAAACGCGAGATCTCCGTAGTCGATGATATCGAAATCGGCCATCACGTCGAAGGGCCACCCATACGGTGGGTCAAAAGCCTGCAGGGTGCTCGCCTCGCGGATGGCACGCGGCCCAAGCCGTGTCCCGGGCCGGTTCGTGACTGCCTGATCGAACGGCACCCCCGTCACGGCAATATCCACGCCGGTGAGATCCTTGGTATAGCGACGACGCAGAAACGATGTCGCGCCACCAAAGGTGTTTTCAAAGCTGCCTCCGCGCAAACTCTCGCGAGTAAACGCCTGATCTACCTGGTTTTTAGCGTCTTCAAGCCCCATAATTTACCTCGCGGCCGCCGGCTGGGCGCGTTCCACCAGCCGGGCGAAAAAGGATGCACCGACCGGCGCGATCTCATCGTTAAAATTGTACTGCGGGTGGTGCAGCCCGGCGGTATGCCCCTGACCGATGAACAGGTAGGCACCCGGTCGCTCATTCAGCATAAAGGCAAAATCTTCAGCGCCCATTTCGCGCTCCGCGTCATCCTGAACCCGGGCATCACCAGCGACCTCACGGGCGATTTCTGCCGCGAACGCGGTCTTGGCCGGATCATTCACCGTGGCGGGATAGCCTTTCACATAGTTCAGTTCGGCATCCACACCGTAGCTTGCAGCCTGACCTGCCGTGATCATCTCCATGCGCTCGATAACCATCTCCTGAACCGATGGCCGAAAGCTGCGCACCGTGCCGTTCAGGTAGGCTGTATCCGGGATCACGTTGTCTATGGAACCTGTATGAATTTGTGTGAGCGACACAACCAGATCATCCAAGGCAAAATGGTTACGGCTCACAATGCTCTGAATCGCCTGAGCGATCGATACAGCCGCCATGACCGGGTCGCGGGTGTTATGCGGCATTGCCGCATGTCCGCCTACGCCCCTGATATTGATGTGGAACGTATCAACCGCAGCCATGATCGGCCCCGGTGTTGTGCGAAAGCTGCCAGCTTCCGTTCCCGGCGCATTATGCAACGCGTACACTTGGGAAACTTCGAACCGGTCCATGATACCTTCTTCGACCATGACATCGGCGCCGCCGCCGGTTTCCTCGGCAGGCTGGAAAATCAGCGCGACCCGACCGGAAAAGTTTCGCGTTTCTGCGAGATAGCGCGCGGCGCCCAGCAGCATGGTCGTGTGCCCGTCATGGCCACAGGCATGCATCTTTCCCGGTTTCTGACTGGCATAGTCCAGCCCGGTGGCCTCGACAATCGGCAGACCATCCATGTCTGCACGCAGACCAATCGTGGGGCCGTTCCCCTGCCCGTTTATAATCGCCACGATACCAGTTTTCGCGAATCCGCGGTGAATCTCGTCCACGCCGAATTCCTTCAGTCGGTCGGCGACGAAATCCGAGGTTTCGTGACATTCTTGGCCAAGCTCCGGAATCGTATGCAGGTGCTTTCGCCACTCTGACATATCCTTGGAAAACTCGGCAATTCGGTTGACAACGGGCATTCGATGCAAATCCTTGGGTAGGCACAGACGATGCTATCTGACACTGAACCAAAGGCCGCTGCAATGCCCGATGATGCCCTGATTCACGACCGCGACGCGGGGTTAGAACGGCTTCTTGAGATTATGCGGCGGCTGCGGGATCCGGAAACCGGCTGTCCCTGGGATATCGAGCAGGATTTCAGCTCGATCGCGCCATATACGATCGAAGAGGCCTATGAAGTCGCTGATGCCATCGAACGCGAATCTTGGTCTGAGCTTGAAGGCGAGTTGGGGGACCTCTTGCTGCAAACCGTGTATCACGCCCAGATGGGAGAGGAAGAAAATCTTTTTTCCTTCCAATCCGTTGTTCGCAATATCTCAGACAAGATGGTCGCGCGGCATCCCCATGTTTTCGGAGACGAGTCCCGCGAAAAGTCAGCAGAACAGCAGACTCGCGACTGGGAAAGCATCAAGGCCGCAGAACGCAAGGATAAAAAGCAGGCAGGCGCCCTGGATGGTGTGGCGCCGAACCTTCCCGCCCTGCTTCGGGCCGTGAAACTCCAGAAACGCGCGGCACGCGTTGGATTTGACTGGCCAGAGACGGAACAGGTGTTGGACAAACTGCTGGAGGAAACCCGCGAACTGGTCGAAGCACGCGAAACGCTGGACGCTGACCATGTAGAAGAAGAATTCGGTGACCTGCTCTTCGTCATGGCCAATCTCGCCCGCCACTTCAAGATCGATCCCGAAGCCGCGCTGCGCCGTGCCAATGCCAAGTTCACAAGACGTTTTCAGGCAATCGAGGACCGGCTTGCCCAATCCGGCAAGCGACCTCAGGACAGTGACCTGGCAGAAATGGACAGGCTTTGGGATGAGGTGAAGGCCGAAGAAAAGTCAAAGAAAAGCGGTAAGGCCGGAACTTGATTTCTCATCATCACAAGACCCTTTTCGTTCACATTCCGAAATGTGGCGGTCAAAGCATTGAGACGGCCTTTCTACACGATCTCGATCTGACATGGGAAACGCGGGCACCCCTTTTACTGCGGCGCAACGACGACGCGCGACTCGGCCCGCCCCTGCTCGGGCACCTCACGCTGCGCGAATACCTGCGCTACAGATACCTCACCGAAGAGCAGCTTGAGAGTTACTTCAGCTTTGCCGTCGTCCGGAACCCTTTCGCCCGGGTGATCTCGCTTTTCAACTACCTCAAATTCGCCGAGAACCTATCCGATTTCGTGCAAATCTGGCTGCGCAAACAGTTTTCTCATGCAAGCAGTTATGAACAGGAAAATCACGGCTACAAGGGCCGCTTCCACTTTGTGCGGCCACAGCGGGATTTCGTTATCGACGCCAACGGAGACATTGCTGTGAAACTGATTCTGCCGCTCGAAGACATAACCGCCGATTTCCAGAAAGTCCGCGCGGCCACGGGGCTTTCCTCGGCGCTGCCGCATGTGAATGCCTCCCCCAAGCGCAAGGCTACGACCAAAGATCTGGATGCAGCCAGCATTGCCGCGATTCATGACCTCTACCAAGCGGATTTCGAAGCTTTCGGCTATCCGGCCAAACCATAGCCCGCTTGCGGCTGGACATTACCGACCCGGATTGACACTGTCCGGCCTCGCAAGAACCGGAGAATGTCATGCCCCCAAGAAAAATCATAATCGACACAGACCCAGGGCAGGACGATGCGGTTGCCATACTTCTTGCCTTATCGAGCCCGGACGAGATCGAGGTTCTCGGTCTCACGACCGTGGCAGGCAACGTGCCTCTGGACCTGACCACGCGAAATGCCCGGATCGTCTGCGAACTCGCCGGGCGGACGGATGTCGCGGTCTATTCGGGCTGCGACAGGCCGCTGGGCCGCGATCTGGTTACTGCGGAACATGTGCATGGCAAAACCGGGCTGGATGGGCCAAAGCTTCCTGAACCGACTATGGAGATCGCGCCGGAGCACGCCGTCGAATTCATTATCGAAACCCTGCGGGAACAACCGACAGGGACCGTCACCCTATGCCCGCTGGGGCCGCTGACAAACATCGCGACAGCGCTGCAAAAAGCCCCGGACATCGCGGAAAAAGTGAAGGAAATCGTTCTGATGGGCGGCGCCTATTTTGAGGTCGGCAACATCACCCCGACGGCCGAGTTCAACATTTACGTCGACCCCGAAGCCGCCGACATCGTGTTTAAATCCGGCATCAAGATCACGGTTATGCCGCTTGATGTCACGCATAAGGCGTTGGTCACCAAGGAACGGAATGACGCTTTCCGGGCACTTGGTACCCCGGTCGGCGTCGCTGTTGCCGAGATGACGGATTTCTTCGAACGGTTCGACAAGGAAAAATACGGCTCGGCCGGGGCCCCGCTGCATGATCCCTGCGTAACGGCATATCTCTTGAAGCCTGAACTTTTCAGCGGCCGGCACATCAATGTCGAAATCGAAACCACCTCGGAACTGACGCTCGGCATGACCGTCGCCGACTGGTGGGGTGTGACCGAGCGCAAGCCGAATGCGACCTTTATCGGCGACATCGATGCGGAGGGTTTCTTTGCCCTCCTGACCGAAAGGCTGGCCCGATTGTGACCGCTATTCACCTTGCCAAGCCTGAGGATTTCGACCGGCTCGACGCCTTAGTCGCCGCCTTCCACCAAGAGGAAGGGATCGAACTAGCGCCCGATCAAAGGCAGAGCGGGCTGCTTCCCTTGCTGGAAGGTATTCCGCACGGGGTAGCCTATCTGATCGGGCCAGCGCGGGCGCCCATTGGCTATATCGTTCTGACTTTCACCTGGTCGGTTGAATACGGTGGCCTCGACGGGTTCATCGACGAGATATACCTGAGGCCGGCCGTCCGTGGACGCGGGATCGCCAGTGAGGTCATGCAAACCCTGCCCGCCAAACTGGCCGAAGCCGGATTAAACACGATCCATCTCGAAGTTGATCGCGACAATAACCGCGCGATAAAACTGTACGAACGCATCGGTTTTCGCCCCCGCGAAAGCTATGTGATAATGTCCAAGCGATTGCGGTCCTGAAGCAGTACGCTACCGCCTGATGTCAGCAAATTCTTGCTGGCAGAAGAGTTCCATCAATACTTTTCAGGAACACATGACGGGCCTTTGCGTTAATGCGTGCCGGCCAAGGATAACGCTTGGCTAAAAGGGTCTGGCAATTGCCGGGCCAAAGACAACGAACAAGGAGTTTCCAATATGAAATCGTGGATCATTGGCGCATTGGGCGCGACATCCCTGCTGGTATCGGCTTGTGGCGACATGCAACTCACAGATGATCAGCGCACAGTCGCAGGCGTCGCTGGCGGTGCTGCGGCCGGTTTGATCGCAGCGGATGCACTCAAAGCCGACGATGACTGGAAACTGATTGCTGCACTTGGCGGAGCCGCTGCCGGTACAGTTGTCGCACAGAACTCTGCAGCACAAAGCTGCGCATATGCACGCGGCGATGGCACCTACTACACGGCACCCTGCTCCTAATCAGGCACCGCAAAAAAAACCCCACGGCTTTGAAACCGTGGGGTTTTTCTTTTCTTACTGCATCAGCCTTTGAGTATGCTTGCGCCAGCGTATTCCGCCGTTTCGCCAAGCGCCTCTTCGATGCGGATCAGCTGGTTGTATTTGGCAAGCCGGTCGGAGCGGGCAAGCGAACCGGTCTTGATCTGACCGCAATTTGTCGCCACCGCGAGATCGGCAATTGTCGCGTCTTCGGTTTCGCCCGACCGGTGGCTCATCACGTTCGTATAACGTGCCCGGTGCGCCATATCGACAGCCTTGAGCGTTTCCGAGAGCGTGCCGATCTGGTTCACTTTAACCAGCATCGAATTCGCACATCCCTTGGCGATACCTTCAGCCAGACGCGCCGGATTGGTCACGAAGAGATCGTCCCCGACAAGCTGAACCTTGCCACCAAGCGCGTCGGTCAGAGCCTTCCAGCCGTCCCAGTCATCTTCGCTCATCCCGTCTTCAATCGAGATGATCGGATAGTCATTTACCAACGCCTGGAGATAGGCTACGTTCTCATCCGAGCTAAGCGTTTTGCCTTCTCCAGCAAAGACGTAATTGCCATCCTTGAAGTATTCCGTCGCCGCGCAATCGAGCGCGAGGTAGATATCATCACCCGGCTTGTAACCGGCCTTCTCGATAGATTTCAGAATGAAATCCAGCGCCTCGCGGGTCGAGCCGAGTTCTGGTGCAAATCCGCCCTCATCGCCTAGGCCGGTCGACATACCAGCGCTCGAAAGTTCCTTTTTCAAGGTATGGAACACTTCAGAACCCATACGCACCGCATCACGGATATTTTCCGCCGCGACCGGCATGATCATGAATTCCTGGATGTCGATTGGGTTGTCCGCATGCTCACCGCCATTGATGATGTTCATCATCGGCACCGGCAGCATCCGCGCCGAGGTGCCGCCGACATAGCGGAAAAGAGGCTGCGCTGTGAAATCTGCTGCAGCCTTCGCCGTGGCCAGCGAAACACCAAGAATAGCATTTGCGCCCAGACGGCCCTTGTTATCGGTGCCGTCCAACTCGATCATCGCAGCATCGATGCCTTCCTGCTCGGTAGCATCGAAGCCGATAAGGAGATCGGAAATCTCGCCGTTAACCGCGGCGACGGCCTCGAGCACACCCTTGCCCATGTACCGGGCCTTGTCGCCATCGCGCTTTTCGACGGCCTCGTATGCGCCGGTGGATGCGCCGGAGGGCACAGCGGCACGGCCCATCGTGCCGTCTTCAAGGATCACGTCGACCTCGACCGTGGGATTCCCGCGGCTGTCGAGGATCTCGCGCGCGTGAATGTCGATGATGGTGCTCATGGCAAATCTAACCCTGTCTGAAAAACTTTACCGCGTCTTACCGGGCGCTGGCCCGCAGGAAAAGACCCGTCACGCCCGAATGCGCAATTTGCGTTCGCGAAGAACAGTATAGATGCCCGATGCCACGATGATCGTCGCCCCCAAAAGCATCAGCGCGTCAGGACGTTCGCCGAACACTAAGAAACCGACGAGAAGCGCGAACAGCATACGCGAGTAGCGAAATGGCGTCACAAAGGACACCTCGCCGATCCGCATTGCCGCCACGATCGCGTAATAAGACAGCGCCGCGAACACGATTGAACCGACGATCAGGGCCCAAAGCATCTTGTCCGGCACCACAGGCATATCTTGCGTGACAAAACCAAGTATCAGAGATGTCGGGATCAACGTCAGAAAGGCCAGAAAACTGAGCTGGTAGGTGGAAACCTGACCATGAACGCCCCTTGTCGAAATGTCCCGCAGCGCAAGACCAATCACACCGATCACGGCAAATAGCGACAGCGCGTTGAACCCTTCCATGCCCGGTCGCACAACCAGCAGGACACCGAGGAAACCAATGAAAATCGCGCTCCATCGCCGCCAACCGACGGGTTCCCGCATAAAGATTGCCGCGGCCAGCGTCACCGCAAGCGGTGTCGCCTGCAGGATCGCCGAGGCCGAAGAGATCGGGGTATAGGCAAGCGCCGTGACGAACCCGGTGGTGCCGATCAGTTCGCCGAGGCACCGCATGAACACCGGAAAAGAAAGGTATCCGCGCGTGAACAGAGACTGACCGCGCAAAAGGATCAGCATCGCGTAGATCGCCGATCCGCCCAGCCCAAGCGACAAGACGATCTGCCAGGTCGGCATCGCGCCAGCCATGAGTTTGATGAACATGTCTTCAAGCGCGAACAGGAACATGGCAACCGTCATGAGCACCGCTCCGCGCAGATTGTCCATGATCTCTTCCTTCTCTGTGCCAGTTCCTTCATCGCCCTGCACGAAAGCCGGACACCTTGCAAGCGCTTTGAATTGCAGGCCGCTATACCCGGTGGTAAAGCCCGGATCATGCAGCCAAATTCAGTTCCGCCGCCGTTACGGGTGTCTCTTTTTTCGCTGGGTATCGGTGCCATCGGGGCGGGTCTGGCATGGTCGCTTTCCATGCCCGCGCCGATCATCGTCGGGCCCGCGCTTCTGGTGAGTATTGTCGGCATTGCCGGCGTCCGCGTTCATGTCGACGATCGTATCCGCAACGTCTGTTTCGTGCTGCTTGGTGTCGGCATCGGCGCAGGTTTTGACCCCAACGCAAGCGCCGCGATTCTTCACTGGCCCTTGGCCTTTTTGACACTGGCGGTCGGGCTTTTCGCGACGATGTTGATCTCACGGATAACACTCACCCGCATATTTGGATTCGATCACCGGTCCGCTGTGCTCGCCGCCGCGCCCGGTCACCTGAGCTTCGTGATGAGCCTTGCCGAAACGACCGGCACGGATATCGGCAAAATCGCTCTCGCACAAAGCACGCGACTGCTTGCGCTGACGCTCATAGTTCCCTTCGTGGCGCAGGCTATGGGCTACCCCCTGCGCAATATAGGCGCGATGGGTGGGCCACCAATGATGCTCTGGGAACTGGCGATACTATCAGCGGGGGGCGTGGCCGTCGGGCTAATCTTCCAAAAGCTGAAGATACCTGCCCCGCTGTTAATGGGATGCATGGCGGTCTCAGGTCTGACCCATGTTACCTCGCAGATCGACGGCGGTGTGCCGTCCTGGATCTTGACCCCGGCTTTCATGACGCTTGGCACGGTGATCGGCACACGGTTCTCGGGCATGACCCGTGCTGACGCGCGTGGCGCGCTTTTGGCCGGTGTTGCGATCACGCTTATCGCGGCCATCGTGGCCGTGCTGACCGCCGCGCCGGTCGCGTACATGCTGGGTATGCCGGTCGCCCATGTGTTGGTTGCATTCGCGCCCGGCGGGCTTGAAACCATGATCGCATTGGGCGCCGTACTAAAGGCGGATCCGGGTTTTGTCGCGGCCTGTCATATCATGCGGTTGGTCATCCTGATCGGGCTGATCCCCCTGATGCTCGGGCGGCAATCTTAGGCTGATCCGGCTCAGGATTTCTTGCGACGCACCCCGTACAATTCAAGCCGATGCCCGCGCAGATCATAGCCAAGTTTGGCGGCGATTTTTTCCTGTAGGGCTTCGATTTCGGGGTCGACGAATTCGATCACGTCACCGGTCTGGACATCGATAAGATGGTCGTGGTGTTCGCGTGTCGCGTCCTCGTAGCGGGCGCGGCCATCGCCAAATTCCAGACGCTCCAAAATACCGGATTCCTCGAACAGCTTGACCGTACGATAGACCGTTGCCAGCGATATTCCGCTGTCGACCGCACTGGCCCGCGCATAAAGTTCTTCGACATCGGGGTGATCGCTGCTGTCCTCCAGCACCTGGGCAATCACGCGGCGCTGGCCCGTTATGCGAAGGCCCTTGGCCTCGCAACGATCGATGATTGTCTGCGTCATGGCAGTTCCCGTCTTCTGTCCTGAATTATGGTGTACCCAATGCAACGGTTTCGATCCACCGGGTTTTCTGCCTCTGCAAAGGTTGACTTTAAGGGAGCGAAGGTCCATTTGCGCTTCAACCGCCGTCTTCTGCCGCGTGAGCAGACGCATGGGCCATATGCCCCTGCTGCCCTGAACGGGCCTCTGACCAAGACAGCGATTAAACCGTGTTCCCAAAATCACGCGTGGGGCCAAAGCGCCAATCCGGCCTGTCTGCGGCATTCTGCCCGGCGGCCCGAGGAAAGGCGTCCCCAACGGCCATCTGTAGGGTGGCGAAACAGGTGCGTGTGGCGCAAAGGCGTCGTCGTACCGAAAGGATATGACTTGAGCGATTTTGATATGATGGATCTGCCGGCCAAGCTGGTTGCCCGCCTTGCAGAGATGGGCATCACCGAGCCGACCCCGATCCAGAAACAGGCCATCCCCCACGCCTTGAACGGGCGCGACGTACTTGGTCTGGCCCAGACAGGTACCGGCAAGACCGCCGCCTTTGGCGTGCCCATCGTCAAACAGATGCTGGAATTCGGCAAGAAGCCGGAGAAATACACAGTGCGTGGTCTCGTCCTCGCACCGACACGTGAACTGGCCACCCAGATCGCCACACACCTGCGCGGCCTGACCGAAAATACGCCTCTGAAAGTTGGCGTTGTGGTGGGCGGTCAGTCGATCAATGCGCAGATGAAGCGCCTTGAACGCGGCACCGACCTCTTGGTGGCGACGCCGGGCCGTCTGCTCGACCTGCTCGACCGCCGCGCTGTCGAGCTGCAGACCTGCACTTTCCTCGTTCTGGACGAGGCGGACCAGATGCTTGACCTCGGCTTTATCCATGCCCTGCGCAAGATCGCTGCACTGCTGCCCGAAGAACGTCAGACCATGCTGTTCTCGGCCACCATGCCCAAGCAGATGAACGAATTGGCGCAGAGCTATCTTAAAAGCCCGATCCGGGTCGAAGTCACCCCTCCGGGCAAGGCCGCCGACAAGGTCACGCAAGAGGTGCATTTTATCGCCAAAGCGGAAAAGACGAATTTGCTGATCGAACTGCTCGACAAGCATCGCGAGGAACGCGCCCTCGTATTCGGGCGCACCAAGCACGGGTCGGAAAAGCTGATGAAAACGCTGGAAAAGCGTGGCTTTGCCGCCATGTCGATCCACGGCAACAAGAGCCAGGGTCAACGCGACCGGGCCATCGCGGCTTTCAAATCCGGCGATGTCCGCGTGCTGGTCGCGACAGACGTTGCCGCCCGCGGTCTGGATATCCCCGACGTCAAACACGTCTACAATTACGACCTTCCCAACGTGCCGGACAACTACGTGCACCGGATCGGACGCACCGCGCGCGCGGGCAAGGACGGTGCTGCCGTTGCTTTCTGTGCACCGGATGAGATGGACGAATTGAAGGCGATCCAGAAAACCATGGGGATCAGCATCCCCGTCGCCTCGGGTCGTCCGTGGACGCCCATGGAAGCGCCGGACAAGCCCAAGGGCAAAGGCCGTGGTCAGCGTCGTCGCAGCGGTGGCGGTGGCAATAATGGCGGCGGGAATGGCGGAGGGGGTAATGCCCCCGGCAAAAGCCAGTCGCGCCGTCGTCGTCGGCCCTCGGGCAACAACCGCGCCGCAGCCTGAACCACCGACCTTGCCGACGGAGAGACACGTCGGCAAGGTACTCTCTCTGATTGGCAAACGCCCCCTGCCAGTCAGAGTCGCCACCCCCTTGGTTCGCAACAAGAATCCCACCGCCCCCGGTGGACCCGAGCCCCAGACATTCGGCGCTTGACTTGGCTCGGGGCTACGGCTCCTTTGGCCGCATGGAAGAAAAGCGTGCCATTGACGGATTCGGGGCAGCGGCCCTGATCGGGTTCGCGACACTCCTCGCTTTCAACCAAGTCGTCATCAAAATCACTGGCGGAGGTTTTGCCCCTGCATTCCAGGCGGGGCTGCGCTCAGTCGGCGCGGCGATTGTGCTCCTTGTCTGGATGAAACTGCGCGGCACCTCGCTACACATCCCGCGCTCGGCCTGGACCTGGGGTATCATCTCGGGCGGGTTATTCGCGCTTGAATTCCTCTGCTTGTTCACCGCCCTCGATCATACGACCGTTTCGCGCTCGTCGATCATCTTCTACACGATGCCGGTCTGGCTGGCCCTAGTGAGCCATTTCGCCCTTCCCGGCGAAAAGCTAAGCGGTCTTCGCATTCTTGGCATGGCCCTCGCGGTCACCGGTGTCGTTCTGGCGCTCTCCGACCGCTCCAACGGTCAGGCGTCACTCCTCGGCGATGTTCTGGCCCTTATGGCGTCCTTTATCTGGGCCAGTATACCGCTGGTCGTGCGCATGACCCCGCTGGTACATGTTCCGCCGGCCACGCAATTGCTGTTTCAGGTCGCTATATCCGCGCCGATCCTGCTGCTGGCCGCACCGTTCTATGGAGAATTCCTGCGCGATCCCCAGCCCATCCACTGGGCCGGTCTGGCATTTCAGGCGATCTGCGTGGCAAGCCTTGGCTTCCTTGTGTGGTTCTGGTTGCTCACCATCTATCGCGCCAGTGCCGTCGCCTCTTTCAGTTTCCTGTCGCCGGTTCTCGCGGTGCTCTTCGGATGGCTCATCCTTGGCGAAAGGATCGGGCCAGCCGTGTTCGTCGCACTCGTCCTTGTGGCCGCAGGTATATTCCTGATCAACCGCCGCTAGGTCCCGCAGAAGGTTGCAGGAACGACTTCCTCAGGCGTTGGCACACGGCGCAGATCCGAATGATCAGGTTGATCGTCATAGGGGTTCGACAGCACCGCATTCAGCCGGTTAAACGGCGCGTAATCGCCTTTCACAGCTGCCTCGATCATCTGCTCAACCCGGTGGTTACGAGGGATAAAGGCAGGATTGGAAGCGCGCATAAGCGCCTCGGGGTCCGGCTCACACTCCAACCGCGCCTTCCACCCGTCGGCCCATTGATCGAAAGCACCCGGGTCGGTGAACTGGTCACGCACTTTGTCTGTCCCAAGCGAACGGAAGGTATTGGTGAAATCCGCCTGCTGATGCGCCATCCGGGTCAACAGATCCGCGACCAGCGCCGCATCTTCCTCGCGAACAGCGCTGATACCCAGCTTGGCCGCGAACCGCCGCAGCCATTCCTGTCGCATCAATTCCGGCATGGCGTGGACAATTTCGGTCGCCTCTTCCACCGCCGCCTCGCGATCCGACATCTGCTGGATCAGGGCCGTTGCAAGCTGAGCGAGGTTCCAGACCGCGATATCCGGTTGGTTCGCATAGGCATAGCGACCCATCTGGTCGATGGAACTGAAAACTGTATTCGGATGGTACACGTCCATAAAGGCGCACGGGCCATAGTCGATGGTTTCCCCGGCGATCGACGCATTATCCGTGTTCATCACCCCATGGATGAAACCCACGGCCATCCAGGCCGGGATAAGCCGCGACTGCGCATCGCGCACCGCACGCAACAGCCCCATGGGTCCTTCCGCTTCGGGATAATGCCGGTCAATCGCATATTGCGTCAGGATCTTGAGATTCTCTGTCTCTCCGCGCGCAGCGTAAACCTGAAAGCTCCCGACACGCAGATGGCTCTTGGCAACCCGGGTCAGTACCGCGCCCGGCAGCATCCCGTCGCGCAGAACAACCTCGCCGGTTTCAACTGCCGCCAAGGCCCGTGTCGTCGGAATGCCAAGGGCGTGCATCGCTTCGGAAACCACGTATTCGCGCAGAACCGGACCAAGCCATGCCCTGCCGTCACCCATGCGACTAAACGCGGTGCGACCCGACCCCTTAAGTTGGATATCCCGTCGTATGCCATCTTCACCGACAACTTCGCCCAGCAGGATCGCGCGGCCATCGCCAAGCTGAGGGTTATACTGCCCGAATTGATGACCGGAATAGAGCTGGGCCAAAGGTTCTGCGCCGTCCGGCACCCGGTTCCCGGCAAAAATCTCCGCGAACTCCGGCAGCTCCTTTTCCGGAAGCCCAAGCACCCGCGCCAAGTCACTGTTGTAAGCCACCAGCTTCGGTTCCCGCACCGGCACGGGATCCTGCCGCGCGTAGAAACCGCCTGTCAGACGGGCGAAACTGTTGTCGAATGATATTTGCATGCTCATGCCCGCAAACATAAGTGCATCACGCAAGAATACCATAGCGCGCCGCCAAACCAGCCCCTATCCTTGCGCCATGACAGCCGACCAGATCATCACCCGCCTGAAGCTCTCGCCCCATCCCGAAGGCGGACATTATCGTCAGACCTGGATCGCCGGTAATGACGGAAGGCCAACCGGTACCTGCATCTATTTCCTGCTCAAATCCGGCGAGGCTAGCCACTGGCACAAGGTGGATGCCACCGAGATCTGGCTTTATCATTCAGGTGCGCCATTGGTCCTTTCTATCGCCGAAAAGCAAACCGGCCCGGCGATCGACCACCTCCTGACCCCCGATCTGAGCGAGGGCGAGCCACAGCTGATCGTGCCTGAACATCATTGGCAGGCCGCACGCAGCACCGGCGATTTCACGCTCGTCAGCTGTACTGTCAGCCCCGGCTTCGACTTTGCCGGCTTCACGCTCGCCGAACCCGGATTCGATATTCCCCGCAGCTAGAGACCGCATCCCTCTTCTTTGGGTCAAAAAAAATTTAAAGAGCGACGCGACCTGCCCGCCTAAAGGCTGGTTATGTCATGCCAGTATGGGTGTCCAACTTCTACGCAACAGACGCCTTCGACCTATGTCCCCGGAAACGATACGACACCGCCCCCGACCAAAGCCCTGACCCCCGTGGTTCCGGGGCATGATGTCGGCAAGCCCCTTGCGACACGCACCGCGAGATAGGCAAAAGCCTGCGCCTCGAGCATGTCGCCATCCAGACCAACTTCTTCGACAGGATCCACCGGACAATCGAGTCCGACCCGCAGCATTTCCATAAGCACCGGATTAAGCCGCCCTCCCCCCGTGACAAGGACACGCGCAGGCGGACGTGGGCAGTGTTCAAGGCCCTGAACCACGGCCGCCGCCGCCATGCCCGTCAGGGTTGCCGCAGCGTCCGAATCTCCCAGCTCACCGACCAGCCCGATCATCTCGGCGAAGTCGTTCCGATCCAGCGATTTCGGAGGCATACGGGCGAAATACGGCTCAGCCAGGAACAGTTCCAAAGCGCCCTCTTCCACGTCCCCTCCGCGGGCGATCTCGCCATCCCGGTCCATCTCTAGCCCAAGCCGCGCCTGAAGCAGGTCGTTTACAGGCGCATTCGCAGGCCCTGTATCAAAGGCCAAAAGCGCCCCGACCTCTTCGGGCCGGTCGAAACCCGGATCGACATAGGTGAGGTTTCCGACCCCGCCAAGGTTCAGGAAACACAAGGGCTCCTTTGCGCCGATCCACTTGGCACAGGCAAAATGAAAAAACGGCGCAAGCGGTGCGCCTTCGCCGCCCATCCGTACATCATCGCTGCGAAAATCCCAGACAACGGGTCGGTTCAGCGCCTCCGCAAGACCGGCGCCGTCCCCAACCTGCAACGTTCCCCGACCGCGCGGCTCATGGGCAAGCGTCTGGCCATGAAACCCGACGATGTCCACGTCCTTAAAACCGCTCAGCAATTCGTAATGCGCGACATCAACCACGTCACCGGCAAGCTCCACTGGCTCACCGGTCCAGACACCCAGTCCCGCCCGCAGAATCCTGCGTTCATCGTTTGAGTAACCGCGATAGCCATGCTCTCCGAAGCCGGTGATCCGATGCCCGTCTGTCTCTACGACTGCCGCATCCACACCGTCTAGCGATGTACCGCTCATCGCCCCCAGCGCCCGAAGAACGCCGCCCTGCCGAATGGCCGAATTCATGGCCTTTTCCTTCACTGCCCAGCCCCCTATACACTCACCCTGAATTGAAACCGGAGGCAAGACATGACCTACCACCCCAAATCGGATTTCATCGCCATCATGATGGAACGCGGCTATCTCGCCGATTGCACCGATTATCAGGGTCTCGACGAGGCTTTGATGGTGCCCGGTCAGCCTGCCTATATCGGTTATGACGCGACTGCCAAGTCGCTCCACGTCGGCCATTTGCTCAACATCATGATGCTGCGCTGGTTCCAGAAGACCGGGCACAAGCCGATCACCCTCATGGGCGGCGGCACCACCAAGGTGGGCGACCCGTCTTTCCGTTCGGACGAACGCCCCCTGCTCACACCCGATGCGATCGACGACAACATCGCCAGCATGAAGAATGTCTTTGCCAAGTACCTCAGCTATGGCGAAGGCTCATCAGATGCAATCATGCTAAACAACGCCGAATGGCTCGACGATCTGAACTATCTCGAGTTCCTGCGCGATATCGGTCGCCATTTCTCGGTGAACCGGATGTTGTCTTTCGAGTCGGTGAAATCGCGGCTGGATCGCGAACAGTCGCTGTCCTTCCTCGAATTCAACTACATGATCCTGCAAGCTTATGATTTTCTTGAGCTTAACCGCCGCTATGGTTGCATCCTGCAGATGGGCGGTTCCGACCAGTGGGGTAATATCGTGAATGGCATCGACCTCACCCGCCGGGTGCTCGATCACGAAATCTATGGACTGACGTCACCGCTGCTGACCACGTCGGACGGGCGCAAGATGGGCAAGAGCCAAGGAGGTGCGATGTGGCTGAATGCCGATATGCTAAGCCCCTACGAGTTCTGGCAATTCTGGCGCAATACAACCGATGCGGACGTCGGGCGCTTCCTCAAGCTCTACACCGAAATGCCGGTGGATGAGTGCGAAAGACTGGGGGCCCTGGCTGGATCCGAGATCAACGAGGCAAAGATCATCCTTGCGGATCAGGTCACGACCCTTTGCCACGGGGCCGAGGCAGCGCAGACCGCTCAGGCCACCGCCCGCGAAGTCTTTGAAAAAGGCGGCGTCGGCGATGATCTTCCGACGCTTGGCCTGACCCGCGCGGAAATCGGTGATGGTATCTCCATTGTGCAGGTGATCGTACGCTCCGGTCTCGCCAAGTCGGGCAAGGAAGCCAAGCGGCTGATCGCCGAGAACGGCGCCCGTCTGGACGATGCTCCGTTGACGGATGCCGGGATGATGCTCGACGCGGGTGCCCTCGCCTCGCCCGTCAAGATCAGCGCCGGACGCAAACGCCATGCGCTGGTGCAACTCAACGACTAGAGCAGCCAGTCGATAGCGGTCAGGATCAGAAAGACCGGTATCGACAGTCCAATCGCCAAGAGCAAAGCCCCGGCCCGTGTTGGGCGAGCCGGGGCCGCAATTTTGGCGCTGGGGGTGCGCCGCAAGGTGTCTCTCTTCTTCATACGACCATTAACGCGCTTTTAGGTTAATGGCGCGTAAATAGCGGGCATGTTCGATTCTTCTGACCGTGCGCTACCTCAGCCGCTTCAACAGCATGCCAATTTTGCCAGAACGCTTCGGGCAATCGGGCAAAACCACCTCTTTTTCGAAAGCAATACGCCCCTGTTGATGCTGCGTCGCCGCTTCTCCATAGGATTCGCGGTCAACCTGTTGTCACGCGTCGACCTGAGGTCGCGTGACCTCTCGCAGTTCCGCAACAGCAAAGGGGTTCGCCGGTCGCTCATGCTGATCACGCCCGACCATCCCTCTCCGGAACTTGAAAATATGGGTGCCGTGCCGATTCTCACGCCTGCCAGCGTCGCCGAATGGCATTTGGACCAGGATCTGCTTGGCGCCATGCACCAGAAATGGCGCAATCGGTTGCGCCATGCCGAGGCTCAAGAGTTGCGGGTTACCCGCCAGATCATGCCGCAATCCAGTGATCACTGGCTATTGCAGGCTGATCTTGCCCAGCGGCAGGCACGCGGCTATCGAAGCTGGCCAATCGCGCTCACGCTTGCCTACTGTCGCGCCAATCCCGGCGCTGGTAAACTTTTCACCGCGCATGAGGGCAAGGTTCCCGTCGCCGGAATACTGGTGCTCTGCCACGGTACGGCCGCAACCTACCACATCGGCTATACAACCCCGAGGGGGAAATCCTTGTCGGCCCATAACCTTTTGCTGCACAACGCCGCTAAATGGCTGAAATCGAAAGGATATGAAAGATTCGACCTAGGGCTGATCGATTCCGTTCACGCCCCCGGACTTGCCCGTTTCAAGCTTGAATGCGGCGCCAGATGCCGCCGACTTGGCGGCACATGGGCATGGTTTCCGCCGCTTGGCACTGCCCTGCGTCCTCTCGCGCGGCTCGACCGGCAGAGCTTTCTCACCTGACCTCGCCTCTCTGGACACCTGCGCGTGCCCGTGATTATTCAAGGCGACGTTCTTCAAGGGGAGTATGAAGCATGAAACTGTCCACTACCGCTGCGGTCATCACCGGCGGCGCTTCCGGACTGGGCGAAGCGACCGCCCGCTATTTCGCCTCGCAGGGCGCGCAGGTCACCATTCTGGATCGTGACGCGGAACGCGGCGAAGCCGTTGCCAAGGAACTGAAAGGTTACTTTGCCAAGACAGACGTCACAGACGAAGAGTCGGTGCAGGCGGCCATCGATCTTGCGATGGAAAAGATGGGCAAGATCACCGCGACGGTAAACTGCGCCGGTATCGCCTTTGGCATCAAGACATCCGGCAAGGACGGTCCGCACCCCCTTGATAAGTTCAAGCAGACACTGGACGTGAACCTTGTCGGCACGTTCAACGTGTCGCGGCTCGCCTCGGTTGCCATGGCCAAGAACGAACCCGAAAGCGATGGCGCACGCGGTGTCATCATCTCGACCGCGTCCGTCGCTGCCTTTGAAGGGCAAAAAGGTCAGGTCGCTTATTCCGCCTCCAAGGGCGGTGTCGTGGGCATGACCGTCCCGATGGCGCGTGATCTGGCCTCCGTAGGCATCCGCGTGATGACAATTGCACCCGGTATTTTCATGACCCCGATGCTGGCAGGCCTGCCGGAAGATGTGCAAAAGCAACTCGCCGCCGACGTGCCGAACCCGCCGCGCCTTGGCGACCCGTCGGAATACGGCCGTCTGGCCGGGTTCATTGTCGAATGCGGCTATCTCAACGGCGAAACCATCCGTATCGACGGCGCGCTGCGTATGCGCTGATCGCGTCGGGTCCAGCGCGGATCAACCTGCTTCCGCGCTGGCCTTATCCTCAAGCAGCAGCCATTCTTCCTCGGCGGCCGACAGCTTTTCCTGCCGTTCGACAAGCGCCTCGGTCGCTTTCTTGAATTTCAGCGGTTCGCGACTGTAAAGTTCCGGGTCCGCCATAAGCTGTTCCAGCTTGGCAATCTCAGCTTCAAGCCTTTCGATCTCGGACGGCAAGGCTTCCAGCCGGTGCTTTTCGGTAAAGGACAGCCCTTTCTTCTTTTCACCGGACTGCTTTACCTTCACCTCAGAGGGCTTTGATTTCTCTTCCACCTTTGGCGCACGTTCGCCGCGCTGACGCACGTAGTCGCTCCACCCGCCCGGATAGACGACGGCCTGGCCGTTGCCTTCCATCGCCACGGTGGCCGAGGCCACACGGTCAAGGAAATCGCGGTCGTGGCTGACCAGCAGAACGGTCCCGTCATAGTCGTCGAGAACCTCCTGAAGCAGGTCAAGCGTTTCGACATCCAGATCGTTGGTCGGCTCGTCAAGCACCAGCACGTTGCTCTGCCGCGCCATCAACCGCGCCAGCAAAAGCCGCGCTTTTTCGCCACCAGACAGGGCGCGCACCGGTGCCCGGGCCTGCGACTCGTCAAAGAGGAAATCCTTGAGATAACTGACCACGTGGCGCGGATTGCCCCGCACCATCACCTGATCCGCCTGACCGGACACGCGCATATCGCTGTCGCCGGTCAGCGATTCCCAAAGCGACATATCGGGATCAAGCTGCGCACGCGCCTGATCGAAGACCGCAATTTCCAGATTCGTGCCGTGCCGGATCTCACCGCTGTCGGGCTTTTCCTGTCCCAGCAGCACCTTGAGCAAGGTCGTCTTGCCTACGCCATTCGGCCCGACAAAGGCCACGCGGTCGCCACGCTGAATGCTCAGGCTGAAATCAGTCACGATCTTCTTGTCGCCGAATGACTTCGAGACATCAAAGGCCTCGATGACCTTCTTGCCAGATTTCGGTCCCGAATCGAGGTTGAGATCCGCCGTGCCCTGCCGTCGGATCTGGTTCGCCCGCTCGGCCCGCAGATCGGCAAGAGCGCGCACCCGGCCCTGATTGCGTTTACGCCGCGCACTGATGCCTTCGACCGCCCAACGCGCCTCGGACTTGATGAGGCGGTTCAGCTTGTGGCGCTGCATGTCCTCTTCTTCCCAGACCTGATCGCGCCAGGCCTCGAAAGCTTCGAACCCTTTTTCCTGCCGACGCACGCTTCCCCTGTCGATCCAGAGCGTTGCGCGCGACAATTCACGTAGAAAGGCACGGTCGTGGCTGATCATCACGAAAGCGGCGCGGGTCGTTTTCAACTCGCGCTCAAGCCATTGCACCGCCTCGATATCAAGATGGTTGGTCGGCTCGTCCAGCAGCATGAGGTCAGGTGCCCGCGCCATCAGACCGGCCAGCGCAGCACGCCGCCGCTCTCCGCCCGAGGCGGTCGAAACCAGCCGGTCGGGGTCGAACTTCAACCCTTCGGCGGCACGCTCGACCTTGTAAAGTTCGCCCGGATCAAGATCGCGGGTCGCGAATTCCCCCAGAGTCTCGCAACCCGCCATATCCGGGTCTTGCTCCATATAGCCCACGGTCCGGCCCGGCGGGACCACAATCGTGCCGCTGTCCGGTTCCACCAGCCCGGCCATGACTTTCATCAGGGTCGACTTGCCCGATCCGTTACGCCCGACCAGCGCCACCCGGTCGCCCGGCTGAACGACCAGATCGAGCGCGTCGAACAACGGGTCGCCGCCAAAGGTCAGGGAAATATCGGAGAGCTGTAACAGAGGGATCTGGGCCATTTCGCTGCGCTATGACATAGCCGCAGAACTGTCAACGAGTCGCCGGTATCGCCCACGAGCTATTGCGCTACCGCGCGCAGCAACCTCTTGCGGGCCGGTGGAATTGCCGAGATTTCGACACCTGTAAAAACATGCAGCGTGTTCATCTGCCGGTCGACCACCGCATGATCGCTGACCCAGCCTCCCATCGACAGATAAGTGCGCAGCAGCGGCGGCATGCCCGACATCGCTTTCTTAAGATCCGGCTTGCGCCGCAACCGCGCGGCATAACGAAAGACCTCGGCAGCCTTGATCCTTGGCCACCAACGCTTCGGCGCCAGATGCCGCGCCTTGAGCATGGCAAAAGCGTCCAGATAGTCACCGGTTTCAGTCCCGGCAAAGGAAGAACACCCAAACAGCATATCGACTCGGTTCGCATCGACAAAAGCCGTCATCGCGCCCCAGGCTAGCCGCAGGATGTCCGGATCAGGCCAGTCCGGATGGATACAGAATCGTCCCATCTCGACCATCCGACCGGTAAAGTTCTGCAAAGCGGACAACTCGTAGAACTGGGCCGAGTAACTGCGGGAAACGTCCCGACCGTCTTCCAGCAGAAGCATCCGAAAACAGCAGACCAGCGTCCCACTTTGCATCTGCCGCACCAGAACATGCGCGCAGGAATCATCATAGTCGTCGCGATCAACACCGCCTGAACCAAAGGCAAGCCCTCTCAAGACCTGCGCCTCGGCGATATCTTCGCGCGTTTGCGCCACGTAAACGCGATAGTTTCCACGAGTCATTGGGGGCATGGCAGGATGCATCGGGGCCTCGCGCTGACGGTACCTGAAACGCTAGTCCCGACCCCGGCTATCCACAAGATGTATCAGTGCCATGAAAAATAAGCGGATACGCCGTTTATTCTTCGGGAACCAGCGATCCCGGTCCGATGCGGCCAAGGTTCCCCAGCAGCTGACGCAGGAAGGTGCTGTCGGATTCGCCATTATCTGTGACCCGACGTTCCAGCGGAATCACGCGCCCGTCTTCAAGGTCGTAGCGCGAGATGTTCCGGACAACGCCGCGCTGATCAAAGCTGATCGCAACGAGATTGCGGGAAACCGGCTTGGGGGCGAACCCGCCGTAATGGCGCATCCGGGTCGCAACATAGTAATAGCCGCTGCTGTCGAGCACACCGCTCGCGCCCGGCGTTCCGATTGCCTCGGTCACAGTGTCACGTGTATCGACGCCAACCTGGATGGCAGCAAGGTCATCAGCCGTGGGGACATACCCGTGATTGCGATAGATCGAAGCGCAGGCTGTACAGGTCAAGGCGACGATTCCTGCCAATACCGCTTGCCGTACAAACTTTCCGTGTACTGGTATCATACGCTTGTCACCCTCTTGCCTTGACCACTTATGGCTTCTATGTCGCATAACGGCTTCGCGCCACCGGTTCAAGAAACGAAAGCGCCGATATGACCAGACCTTCTGCCCTACGGGTTGCCGACCTTTCCCAGAACACGCCGACTCCCTTCGAGCTTCGGCCCGATTCCGCACAGCTTGAGGCAATGGCACAAGAGCTTGATCTGCTTGCCCTGCGCAAGCTTTCTTTTGCCGGAGAAATCGCGGCCGAAGGCAAACGCGACTGGGTTCTGACCGGCAACCTCGGCGCCACCGTCGTTCAGCCCTGCGTGGTGACACTGGAACCGGTCACGACCCGGATCGACCTGCCCGTCCGTCGCACCTACCTTGCGAACATGCCCGAACCCGAAGGTGACGAAGTCGAGATGCCCGAGGATGAAACCCTCGAACCACTGGGCAGTATTATCGATCCCGCCGTTGTCATGGCCGAAGCGCTGGCCCTCTCCCTGCCCCTCTATCCCCGGAAAGAGGACGCGGAACCGGGTGATGCAACCTTTGCCGCACCGGGCACGACGCCGCTCAGCGACGAAGACGTAAAGCCCTTTGCCGGGCTTGCCGGGTTGCGGGACGCGCTGAAAAAGGATAGCTGAGCGCCAGCTGCCGATCATGTTCCGCAGGGTCGCGTGAAAAAGAACTTGCACTATGCAGATTTCGACGTATTTTCGCGCCTTCATCGGATTTATGGTTGGACATTGCTGGGGTACCGCCCTAAACGCACGTCACGCCGCTTCACACTGCTGAAGAATTGAAACAGAGGTCGCCGGGATCGCCCGCGACGTAACATGAGATAAAGGTTGAGACATGGCCGTCCAACAGAACAAAGTATCGAAATCGCGCCGCAACAACCGCCGCGCACATGACGCACTGGTCGCGGCGAACCCCAACGAATGCCCGAACTGCGGCGAGTTGAAGCGTCCTCACCACGTCTGTGCCGCCTGCGGTCACTATGACGACAAGGAAATTGTCGCACAAGTCGACGAAATCGACCTGGACGAAGACGCGGCTTGAGCAAAGGCGGCGGGCAATTGAATGACAGCCCAGCCTGATCAAACCAATAGTTCTGACCGGCGCACCACGATCTCCGTGGATGCGATGGGTGGGGATGCGGGCGCGCAAGCTGTTGTCGCCGGCATCGCCGAATCTGCCAAGAAGAACCCGGAGATCCGGTTCATTCTGCACGGCCCCAAGTCAGAGCTTGAACCGTTGGTCGCGCGTCGGCGCGGCCTCTCTGAACGTGTGACCTTTCGTGAGGCGGCAGATGTCGTCACGATGGAGGACAAGCCAAGCCAGGTCGTCCGGAATGGCAAAGGCACCTCCATGTGGTCCGCCATCGAATCGGTGCGCGAAGGCGAAGCTGCGGCTGCCGTTTCCTGCGGCAATACCGGCGCGCTCATGGCGCTGTCGACGATCCGCCTGCGCCGCCTGCCCGGCGTCAACCGCCCCGCCATTGCCATCATGTGGCCGTCCCGAAATCCGCAGGCGTTCAACGTCATGCTGGATGTCGGAGCCGACGTGCGTGCCGATGCCCGCGACCTCCTGCAATTCGCTCTTATGGGCGCCTCCTACGCGCGCAACGGGCTTAACCTGTCGCGCCCCCGGATCGGCCTGCTCAATGTCGGCACCGAAGAACACAAGGGCCGCACCGAGCTGAAGGAAGCGCACGGCCTGATCTCTCAGGTTGCCGATGACAACGGGTTCGATTTTGTCGGATTCGTTGAAGGCTCCGACATCCCCGGCGATGTCGCAGATGTGATTGTCACCGACGGCTTCACCGGCAATGTCGCCATCAAGACCGGCGAAGGCACCGCCAGCCTGATCGGAGACCTTCTGCGCGAGGCCTTCAAGTATTCTCCGATGTCGCGTCTTGCCTCGGTTCTGGCGATAACCTCCTTGCGGCGCTTGAAAAAACGCATTGATCCCCGGCGGGTGAACGGCGGCGTTTTCCTCGGTCTGAACGGTACGATCGTCAAATCGCACGGCAGCGCCGATGCGACCGGCGTTTCCTCTGCAATCAAACTTGCCTTTCAACTCGCCCAGTCCGGCTTCTCGGAAAAACTGGCGGCTCGGGTTGCATCTGTCGGCGAGCTTTCCCATGATGGTCAGGCTCCGTCCGAAAAGCCGACGGAAGAAAGAAAAGAAGGACGGGCATGACACGCAGAGCGGTTGTGACGGGGGTTGGCCACTACCTCCCCGAGAGAGTAGTACCCAACGCCGAATTCGAAGCCACGCTAGACACAACCGACGAATGGATTCGCTCCCGTTCCGGTATCGAGCGACGCCATTTCGCCGCCGAAGGCGAAGGCACCTCGGACCTTGCGACCAAGGCCGCGCAGGCTGCTCTGAAAGACGCAGGAATTGAAATTGATTCCGTTGATGCGATCATTCTCGCGACCTCGACTGCCGATCTCACCTTTCCGTCCGCCGCGACAATGGTTCAGGCCGCTCTTGGCATGACGCGCGGCTTTGCCTTTGACGTTCAGGCTGTCTGCGCCGGTTTCGTCTATGCGCTGGCCAATGCGAACGCGCTGATCGCCTCGGGCCAGTGCGACCGGATTCTCGTCATCGGGGCCGAAACCTTCAGCCGGATCATGGACTGGACGGACCGGTCCACCTGCGTGCTCTTCGGTGACGGCGCCGGCGCACTGATCCTCGAAGCGAAAGAGGGTCAGGGCACCTCCGATGATCGCGGCATCCTTTCCGTGGATCTGCATTCCGACGGTCGCTACCGCGACCTCCTCTACGTCGATGGCGGAGTTTCCACCAAAACCACCGGTTACCTGCGCATGCAGGGCAACCAAGTGTTCCGACACGCGGTCGAGAAGCTGGCCGCCACTGCCGAGGCAGCTCTTGATAAAGCTTCCTTAACCAGTTCCGATGTTGACTGGATCGTGCCGCATCAGGCAAACATTCGCATCATCCAAGGCACGGCCAAGAAGATGGCCCTGCCCATGTCGCAGGTCGTGGTCACGGTTCAGGATCACGGAAACACCTCTGCCGCATCGATTCCGCTGGCCATGTCGGTTGGAAAGCAGCGCGGGCAGATCAAAGAGGGCGACCTGCTCGTCACCGAAGCGATCGGCGGCGGGCTGGCATGGGGCGCCGTTGTCTTGCGCTGGTAACGCCGAAGCTTTGCATTAAATAGCAATTCCAAGCCCTTACAACTCATTGATGTTGACTCGCAAATTGTGCAGCCCCTATGCTGAATAAAACCACAGGGGGATCACAATGGGCGACAAGACTCTGACTCGTATGGATCTGAGCGAGGCCGTGTTCCGTGAAGTCGGCCTCTCTCGCAATGAAAGCGCACAACTCGTCGAAAGCATGCTCGAATACATGTCCGACGCTCTGGTACGTGGTGAACAAGTCAAGATCTCTTCTTTCGGTACGTTCAGCGTGCGTGAGAAATCGGCGAGGGTCGGGCGTAATCCCAAAACCGGCGAAGAAGTACCAATCCAGCCGCGGCGCGTCCTGACCTTCCGCCCGTCGCATCTAATGAAAGATCGTGTTGCAGACGGTAACAAATCCTGAACTGGGCACTGAAAGATGAGCAAGTCCCCCGATGCATTTCGCACCATTAGCGAGGTCGCGGACTGGCTTGACCTTCAGCCTCATGTCCTGCGTTTCTGGGAAAGCAAGTTCGCACAGATCAAGCCGGTGAAACGCGCGGGCGGCCGCCGTTACTATCGCCCCGCCGACATGCAGCTTCTTGGCGGGATCAAACAGCTCTTGCACGAAGACGGGATGACCATCAAAGGCGCCCAAAAGATCATTCGTGAACAAGGGGTTGCACATGTCTGCAACCTCTCGCAACCACTCGAATCCTTCGACGGTTCGACCGCTCCCAAAACGCCCGATGCAACGGCGACTTCAGCGAAAACCGGCGCTGGCGCGGGTACCGTCTTACCGTTCAAATCCCGTCCGGATCCAGAGCCGGCAGTGGAACAGAGCAATGCCACGATGCAAACCGGGGAGGATTTCACCTCGCCCGAACTGCCGATGGACATGCCCCAGCACCGGCAGGCAGAAAATTTAGCTGCGCCACACTCGCGCGCCGACGAACCCAGCACGGAAACAACGGGCGCAGATACCTCCGCGCCAGTCGAAATTGACGAATCCTTTTCTTCGGATGCTGGGGAATTTGAGACCCCCGAGCCAACGCAGACCCCCGACCCGGCACCATCCACCATGTACGGTTCGGAAGACAGCGCAGGGGTCGAACCCGCAACCGCCGATGCCGCCACGACATCGCTCGGCGAGAACGAAATGCACTCCCCGGCTACGGACGAACCCGCGAATCTCCAACAAGATGCAGCCCTCCCCGGGTCGGAGCCTTCCGGTGATTCTATCGACAACCTGCGCCCGGAAATCGTCGATGTACCTGAGGTCGCGGATGAAAGCGCCCTGCCCGTTTCCGCCGGAACCCTATCTCTGCTGTCCCGCACGAATGTTATTCCGAAAGAAAACCGGAGCGAGGTCGCCGCGCTGACACAGGAATTGCGGCGCTGGCTGGATCGGGCTGCGGGTACGCGCATCTCCTGAGGATATTGTGGTGATTTGCTCTTGTCCCCCGCTTCAAAACGGGTATGTAACGCCCATCGTCGGGCTATGGCGCAGCCTGGTAGCGCGTCCGTCTGGGGGACGGAAGGTCGCAGGTTCGAGTCCTGCTAGCCCGACCAAAATCTACCGACGATATCAACGCCCCTCTCCCCCTCGTGGGCGGGAGTGTGTGCATTGACCGGCGTTTGCCCAAACCAGACTATCGAGACGATGATCGCCACGGGTGCCATCAAGGCCGATCCGCCGGTGATCCCCGCGCAGGTTCAGCCGGCCAGCCTAGACCTGCGGCTTGGAACGATCGCCTATCGCGTCCGGGCCTCTTTTCTGGCAGGGCGCGGCAAGAGCGTGACCGAGCGTCTTGAAGAGTTCGAGATGCACCGGATCGACCTCAGCAGCGGCGCCGTTCTGGAAAAGGGCTGCGTCTATCTTGTCCCGCTGATGGAATCGCTGGCTCTTTCCGACGATATTCAGGCGGTCGCCAACGCCAAGAGCTCGACCGGACGGCTCGACCTGCTCACACGCACGATCACCGATGGCGGAACCGAGTTTGACCGGATTCCCTCCGGCTACGACGGTCCGCTCTACGCCGAAATCTGCCCGCGCTCCTTTTCGGTTCTGGTCCGTCCCGGCATGCGCCTGAACCAGATCCGATTCCGCTCGGGCCAGGCGGTGCTCAGCGATGCCGAACTGACCGCGCTCCATGAAAAGACACCGCTCGTGGACGGGCCTGCCGTCATCAAGGAAGGTCTCGGCTTTTCCGTCGATCTCGCGCTGAAGGACACGACGCTTGTTGGCTACCGTGCCAAACCGCATACCGGCGTTATCGATCTGGACCGTATCGGTGAATATGACCCGCGCGAATACTGGGAAGAAGTGCACACCGACAAAGGCCGTATCATCCTCGACCCGGGCGCATTTTACATTCTTGTCAGCCGCGAAGCCGTTCATATCCCGCCGGAATATGCCGCCGAGATGGCGCCATATCTTGCGATGGTAGGCGAGTTCCGTGTGCATTACGCCGGATTCTTCGATC
>JAAEZD010000010.1:53227-125335 GCA_018223035.1 Paracoccaceae bacterium
CGATCCGGGCTTTGGCCATGACGCTGCCGGAGGCTCAGGCTCGCGCGGCGTGCTCGAAGTGCGCTGTCACGAGGCACCGTTTGTACTTGAGCACGGTCAGGTGGTCGGCCGCCTCGTCTACGAACGCATGGCCGACCTGCCAACCCAGCTCTACGGCGCGGGTATTGCCTCAAACTACCAGGGTCAGGGCCTGAAGCTCAGTAAGCATTTCAAGAGCACCTAAACGGCAAATCAGCCGTTATTGTGCTCACGCGCGGCCCGCCGTGCCTGTCGTACAGCGCGTCGCGCTTCACGGCGGCGTTGCTCTTCCAGTTCTTCCTCAGATTTGGGCGCGTTTCCGGGCTGCATCGGGCTGGGACGGATATCGCTTTCCTGCTCATCTGCCAGATAGCGATCCTGCTGCTCGCGCCCGCGCTGCCGCATCTTGCCGCTCGCCACATCCATACCGGCCTTGACGCCCGTGCCAACCAGCCGCCGAACGACGGTTTTGACGATCATGTCGAGGATCTGGTTTGCATTCATGGCGGTTCCCCTTGCTTTCGCGCGTAACCTAATCCGCAATTTTGCAGATTTTAGGGTAAAATCCCGATTAATCCTCGAAAAGTTCGGACTGGCCGGTGGTTGCCTCGTCCTCATCTTCCTCTTCGGCAACCGAGAACGCCCCCGGGGGCGGACGGTTTTCCAACAACCCGGCCGAGCGCAATTCCTTGAGCCCCGGCAGATCACGGGCATTTTCCAGCCCGAAATGATCGAGGAAGCTGGGCGTGACCACAAAGGTCACCGGGCGGCCCGGCGTCATCTTGCGACGACCAAATCGGATCCACTCCATTTCCAGCAACTGGTCGATGGTCCCGCGCGACACGGAAACCCCTCGGATCTCCTCGATCTCGGCCCGGGTGGCGGGCTGGTGATAGGCGATGATCGCAAGTGTCTCGATCGCGGCACGCGACAGTTTTCGCGTCTCGACCGTTTCCTTTTGCATCAGATAGCCCAGATCCGGTGCCGTACGCATGGCCCAGGCATCGTCGATCTTCACCACCCGCACGCCTCGCCCTTCATAGCGCTTGCGCAGCCGCACCAATGCCTCGGCCGCGTCGCACCCATGCGGCATCCGCGATTCCAGCTCGCGCACGGTGATCGGCTCGGTGCTCGCGAACAGGACCGCTTCGACCATGCGCTCCTGCTCGGCCATGACCGGCGCTTCGAACAGCGTATCTTCCTGCGGTTCCGTCTCTTCGCTCACGGCCATTAGGTCCTCTTGCGCAATTCTATCGGGGCAAAGACCTCGCTCTGGCGGATCTCAAGATGCCCTTCCTTTACCAGTTCAAGCGAAGCCGCGAAAGTTGCCGCCGTGGCCGAACGCCGGCGTACCGGGTCCATCTCCCATCCCTCAGGCAGATAGCTGGAAATCTCGGTCCAGTCGGCGGCATAGCCGATCAGGCCCCGCATCCGGTCAAGCGCCTGCTCCATGGTAAAGACATTGTCGCGGTCCATGACAAAGGGGCGGAATTCATCGCGGGTTCGGATGCGGGCATACCCCTGCATCAGGTCCAGCAGGGTCGCCGTGTACTTCACGCTGCGCACACGGGCGACCACTTCGGTCTGTCCACGCGCAAAGAAATCTCGCCCCAACCTGTCCCGCGCCATCAGACGGGCAGCGGCATCGCGCATCGCCTGCAAACGTTCGAGCTGGAAAGCGAGGTGTGCGGCGAGCTCCTCGCCCGAGGGGCCTTCATCCGCCGGATCGGGTGGCAAGAGCAGCCGCGACTTCAGGAACGCCAGCCAGGCCGCCATGACAAGATAATCCGCGGCCAGCTCCAGGCGCAACTGCTTGGCCCGGTCCACGAAGGCAAGGTACTGCCGCGCCAGATCGAGCACCGAGATTTTGCGCAGATCGACCTTCTGCGTCCGCGACAGCATCAATAGCGCGTCGAGCGGCCCTTCAAAGCCGTCTACATCGACGATCAGCGCCTCGGCGGCCAGCCGGTCGCTGACTGAAAGCTTTTCTTCGGTGAACTCGTCCTCAGCCATAAACCTTTCCGCCCATCAGGCGGTCAAGCTCGGCCTCCAGCGCCTCGATGTCAATGCTGTCCGGCTCATGGCGCGCGGCGACCGCTGCCTCGGCGCGGCTCTGCGCCACGTCGCCCATCACACCGGCAGCCTCGGCCACCTGCTTGCGCTCGTCCAGCGTGCCGTTGCAATGCAGGATCACATCGCAGCCTGCCTCGATGGCCGCCTTCGACAACTCTCCCAGATCGCCCTTAAGCGCTTTCATAGAAATATCGTCGGTCATGATCAGCCCGTCAAAGCCCATCTGCTCGCGGATCACCCCCATCATCTTGGGCGATACCGTCGCGGGCAGGCTGTCGATCTCGTCATAAACCAGATGCGCCGTCATCCCCATCGGGAGATCATTCAGCGCCCGGAACGGGGAGAAATCGGTAATGTCGAGCAGCGCCGGATCGGCACTGACATGTGGCAGGTCAAAATGGCTGTCGAGCGTTGCGCGCCCGTGCCCCGGAATATGCTTGAGCACCGGCAGAACGCCCCCGTCCAACATGCCCTGCGCAACCGCTCTGCCCAGTCGGCTTACGGTCTCGGGGTCGTAGCCATAGCATCGGTTTTTCAGGAAATCATGGGTTTCGCTGACCGCGACATCGACCATCGGCGCGCAGTTGCTGTCGATCCCCAGCGCCCGCAATTCATGCGCGATAAGCCGATAACGCAAGTACATCGCCCGCTCGGCGTGGTCTCCGGCCTGCTTCACATGGGTCAGCGGCGGCATCCATTCGCGCCAGATCGGAGCACGCAGACGCTGCACCCGTCCGCCTTCCTGATCGATGGTAATCGGCGCCTCGCGTCCGACGGTTTCGCGGAAGTCATCGCACAGCGCGCGGATCTGGTCCGGCGTCTCGATATTCCTCGCAAAGAGGATAAAACCAAAGGGGTTCACATCGCGAAAAAACGCCTTCTCCTCGGAAGACAGCCGTGTACCCTCGGCATCAAGGATCGTCGCGCCGAAATTCATCGCGTGGTCACCGGAATGCAGTCCGCGTTTTCCGCCACCAGTACCGAACAGAACCGACGCGCATCGTTCAGATCGTCGAAACCCATCGCGCGAAGCCGGTAAAATGTGCGACCGCCGCTCTCGGCCTTCTGGATCACGCGGTCCTTGTCCTCAAGGTAATCCTCGAACTTGACGTTCAACCGCGCCCATTCCTCGCGCGCGACTTCCGGGCTTTCGAACGCCCCGAGCTGGGCAAGCCGCGTCCCCGCCGGAAGCGTATCGGCCGCGACTTCTGTCGTTTCAGAGGCGACTGCAGGCGCAGGGGCCGTCCGGCGTTCTGTCCGCGCAGGTCGCACCATCGGGCGCAGCGACTGAGGCAAACCCGGTCCTGTCAGGACCGCCGGTTCAGCCTCGATCAGGTCATCCGCATCCACAGCGGCAAGCGGTTCAGGCTGCACGATCTCGGCGCCGTCCGCCTCATCGTTCAGAACACCATCAATCGGGGTCGCATCCTTTACGAGTTTCGCGACCAGATCATCCACGCTTTCGCTCGTCTCCGCCGATTTGCTCTGGGCCGAGGCCTTGATCAACTCGCCCATCGGCTTGTCTTCATCGCTCAGGGAAACCGGTTTAGGTGCCAGCATCAGCCGTTCGGCCGGTTTTGCCGCCGTGCCTTGCGCGGCAACCGCGTTGACCGCCAGCCCCTGATGGTCTGCCTGCCGCCCACCGGGATCTTCGGGCTGGATCCGCATCGGTCCTTCCAAGGCCCGCACCACCGGCACACCGCTGACGTCCCGCATCAAGAGCTTGTAGCCCCAGATACCGACACCCGCGACCAGTGCAATGGACGCCAGCCCGCCAGCAATATTCACCAGCCGGCCGAATCCGCCACCTTGTGCATGTTCAGAACCCTGCGCGTCATACGCGCCGGAATACTCGATATCCGCCATGTCGCCTCGCTGCCCGGATTGCGTGCCAGGCGCACGCTCCGGTTTTCTTGCTTCTGCCTCAGCCCGGCGCTCTGGGCGATTTTGTTACCGCATCTCCTGCGCCGGTGTGACGCCAAGAATACCAAGACCTGCGGAAATAACAACGGAAACAGCCCGTGCCAGAGCCATTTTTGACTGACTTGCCGCGCGATCGCCCTCTTGGATAAAGCGCAGCTCGGTCGCGTCATTGCCCCGGTTCCACAGGGCGTGGAAATCGGCGGCCAGCTCGTTGAGGTAAAAGGCAACGCGATGCGGTTCGTTGGTTCGCGCCGCGATTTCGACCAGCCGGGGCCACTCCGCCAGCTTCTTGGCAACGTTGATCTCGGCCTCGTGGGTCAATCCCGCAAGGTCAGCGGCCCTGAGTGCCGCGTCATCGGCGGCAATCCCGGCATCTGCCGCTTTGCGCAGCACGCTCATCACCCGAGCATTGGCATATTGCACGTAGAACACCGGGTTCTCGCGGCTCTGTTCCAGCACCTTGTCGAAATCGAAATCCAGCGGCGCGTCGTTCTTGCGGGTCAGCATCACAAAGCGGGTTACATCCGGGCCGACCTGATCAACCACGTCGCGAAGCGTGACGAAATTACCCGCCCGTTTCGACATCTTGAACGGCTCGCCGTTCTTGAAGAGCCGCACCAGCTGCGTCAGCTTGATATCCAGCGGCACCGATCCGCCGGAAAGCGCGGACACCGCCGCCTTCATCCGTTTGACATAGCCGCCGTGATCCGCACCAAACACATCAATCAGTGCGTCGAAGCCCCGAGAAACCTTGTCATAATGATACGCGATGTCCGGCGCGAAATAGGTCCAGCCTCCGTCGGATTTCTTGACCGGCCGATCCACGTCATCACCGTGTTCGGTCGATTTGAACAGCGTCTGCTCCCGCGGTTCCCAGTCTTCCGGCGTCTTGCCCTTCGGCGGCTCAAGCACGCCCTCGTAGATCAGCCCCTTGGCTTCAAGATCGGCCAGCGCCGCCTCGATCCGCCCGGTGCCGTACAGTGATTTCTCCGAAAAGAACACGTCCATCTCGACGCCAAGCGCGGCCAGATCCTCTCGGATCAGCGCCATCATCGCGTCGGTGGCATAATCCCGCAGTTCTTCCAGCCAGACATCCTCGGGCTGGTCGACCCAGGCGTCGCCCTTTTCTTTAGCCAGCGCCTCACCGACCGGGATCAGGTAGTCGCCCGGATAGGTCCCGTCTTCAAAAGCAACTTCCTGCCCCAGCGCCTCAAGGTATCTGAGGTAAACCGACCTCGCCAGCACATCAACCTGCGCACCACCGTCATTGATATAGTATTCGCGCGTCACATCATGGCCCGCATAAGCCAGCAGGCTGGCCAGCGCGTCGCCGAATACGGCGCCCCGCGTGTGCCCCACGTGCAGCGGACCCGTGGGGTTCGCGCTCACGTATTCCACGTTGACCTTCTTGCCCTGCCCCATGTCTGAGCGGCCATAGGCCGTACCTTCGCCCAACACGGTCGCAACGACTTCCTGCCATACAACCGGCGACAGGCGCAGGTTCAAAAAGCCCGGACCCGCGACCTCGGCACCGTCAATCCGCCCGTCCGCCTCAAGATGACGCGCCAGCGCCTCGGCGATATCGCGGGGCTTCAGCCCAGCGGGCTTGGCCAGCACCATCGCCGCATTGGTCGCCATATCGCCATGCGCCGCATCTCGCGGCGGCTCAACCGTGACATTCTCATAAGACAGCCCCTCAGGCAGCGCACCTTCGCGCACGAGAGTTTCAAGACTGTCCAGAACAAACATACGGATATTGGCAAAGAGGTTCATGTCGGCTTCCTGTAAAGATGCGCGGGGTTTAGCACGCGCACCCTCAAGGTCAACGCCTCACGCGCCTTGCTCTTCCCGGCCTGCGGCAAGCGGCGACAGTTTCTCCTGCGTTTTTTTGTCTTCGGGCAGTTTTTGTGACATGTGCACGATCTGCGCCCCCTTGCCCCCGGCCACATCGGTATCCGGTCCCGGAAAGCGCAACGTGCCATCCGGGTAAACGATCATCATGATGATCGCATTCGGCCGCTGGCCGCGCCAGTCAAGGTAGGTGAACTCTTCGGAAAGCTTCGTCACGCGGAATTCCCATCCCGCACGGAAATTGGTTTCCAGTTCCTCATAGGTCTTGCCTTGCGCGAATACCCGGCCCCCCAGCGACGCCGGCAGAGAATTTCGCGTTGCCTCGGCGTTCTCGCGCTGAAGCTGAAAGACATTGTCTCGCCCGTATTCCGGCCCCAGATCGGTGGCGACCAGCGTGTTGTAGGCGTCGTTGTCGGATACGGCCACCAATCGCGCGTAATGCGCGTTCTCTATCTTTTGTTCCGCGGTTTCGGACAGGACATCGCCAAAGAATGTCTCGATCCCAAGGCTTCGGGCTTTACGCAGATGCGAGCGGTTTCGGTCGCTGATCAGCACCGGCACCTCGGTCCGTTTCACCGCCTCCGCAAAGGCCGTACTCCAGGGCGAGCCGCCAACCAAAAGGATGCCGGGTTGCTCAGCCCCCCTCAACCCCAGCAGCCGTGCCAGCGGCGCCAGCGAGAATCCATGTACGACAACCGTGGCGGCCACCAGAGCAAAAGCAAGCGGTGCAATCAGCGCCCCATCCTCGATACCTATCTGTACCAGCCGGTCGCCGAAGAGCCCAGCCACCGCGACGAGCACAACGCCGCGCGGACCGGTCAGTGCCACAAGCGTGCGTTCGCGCCAGCTCACATCGCTTTTCACCAGCGACAGGTAAACAGTCAGCGGGCGCACGATCAGAATCACAACCGCCACGAATATTGCGGCCCGCCAAGTGAGCTGCTCGAGGCTCGAGAAATCGAGCGAGGCGGCTAGAATGATGAACACTCCCGAAACCAGCAGAATCGTGGCGTGCTCCTTGAACCGCCGCATCTCGTCATATGATGGCAGGTTCGCATTGGCGAGGATCACCCCCATCGCCGTCACCGCGAGCAATCCGCTTTCATGCAGCAGCGCATTACACAGCGCAAAGACCCCCAGAAGGAAAACGACGATGAAAGGCACCTTCATGTATTCCGGCACCTTGCCGCGCCGGAATGCCCAGGACAGGAACAGGCCCGCCGCACACCCCGCAAGGATGGACACCAGAACGCCACCGCCGACGTGGAAAATCGCCTCGCTTGTGGTATCGACGTCTAGGTTAAGAAGCGCGACCACTTCAAAGGCCAGAACCGCCGCCATTGCTCCAATCGGGTCGTTCAGGATCGCTTCCCATTGCAAAAGCGCGCTTGGGCGGCGAGAGAGCCGCGCCTGCCGCAGCAGCGGCGCGATCACCGTCGGTCCCGTAACTACCATGATACCGCCGAACACCGCCGAACTTTCCCAGCTCAGCCCTGCCGCGTAATGCAGGGCCAGCGTCGAAAGCAGCCACCCCAAAGGCGCCCCGATGACCACAAGCCGCATAACGCCCTGCTGCACCTCGCGCAGCGTATGAAGCGATAGCGTCAGTCCGCCTTCGAACAGAATGATCGCAACCGCAATGGAAATGATGGGCTGCGTCAGATCGCCAAAGACTTCATTTGGACGGAATATCCCGAATACCGGGCCGATCAGCACCCCGGCCATCAGCATCAGGACGATTGCAGGCAGCTTGAGACGCCAAGCCAGCCATTGTGCGCCGACCCCCATTGAGCCGGCAAGCGCGATGGCCATCACCGGTGTTATCGCGCCATCAGCAACGGCCATTCTGTCATCCTTGTCAAGCCCCTAGAGAGGGGAACGGTTTGGGTCCAATTCGGTTCCCAGCAAACGCGCGTGTTCCTGCAATGCGAAACGGTCGGTCATGCCGGCCACATAGTCCATCACGATCCGGGCAAGTTCGGTTTCGCCCTGTGCTTCCTCGACATCCTTGCGCCACTGCTTGGGCAAAAGCTCGGGATGCGCCATGAAATGAGGGAACACATCACGGACCACCTGCGTCACCTGCGCCCGAACTTCCACAACGCTTGGTGCACGATACATGCGCTGGAACAGAAAGTCGCGGATCTCTTTGAGATCGGTAAACACCTCGTCGGAAAAGCGGATGATCGTGCGTCCCGCCCCGCGCACATCCTCGACCGATTGCGGATGGATCTCGTCCAGACGGATGCGGGCAAAATTGATCACGTCCTCGACCAGCACTCCGAAAAAGCGCCGCAGCGCCTCGTGCCTGCGCCGGTAATAGTTTAACCCCGGATAAAGCCGATCCACCTCGGCAAAATTCCTGTCGAGGATCGGCAGCTCGGCCAGTTCATCGGTCGAAAACAGCTCGGCCCGCAGCCCGTCATGCAGATCGTGATGGTTATAGGCCACGTCATCGGCAATCGCCGCCACCTGCGCCTCGGCACTCGCATAGCTATCGAGTTCCAGGTCGTGCTTTTCCGCATAGGCCGCCAATGCCCAAGGCAGTTCTCCCGTCACCGGGCCGTTATGCTTTGCCAGTCCTTCCAGCGTTTCCCAGGACAGGTTCAACCCGTCGAAATCGGCGTAATGTCGTTCCAGATGGGTCACGATACGGATCGCCTGCGCGTTGTGGTCGAACCCGCCATAGGGGCGCATCAGCTCTTCAAGGGCATCCTCGCCCGTGTGACCGAACGGCGGGTGCCCCAGATCATGGGCCAGCGCGACCGCCTCGGTCAGCTCGGCATTCAGCCCCAGCGCCCCGGAAATCGTCCGCGCCACCTGAGCCACCTCGATGGAATGGGTCAGACGCGTGCGAAAGTAATCGCCTTCATGTTCGATAAAGACCTGTGTCTTATGCTTCAGCCGCCGAAAGGCGCTGGCATGAATGATCCGGTCCCGGTCGCGCTGGAAACACGATCGGAAACTGCTTTCCTCTTCCGGTATCAACCGTCCCCTGGTTTTTGCCGGATCCGAGGCATAAGGCGCCCACATTGTTACTCATCCTTGTCGCCTGTCGTCTGAGTTTCTATATTGTAGACCAGAAGATAAGGAAACCGCTGCCGGAGCCCGGAAATGCAACTGCCCCCGAAAGTCACAGATCGCGCGTTCGAACGCCTCGCCGAAATCGGCGCAGCCACGCAAGGCAAGGCGCTGCGTGTTGCGGTAGAGGGTGGCGGATGTTCCGGATTCCAGTATGAAATCGCGCTTGATCAACCGGCCGAGGATGATCTCGTTCTCGAAGGTCACGGTCAGAAAGTCGTTGTCGACAACATCTCCCTGCCCTTCCTGTCCAACGCGGTCATCGACTTTACCGAGGAGTTGATCGGCGCGCGTTTCGTGATCGACAATCCCAACGCAACCTCGTCCTGCGGCTGCGGCACGTCCTTTTCGATGTGATCTATCGGCTCATCGGCGGGGCGACACCGCTGGCTGGGCTTTGATATCTACCGTCGCCGGCACGAATTGATCCCAGATCAGGAACAGACCCGACCCGATCACGATCGCGACCCCAAGATAGGTCTCGGCCCCCGGCATTTCGCCGAAAAAGAGTGCGCCCAGCAGGACCATCCAGACAAACTGCAGGTTCATCATCGGCGTCACCGCATAGGCAGCGAGCAACCGCAAAGCGACGACCAGCAGCCAGCGCGCGCCGAACAGGATCGCCGCATAGGCTGCAACCCACCCCAGATCGGCGATCGGCATTGGTTTCCAGACCAGCGGCAGCACCACGGCCATCGACACGAAGATCGCGAGGTTGGGATAAAACACCTGCGCCAGCGCATTGCTTTCCCAGCGCCCGATATAACGGGCCAGCACGATAGAGAATGTCCCGAAACAGGTGGCGGCAAAGGCAAAGGCGTGCCCCCATTGCATCGCGCGGATCCCTTCGGGAAACAGGCAAAGTACGCCTGTGAAACAAGCCATCAGCGCAATCCATGCACCCGGACGTACCTTTTCGCCAAGGATCAGCCCTGACATCAGCCCCGCCATGACCGGCATGAGGCCGATGAAAATGAACACGTCGGCAAAGGGAAGCAGCTTGAAGGCGTAAAAGAACGACAGGGCCGCAAGCACGGTCGCAATCGAGCGCAATCCCATCGCGCGCGGGCAAACCGTCAGCAACCCTCGAACCCTCGCGCCCGAAAAGCGGTTCGCGCCAAGGCACATCATCACGACGAGAAACCCGGAAATCGCGTAAAGCTGCGGTGCCGCGTATCCGCCCGCAATCAGCTTGGTGATCGCATCAGCGCAGGAAATCAAAACCGTGTAGAACGCCGCGAGCATGGCCCCCATAAGGGCTTTCTGCGCCCCGCTCACAGCACGGTCTCCCGCACGATGGCATCTTGCTGGCTGGCCCTGGCAAACTGTGCAAAAAAGGCGTCGAACCGGGGGGAACTCGATTGCGCCTCTTTAAGGATGAAATAGCCTTCTTCGGAAAGGCAGTTCTCGACCAGCGGGCGCATCAGGTACCAGTCATCGCTTCGGGACTCCCTCAGGTGGAAGAGATATTCCGAAATCTGGCGCAGTGGCGCTGCCGTTTGGACGGGTCGATGAAAGGAAAGACGCCCGGGCGCCACGTCCTGAGTGAAAATCTGGTCTCCGCACTGGCCCATCGCCCAATTGCCCACGAAATAGGTATGGTAATCGTCTGCCGCCCGCGCATTCTGACCTGTCTCGATTAAGAATTGGTGGGTATCGCGGGCAAGCCATCCCTCCCATATCGCCGACGGTTCCACGCCAGCATAGCGTAAGGCGATGCAGATTTCAGCCAGCAGATCGGCGTCCTGATCGAGAAAAGCCAGAAGTCCTGCGAATTCAAGACTTTCCTTCGACGCTTTTGTGATCTCGGGGTCACGGCGACCGTATTCGCTCAGGTAAAAGACGATATGGGTAAGCTCGTAACAGGCTTTCTTGTTGGGAATCGCAAAGGTGCGGGTGCGCTCCATGAACTCGTGCAGCCGGTTTACCAGCGCCGCATCGTCACGCGCGTCCCAAACACCGCGGCGTTGCAGCAACCGGCGCGCCTCGGCGCGTTGCAGATCCGACAGCTCTGCCCCGACAAGTTCTTCGCGAGCCACCCAGGCGGCAAGCGCCTCGCCCTTGTCGCCCGGCATGCCCAAGTCTTCGAGATCAAGGCAGATCGACAGCAGAAAGCGGTAATACTGTGGGAAAAAACTTACCCGGCGCTCGACTGAGGCATAGAACCCTTCATGCGGGGCCAGCCTCTCGGCGCCGACATGGGTGCCTGTACATTCAAGGATGTTCAGCAGCTCGGCATTTTCCTTAAGCCAGAAAACATCGTCGGGAACGCGACGCTGGCTGGCAAAGTTCGAGATCAGCGCGCCCAGGCGCTGATCTCGTGTTTGGCGATGGGCGGCCAGGTTCAGGTGGATGACATTCGACATATTCTAGTACCTTTCAGATGGCGTCCACGAACGCCGTTCCCTCGCTATCGGCCCGAATGGCCCCTCAGCTCGCCGAGGAGAACATCCCCGTCAGCGCGCCGCCGGTGGCAGAAACGTCCCCGCAAGGCGTCGATGCCGAGGAGAAAAGCGCGGTCGCATCACCACGGATCGCATCCCCTGCCATGCTGGGCAAAGACGCCGAGGAATACATCTCTGTCGCGTCGCCACCGAACATGCTCGCAGTGGGTGCAAGAGAAAAATTGACGGTTTCGTAAGTTTTTTGAAGTGCAGTCATCTGGAAATCTCCTCGTTTCGAAGTTGGTGGATCACGCCCTCAGGTTTGCAGTTTGAGGTCGAGTTACTAAGAGTTTTTTCTGGTGCTCCCCCCAAAGGGACCCAGTTATCCACATCAAAATTGCAAAGCAAAACGATGACGTTAAAGCGTTCCGTCAAGAATCTGGTCAGCGTAAAAATTCTTATCCACAGTCCGCAACTGACTCCGGACGTGAAGCGCATCCGAGTCCGTCTGTTAATCTTCTAGTGCGGATGCGCGGCAGACCTGACGCGTGTCAGGGTCGAAATTGAGTTGCTAAAATGCAACACCAGTTTCTGACAGGCGAATCACCTGCTACGCCTTGTCCCGGGCCTCCGGCTGGGTCATAGATCGGGCATCGGAACCAGATCGGGACGGGGCAATCACCATGAAAGTGGCCACCTTCAACATCAACGGGATCAAGGCGCGTGCCGCCGCGCTTCCGGCATGGCTGGATGACGCCCAGCCCGACGTCGTCCTGCTGCAGGAAATCAAATCCGTCGACGAAGCCTTCCCGCGCGACCTCTTCGAAGACCGTGGCTATCAGGTCGAAACTCATGGCCAGAAATCGTTCAACGGTGTCGCCATCCTGTCAAAGTTCCCCCTCGAAGACGTGCGACGCGGGCTTCCCGGCGACGACGATGACGACCAGGCGCGCTGGATCGAGGCAACCGTCGTGAACAAGGAAGCGCTGCGTATCTGTGGTCTCTACCTGCCCAACGGTAATCCAGCGCCGGGGCCAAAATATGACTACAAGCTCGCATGGATGGAACGTCTGCGCGCCCGTGCGCAAGAATTGCTCGAGGGTGAGGAAGTTGCTCTCATGGCAGGCGATTACAACATCATTCCGCAGGCCGAGGATGCCAAACGCCCCGATGCATGGCGCGAGGACGCGCTTTTCCGGCCCGAAAGCCGCGCCGCTTTCCGTCGCATCCTGAATCTCGGCTTCACCGAAGCCTTCCGCGCACGGGTGCAGGGGCCCGGTCACTATTCCTTCTGGGATTATCAGGCCGGCGCTTGGAACAAGAACGACGGTATCCGCATCGACCACTTTCTGTTGACCCCGCAATGCGCCGACCGGTTGACCGATACCGGCATCGATTCCGAAATCCGTGGCCACGAAAAACCGTCAGACCATGTCCCGGTCTGGGTCAACCTCGACGTCTGATGCACCGGTGGCGACCAACCGGCTTGCAGATCCGGGCAATCCCGATCTAATAGCCACGCTCTGCCCTCGCCTTGTGTCCGCGCGTCAGGCATCCTACATCTGAGTTTCACAGAGGAGTCCGCCAGTATGGCAATGCAAGCCCATGACATCGAAGCCCTGATCCGAGAGAGCTTTCCCGATGCCAGCATCACCATCACCGATCTGGCCGGCGACGGTAATCACTACGCGGCCGAGGTGATCGACGAAAGCTTTCGCGGCAAGAATCGCGTACAGCAGCAGCGCGCCGTCTACGCCGCTCTGAAAGGCAAAATGGACGGCCCTGCCGGAGAGCTGCACGCGCTTGCCCTGACCACCAAGGCGCCCGCCTGATCCACGCAAACCCGGCCCCCCGTAGACCATGGCCGCCGGAACACCTATATTGGCGTCAACGCCACGGCCAAGCCGACCACGGCCGCGCCACGATGAGCAAAGGAACATGCAAATGACCGAAACCACGGACATCGCCAGCCAGATCCAGCAAACGATCACCGCCAATGACGTTGTGCTCTACATGAAGGGCACCAAGGAAATGCCGCAATGCGGGTTCTCCAGCCGTGTCGCAGGCGTGCTGAACTACATGGGCGTCAATTTCGCCGATGTGAACGTGCTGGCCGATGACTCGATCCGTCAGGGCATCAAGGATTTCTCCGACTGGCCGACCGTACCGCAGCTTTACGTCAAAGGCGAATTTGTCGGCGGTTGCGACATCATCACCGAGATGACCCTGTCCGGCGAACTCGATACCCTGTTCGACGAAACCGGCGTCGCCTATGACAAGGACGCCGCGAACAAGATCCGCGAAGCCAACGGCTGATCTCGCGGACATTCGAAACCAATGAAAACCCGCCCTCATCGGCGGGTTTTTGTTTTTGTGGTCAAGCCTTTGCTTTCCGACGCTAACAGCGTTCCCGATCCGGTCAGGCGTCGGCTTCCGACTAACTTTGAGCTCATCACCCCAATTCTCTAATTTGGGAATTGGTCCCTCAGTTTTGCTTAATTGGATATATCGACCAAACCATTCTCTTCATAGCGTTCCGCCAACGGTCTGACGCACCAGCAGGGTGCACAAGGACCACAAGCACGCAGAACCCTGTGAAAGGACCCGACATGCAAGTGCTCGACCGCGTCGAACTCTACCTCGTCAAGACGCCGCTGCCTGCCCGGCACGCCCCCTCCTGGATACCCGGCACGATCAGGACGCAGGTTTCCATGTGCATCGTCCGCTTCATCACCGATGATGGCGTCGAAGGCTGGAGCGGCTTTCCGGCGGCAGGACGCGAGCGCGCCGGTCTCGGCGACCTACTGGCGAGCCTCTTCCTTGGTCAGGACGCAAGCGATATCGAAACCCTCTCCGAGCGCATCCAGATCATGGCCGCCGGTGGCAATTTCAACTGGTGGATTGAACCCGCGTTCTGGGACATCAAGGCAAAGACCGCCGGTCTGCCGCTTTACAAGTACCTCGGCGGCACCGACGATTGCGTCCCGCTCTATGCCTCCGCAGGCGAGTTGAAAGACCCGCAGGCCCGACGCGACGAAGCCGAAGAGCGGCTCTCCGAAGGCTTTAAAACCATGAAGATCCGGGTTCATGATTTCGATGAAGCCGTTGACATCGAACATATTTCGGACATCGCGACCTATATGCAGGGACGGATGAAAATTTCCGTCGACTGCAATCAGGCTTTCCGGCTGACGCAGAACGGCGACGCGCCGCTCTGGTCGCTGGACCGCGCCAAACGCTTCGTCGACGCCGCCGCCGATGTCGGCCTTGCCTGGGTCGAGGAACCGCTCTTTGGCGAATGGCACGAAGAAATCGCCCGGCTCACCGCCCATTCCCGCGTTCCCGTCGCCGGGGGCGAACTTCACGTGATGGGATACCGGGAACTCGCGCGGATGCTGAAAATGGGCTGCTACAACATCTACCAACCGGATGCGATGTGGGCCGGAGGCATCGCGCAAAGCCTGAAAATGGCCACGCTATGCCGCGAACAGGGGCTGAAATTCACCCCGCATTGCTGGTCGAACGGCTTCGGCTTCATCGCGAATGCTCATGTCTTTGCAGCCAGTGGCTTTGCGGGCGAGGCGCTGTTCGAATACCCGGTCTCACCACCCGGTTGGACGCCAGAAGGCCGCGACATGATCTTTACCCAGCCCTTCCTGCACGACCACGGCTGGTTCAACATGCCACAGACCCCCGGTCTCGGCTTTGAAATCGATCAGGCAAATCTGGAAAAATACGGGCGCTGCTTTTTCAAGGCGAGCCGCAAGGAAGTCCACTGGATGCCCGAGGCACTGTCAGATTTCTGACACGCGCCCCGCAAAGGCGGCCGATTACTCGGCTGTCTGCTCCTCGACATTGGCAGCAACCGCCTCGGCCTGCGCGGCAATTTCCGCCAGCGCGTCCAGCACTGTCGGCGGCACGATCGGCACTTCGATGCGTTCCGGCTCGGGCGCGGGCATCTCGCGCAACTGTTCAAGCTCGGCGTCCTTTTCCGCCAGCTTGGTTTCCATGTCGCGGATCTTGTCCTCGAACGACGCCGTCTTGTCCGCCAGCATCAGCCCCGCCATCAGGAGCATGCGCGCCTCGGGCATGCGCCCGATCTGGTCCGACAGGATCTGCGCCTCGTCGTCCAGCATCTTGGCGGCGGAATGCAGATAGCTTTCCTCGCCTTCCTGACAGGAAACCTCAAAGGACCGGCCACCGATATTGATCGTAACCTCGGGCATCATGTGAGCTCCCCTTCCGATTGCGCGCTTGCCTTCAGCAGCGGTTCAAGCCGGGCAAGTACCGCGCCCGCCTCGGACATGTCCAGCGCGCGGGCGGCGCGCAGGCTTTCCAGTTCGGCAAGCATCGCCTTGTTGATCAGATCGGGTTCGCCCACCCCGGCTTCATTCGCCTCGCGCAGCGCCGCGTTCGACTTGCGAAGCGCATCATTGGCATGGCGCACGCGCTGCATGTCGCCATCCAGCTTGGCCAGCGCCTCGGCCTGCGCCGTCATCTGGGCGCGCAGCTCTGCGATCAGATCCTGATCCGCCCCGGTCTCCGGAACCGCCGCACGCGCCTCGTTCAGCTGCGCCTTGAGCGACTCGGTCTCTTCGATGTGTTTCAGGTTCAGCTGCCGCAGCCGTTCCTTGATCTGGGCCACGGTCTGCTGTTCCTCGGCCAGCGCGCGGGCCAGATCCGGATCCGGCTCGGCGCTCGCGCTCCGTTGCGCCAGCGTTTCAACGCCCGAGCCGATACGGGCCAAGGCGACCGAAATCCGGCCCTGCAATTCTTCGATACTACTCATGCCCTCAACCCCGTTTCTTTTGCGGCGCTCTGCGTCTTCCGGTCGATCCCTGATGCCGACCCGTTCGGGACGAATCAATGAAAGCGCCCAATTATTGCCACTTTACCCAATGCGATTGCAAATTTCCTCCCTTTAGATTTCAGAGGCTTGCCCGCCTGTCCTTATGTGATGCTGAACCTTGCCGGGCGCTATACCTTGATCTTTGGCCCTCTCTTGATATTCAGCGGCAAAGCTTTCTCTTTTCTAAAGGACAACGCGCCGTGGATCTCAACGCATTACGCAGCAAAAACCCCGACCACTGGAGCAAGGCGGCGGCGATCCGCGCATTGACGCTCGATGCCGTTCACGCAGCCAGCTCCGGGCATTCCGGCATGCCGATGGGGATGGCCGATGTCGCCACGGTGCTGTTCGAAAAGCATCTCAAGTTCGATGCCGCCGCTCCGAACTGGCCCGACCGCGACCGTTTCATCCTATCCGCCGGGCACGGCTCGATGCTGCTCTACTCGCTGCTCTACCTCACCGGTTACAGCGAAATCACCCTCGAGGAGATCAAGAATTTCCGTCAATGGGGCGCCAAGACCGCCGGTCACCCGGAAAACTTCCTCTCCGAAGCGATCGAAACCACAACCGGTCCGCTTGGTCAGGGCATCGCGAACTCGGTCGGCTTTGCCATTGCCGAGGAAGTCCAGCGCGCCCAGTACGGCCGCAAGGTCGTCGATCACCACACCTATGTCATCGCCGGCGATGGCTGCCTGATGGAGGGTGTCAGCCAAGAGGCGATCACCCTCGCCGGTCGTCTGGAACTCGGCAAACTGATCGTGTTCTGGGATAACAACAACATCACCATCGACGGCACCGTGGACATCGCCGATGCCACCGACCAGCCCGCCCGTTTCAAGGCGTCCGGCTGGCAGGTCATCGAAATCGACGGCCACGACCCCGAGGCTATCGACGCCGCGATCACCAAGGCGAAATCCTCGCGCAAGCCGAGCATGATCGCCTGCAAGACCCATATCGCCCTCGGCCACGCCGCGCAGGACACCTCCAAGGGCCACGGCGCGCTGACCGACGCCGAACAGATGGCCGCCGCGAAATCCGCCTATGGCTGGACGACCGGGCCTTTTGAGGTCCCCGCGGAAACCAAATCCGCTTGGGAAGAGATCGGCAAGCGTGGCGCGTCGGCCCATGCCGAATGGAAAGAGCGTTTCGCCGCCCTCTCCGAGCGCAAGCAGAACGAATTCAACCGTGCCTACGCAGGTGAAGCGCCCAAGAAGCTCTCGGCCACGATCAAGGCGCTGAAAAAGCAGACTTCGGAAACCGCTCCCAAGGTCGCAACCCGCGCCAGCTCTGAACATGTGCTCGAGGTCGTGAACCCGATCATGTCCGAAACGCTGGGCGGCTCGGCTGACCTGACGGGTTCCAACAACACCAAGACCGGCGATCTGGGCGTCTTCCTGCCCGAGAACCGCAAGGGCCGCTACATTCACTACGGCATCCGCGAACACGGCATGGCCTCGGCGATGAACGGCATGGCGCTGCATGGCGGCATCCGCCCCTATGGCGGCACCTTCATGTGCTTCACAGACTACGCCCGTCCCGCCATGCGCCTTGCCGCGCTGATGAAAGTGCCGACTGTCTTCGTGATGACCCACGATTCCATCGGTCTTGGCGAAGACGGCCCGACCCACCAGCCGGTCGAGCACCTCGCGATTTCGCGTGCGACGCCGAACACATGGGTTTTCCGCCCCGCCGACACGGTCGAAACCGCCGAAGCCTGGGAACTCGCGCTGACCTCGACCAAGACACCGTCGGTTCTGTCACTGACCCGTCAGGGCCTGCCGACCGTCCGGCTCGAGCACAAGCAAAAGAACCTCACCGCACAGGGCGCCTATGTGCTGGCCGAAGCCACCGGCAAGCGTCAGGTCATCCTGATCGCCACCGGCTCCGAGGTCTCCGTCGCGCTCGAAGCTCGCAAGACGCTCGAAGAGCAAGGCATCGGCACCCGCGTCGTTTCCATGCCCTGCATGGAGCTTTTCGCCGCTCAGGACGAATCCTATCGCCGCCGTGTCCTGCCCGCCGGTCCGATCCGCATCGGTATCGAAGCCGCCGTGCGTCAGGGCTGGGACCGCTGGCTGCTGGGCGAACGCGGCCGCGAGCAAAAAGCCGGGTTCATCGGCATGGACAGCTTTGGCGCCTCCGCCCCGGCAGAAGTTCTGTTCGAAAAATTCGGCATCACCGCCGAGGCAATCGTGGCGAAAGCCAAGGAACTGCTAGGCTAAAAGCTACGCCGACAGGCTGGAAAACCGAAAACGCGTCGCACAAGCGGCGCGTTTTTGCATTTCGAAACCGCCAATAGGCCCCCCGCCTCCGGTAAGCTCACCCTCGGCGGGGCAACGTTTCGCAATCTCACGTTGCCGCGCCACCACCGCCCAGCCCGGCAACCGGGCACACGGCGTCCCCAATGGATAAACTTGCCCAGATTTCGCCACATTTTGCACGACCTGTAATACCAGCGTTACATCGCCAAACGACAGACAGGGGGACTGCGCCGGAAAAGGTGCAAGCACTTGTTACAGTGGAGTACCCAATGTCCCGAAATACCCTTCTGACTACAGCCGCCCTGCTCGCCCTGTCTCTGCCCGTTCTTGCGCAGGCCGCCAGTTGCACGTCAGCGATCAGCGGTGGCAATCCCGTCCTGATATGCGACACCCCCGCCTCGGATCCGGTCAGCGACGCCAGCCACAACCTGACCGTCTTCGTAACGGCAACCGGTTCGGTCGAAAGCACCGACCGAGACGACACCCCGCTGGAACTCGACGGCACAAACGTGACGGTCGAAAATATGGGCACCATCAGCATCAGCGATGACCGCAAGAATGCCAACGCGATTACCAGTGTCGGCGAAAACCTGACCGTCAACAACACCGGCACCATCTCCAGCGGTGACCGGGCCATCCACGCGCTCGACGGTTTCAAAGGCGGTCTGACCGTGCACAACAGCGGTACCATCACCTCCCGCCGCCAGACCATCCGCACCGAAGAGGCCGCACCCGGCAGCTATATCGAAAACGACGGTCTGATCTCCTCGCTCGAAGGCCGCGCCATCCAGGTCCGTGGTCAGGGCTCAACCGTGATCAACCGCGGCACCATCGAAGGTGGCGAGGAAGTCATCGAGGCGCGCGACGATTTCACCCTCTACAACTACGGCTCGATCCGCCTGCGCGACGATATCGAGGACGAGGACGGCACACAACTCGCTTCGGGTCAGGTTTATAACTATGGCCTGATTCAGGGCAGCGACGATGGCGTCGACATCGACGAAGGTGAAATCTTCAACTACGCCACTGGCCGGATCATCTCGACCGGCTCCGAAGGCGCAGGGATCGACATCGACAGCGAATTCGACAACAGCCGCGACGCGCCCCGCCCGGCGAACCCGCTGCTCATCGAAACCGCGGGCTATATCGAAGGCCGCTATGCCATCGGCGCCGATGAGGCCGCGACGTCCGAAATCACCGTAGTCAACTCCGGGACGCTATATGGCCGCAGCGGTCGTGCCGTCGATTTCGCCCCTGGCCAGGGCAACAGCGCGATCAAGCTGACCCGGAACAGCGCGGTCATCGGCGATATCCTCTATGGCGCGGGCGATGACCTGCTGACCATCGACAGCCTCACCTCCGGCACGATCAGCACCGGCGTGATCGACGGCAGCGACGGGTTCGACACGGTCGAGCTTGCCAGCTATCTGATGACCGATCTGCTCAGCTTTGAACTCGACGGTGACCTTGTCGACCTGACACTTCAGACCAGCAATGGCGTTGTCGCGGGCCAGTTCCTGAACTTCGAATTCTGGTCCTTTGTCGATGGCAGCGAATACACCACCGCCGGTCTCGCAAGCCTCTATTCGGTGTCCCAAGTGCCGCTGCCCGCTGGCCTGCCGCTGCTTGTGACTGCCTTTGGCGGCCTGGTCATCGCGCGCCGCCGCAAGGGCTAAACCGGACGCCAAGGCGTCCCACCGCAGGAAAGAACCCCTCGCCGGACCCGGCGGGGGGTTTCCATTTTCGCCGGGCCTCAAGCGCCGCGAGTGGTGTCAGAAACGAAACCCAACCGCCACGCCCGCGACCACCGACGTTTCCCCGTCCACCCAATCAAGATTGACTTCGGGTTTCAGCGCATAGCCGCCCTGCATTTCGAATTCATAGCCAAGCCCAGTGCGGAACAGGAACTCTTGCTCGTCGCCAACCAGCTCGGCCCCAGGCATGATCGTCACCTGCCACGGGGTCTCGCCAAGATTGATGACGGCTGGAAGCCCGACCACCCAGGCATCGAGAGAATTGGTTGCGTATTCGGCCAGAACACCAACCGAAACACCGCGTTTGATCTCATAGCCATATTGCACGCCGACCGAAAAAGCGTGCTCACTCTCACCATGGTGATCCGCATAGGTCGTGCCGAGAAACACTTCGAGAACATGCGGTCCCTTGCTTTCCTGCGCCGCCAGACTCACCGGCATCGCTGCAGCAGCGCAAACAAGCAGATACTTGACCAAGCAACACATTGATTCGCCTCCCCAACGCGCGAATATTGCACCGGCGGATGGCACTGATCATGCATTACTTTAGAGAGTTTTGCATCAATATTTTCAACCTATGAGTGTATATTCAGTAATTATTCAATTGCACCCCGGAAATTGATCACGACCACCGGGCAAAAGCAGTTCTTAATGACCCTCGGCAGGTGATTTACCGGTGACCTTCGTCCAGACCGGCACGATCACATTGGTGGCCAGCGGAATCAGCAGCATTCCCAGCGCAAGGCCAAACACCCCGTCCATCGCAGCCTTGGCTGTCCATTCCACCGCGCCCTCATAGGCGACAGGCACCTGATGCGCGAGGTACACCGCCGCGTCGTGAATATGGTGGCTCAGCCAGCCAAAGCCCAGTTCTTCCATCCCGTGAATGACAATCGACCCGCCCACCCAAAGCATGGCTGCGGTCCCGACGATGGTCAGCAGTTTCATCAACCACGGCATCACCTTCACGATCCCCCGCCCCAGCGACCGGGTCAGACCAAGGTTGCCGTTCTCGGCCAGAAACAGGCCCACGTCATCCGCTTTGACGATCAGCGCAACGGCCCCATAAACGATCACGGTGATCATCACCCCGACCGTGGCCAGCGTCGCCGCCTCCATCCAGAAATTGCTCGGCGGGATCGCCGCCAGCGCGATGGTCATGATCTCGGCGGACAGGATGAAATCGGTCTTGATCGCGCCTTGGGCTTTTTCCTCTTCAAGATGCGCGGGGTCACCCGGCTTGTCCTCGGGGAAAACCTCGTGGTGCTTCGACGGGAACAGCCAGTGCCATATCTTCTCGGCTCCTTCAAAACACAGATACGCGCCCCCCAGCATCAGCAGCGGCGAAATGAGCCATGGCGCAAAGGCACTCAGCAAAAGCCCCACGGGCAGCAGGTATAACAGCTTGTTCTTGAGTGAACCCTTCGCGATCCGCCAGATGATAGGCAATTCCCGCGAGGCTGCGAAGCCATGAACATATTTCGGCGTGACGGCGGCGTCGTCGATCAGCGCGCCCGCCGCCTTGGACCCGGCCTTGACCGCCTGGCTCGCCACATCATCCACCGACGCCGCCGCGATCTTGGCAATTCCTGCAACGTCGTCCAACAATGCCAAAAGGCCGCTCATGCCCAGCTCCTGCTTCAATTTGTTTCGCACAGAGCCTAGCGCAAAAGCACCACAGGGCAAGCGTGAGCGCAAACATCCGAAGTTTGCGCTAACACAATGAAAAACTTCTATTTTTTCTCTTTAGCCTTTAGCAAGCCCTGTCTATATCCACGTTAACGGAATCTTTTCGGCGGAGCTTTTCATGACGATTAATGTTGGTATCAACGGATTTGGGCGGATTGGCCGCTGCACCCTGTCCCACATCGCGTCCAGCGGGCGCAACGACATCCGCGTGGTTAAGGCCAATGCCACCGGCCCGCTCGACACCGCCGCGCACCTTCTGCGCTACGATAGCATCCATGGCCGCTTCGGTCACGACATCCGCGTGGGCGACCGCACCCTTGATCTGGGCCGGGGCGAGATCGAGATGTTCTCGACCTACGACCCGAAAGAGCTCGACTGGTCCGGTTGCGATGTCGTCCTCGAATGTACCGGCAATTTCAATGACGGCGAAAAGGCCGGTGTCCACCTCGATCAGGGCGCGAAATCGGTGCTGATCTCCGCTCCCGCCAAGAACGTTCAGAAAACCGTCGTCTTCGGCGTGAACGACAACACCCTGACCGGCGATGACCGCATGGTCTCCAACGGCTCCTGCACCACCAACTGTCTCGCCCCGCTTGCCAAGGTTCTGGATGAGGCATTCGGCATCGAACACGGTCTGATGACCACGATCCACTCCTATACCGGCGACCAGCCGACGCTCGACCGCCGTCACAGCGATCTCTACCGCGCCCGCGCCGCCGCCATGGCGATGATCCCGACCTCGACCGGTGCCGCCAAGGCGCTTGGCGAAGTGTTGCCCAGCATGAAGGGCCGCCTCGACGGCTCAGCCATTCGCGTCCCCACCCCCAACGTAAGCGCCGTGGACCTGACCTTCCGCGCCGGGCGCGACGTGACCGCAGAAGAGGTGAACGAAGCCGTAGCCGCCGCCGCCAAGGGCGCGATGGGCAAGGTCATGGCCTATGACCCGGAACCCAAGGTCTCCATCGACTTCAACCATACCGAGGAAAGCTCGATCTTCGCCCCCGACCAGACCCGCGTCATTGGCGACCGCATGGTACGCGTGCTGGCCTGGTACGACAACGAATGGGGCTTCTCGGTCCGCATGGCCGACGTCGCCGTGGTTATGGGCCGCCTGCACAGCTAAGCCATTCCCACAGCTTGAGCTTTCGGGTCCCGTCAGGCATATCTGGCGGGACTTTTGCTTTTGGGCCCGTGGAACCGTATGACCAACCAGATCGCGCTTGTGCTGGCCATCCTCATCCTTGCGGCGGTCGGCATCGATATGCTGATCTTCGGGACCGAACACATGGTCTATCTGGGAAAGAAGGTCTTTGCCCTGCTCGACTGGATTGCATTCTGGCGCTAACTCCCGCCCGCAGGAAGGCGCAGTTAACCGGGTCGCCCCGACACAGCCCGCCAAAACTAAATCAATAATGGAATGCGTGCGCAGCACGCGCCGCCAGGTCGCCGTGCCTTGGATTACTTCTTTTTCATCCGCTCGATCAGGGCGTCATTGACCATCGGCGTCACGAACTTCGAAACGTCGCCGTCCAGACGCGCGATCTCTTTCACAAGCTTCGAGGCAATCGCCTGGCGCTTGGCATCGGCCATCAGGAACACTGTCTCGATTTCCTTGTTCAGCGCCCGGTTCATGCCAACCATCTGGAATTCGTACTCGAAATCCGCCACGGCGCGCAGCCCGCGCACGATGATCCCCGCACCCACGTCCTCGGCGCATTTGATCAGCAGGTTTTCAAAAGGATGGGCAACGATCTCGACCCCCGTCTCATGCGAGAGGGTCACGCATTCCGCCTCGATCATTGCAACACGCTCTTCAAGCGAGAACAGCGGTCCCTTGTCGCGATTGATCGCGACACCAATGACCAGCTTGTCTACAAGAGCGGAGGCCCGGCGAATAATGTCGATATGACCCAATGTGATCGGATCAAACGTTCCCGGATACAATCCAATACGCATGGCATCTCCCCCCTGCCCTGGTCGTCATGCCGCACCTGCAAATACCATTGCAGGCCAAGATGCAAGGGGAAGTCGCCGTCAATGACCCATGATCATGCCTTCAAGGGCCTGTTTTTCCATCGCAAGTTCAGAAAGCTGCGCCTTGACCACGTCACCAATCGTCACCAGCCCGATCAGCTTGCCATCCTCCACGACAGGCATGTGACGGAAACGGCCCTCGGTCATCTGGCTCAGCAGTTCCTGCGCAGATGTCTGGCTCGTGCAGGTGACAACCTTGGTCGTCATGTAATTCTTGGTGGGCGCATCAAGGCAGTCCTTGCCATGTGCCGCCAGTTCGCGAACAATATCGCGCTCCGACAGGATTCCAGCCGCTGTCTTGCCCCCGTCTGCCGACACGACCACCGACCCGATACGATTATCCGCAAGGACTTTCGCCGCCTCGGAAACCTTCGCATCCGGGCTCACGGTCAACACGCCGGTCGTGGCCTTTGAATTGAGTATCTGCTGGACAAGCATCGATGGGCACCTCCTCATTGCCGGTTCTACAACTCAAGCTTGCGCCCGGAAGGCTGCAAGTCAAGTAAGGCTTTCGAGTCGGGCGACTTCGCTGCGCATACCGTCAAGCAGCAGCGCCGAGAACCGGTTAAGCCGGTCACTCTTCTGATCGCCCTGATGACGGACAAGGTAAAAGCTGCGCGTCATGCTGATTTCATCTTCCAGCACCTTGCGCAGGCCCTTGTGAAACGGCAGGGCGAAATCATGCGCCACGCAAAGCCCCGACCCTTCGGCCACGAGGTTCAACTGCACCGGCACCGAATTCGACGCCAGCGGCACCCGCGCCACGTTCAGCTCAGCCAGGTAGTCCAGCTCGGAATCGAAAATCATATCAGGGATATACCCGATAACGGGATGCCCCTTGAGGTCGGCAACCGTGGCAAACGGCGCCTGTTCACGCAGGTAGGACCGCGCCGCCACCAGATGCAGATGATAATCCGTGATCTTCTGCACCAGAAGCTGCCCCGCCGTGGGGGCGCTGACGGTAATCGCCATATCCGCCTCGCGCCGCGACAGGTTGATGACCCGCGGCAGCGCAACGATATGAATGTCGAGATCGGGGTGTTCGCGGGCAATCCCGGCGCAGATTCTCGGCAGCAGGTAATTGGCGCACCCATCCGGCGCGCCCAGCCGGATCTGGCCGGTCAGCCGCCCGCTGCTTGTCCCGGTCAGCGATTCCACGCCCATGCGCAGGGCCCGTTCGGCGGATTCCCCGTGCCGCATCAGCTGCTCTCCGGCGGCGCTCAACCGGTAGCCCTGCGGCGATTTCACGAAAAGCGGCATCTCGACCGCCGCTTCGAGCCGGGCGATCCGACGCCCGATAGTGGCCGGATCAAGCCGTAAAATGCGTCCCGCGCCAGAGAGGCTTTCTTCACGCGCAACGGCGAGAAATATCCTGAGATCATCCCATTGCGGGTCGGCCATGCGGGTAAACCTTGCAAAAACGCAAAACGCTTTTGAAATCTTGCCACTTTCCATTGGATTTTTGCAAGCCTATCGTTCGCCCAAATGTAACTTGGAGGATTCTGAACATGCAGGAACTGACCCATTATATCGGCGGCGAGCACATCAAAGGCACGTCCGGCCGTTTCGCCGACGTCATGAACCCCGCCACCGGCGAAGTGCAGGCCAAGGTGCCACTCGCCTCTGCGGACGAACTCGACAAGGCTGTTCAGATCGCAGCCGAGGCCCAGCCCGCATGGGCCGCCACCAACCCGCAGCGCCGCGCCCGCGTGCTGATGAAATTCGTCGACCTGCTGAACCGCGACATGGACAAGCTGGCCGAAGCGCTGAGCCGTGAGCACGGCAAGACCCTGCCCGACGCCGCCGGTGACGTGCAGCGTGGCCTCGAGGTTGTCGAATACTGCATCGGCGCACCGCAGATGCTGAAAGGCGAATATACCGACAATGCCGGCCCCGGCATCGACATGTATTCCATGCGCCAGGCGCTCGGGGTGACGGCGGGTATCACGCCGTTCAACTTCCCGGCCATGATCCCGATGTGGATGTTCGCGCCCGCCATCGCCTGCGGCAACGCCTTTATCCTCAAGCCGTCCGAGCGTGACCCTTCGGTGCCACTGATGCTCGCAGAGCTGATGGAAGAAGCCGGTCTGCCCAAGGGCATCCTGCAGGTCGTCAATGGCGACAAGGAAGCCGTGGACGCGATCCTTTACCATGATGTGATCCAGTCGATCGGCTTTGTCGGCTCGACCCCGATTGCCGAATACATCTATGGCACCGGCTGTTCGCAGGGCAAACGCGTCCAGTGCTTTGGCGGCGCCAAGAACCACATGATCGTCATGCCCGACGCCGATATGGATCAGGCCGCAGATGCGCTGATCGGTGCAGGCTACGGCGCGGCAGGCGAACGCTGCATGGCGATTTCCGTCGCCGTTCCGGTCGGTGACGAAACCGCCGACCGCCTGATCGAGAAACTGGTACCCCGGATCGAAAAGCTGAAGGTTGGCCCCTATACTGCCGGGTCGGACGTGGATTACGGCCCCGTCGTCACCGCAGCCGCCAAGGAAAACATCCTGCGGCTGGTACAGACCGGCGTCGATCAGGGCGCGAAACTGGTGGTCGATGGCCGCGATTTCTCGCTGCAGGGCTATGAAAACGGCTATTTCGTCGGGGCGCACCTGTTCGACAATGTCACCAAGGACATGGACATCTACAAGACCGAGATCTTTGGTCCGGTCCTGTCCACCGTCCGCGCCAAAACCTATGAAGAGGCGCTGTCGCTTGCGATGGACCACGAATATGGCAACGGCACCGCGATCTTTACCCGCGACGGCGACACCGCCCGTGATTTCGCCAACCGGATCAATATCGGCATGGTCGGCATCAACGTCCCGATCCCGGTGCCGCTGGCCTATCACACCTTTGGTGGCTGGAAGAAATCGGTATTCGGCGATCTCAACCAGCACGGGCCCGATGCGTTCAAGTTCTACACGCGCACCAAGACCGTGACCGCGCGCTGGCCCTCGGGCCTCAAGGAAGGCGGCGAGTTCCACTTCAAACCGATGGACTGATCCAAACCTTCAAGTGAATTTCAAAGGCCCGGGTGTTGCGCCCGGGCCTTTTTGTTGCGCATGGCGGGGGCCAGCCCCCTCTTGCCCTGCGGGCAATTCACCCCCGGGATATTTTTGAACCCAAAGAAGGTGGATAAGGCCGGTGCCTGCGTCGAAGGGGCAGCGTGACCCACGGCGCAAAAGCTGTAATAACGGCGCCGTACTGCTTTTTCCAGTGAGGTGATGATGGCCCGCTCGCTCAACCAGATCGTGGAAAGCCAGATCAGCAAGGCCATTGCCGAAGGCCAGTTCGAAAAGCTCGATGGTGCGGGACAGCCGCTGCCGGACCGGTCGGGCATGGCCTATACGGACATGGCGACACAGGTGGCTGTGCGGATCATGGCCGAGTCCGGCACCCTGCCCGAGGAATTCCAGATCAAGAAACTGCTGGAGCCGGCGCGAGAAGCCTATCGCAATGCCCGTAGCGAAGAGGAAAAGCGGGTTGCCATGGCGCTGATCGCCGAGCTGGACCAGCGCTACAACACGGCGGTCGAGGCACGTCGGCGATTCATGCGCGGGTGAGTGTCAGGCGTGATGCCGGAGATCGCGTTTAGGGATCGCGGATCGCATGCACATGAGGCGAACCGTTTGAATGCACCCGGCCCCCACCTTTTCCGTGGGGGCCTTGCGAGATAACCTGTAGGATCTGGCTCAGGCCTTGCGGCGCCGCTTGAGCGCGAGGCAACCAAGTCCGCCCAAGAGCATCAGTCCGGGCGCGGGCAGCGGCACCGGTGCCACCTCTGGCGGTGTTTCCGGCCGGCCCACGCTTGGCGGGTTCGGGTTGCCACCGGTCCCGGTCGTGGGGATGAAAGGCGGAAACACGCCCGGGCTGCCCGGATCGACTGGCAGCGGCGTATAACTCGGGGTCGGATTGGACACGAGAACCACGGGCGCGGTCGGTTTCGCCGGTGTGGTCGGATAGCTCAACGCGAAGACCGAAGGGGTCGGCACGATGCGTGTCGGGTCATCGGCGCCCACGACCGGCGGCATGACCACGGTCACCAGCTGCGCCTCTTCGATACCGCAATGACCGATATCGAAATTGGGCGGAGCGATGCAGGCCCCCAGCACGCGCACCGGCTTGGACAGGACAGGTTCGGCACGCGCGAGGCAGATACCGGTTTCCACCGGCGACGGGATGCACGCGACCAGCACGAGGTTGGGATCGCGCCCGCGCCGGCTGGTTTCCTTGGCCTCTTTGTCGGTTTCGGTTTCGATCACCGTGCCCGGCATTTCATTGAAATAATTTGCCGACCCGGCATCGACAAGCGAGCGCGCCGAGATCTGGGCGGTCGGCGAGGTCAGGAAAAGGGCGCACAGGATCGTGGCGATAAAGGCAGGCCGCTTATACATCTCAACACTCAATACATTACCAAACTTCAACCAGTAGGGTCGGCTCTCGGCAGGTGGTTCCGACAGCAAGGTCATAGGTCGACCCCGGTTTCGCCATATTTCTGACACAGACGGCATCCGTGCAAGATTCATCGCCAAAACCGAGGAAAAGCGCCGAATAACGGCGACAGTCCAACAGGACATCTTTCATTGTTTCCGGAGATAGAGGGAATAAGGGCGCAGCGCGCCCGGGCTTTTGGAGGGCCTTCTGGCCGTCAAAGTAGAATCATCTGCCCCGGCGCTCGCCTGAAACCCTTGTTACCAAGGCCCGTTTATCCCAAGCCAAAGCGTCTGTCACAAAAAAAAGCGGCCCGTAGGCCGCTCTCTTTCGCAAGTAAAAGCCTGTTTGATCAGGCTTTCTTGCGTCGTTTCATGGCTGCAAAACCACCCATGCCAGCGATCAGAAGCCAGCCCGCTGCGGGAACCGGAACCGACGTCAGCGACTCGGGCGCGGTCCAGAACGAAATGTGCGAATAACCCGGCTGCTGGCCGCCGTTGCCTAGGATACCCAGAGTCGAGAAAGACCCGGAGTTCACGAAACCAACGTCATACAGCGCAAAGGAATTCGCCGCCTTCACGGTGATATAAGCGATATTGACGAGATTATCGAGCACGTCCCAGTTGCCCGAGGTCGACCCGGTGATCGAGAACAGGCCGGCGTTGTCGTCGCTTTTACCATAAAGCGAGATGTCAACGGCCGTGCCGGTTGCGCCGAGGATTGCCGCTTCGACCGAAGCTTCGTCATCACCGCCGCCAGCGTTGGAGTAGATTCCATCGCCGCCGTTGGGATAACCCTTAGCCGTTCCGGAAATGCAGCCGTCCGCCGCCAGATCGATGCCGCCATTGCTGCAATAGTAAACCGGGGCAGCCGAAGCGGCATTCAACGTCCCGATCAAGAGTGTTGCGGCAGCTGCCGCGACATACATTAACTTCTTCAAATTAACCCCCTCGTGGGACCTGCCCACAACAAGAAACAGACTGATACAATTTCGACAGTCCCGCTTTATTTACCATAAAACCACTTACTTCCAAAGGTTTTATATAGTCATACTCATTGTTTACGGCTTTGTTTCCGCGCACACGCAATACGTGTATCCAACAGGATTACGGCGACAGCCCGAAGCTGATGACGCCAAACAGGAGCAGGTTGAACGGCCAGGACTACAAGCTTAAAAAGCTAAAACTCTATGTGAATATTCATTTTTTTTAGCGAAGCACTCGCGGTCGCAGGATCGCTTCCCAACTCTCTTAGCCGATCTCTCGCCGCCGTAAGACGCAACCGAAAATTGCAAAAATAACTTCCGGAACGCACCGCCTAACAGGCCGACTAAACGTTAGCCCCCCAAGTCACCAATCTGTTACCGCCCCCTGCCACCAAATCTCCACATTTCAGTCCGCCCCCCGACAGAATCAGTCAATCCGCAAACGGACCGCCCTCCCCGCGTTTCTGCAAACCCGCTTTGCAAGCTACCACCTTGAACGCCCCGCGCATGCAGAGTACCCAAGAAGCGACTGTTATATCACGATATCCAAGTCTGGGAGGGATCATGGATTTTGCGCTGAACGAGGAACAGGTGGCCATCTTCGATATGGCCCACGATTTCGGCCAGGAAAAGATCGCCCCCAACGCCCGGAAATGGGAAGCGGAAGGCATGATCCCCAAGTCTCTCTGGCCGGAAATCGGCGCGCTTGGTTTCGGTGGGCTGTACGTGGATGAGGATTCCGGCGGCTCCGGTCTTTCGCGGCTCGATGCGACGCTGGTGTTTGAGGCGCTGAGCATGGCCTGCCCCTCGGTGGCGGCCTTTCTCTCCATCCATAACATGTGCGCGCGCATGATCGACAGTTTCGGCAGTGACGAGCTGAAATCGCGTGTCCTGCCCCGCGCCCTCACGATGGAACTGGTGCTCTCCTATTGTCTTACCGAACCCGGATCGGGTTCTGACGCCGCCGCACTCAAGACCCGCGCAGAGCGCAGCAATGACGGGTACACAGTCAACGGCACCAAGGCGTTTATCTCGGGCGGCGGGTACTCTGACGCCTACGTCTGCATGGTCCGCACCGGCGATGACGGGTTCAAGGGTGTCTCGACCCTCTATGTCGAAGACGGCACACCCGGGCTCAGCTTTGGCGCGCTTGAGGACAAGATGGGATGGCGCAGCCAGCCCACAGCGCAGGTGCAATTCGACGATTGCAAGGTTCCGGCGGAAAACCTCGTCGGCACCGAGGGCGAAGGATTCAAATACGCGATGATGGGGCTTGACGGCGGACGCCTCAATATCGCTGCCTGTTCGCTCGGCGCGGCTCAGACCGCCCTGAACCAGACGCTTGTCTACATGTCCGAGCGCAAGGCATTCGGCCAAAGCATCGACCAGTTTCAGGGCCTCCAATTCCGCCTCGCGGATATGGAGATTGAATTGCAGGCCGCCCGCACCTTCCTGCGGCAGGCGGCGTGGAAGCTGGACCAGAAAGCGCCCGACGCCACCAAGTTCTGCGCCATGGCCAAGAAATTCGTGACCGAGGCGGGCTCGAAGATCGTCAACCAGTGCCTTCAGCTGCACGGCGGCTACGGCTACCTCGCCGATTACGGGATCGAGAAACTGGTGCGCGACCTGCGCGTTCACGAAATCCTCGAAGGGACCAATGAAATCATGCGCGTCATCGTTGCCCGACAAATGCTTGCCTCGAAATGAGCGATATCGACATCCGGATCGAGAACAAGACCGGTCATATCACGCTCAACAGGCCCAAGGCGCTGAACGCGCTGACTTATGACATGTGTCTCGCCATCGACCGGGCGCTGATCGACTGGGCCGGGGACAGCGGCGTCAAACAGGTGCTGATCGACGCCAAGGGCGGCAAGGCCTTCTGCGCCGGCGGCGACATCGCCGAACTCTACCGCACCGGGACCGAAGGTGATTACGCTTATGGCCGCCAGTTCTGGCGCGACGAATACCGGATGAACGCGCGTATTGCCAATCACCCCAAGCCGGTGATCAGCTTTCTGCAGGGCTTTACCATGGGTGGCGGCGTCGGCGTCGGCTGTCACGGCTCGACCCGCATCGTCGGCGAAACCAGCCAGATCTCAATGCCCGAATGCGGCATCGGGCTTGTACCGGACGTGGGCGGCAGCCAGCTTCTGGCCCAGATGAACGGCCTCCGCCCCGGTCTTGGCACATGGGTCGGTCTGACCGGGCACCGGCTGCAATCAAGCGATGCGATCCTCGGTTTCGGCGCGGTGTTCCAGCCCGAAGTCACCTGGGAGGCGCTCAAGACGCAGATGATCGCCGACAGTGCCGTCCAGCTTGTCGAACTCGACGCGCCCCACGCCCCGATTTCCGAACATCTCGACGAGATGGCGCGGCATTTCAATCAGGTCACCCCCGCCGCCATGCTCGACTCGCTCGAAGGCGACAGCTCGGATCTTGCGCAGGCCGCTGCCAAAGCCCTGCGCCGCGCCAGTCCCCTCGCCGTCGCCTGCCATCATGAGATTCTGCGCCGTCTCGATTTCGACAGCACCATCGAGGATGCGCTGAAACTCGAATACCGCTTTACATGGCGCGCGATGGAACATGGCGATTTCCTCGAAGGCATCCGCGCCCAGATCATCGACAAGGACCGCAACCCCAAATGGAAGCACAGCAGCCTCGACGACGTCACCGATGACGAAGTCGAGGACATGCTGGCGCCGCTGGGTGAGGACGAGCTGACTTTCGACGCTTGAGGAGAGGCGACATGAACATCGGATTTATCGGACTTGGCAACATGGGTGGCCCGATGGCGGCCAATCTCGCGAAAGCCGGGCACAACGTCACCGGCTTTGACACGGCCAAGTTCAGCATCAACGGCGTCGACATCGCCGAGAGTGCAACCGCCGCGGTCGAAGGCGCCGACGTGGTCATCACCATGCTGCCCAACGGCGACATACTGCGCAGCGTCGCCGATCAGATCATCCCCGCCATGCGCCACGGCGCAACCCTCGTCGATTGCTCAACCGTCGATGTGGACAGCGCCCGCGCCGTCGCGGCGCAGGCCGAAGAGGCCGGGATGCTGGCAGTCGACGCGCCCGTGTCGGGCGGTGTCGGCGGCGCCACCAACGGCACGCTGACCTTCATGGCAGGCGGCTCTGATGCTGCGTTCGCTCGGGCCGAGCCGCTTTTCGACATCATGGGCCAAAAGGCCGTCCATTGCGGTGCCGCCGGTGCGGGGCAATCCGCCAAGATTTGCAACAACATGATCCTTGGCGTCACCATGATTGCCACCTGCGAGGCCTTCGCGCTTGCCGACAAGCTGGGCCTCGATCGGCAAAAGATGTTCGACGTGGTGTCGACCTCTTCGGGCTATAGCTGGTCGATGAACGCCTATTGCCCTGCCCCCGGCATCGGGCCGGAAAGCCCTGCCGATAACGACTATAAACCCGGATTTGCCGCCGATCTGATGCTAAAGGACCTGCGCCTCTCGCAGCAGGCCGCCGAAAGCGCCGATGCGGATACGCCCATGGGGCAGCTCGCTCAGTCCCTCTATGCGCGCTTTGTCGAAGAAGAAGACGGCAAGGGCCGCGACTTCAGCGCGATGCTCCCCCGGTTCGAAAAGCGCAACCGCGAGGGTTAACGAAACAATTCTTGCTGTTCTTGAAAACAGCGGGGAACCAAAGCGGCGCGGCGAGCGTTTGCAGCTATAAATAGCTGACGAGCCGCGCCAATGAACCTTTCCAATATCGCCATCCTGAGCATTCTTGTATCGCTTATGACCTATGTGCCGGCTCAGGCCAGTGCGCGGATCATGACCGCTGAGGAAGAGGTTGGAACGGATACCTGTATCTCCGAAGCCATTGTATCGGCCTGCGCGCTACCCCTTTTGATCGCGCCGACCGTAACGGATGAGATAGAAGACAGTTTTGAGCGGATCGATCAAGACGACGATGGCTTCGACGACGCCTTCAATCATTTCGAAGATCGCAATGGACGTCGCCCAATGGCTAAACCGCTGCTGCGCACCGAACCGATCTACGCGCCGATTTTCGAGACAATGCGCCCGACGGTCACGCAATAATCCTCTGAATATTCTTCAAAATACTAATGCCGCTCCCGAGGCCGGGATGTGCTCTCCAGAGATGCGCACGCCCTCCCGAACCGTGCTCAGACAACCAGTTGAGAGATTTATCCGTCAGCAATTGGACGCAATAAGCGGACTACCGGCGAAGCAAGCGGATTCTTGCACTGGGAGCATTAACCGGGAACCCCTCGCCACGGAAAGGTGTTAGTCCAGCAACAGAAAGGATTTAACGATGAAACCTTTGAACTTTGTCATGCCCCTTTGCGCCGCCGTTGCGCTGACCCTTCCCGGTGTCGCCCTCGCCAACAACGGCAAACCGAACAAAGCCAACGCACAACAGGTCGCGTCGAACTGCCCGCCGGGTCTCGCCAAAAAGAACCCGCCCTGTGTTCCCCCCGGACAGGCGAAAAAGCAGCTCGATCCAATTTACGAGAATGATCAGTACGACGATCATTATGACTATCGCATCGGAGAACGCGTCGACAGCGATTATGTCGTCATCGAGCGTCCCCAACGCTATGGCCTTGACCCGAACGCCACCTACTACCGAGTGGGCGACGGCGTCTATCAGGTCGACCGTGAAACCAGCGAAATCCTTGCAGTGATCGGGCTTGCGAACCGCCTGCTCAACTGACCCAGTCGTAGGTTAATTAGTAAGTTTTTAAAGAAACCGCCGTCCCGCTAGGGGCGGCGGTTTTCTTATTCCGCCGCGACTTTCTTTGCCGTCAGCATGGGCTTCAGATAGCGGCCGGTGTGGCTCTCATTCACTTCGGCCACCTCTTCCGGCGTGCCTTCAGCAACGATCCGGCCACCGCCATCGCCGCCTTCGGGGCCGATGTCGATCAGGTGATCCGCGGTCTTGATGACATCAAGATTGTGCTCGATCACGACCACCGAGTTGCCCTGATCCACAAGCTCATGCAGCACCTCAAGAAGCTTGCGCACATCCTCGAAATGCAACCCCGTTGTCGGCTCGTCGAGGATATAAAGCGTCCGCCCGGTGGAGCGTTTCGACAGCTCCTTCGAAAGCTTCACCCGCTGCGCTTCACCACCAGACAGGGTCGTGGCCTGCTGACCGACCTTGATATAACCAAGCCCGACGCGCATCAGAGCATCCATCTTTTCACGGATGCTCGGCACAGCCTTAAAGAACTCCTGGGCGTCTTCAACCGTCATATCAAGAACGTCGGCTATGCTTTTACCTTTGAACTGAATTTCCAATGTCTCACGGTTGTATCGCGCGCCCTTGCAGGTCTCGCATTCGACATAGACATCCGGCAGGAAGTGCATCTCGATCTTGATGACACCATCGCCTTGACAGGCTTCGCAGCGGCCGCCCTTGACATTGAAGGAAAACCGCCCGGGCTTGTAGCCCCGCGCCTTGGCTTCGGGCAAGCCGGCGAACCAGTCGCGGATCGGGGTAAAGGCACCGGTATAGGTGGCCGGGTTCGACCGGGGAGTCCGTCCGATCGGCCGCTGGTCGATATCGATCACCTTGTCCAGATGCTCCAGCCCCTTGATCGTCTCGCAAGGTGCAGGCGTCTGCCGCGCCCCGTTCAGCCGCATCGAGGCGGTCTTGAAGAGCGTTTCAATCGTCAGCGTCGATTTCCCGCCACCGGACACGCCCGTCACGCAGACGAATTTGCCCAACGGGAAAGCGGCCGTCACCTCTTTAAGGTTGTTCCCCGTGGCCTTGACCACCGTCACCGCCTTGTTCTTCTTGCCCTTGCGCCGCTCGGCAGGCACAGAAATCTCGCGCGTCCCGGCAAGGTACTGCCCGGTGACCGATTGCGTATCGGCAGCAATCTCGGCGGGCGTGCCGTGGCTCACGACCTGGCCGCCGTGCACCCCGGCACCGGGGCCGATGTCGAAAACGTAATCCGCCTCGCGGATCGCCTCTTCGTCATGCTCCACAACGATCACCGTGTTCCCCTGATCGCGCAGGTTTTTCAGCGTCGTCAAAAGCCGGTCATTGTCGCGCTGGTGCAAGCCAATCGAAGGTTCATCCAGAACATAAAGAACGCCCTGCAAACCGGATCCGATCTGGCTTGCCAGACGGATCCGCTGGCTCTCGCCGCCACTTAACGTGCCACTTGAACGCGACAGCGTAAGATACTCGAGTCCAACGTTATTCAGGAACCCAAGTCGCTCACGGATCTCCTTGAAAATCGCCCGCGCGATCTCGTTCTTCTGCTTTCCCAGACTGTCCGGCGCTTGCGTCACCCAGTCGAGCGCCTCGCGGATCGACATTTCGACCACCTGACCCACGTGCAGATCGGCGATCTTCACCGCAAGCGCTTCGGGCCGCAGACGATAACCGTGGCATGTGCCACAAGGCCGGTTATTCTGATAGCGTTCAAACTCTTCGCGGACCCAGTTGCTGTCGGTCTCGCGATAGCGCCGCTCCATGTTAGGAATCACGCCCTCAAAGACGCGCGACACCTGGTACACCCGCCCGCCTTCGTCATAGCGGAACTGGATCTCTTCCTTGCCCGAACCGTAAAGGAACACGTTCTGTACCTTCTCGGGCAGATCTTTCCACTTGGCGTTCTTGTCGAACCCGTAATGCTTGGCGATGGCCTCGATGGTCTGAAGAAAATAGGGCGACTTGCCCTTCCGCCACGGCGCCAGCGCCCCGTCATAGACCTTGAGATTCTGATCCGGCACCACCAGACGTTCGTCAAAGAAAAGCTCGACGCCGAGGCCGTCGCAATCCGGACAGGCCCCGACCGGCGCGTTGAACGAGAACAGGCGCGGTTCGATCTCCGGGATGGTAAACCCGCTCACCGGACAGGCGAATTTCTCGCTGAACGTGATGCGCTCGGGCTCGTCCGTTGCCGTCTCCAGAATGACGATCCCGTCCGCCAGATCCAGCGCGGTGCGCAAGCTGTCGGCCAGCCGCGTCTCAAGACCTTCGCGCACCACGATCCGGTCAACCACCACGTCAATCTCGTGACGGAACTTCTTGTCGAGCGTCGGCGGCTCATCCAGTTCGTAAAACTCGCCGTTTACCTTGACGCGCTGAAAGCCCTGCTTGCGAAGCTCAAGGAATTCCTTGCGATATTCGCCTTTCCGGTCACGCACGATGGGCGCCAGCAGATAGGCCCGCGTGCCCTCCTCCATGGCCATGATCCGGTCGACCATGTCCTGCACCTGCTGCGCCTCGATGGGCTTGCCGGTGGCCGGGCTATAGGGCGTCCCCGCCCGCGCGAAAAGCAGACGCAGGTAGTCGTAAATCTCGGTCACGGTACCCACGGTCGACCGCGGGTTTTTCGATGTCGTCTTTTGTTCGATCGAAATCGCCGGGGACAGACCGCTGATATGGTCCACGTCCGGCTTTTCCATCATGTCGAGGAACTGCCGCGCGTAGGCCGACAGCGATTCCACGTAGCGGCGCTGCCCCTCGGCATAGATCGTATCAAAGGCGAGAGAGGATTTACCCGATCCGGACAGCCCGGTGATCACCACCAGCTGGTCCCGCGGAATATCCACGTCGATGCCTTTGAGATTGTGTTCGCGCGCGCCGCGCACTTCGATGTATTTCAGCTCGGCCATGATGCCCCCGGGTTGTCACGTCAGACATAGGACGGACCTCGTGAGTCTCCAATAGCATTTTCAGAACATTATAGGAACATTCAATCGGTATTCCGGGCCCGCAGCCGTGAAAGCAGCAGATGGATGCCGAATCCGCAGGCAAAAACCGTTCCGGCAAAGATCATGAAGCCGCCGCGACCCTGTCCGGCCACCAGCAGGGCAAGAACCGGTGTGCCCAGCGTATTGCCCAGATTGCCCATCTGCGCCAGCGCGCCGTTGGCCATGGCCTGCCCCTGCGGCGTCGGGTTCAGCTGCGGGATCGCGGTGAAACTTGCCCCCTGCACCAGCCCCAGCGACATCGCCAGCATCAGATAGGACCACCCCGCCCCGGTCAGCCATATCAGAACGCTGGCAGCAAAGCTGAACGCAAATCCGGCGATGATCACCCGGACTGCGGGTAACCGGCGCAGCAGCCACACCCCAAGAGTCATCGAAGTCGCGATCCCGGCCAGCGGCATCGCCCCAACGATCAACGCGCGGCTTTCCTCGGACATGAACAGCGGCATGATGGTCAGCGTCGCCACCCAGGCCGCCGCGTAACAGATCCACCCCAGTGCAGGTGCGCTCAACCTGGGAGAGGAATAAATGCGCCCGTGGTCCCGCAGAACCGAGCCAAGGCTCAGCGGCACATCACGCGGACCGATCACGTCGCGCGGCAGCGCCACGGCAATCAGACCGGCCATCACCGCCATATAGATCGCGTGTGCGCCGAACAGCGCGCCCACCCCATGCAGCCGGGCCAGCGGTTCACCGACCAGCACGAGAAAGGCAAAGGCCACGCCAAAAAAGGTCGACCACAGCGACAGGGTGAAACCCCGATGTTGGGGCGCGCTGATCTGTGCAATCAGCGTCGGCGCGGCGACAACGATGGCCAGATGCGATGCGCCTTCAAGCGCCCGGCTCACAAGGAACAGCGGGAGTAAAGGTAAACTCGCCTGATAGGCGGACATCAGCACGCCTAGCCCCAACGCCGCCAGCAGGGCCCGGCGATAGCCGACGCGCGCCACGATCAGCCCCGCCGTCACACCAAAGATCACGCCGACAAAGCCGACAAGCGACACCGCGAACCCCAGCGCCGCGCCGGTCGAACCGTAATGTTCCGCCAAGAGAGGGTAGCTGACGGAAACCTTGCCGAACTGCGCCGCAGCCCCCAGCCCTGCGGCCCAAAGCCCCAGAACGCGGCCGAATGACGTTGTTTCCATAAATCAGGTCTTTCTTGCCAGGGCCCAGGCGCAGATCGGCATATCCGGTTCATTCCGCAGGCTGTCGCTCTCGCGGTCATAGGCGGGCGGCCAGCCGGGCTCAAGGTTGCGTTTTGCCGCCGCGCGATTGCCCCATTGATCGGCCTCGATCGCGTTCTCCTCGAACCCGGCTTCGATTAGCAGGTTCTTCAGCCCGCGCGCCGTCCACCGCGAACAATCCACCGGTGCCGCGTGGAAGGGCACGTGGAAGGGCACAAAGAACGGCACCGCCAGCCAGAAATGCCCGCCCCGGCGCAGCATCTCATGCACGTGGCGCGTCGCGGCATAGGGTCTGTCGAGATGTTCCCAGACCTGATTGGCAAGGATGAGGTCGAACTGGCGGGGTTGCCCGGCGTCGTCCAGAAAAGGACCAAGGCAAATGTCATGCTTGGGAAAGTGAAACCGTTCGTACTGGCCAAAACCGAATTGCTGCCCCCATTTGCCCGAGATTTCGGCCACATCAAGACCTTCGGGACCAAGCGCGCGGATCATCGCGCGGCTGGCTTTCATCATCTTTACCCGGTTCAGACTAGGCATCGCGCGTTTTCCCGCCGTCGGCCCCCACTCGACGCCCCAGTCCTATCCAGCGCTTGTTCAAAATGAAAGAAAATTTCGGGCCTGCGCCCACGCCGCTGAATACGCAAATACCGTCCGAGTCCGACACCGCGATGCACAGGGGGTGTACAGCTTGTGCATCCCGATTTTCGGCCATTTGGAGCCTACATATGGATCACGCGATCAAAGGCATCGAGCACGGATTCATGCATCATCTCGCTCAGCGTGGGGTGCGGGAAGACCGTGTTCATCAGGTCCTCTTCGGTGGTTTCAAGCTGACGACCGACCACATACCCCTGGATCAGTTCCGTCACCTCGGCCCCGACCATATGCGCGCCCAGCAACTCGCCGGTCTTTTCGTCAAAGATCGTCTTGATCATGCCCTCGGGCTCCCCGAGCGCAATCGCCTTGCCGTTGCCGATAAAGGGAAACTTGCCGACCTTGATCTTGTAACCAAGCTCCTTGGCCTTGGCCTCGGTATAGCCGACGCTGGCGACCTGCGGCTGGCAATAGGTGCAGCCCGCAATCGCTTCGGGTTTGACGGGATGCGGATGCTTGCCCGCTATCAGCTCGGCAACCATGACGCCTTCGTGGCTGGCCTTGTGTGCCAGCCAGGGCGCGCCCGCGATATCGCCGATGGCATACAACCCCTCGACCCCGGTGCGGCAGTATTCATCCACCACCACATGGGTGCGGTCTATTTTCACGCCAAGCTCTTCCAAACCAAGGTTTTCCACGTTGCCAACGATACCAACCGCCGAGATAACCGTGTCGAATTCCTCGGTCTCGGTCTTGCCGCCGATCTCGATATGGGCCGTCACCTTGCCCTTGGCGCGGTCAAGTTTCTTGACCGTCGCCTTTTCCTTGATGACCATACCCTGCTTGGTGAACTGCTTCTTGGCGAAGGCACTGATCTCGGCATCTTCCACTGGCAGGATCCGGTCCATCACCTCGACCACCGTCGCCTTGGCACCCATCGTGTGATAAAAGCTTGCAAATTCGATGCCGATCGCGCCCGAGCCGATCACCAGCAGCTTTTTCGGCATGCGTTTCGGGGCCAGCGCGTCCTTGTAGGTCCAGACCAGATCGCCGTCGCCTTCAAGCCCCGGCAGCTGCCGTGCGCGGGCCCCGGTTGCCAGAACGATGTTCTTGGCGGCCAGATCCTCGTTTCCCTTGTCGGTCTTGACCGCGACCTTACCCTTGCCGGTCAGCTTGGCCTCACCCATCACAGTCGTAATCTTGTTCTTCTTCATCAGATGGCCAATGCCGCCCGAAAGCTGCCCAGCCACCTGGCGCGAGCGCTTGACCACCGCGTCCAGATCGAACCCGATCTTGTCCGCGCTCAGGCCGAATTCCTTGGCCCGTTCCATCAGGTGATACACCTCGGAGGTGCGCAGCAGCGCCTTGGTGGGGATACAGCCCCAGTTGAGGCAGATGCCGCCCATATGCTCGCGCTCGACAATCGCGACATTCAGGCCAAGCTGCGCCGCACGGATCGCGGCCACATAGCCGCCCGGCCCCGCCCCAATTACGATCAGATCAAAGGATTTGGCTGCCATGTCAGGTCCCCGGGAAAGGTATGAAAATTAGTTCACCATTAAACCACTTCCGGCAGTGCATCAATGCCGGGCTGACACCGCATGGGCGAAACAGGTTATCGCGCGGATTTAATGCCCGCTGCGACCAGCTCTCCCAACAGGCGCGACCCCGTGCGGGAAGGATGCACATGGTCGATGAAAAAGTGGCTTTGATCGCTCGGATCGATCACCTTGCGCCCGTCCACGTAAAATACGTCGGGCGTCGCGTTGGCAAAGCGCTGCTGCCGTTCCGCGAGCTGGTCAAAGTTGGACCCGCAAGCGTCAAAGGAATTCGGACGCTCGCTGCTGTTGTAATAGCCCATGATCATGACCTTGTGCCCGTTCTCGGCGATGGGGCGCAGGAAAGCCGGCATAGAGCCGCTGGTCCCGCTCTCAGAAATCATAGCGTCCAGCGTATCTTCGCACCGCTTACAGCCGCATTCTCCCATCAGATCGTTGGCCCCTCCATTGAACAGAACCCACTCCCAGTCGCCGGGTACATACTGGGCCCGCACGTCATAGCCTTCTGCGACCTGTTCGGGATTCGCGTTGCTGAACTTGGCACCGGACACCGCGAGATTACGCGTTCTGAGCCCGGTGATTTCCTGAACCACATCAGGCACAGCCGCCCCCTGCCGCCCGTTCCACGCCATGACGCTGTCGCCTATGGCAATGACCTGGGTATCGGGGCCGGGTTGTTGGACTTGGGTGCAAGCAGACAGGAAGACGATCAGAGACGCTGTAAGACTCTTAAACTTAAATACCATTCAAACGTCCTGTCTCAATCAACGCCGCAGGCTGGTGAAACGACATCCCCCTCTCAGGGCAAAGCCGCTCCGGCCACAGGATTTATCCAGCCTGCTTGCGAAATTTTAACGTGCCCCGCCGCAGACGGGTTCCTGAAATTCCTGATGCAACCCCGCGTAGAACGCGCGCAGCCCGAAAGGAGAGCCGCGTAAGTGACGGAAAAACAACTACTCTGCGGCCTGAAGCTCGCGAACCGTTTGTCCATATCCGCCAGCAGACACATATTCCGTTTCGGAACCAGTTGGTGTGCGATCCAGCGCTTTGTTTCGATGCGGGAAACGACCAAACTTCCGGATCACCTGACGATGCGCCCGGGCATGCAGCAGGTTTGCCGCCCCGGTTTCAGGCATCCGCTCGCACAACAAACGCACGCACCGGTCCTGATCGCTCAGGTTTTCGGAATGCATGAGAGGCAGGTAAAAGAACTGTCGCGCAGGCTCGTCGATTTTGAGATCCCAGTTCTTGGAAATCGACACTTTCGCCGCTGCCAGTGCCCATTTGTCTGTTGCAAAGGCAAGGTGCGAATTGCGGAACATGTTGCGGGGGAACTGATCGAGCAACACAATATAGGCCAAGGCGCCGCTGGGGTACGTGAGCCAGAGAGAGTATTTCCCCTCACTCGCGCCTTCCCACATGGATTTGAACTTTTCTGTAATGCGCGCGTCGAGGTCTTCGTCGACCTCGTACCATCCTTTTGGGCCTACATCGTCCAACCAGAAACTCAATACATCTTCAGGGCCAAGCATGGGTCCACTCCAGATCTGTTAAAACACCCTAATTCAATTCTGAGAGTATCGACTGTTTACACAAGTGTTACAGTAACAATTTGCGACAAACACGACATAAATCCCAGCTTAAGAAGGGTTTTGCTCCTCTGTTTCGGTATCAATGGTGAATTCCTGCGCAATCTCGACGGCCATAGCGGTCGAGGCAGGCCACATCGGTGCGACGTTGCCAGCTTCTTCGACAGAAACAGAGGGCCGGACCGTGTTCCGGTAAAGCGCATATAGCGCCAGCGCCGCCAGCAGGACCACCAGCAGCAGGAAATACCCTGCAGGTCCAAAGATACGGTCCTCCATCAGCCAGCCGGTGATCAGCGGGCCCGAGACCGCGCCAACCCCGTTGATAAAGACCAGCCCACCCGAGGCCGCGGCCATGTCCTCATGCTCGAGGAAGTCGTTGGTATGGGCGATCAACAGCGAATAGAGCGGGTTTGTGGTGCCGCCGATGACAAAGGCCGCTATCAGAAGAAAGATGAACACGCCGCCGAATACCATGCCCAGCAGAGAGGCAAAGGCCCCGAGTGCGGCAACGATAAAGATCAGAAAACGACGATCCATCCGGTCCGACAGCCAGCCCAGCGGGTACTGCATCAGCAGCGCGCCCACATAGAATGTCCCGACAAAGATCGAAATCTGCGGCACTGTAAGACCGGCCTTGGCCCCGTAAACCGCGCTCATCCCGAACTGGGCCGCAAAGACGCCGCCAAGCAGGAACATGCCGACACAGCCAAGAGGAGAGATACGCATGATCTCGGCCAGCGATTTGGGCTTGGTGGATTCGAAAGCTGGCGTCGGGCTGATCGACAGCAAGATCGGCGCGAAGGAAATCGAGATCAGCACCGAGGCGATGATGAAGGTTTCAAACCCCGACGGGTCGGCCACGATCATCAGTGCCTGCGACAGCACCACGCCCAGCATCATCACGATCATATAAAGAGACAGCGCCTTGCCCCGATTGTCATTGTCGGCTGCGTTGTTAAGCCAGCTTTCAGCAGTCACATACACGCCCGAAAAGCAGAACCCGATGACAATGCGGCCCAGCACCCAGTAGATCGGATGCGTAAGCAGCGGATAAAGAATCATCACGCAGGAAATCAGCGAGGCCAGCGCCGCAAAAACGCGGACGTGTCCAACGCGACGGATCATGTCGGGCGCCATGCGCGATCCGCCGAGGAAGCCGACGAAATAGGCGGACATCACGAAAGACAGCTCCAGTGTCGAAAAGCCTTCGATATCGCCGCGCACGCCCAGCAACGTCCCCTGCAGGCCGTTGCCGATCATCAGGAGCCCAAGCCCCAGCAACAGCGCCCATGCGCTCGACAATACCTGAAACATCACACACCTCTGCTACACGCGGGGCATCCAGTGCCCCTTGTCCGACTCATCCGTAGGGAAATCCCCTTTGGCCGCGACATACCAAGTCACAGTAGCGCCGCAACCCCAGAACTGACCGCGCGGTTTCACCCGGCACAACGGCGCGAGCGACGGTCAGCGCGGGATCAAAAGCGAGGAGTCGCCATAGGAGAAAAACCTGTATCCGGTTTTGACCGCATGGTCGTAGATAATGCGCATTTCTTCATAACCGATCAACGCGGATACAAGCATGAGAAGCGTGGATTTCGGCAGGTGAAAATTCGTCATCAGCGCGTCTGTCACGTGGAACTCGAAGCCCGGGTAGATAAAGATATCGGTCTCCCCGCGCCACGGCGCGATTTCGCCGCCGCGCGCCGCACTTTCGATGAGGCGCAGCGCCGTCGTGCCGACGGGTATCACGCGCCCGCCACTCGCGCGCGTCGCGGCGATTTCGGCAGCGGCCTGTTCGCTGACCTCGCCCCATTCGGCGTGCATCTTGTGGGTGGTCACATCCTCGACCTTGACCGGCAGGAAAGTGCCCGCCCCCACATGCAGCGTCACATGCGTGAATTCCACGCCGCGCTCTTTCAGTTGCGCCAGCAAGGCGTCGTCGAAATGCAGCGATGCGGTCGGCGCGGCCACCGCTCCGGGGACACGCGCGAATACTGTCTGGTAATCGGTCTTGTCCTGTGCATCCGCTGGCCGTTGCGAGGCGATATAGGGCGGCAGCGGCATCTGCCCGGCCTCTTCGAGCGCGGCGTCGAAATCGCCACCGGCAAGATTGAACCGCACGATGCCCTGTCCCTCTTCGACCCCGACCAGCTCGGCCGAAAGCGCGTCGGTGAAATGGATTGTCTCGCCGGGCCGTATTTTCTTCAACGGTTTGATCAGCCCGGTCCAGCATCCATCGGCGCGCGGTTCAAGCAGCGTCAGTTCGATCCGCGCCGCTGTATCACCCTGAGCGGCGCTGCGACGTCGCTGACCGGTCAGCCGTGCAGGGATCACCTGCGTATCGTTCAACACCAGCCTGTCGCCCGGGCGCAGCCAGTCCGGCAGGTCGTATACGTGGGCGTCGTTGATCGTCCCGCGATCCGCCACCAAAAGGCGCGCCGAGCTGCGCGGCACGGCGGGGCGCAGGGCGATACGGTCATTCGGCAGGTCGAAATCGAAATCAGAAAGCTTCATGACGCCGCGCTATAAGCCCTGTCGCGGCGATTGACCACTGTCTCTTATCGCCCGCCCCCGGCCCCTTCGCCAAATCCGCCTGCGGGCGGTTTCGCAGCCGGCGCGTTCCTTGTCGCCGGGGTGGTACCGTCGGGCCTCGTCGGTGCAGGCGCGCGAAAGATTTCGCGGATCGCACCGGGGGCCAGTGCCGACAGCGGGTTGACCCCGACCTTCGGATCCGCCGCCGGACCCGTCAGGGTAAAGTTAAAGCCAAGCAAGCCTTCGCCTTTGCGCGTCAGCACCGATCCGATGGAGTTCAACAGGTAAACCGGCGAAATCACCCCCTGCATGTTCAGCAGCGCATTGCGCACATCGAATGTCCCGTCCATCGAGATACCGATCGACGGACCCACCGCGCTGGACGAATAAAGCGTGAGCTGCGACGGCCCGAGAAGAAACCGGGCATCGACTTCGGAGAATTGGATCCCCTGCCCGGTCATCTCGTCGAGGAGGCCAATGACGCTGATCGAATTGAGCAGCGCGGCAATCGCCGGGGCGTCCTCGACCCGCGTATTCTCGACCCTTAGCTGGCCGTCGAAATAGCCGGGTTGATCGGCTGGCACGAGGGTCAGTTCGAAACTGCCGTCACGCCCCTGTTTCAAAATACCGGCGGAGCGAAACACACCGCCCGCGTCTTGCGACAAGAGCCGGAAAGCACTGCGCCCTTTTTGCGGCACCACGCGCCCGGTCACCGCAGTGCCGTCGTTCACCCGTCCCCGGAATTCGCCGTTCAGCCCGCCCGTCGTGGTGAAACTGCCAGAAAAGCCGGTCAGCGCCATGGTATCGGTGATCTGCAACCGGTCGAGCGACGCCTCCATTGGGCTGGAAGCCCCGCCGCCACCGCCGCCGCCAGAGCCGAACTGGGCGCTGCGCATATCAAGCGTGCCACCGTATACGCGCAAAATCGGCGGGGCCTCTCCGCGTCCGACGAGATCAGCGCGCACGTTCAGCCAGCCGCCCATCCGGACAGAGCCAAAACTGACCCGTTCAAGATCACCGTCACCGGTCAGGCTAACCGATCCCTGCGCCGAGAAACCGGTGCCCTCGATGGACAGGCTTTCGACCTTGGGCGGCTGGCTCAGCGTTGCAGACAGGGTCAGCTTCCCGGCTGTGTCCGGCCCCTTGCGCCAGCCGATCTGCGGCACGCGCAGATCCACCCCGACAAGTTCGGATTCGATGTTCAGCGCAGGTGGCGTGTCCGGCGCAAAGTCGATCGTGAAACCGGCATCGCCCTGCCCCGACACACTTCCCTTGGGCAATGCGATCCGGAACGTATCAAGCAGTTCCTGCGACAGTTCGATATTGCCCTCGACACGGCTCGCCTTGGGGGCACCCTTGCCGATGGGCTGACGCCAGGAGACCGTCGCGGGCACGCCGTCAATCGCGCCATCGCCGGAAATGATGACCTGCCCTTGATCCCCGCGAATACGCAGCCTCTCTGCATTCACAGCATGCTCGGGCACCAGAACCGTGCTCTCGACCTGATCGAGACTGCCGTCAAAGTGAAACTCCACTTCTTCGAAGGGCGTGCCCTTCTTGAGCGGAGTCGCCAGCGTTCCGGTCAGCTCGATATTCCCGTTGGCAAGGTCCACCGGAAGGGGCGTCTTGTCCATCACCGAAAGCGGCGGCCGGTTCAGGAGCGACAGGGCGGCGGTGATCGGCCCGCTGCCCCGGAACCGCACGATGCCCGGCGCCGACTCGCGGATTCCGATGTCCGGAATGATAAAGGACGTCCCCGAGACATCCACTGCGCCGCCCTCGTCGGCGGTCACAATGCCGGAGCTCGCGGTTGCGACAAACCGGTTCTCTGCCAGCGTCGCCTGTCCCGAAGCGCCGGTCATCGTCGGCATGTGACGCTGGAACTTGACCTCGGCATCCTCAAAATCGAAATCGACGTAAACTTCCGGCTTCTGCTTTGGCTCGATCCGCAGCGCGAGGTTCACGTCGCGCAACAGGCCGCTACGGACATTATCCGTGACCCATTTTCGCGGTTTGGCGGCGGCACCGTCGGGCCAGATCTCGATCAGCCTCTCGGGCGTCATTTCGTTCAGATGGGCGTCCATGGCGATTTGCCAGCCCTTGCTGCCCGCCGACATATGGCCCGACATGTTCAGCTCGCTCTCGTCGTCGCCGATCAGCAATTCGCCCAGTTGCAGGCGAAACGGGTCGAGTTCGAGACGGAAATCGGCGCTGGCGCTGTCGATTTCGAGCGGCTTTTCATAAAGGTCAGCCGGTTGCAGCACCAGTTCGCTGAACCGGAATTGCCCCACCATTTCCTTGAGCACCTCGCCTTCGGCATTGCCCAGGTAAGCGCGACCCTCGGCAAACCCCGAGCCCCAGGCGCTCGAAATCGAAAGTTCGTCGAATTGCAGCACCTGCCCCGCCGGATCATAGGTGAAATAGCTGCGGGCACCGTCAAAGGGGATCGGGCGCGCGTTAGGATTGGGCTGCACCGCTCCGGCCCCGATCTGGAGCGTCGCTGATAAGGGGCCGAGCTTGCCCCTTTCATCAACCTGCCCGCGAAGCGACCCCGAAATCGGTGCCCGGAGAACGCCCAGCCAGCCAAGCGCGACGCTTTGCGCGGCAATGTCGGGCGCCGCGATATCCCGGATCGAAATGCCGAAACGGGCGGCGACATCACCGATGCGGCTGGTAAAATTCGCCTCGACCAGACCGGCCAGATCGCTGCCGCCCAGCAGGCCCGCGCTGGAGGATATCTGCAATTCGTCGCCGTCGCGGTCCATAGACAACTGCCCGCCATCCAGAGTCCATGCGCGGCCCTGAAACAGATCCTCGTAGCGCAGCGTGACCCCGTCAACGGAAACCGATGTCAGGGCGCTCAGCTTTGGCTGGCGCAGGGTCTGGGCCCATGAATCGAGAAGCTGCGGCAGGTTGGCCGCGCTGCGAAACGGCGTCGCGCCATCCCCGAAGAGCAGCGCCATCTTGCCATCGGCATCTCGGCGCAGGGTTGCCAGCACGCCCGACAGGTAGATCCGTTTCGGCTGGACACTACCCTTGAGCAAGGGTCGCATGGCAAGGCTGGCCCCCATGCGGTTCAGCCGGACGATTTCGCGCCCGCTGCCGTCGCTGATGGCCGTGTTCTGCAACCGGATCCGGGGCCGCCAACCGGTGCCGAGCACGAATTCAAGCTCGTCGAACTCGATCTGGAGCGGGGCAAAATCCGCCTCGAAACGGTCCTCGATACGCTCCTGCACCCAGAGCGGCGCGCTCATCGTCCGGCCGATCATCATGTAAACGCCACCGGCGGCGACCGCCCCGAGCAGAACGATGAAGACAAGCGATATCAGACAGGCCTTCAGGGCCAGTCTCCGCTTGCGCCGTGCGCCGCGCGGTAGCGGCTCCGGTGCATTCTGATCGCCCTCAGTCACGATAGCGCAACCCGTTCATTTCCGCCTGCACGCCTTTATTGTCGCCGATAACGCGTTATTATGAAATTCACATCTGTCCCAACTCGCGGAGCCATTCAATGCCCGACATCAACGATCCCGCCCCTGATTTCACCCTGCCGAGGGATGGCGGCGGAACGGTCACACTGTCCGAGCTGCGCGGCGCGCCTGTTGTGCTGTTCTTCTACCCCAAGGACAACACCCCGGGCTGCACAAAGGAATCGATCGGCTTTTCAAGCGAAATGCCGGCCTTTGAGGCCGCAGGCGCAAAGGTCTTCGGTATCTCGAAAGACAGCGTGAAAAAGCACGACAACTTTGTCGAAAAGCATGCGCTGACCACCCCGCTCTTGTCGGATGCCGAGGGCACGACCTGCGAGGATTACGGCGTCTGGAAAGAAAAGAAGATGTACGGCAAGACCTTCTTGGGGATCGAACGCTCGACGTTCCTCATCGGGGCGGACGGCACGATCAAACAGGTCTGGCCCAAGGTGAAGGTCGACGGCCATGTCGACGAAGTGCTTGCGGCTGTGCGCGCCCTCTAGGCATTTGCGCCAGCGGTCCACAGGGCGGCGGTTAAAGCTTCTTTAGTCTTATGATGACACCTTGCCATGCGGATAGACCGGCATGGTAAGAATGCCGCTGCGCCGACAGGCGGGTTCCGGTCACCAAAGTTCTGCGTCCAGTATCCTTTGGTCCGACGCCCCCTTTACGCCGACCGGAGCTCACGCCCCGCCACCGCGAAGAACTCCGGGCTGTTTTCGAAAAGGATTAGCCATGGCCGCTTTACATGCGCCAGCTTCGATGAATGGAACCGCAATGGGGAGCACGCCCCCCATGAGCGTCCTATTCTTTGATGACGACCGGGTCGATCGACTGCGCCTTGACCGGTGCTGTCGCAAGATCGGGTTGCAATTCACCGGCACGGATGCGGCAACGCTGGGCGAACTCAAGGAAGCCATTGACCGAACATCTTTCAACCTGATCTTCCTCGACTATCATGTCGGCGGCGATACCGGCCTTGACGCGCTGGCGATGGTCAACGCCCATGCAAACCAGTCCGCCGCGACCCCGATCATGGCCACCAGCGTTGCCGAGCGCGACATCATCATCGAGGCCATGCGCGGCGGCTGCGTCGATTACCTCGTCAAAGATGAAATCGGCGAGGAGAGCATGAAGCGCGCCGTGCTGCTTGCCATCGAACGCAATTCCTGCGCGGCAACGCTTGCGAAGGAGAGAGCCGAACAGGCGCGTCTTGCTAAAGCCGTGGAATGCCTATCGACAACCGCTGCCCCGGATCTGCGCGAACAAGTCGATGACCTGCTCAACCGTGTAGAGGCGATTGGCACCGCCGACGACGGTGCCGATGAAACCCGTGAAAGCCTCGGGGCACTTATCAACGCCATTCGAAACCTGTCTGCCGAGATGGCGGATATCCTCTCATGCCTCGTTAATTCGGGCGCCAATTCGCCCAACCCGGAGGGAATTGATCGAGTTTCGCGACCGATCTGATCAATTTCCTTCAAAGCCTGCCGCGCAATTCACTTCATTGGCGCACTTCTTACACGGCAATTGTAAGTAACAATTCATTAAAGCCGAATAATTCATTTAACCCGCGTCGTTTCCGGCATTTTCGACACCGTCGCCGTCGCTCGACGACACACCGCGAAATGCCGCTGGAACGCTTCGTTGGTTAACATGACATTAAAACTCATGTCCTTGCATCTCGGCGGTTTTTTGCCAATTTGCTCAAATTCCGCGCTTACCTGCCGGTGTTGCGGGATGGCCGCTTGCTCAACGGGTATCACGACGATATGCAATGGTCCGTGGTGCACGCGTTGGGGAATGCGCGCCAACTTGGGTGGGATGGGACAAGGAGCACAGCGTGCGGACACGGCTGGCAATCAAGATACACACAACCTTGGAAAGACTCTTTCCTGAACGACGTATCTTCCTCAAATCCGACTCTGATACGCGTTTTATCCGCCTCAAACCCGAAATGCAGCTTGTTGCCTATATCGGCGTGGCAGCCATCGTTGGCTGGACCATTGTCGCCACAGCTATCGTGGTCATGGATACGATCGGCGCAAGCAACTTCCGCGATCAGGCGAAACTTGACCAGCAACTGTTTCAGGACCGGCTGAACGCGATCAGCAGCGAGCGCGACATGCGCGCCGCCGAAGCCGTTGCTGCGCAGGAACGGTTCAACACGGCGCTGGCGCAGATTTCGCGCATGCAGTCCGAATTGCTGGCGTCCGAAACCCGCCGTGATGAACTGGCCACCGGCATTGACGTGATCCAGTCCACCCTGCGCGACACGATGCAGGACCGCGAAGCCGCCCGCAACGCGCTGGCCGCGCTGCAAGAGGAAACATCCGAAGAAACCAGCCGTGTCGCCAGCAGCTCACCCGAGCCGCTGAATTTCATGTCCGAGGCATTGGAAGAGACCGCGGTAGAACGCGACCGGATCTATGCCGACGCGCGCAACGCCATCGAGCAGCGCAACGAGATGGAACTGGAGCTGCGGCTGCTCGAAGAAAAGAACGATCAGATCTTTGGCCAGCTCGAAGACGCGATGGCCGTTTCCATCGTACCGCTGGACGAGATGTTCAAGAGCGCGGGTCTCTCGACGGACCGTCTGCTCGACCAGGTGCGCCGCGGGTACAGTGGCCAGGGCGGCCCCCTCACGCCGCTGACCTTCTCGACACGGGGCGAAGAACCCTCGGCCGATGAAATGCGCGCCAACAAACTGCTGACGCAGATGGATCTGCTGAACATGTATCGCATCGCAGCCAAGAAAGCGCCTTTTGCCAGCCCGATCCGCGACGCCGTTCGCTATACCAGTGGTTTCGGCTATCGGCGCGACCCCAAGACCGGCGGACGCCGCATGCATAACGGGTCGGATTTCGCGGGTCCGATGGGCACCAATATCTATGCCACGGCCGACGGTGTCGTGTCGCATGCGGGCTGGATGTCGGGCTTTGGCCGACTGATCAAGATCAAGCACGCCTTCGGGATCGAAACCTATTACGCTCACAACTCAAAGCTTCGTGTGAAGGTCGGACAAAGGGTCTCGCGCGGGGATCACATCAGTGATATGGGTAATACCGGTCGGGTCACCGGCACCCATCTGCACTACGAAGTGCGTGTGGACGGAACGCCCGTTAACCCCATGATCTACATCAAGGCTGCGAACAATGTTTTCAAAGAGCAAAATCAACGAGCCCGGCTCCAAGAGCGCTGACGAGTCCCACGCGTCCCCTGCCCCGTCCACGTCGACTGGTGCTCCTTCCGCAAGTGACTACAAGACCAGCTCGCCCAAGGCGAAACCGCCCGCGTCGACCCTGTCTGCCGATCTGCACATCACCGGCAACATCAAGACCAGCGGCGACATCCAGGTCGAAGGTACGGTCGAAGGCGACATTCGCGCGCACCTGCTGACCATCGGCGAATCCGCCACCATCAAGGGCGAAGTGACGGCAGACGATGTCGTCGTGAATGGCCGTATCGTGGGCCGTGTTCGTGGTCTCAAGGTTCGTCTCACCTCGACCGCCCGCGTCGAAGGCGACATCATCCACAAGACCATCGCCATTGAAAGCGGCGCGCATTTCGAAGGTTCCGTGCAGCGTCAGGACGACCCGCTGAACCCAGGCCGCTCGGGTGCCAAACAGACCGGCAACCCGGCAGCAGCCGCAGCACCGCAACCCGCTGCCGCCGCGCCGAAATCGAACGCATCCTGATCGGGTAAGCAAACCGGGCTGCTGCCTGAACACAGGCAGTCGTCATACGAACGAGAAGATGGCTGGTCCGCCCGCAAGGCGGCCGGCCTTTTTCGTTTGGGGACGTTTTGCCACCGTTTTGGTCGGTAACCTGCTCTGATCCTGCCACTGAACTATTTTCAAGCAACGAGCTATTCTTGGCACTGGTCGTTGATCTTAAAAAGGCTTTGACGCGTTGCTCAATGATCCGGTTCCGGCTCTGGCAGTCCGATCACAGGCCAGGGCGCAAATCGGCCCCGGCGCTTGCCCATTTGGTACTTGCGACCGTTAACCGGGAACAGACACGGGGAGGCGTGCTGGAAGGCCATTGCGCGGATGAAGCCGCGCGGCGGTCCTAAGCAATTGTCTCTTAATGCCGGTACGGGTTCAAAGCAGGCAAGCCGGACACCTGAACTTTAAGCGCAATGCGCCGGAGCCCCGCCCCGGCGCAAAAATTTTCATTCGGTAACGGTTACCTTGACCATGCGGTCCGGCTCACCGATCACGGCCCCGTTGGGGCCTTTGCCGCGCTTGATCGCATCCACAACATCCATGCCGTGGGTTACCCGACCCACGACCGTGTACTGACCGTTGAGGCTCGGGTAATCATTGAACATGATAAAGAACTGCGAATTGGCGCTGTCCGGGTTCTGCGACCGGGCCATGCCGACGATACCGCGTTCGTAAGGAATGTCCGAGAATTCAGCTGGCAGGTCCGGGCGATCCGATCCGCCGGTGCCTGCTCGGCGCATGTCATCGCCAAGCTTGCCGAACTCCACGTCACCCGTCTGGGCCATGAAACCGTCGATCACGCGGTGGAACACCACGCCATCATAGGCCCCTGCCTCGGCCAGAGCGGCGATCTGCTCCACGTGCTGAGGCGCGACATCTTCCAGCAGGTCGATGGTGATCGTGCCCGAGCTTTCGCCCGCGACTTCGATCTCAAGGCCGGTGGCCAGCGCGGGCCCGGCGGCCAGCAGCACCGCAGCGGTCAGCGCAGGCTTAAACATCTGCAGCCACCTTGACGCTGATCATACGGTCGGGATCCGCTGGCGGCTCGCCCCGGGTGATCGCATCCACATGCTCCATGCCGGAAATGACGCGGCCATAAACCGTGTACTGACCGTTCAGGAAATGGTTATCCTTGAAGTTGATGAAGAACTGCGAATTGGCCGAATTCGGGTTCTGCGACCGGGCCGCGCCAAGGGTGCCACGGTCATGCGGCAGCTTGGAGAATTCGGCGGGCAAATCCGGGTGCTCGGAACCGCCGGTACCAGCCATGCGGATGTTGAACCCGTCTTCCATATCGCCGTGCTGAACGTCGCCGGTCTGGGCCATGAAGCCTTCGATCACGCGGTGAAAGCAGACGTTGTCATATTCACCAGCGCGGGCCAGTTCCTTCATCCGCTCGGCATGTTTGGGCGCCACGTCGGGCATGAGTTCGATCGTGACGGTGCCGTCTTTCAGCTCCATCAGGATCGTGTTTTCCGGGTCTTTGATCTCGGCCATCTGGCTCTCCTGTCTTTTAACCTTTGGCGGATTACCTAAGGCTCGCGGGCGGGAAAGCCAAGTGAACCATTGACCCGTGCCGCAAATGCAGGAAAAACCTTGCTGAAACCAAAGGAAAGGGAGCGATATGGGCTGGAACACGCTGGACGATATGGATCTGAACGGCAAACGTGTGCTGGTGAGGGTTGATATCAACGTTCCGATGGAAGACGGGCGAGTAACCGACGACACCCGCATCCAGCGCATTGTCCCGACGCTTAAGGACATTCTGAAAGCGGGCGGCAAACCGATACTGCTGGCGCATTTCGGACGTCCCAAGGGCAAACATGTCCCCGAGATGTCGCTACGTCCGCTGGTCGAACCGATTGCCGCCGCGCTTGAGGCGCCGGTCATGTTCTGCGCCGATTGCCGGGGCGATGCCGCCCGCGCTGCTGTCGGTGCCCTGCCCGATGGGTCGGTTCTGCTTTTGGAGAACACGCGCTTTCAGCCCGGCGAGGAAATGAACGACGCCGAACTGGCGGCGGAATTCGCCGAGCTTGGTGATGTCTATTGCAACGATGCCTTTTCCGCCGCGCACCGGGCACACGCCTCGACCGAAGGCGTCGCACAACTGCTGCCCTCCTGCGCCGGTCGGCTGATGGAGGCCGAGCTTTCCGCGCTGGAATCTGCGCTTGGTGATCCGGAACGTCCCGTTGTCGCCGTCGTCGGCGGCGCCAAGGTGTCGACCAAGCTCGATCTCCTCTCGAACCTGATTGAAAAGGTCGATGTGCTGGTGATCGGCGGTGGTATGGCCAATACCTTTCTTGCCGCCAGCGGCATCGACGTAGGCAAATCGCTTTGCGAGCACGACCTTGCCGACACTGCCCGCGAGATCGCCGCCAAGGCGGCCCAGACCGGGTGCGAGCTGCTCTTGCCGCGCGACGCGGTCGTTGCGCGCGAGTTTGCCGAAAACGCCCCGAGTGAGACCGTCAAGACCGAGGATGTGCCGGGCGACGCGATGATCCTCGACGCCGGGCCGGATTCGGTATCGCATATCCTTCAGGTTTTCGAGCGCGCCAAAACCGTCATCTGGAACGGACCTCTGGGTGCCTTTGAGATCGCTCCGTTTGACGCTGCCACCAATGCGGCCGCCAAGGCGGCAGCAGACCTGACCCGCGCGGGCAAACTGATTACCGTCGCCGGTGGCGGTGACACGGTGGCCGCACTGAACAAGGCCGGGGCTGCGGAGGATTTCACGTATATCTCGACCGCAGGAGGTGCGTTTCTTGAATGGATGGAGGGCAAAACCCTGCCCGGGGTCGCCGCACTGAAAGCGTGACGGAGGCAGTTAGCGCCACCAGCATTGAAACAAGGTCAGGCATTGCCTAAGACCTTGTGAACGATGGATTCCGGCCAAGAACGGCCTGCCCCGAAATGCGAGTGAAAAACATTATGTCCAATTCCGAACAGACGCAAAAGATGACCTCAGGCAAAGGCTTTATCGCGGCGCTCGATCAAAGCGGCGGGTCCAGCCCCAAGGCGCTGCGCCTCTATGGGATCGAGGAAGACGAATACAGCTCTGAAGCGGAGATGTTCGACCTGATCCATGCGATGCGTTCGCGGATCGTGACCTCTTCGGCCTTTACCGGAGAGCGGGTTATTGGTGCGATCCTGTTCGAAATGACCATGGACCGCGAAATCGGCGGCAAGCCGTCGGCCCAGTACCTCTGGGAAGACTGCGGCGTTGTGCCGTTTCTCAAGATCGACAAGGGCCTTGCAGACGAAGAAGACGGTGTTCAGTTGATGAAGCCGATGCCCGGCCTCGATGAACTGCTCAGCCGCGCCAAGGAGGCAGGGATCTTTGGCACCAAGATGCGTTCGGTGATCAACGCAGCCTCGGCGGAAGGCATCCGCAAGGTCGTCGATCAACAGTTCGACATTGGCGAGCAGGTGCTCAAGCACGATCTGGTGCCGATCATCGAACCCGAGGTGACGATCAGCATCGCCGACAAGAAGGAAGCCGAAGGCATCCTCCTCGACCAGTTGCTGCGTCGTCTCGACGAGCTGCCGGAAAGCTTCAAGGTCATGCTCAAGCTGACACTGCCCGAAACCGAGAATCTGTATCAACCGCTGGTCAACCACAACCGGGTGATGCGGGTGGTGGCACTCTCGGGCGGGTACAGCCGTGAAGAAGCCAACGAGCGGCTCTCCAAGAACACCGGCGTCATCGCGTCTTTCTCGCGGGCGCTGACCGAAGGGCTCGACGCCAAGCAGAGCGACGAAGATTTCGACGCCACGCTGGATGAGACCATCGAAGGCATCTACACGGCCTCGAACGCAGGCTGATCGGCCCATCTGCGAAAACCGGGGCGTAGGCGAAAAATGACGCCTGCGCCCTCATTTTTGGAAACAGGGGATTCACTTGGCGAATCACCTGTGTCATAGTGGATCAAGCGTTTACAAAAAGAGCGCATGAGAGGCAGCAGTTGACCCGTTCCACACGTCCCGGCTTAGGCGGTATCTTCTTTTTCGCACTGGCTTTTGCGCTAAGCGCCTATTTCACCTTTGCGGCCGTGCAGGGCAATTACGGGCTGTTCCGCCGCGTGGAAATCGCCGCCGAGGCCGACACGCTCAGCCGCGATCTCGCAGCGCTCCAGTCGGATATCAAAGTGATGGAAAACCTCACCAAGCGGCTCTCAGACAACTACCTCGATCTGGATCTGCTCGACCAGCAGGCGCGCCACGTGCTTGGCCTCCTGCGCGCTGATGAAATCGTCATCCGCTGAACGCCCCTTCGACCCTCTGTTTCGTAACAATTTTTCCAAATATCTGCCGGTCTTGCCGTGCGGGGTTTAAATTGCTCGCAACGCTCTATAATCTGCCCTATAGAATAGTTTAACACTAAACTATGTTTCCAGATGGGGAGTTCAGAGATATGGCCGCCCGAAAAACCACGAAGAAATCCGAGGTCTCCCCCGAGGAGATGCTATCCTATTATCGCGACATGCTGCTGATCCGCCGTTTCGAGGAAAAGGCCGGCCAGCTTTATGGGATGGGCCTGATCGGCGGCTTCTGCCACCTCTACATCGGACAGGAGGCCGTTGTCGTCGGGCTCGAGGCCGCTGCCGAGGAAGGCGACAAGCGGATCACCTCTTATCGGGACCACGGGCATATGCTGGCCTGCGGCATGGACCCAAAGGGCGTCATGGCCGAACTGACGGGCCGCGAAGGCGGCTATTCCAAGGGCAAGGGCGGCTCCATGCACATGTTCTCGAAAGAAAAGAACTTTTACGGTGGGCATGGCATCGTTGGCGCGCAGGTGCCGCTTGGCGCCGGTCTGGCCTTTGCCGATCGCTACAAGGAAAACGGCCGCGTAACGTTCACCTATTTCGGGGACGGCGCGGCGAACCAGGGCCAGGTCTACGAAAGCTTCAACATGGCCGCCCTCTGGAAGCTGCCTGTGATCTTCGTGATCGAGAACAACCAGTATGCGATGGGCACGGCACAGAAGCGCTCGACCTCGACCGACGAAATCCACAAGCGGGGCGAACCCTTTGGTATCCCCGGCGAGATGGTCGACGGGATGGACGTGATCGCTGTCAAAGAGGCCGGAGAGCGCGCGGTGGCCCACTGCCGCAAGGGCGACGGTCCCTATATCCTCGAGATCAAGACCTATCGCTACCGCGGTCACTCTATGTCGGACCCGGCCAAGTACCGGACCCGCGAAGAAGTACAAAAAATGCGCGAGGAACGCGACCCCATTGAACAGGTCCGTGCCAAGCTGTTGAGCGGCAAGTCCATCACCGAGGACAAGCTGAAAGAAATCGACAAGGAAATCAAAGAGATCGTGAACGCTTCGGCCGAGTTTGCGAAGGAAAGCCCCGAGCCCGCCGTCGAGGAGCTTTGGACCGATATCTATGCCACCGAAATTCCGCAGGAGGTGAACTGAGATGGCAACTGAAATTCTGATGCCGGCCCTTTCACCGACAATGGAAGAGGGCACGCTGGCGAAATGGCTCGTCAAAGAGGGTGATACGGTTTCCTCGGGCGATATCCTCGCCGAGATCGAGACAGACAAGGCCACGATGGAATTCGAAGCGGTCGATGAAGGTATCGTCGGCAAGATCCTGATCGAGGAAGGCACCGAGGGTGTCAAAGTAAACACGCCCATTGCCGTGCTGGTCGAAGAAGGCGAAAGCGCCGACGATATCGAGGTTTCCTCGGCACCGAAGGAAGAAGCCAAGCCCGACGAGCCGGAGGAGAAGCCGGCAGCCGAGGCGCCCAAGTCGAAACCGGCTGACACCTCACCCGACTGGCCCGAAGGCACCGATATGAAAGAGCAGACGGTTCGCGAAGCGCTACGCGACGCGATGGCCGAAGAGATGCGCCGCGACGAGGACGTCTACCTGATGGGCGAGGAAGTCGCCGAGTACCAAGGTGCCTACAAGATCAGCCAGGGCCTGCTCGACGAATTCGGCCCCAAACGTGTGATCGACACGCCGATCACCGAGCACGGTTTTGCCGGTGTCGCCGTCGGCGCGGCCTTTGGCGGGCTGAAACCCATCGTCGAGTTCATGACCTTCAACTTCGCCATGCAGGCGATGGACCAGATCATCAACTCTGCCGCCAAGACGCTGTACATGTCGGGCGGTCAGATGGGAGCGCCGATGGTCTTCCGTGGCCCGAACGGGGCAGCCGCCCGCGTGGCGGCGCAGCACAGCCAGGACTATGCCGCCTGGTTCATGCAAATCCCGGGCCTGAAAGTGGCGATGCCTTACTCGGCTTCGGATTATAAGGGGCTGATGAAAACCGCGATCCGCGATGCGAATCCGGTGATCTTCCTCGAAAACGAGATCCTTTACGGTCGCACCTTCGAGGTGCCGGATATTGACGATTATACGGTGCCCTTCGGGAAGGCCCGGATCTGGCGAGAGGGCGATGACGTGACGATCGTCAGCTTTGGCATCGGGATGCAGTACGCGCTCGAAGCCGCCGACAAGCTCGCCGAGGACGGGATCAATGCCGAGGTGCTTGACCTGCGGACCCTGCGCCCGATGGATACGGATGCGATCATTCGGTCGGTGAAAAAGACCAACCGCTGCGTCACCGTCGAAGAAGGCTGGCCGCAGGGCTCGGTCGGCAGCTACATCAGCTCGATCATCATGCAAGAGGCATTTGACTACCTCGATGCGCCGGTGATCAACTGTACCGGCAAGGACGTCCCGATGCCTTATGCCGCGAACCTCGAGAAATTGGCGCTGGTGACCACCGACGAGGTGATCGAGGCGGTCCATAAAGTCACCTACCGGTAAGGAGCGCGCGAGATGCCTACGGAAATCCTGATGCCCGCCCTGTCCCCGACCATGGAAGAGGGCACGCTGGCGAAATGGCTGGTCAAGGAGGGCGATACCGTCTCCTCGGGCGACCTGCTGGCCGAGATCGAGACCGACAAGGCGACGATGGAGTTCGAGGCGGTGGACGAAGGCACCGTCGGCAAGATCCTCGTCGCCGAGGGCACCGAAGGTGTAAAGGTGAACACGCCCATCGCCGTGCTGCTGGAAGAGGGTGAAAGCGCCGATGATATCGGTGAGACCTCGGCCCCCGAAAAACCGGAAACCGCCGAGAAACCGGCCGAAAAGCCGGTACCGAAAGAGGCGCAAGCCGAACCGGAAAAGCCCGCAGCAAAGGCGCCCCCTGCCCCGGACAAGGATGGCGAGCGCATCTTTGCGTCGCCTCTCGCGCGTCGGATCGCTGCGGACAAGGGGTTGGATCTTGGCTCGATCAAGGGATCGGGTCCGCATGGGCGGATCGTGAAGGCAGACGTGGAATCCGCGAAACCGGGTGAGGCATCTGCACCGGCGGCCGAAAAAGCCGCTCCGGCAGCGGCGGCGGCGGCCCCCGCCGCGATGGCGCAGGGCCCATCCACCGAAGCCGTGACCAAGATGTACGAAGGTCGCGACTACGAAGAGGTCAAGCTCGACGGGATGCGCAAGACGATCGCTGCTCGTCTCACCGAGGCCAAGCAGTCGATCCCGCATTTCTACCTGCGGCGCGACATCAAGCTGGACGCGCTGATGAAGTTTCGCGCCGATCTGAACAAACAGCTCGAAGGTCGCGATGTAAAACTGTCGGTCAACGACTTTATCATCAAAGCCTGCGCTCTGGCGCTGCAATCGGTGCCGGATGCCAATGCGGTCTGGGCAGGCGACCGGATGCTAAAGCTCAAACCTTCGGATGTGGCTGTTGCGGTTGCCATCGAAGGCGGTCTGTTCACGCCGGTTCTGAAGGACGCGGAGATGAAATCGCTCTCGGCGCTGTCCTCCGAGATGAAAGACCTTGCCACCCGTGCCCGCGACCGCAAGCTTGCGCCACATGAATATCAGGGCGGCAGCTTTGCCATCTCCAACCTTGGCATGTTCGGGATCGACAACTTTGACGCGGTGATCAACCCGCCTCATGGTGCGATTCTTGCGGTCGGGGCCGGTGTGAAAAAGCCGGTGATCGGAAAAGACGGCGAAGTGACTGTGGCAACGGTCATGTCCGTCACCCTGTCCGTCGACCACCGGGTTATCGACGGCGCGCTCGGCGCGCAGCTCTTGCAGGCCATTGTCGAGAACCTTGAAAACCCGATGGTCATGCTCGCCTGACCGGCACGACAGAACAGAAATCACCCCGGCCTCCCCGTCAGGAAGCCGGGTTTTTCGTTTCCGCCCATGAGCCATGCAAAAGTCTCATGTCGCCCATGCGCCGGACGCGCTTGCGATAGCGCCAACATTCTTTAGGTTCGAAATTGCTGCGCTGCGGAAATCCGCGACGGGCCTGCTTTCTAACCCCGGGGTTTCCGATGACTCATTTCGACCGTCAGGCGCGGCTGACGATCCTGTCTCTTGCGATTGGTGCTTTTGCCGTTGGTGTCGCCGAATTCGCCGCAATGGGTCTATTACCCTATTACGCGCTTGACCTTGGCGTTAGCGAACCGGCTGCCGGGCATGCGGTCAGCGCCTACGCCATCGGAGTTGTCATCGGCGCACCGATTTTGGCCGTTTTAGGCGCATGGCTGGATCGCAAGACGCTGCTTCTCTTGCTCGTCGCTTTTTACGGGATTGCAAACCTGACCTCGGCACTTGCGCCCAATCTGGATCTTCTCGTCGCGTCCCGGTTCCTGTCCGGTCTGCCCCATGGGGCACTGCTTGGGGTATCCATGTTGTTTGCCGCGCAGCTTTCCCCGAAGGGACGCGGCGCGGCCGCGATTGCGCAGGTTCTGACCGGGCTGACGATTGCCAACGTCATCGGCGTGCCCGCCGCGGGTGCAATCGGACAAAGCTTTGGCTGGCGCTGGTGCTTTGTGATCGTCGGCGTCGTGACAGCAATCTCGGCGCTGATGCTGTTCCGTGTCGCGCCCTCAGTGCCGCGCGACAAGACGTTGAACCCGCTGAGCGAGTTGAGCGCGCTGGCAAATCGCGACGTACTGCTGACCCTGCTGGTCGCCGCAATCGGGTTCGGCGCGGTGTTCGCCGTCTATGCGTTCCTGTCTGCCGCGATGATCGATTCCGCCAATGCGCCTGTGTGGAGCATCCCGCTGGCTCTTTCAGCGTTTGGCATCGGTGCGACGCTGGGGAATTTCATCGCCGGACGGCTTGCGAACTGGTCGCATTTCGGCGGTGCGTTTGTGCTGCTGATCGGCATGATCCTCGCTGCGCTTTTCTACACCGCTGTCGTGGGCAATTGGATGCTGATGACGTTGGCGATCCTGATCATGGGGATGACCGCCGGGCTGGTCATACCCATCCAGATGCGGCTGATGGAGGTTGCCGGAACCGCACAAACCTTGGCCGCCGCCTTGAACCACGCGGCGTTCAACGCGGGCAATGCGCTGGGGCCGTTTCTTGCCGGACAGGCGCTGGCGGCGGGTTATGGCTGGGGCGTTACCGGTCAGGTTGGTGCCGCTCTCGCTTTTGGCGGGATCGCGATGCTTGGGATCGCGTGGTACGTGGCAAAGCGCAATCCAAGGCTTGGTTTGCCGAGAGAGGCGTAAACCGACCGCGCGCTGGCATGAAAAAGGCCGCCTCATAAGGCGGCCTTTTTAACATTCAGTCAGAACAATCACAGCCTTTAAGGCTTTGGTTCATGTTGGTTGCAGGCTGGTCGCAACCTGCGTCGCCCACGATCTTTGCCGGAACCCCGGCAACCGTCTTGCAAGCCGGCACATCGGCCAGAACAACCGATCCGGCGGCCACCCGGCTGCAATGGCCGACGCGGATATTGCCAAGCACCTTGGCGCCCGCGCCAATAAGCACGCCATCGTCGATCTTGGGGTGACGATCTTCTTCTTCCTTGCCAGTCCCGCCAAGGGTCACCGAATGCAGCATTGAGACATTGTCACCAACAACCGCAGTTTCGCCGATCACAATGGAATGGGCATGGTCGATCATGATCCCCTTGCCGATCCGGGCGTTTGGATGAATATCGACGCCAAATATTTCGGAAATGCGCATCTGGAAGAAATAGGCCAGATCGCGCTGCCCCTGCATCCAGAGCCAATGACCGACGCGGTAAGCTTGCACCGCCTGATAGCCCTTGAAGTAGAGCACCGGCTGCAGAAGCCTGTGGCAGGCTGGATCACGCTCGTAGATGGCAACGAGGTCCGCACGTGCGGCCTGAATCAACTCGGGCGTTTCCGAAAATGCCTGATCCGCGATTTCGCGCAGGATCGCCATCGACATTTCATTCGAGGACAGCTTGGCCGAGATTCGATAAGAAAGGGCCTTGTCCAATGTCTTGTGATGAAGAATGCAGGCATGGATAAGCCCGCCCATCAAAGGTTCATTCTGAACCGCTTCGCGTGCTTCGCTTGTGATGCGATCCCAGACAGGGTCGACGCTTGCCAGTTTGGTACGGGTCTCAGCCATAGGTGAATCCTTGTTTTCCGAGATTCCGGTCAGATGAATACAGGTTCATCTTAGCCAGTATTCGCTCTGATGCCCAAACGCAAACCTGTGATGGCCTTAATTCCGGAAACGAATGGTTAATCGGTATGGTAAAAAACAGGGATTCTTCGCTGGCGCAGAGTTAGGGGTTTGACCGCTGATCCTTCAGCAGAGCCAGCTTAAGTTGCTCAAGAACGGTCTGAAAACATTCAATGAATTCGACATCGTCGAAACCGGGTTCCTTGGCCAGCCGGTACTTTCGCGCCGCCATCATCAGCGATCCGTTTCCCCATTCGGGATGCAGGCGTCCTGTTCGCTGAACATGCCGATCCGCCAGTTCCGCCTCTCGCACCATCTGCTGGCACAGCGTTTGACGGCGCCCGGGCGCGCTCGCCAGCAGCGCCCGGGCGGCATTCGAGACATCTCCGTGTAGCAGTGGACGCATTTCCCTACCCGGCTACCGTGATCCTGCGGAACAGGCCGGGACCGTAGCGCGCGGATACCTGCGCGACTTCAACATCGAAATCTGTGCCGGCCTGCAATCCGTCTGCGGCCTGAGCACCTGTCGAGTAAGTCCACGCCGGTAGCGAGACCTCGATTTGTCTTAGCAGATCGCCGGATTGCCAGACACGTATGAGGTAAAGCTCTTGCTCTTCGCCCAGCGGCACCTCGGGCGTATTCCAGTCGTCTCCGTCGATACGGGTCCGGCGGATCCAGGTCAGGCTTATCGCGCCGCCGCTTATTTTCTTGGCAAGCACATGCGCCGGTGCATATGGGCGGAGACCGTTACCGTCGAATGACGCAACGATATGTTCATAGGACGGGTCATCCACAGGGCGCCGCGCCGGTCCGATCCGGTAGTGCCGCGCGATGCGACGTTTGGTGCTGGCAAGGTCGATCTGTGGTGCCGTCCCGTCCAGTAGAACGAACCAGCTGCCGACCGGCCAGGGATCAGCCGCCAAGGGGTCGCTTCCCGCTTGCCCGCGCAGGAAACCACTTAGCCAATATGTATCGGGTGAGATCAGTTCGGCGTCGCGAAACTGGATAAGTTCCCAGTTGCCGGGCGCACCATCGCCGATGGCGGCAACATTGGCGCCGTTAAGCACGGCTTCCTCGGGTCGGCTTTCGAGTGCGCCGTAAATGAGTTTGACCTGCAGATGCGCCCCATTCTGCCACAACCCGGTACGCGCCCAGCGCAAGGGCGTTTCGATCTTTCCTATGACAGAGCGCGCCGCAATGATTTCATCCAGAACTAAATTATCATCGCTTTCGGAACTGTACACGGCGACCGTTCCCGGCCAGAGCTGTGAAGTCACCGCAATATGCGGCGCGTGCGGCACCTCGTCGCCGCGCATAAGCGGTAGATCCATGAACAAGGGCAATACCGGTGTCGGCGCCGCAAAGGCGTGTTGTGTGGCCAGTTTTTCTGCAATCTCCGGCAGTTCGTAAACCGAAGGCTCGATGCGTACCGCATCGATCAATTGCAATTCCATGTGTTCGACCCGGTCTATGCGGTACAAGGCGTCGCCTTCCAGTTGGTCCCCTGACACTGAAACGATGTCCCCCGCACCGAGGTCCAGCCGAGAGGGCGGAAGGGCAAAACGGATGGTGTCGCGTGCCAACTGCGCCTCGCTCAGCCAGCGTTCGGCGACCTGACGGCCCTCGGCACGGGTCATGGCAATAGGCAGATCGCTGGCGGAAACTGCGTGCGTTGCCTGATCTGGCAACACGGCCTCTTCGGCAACGATGTCATGATCCCCGCCGGACTGGATGAAGCGCACACGAATACGCCCCGTCGTCTCCGCCTCGGCCGCGCGGAGCTGCTCGAAAGAGCCGTCCATCTCCGACGTCAACGCAAGCCGTTCGGCATCAAGCACACTGGGGTTCTTGCCGTCCCGCAGCCGAAACTCCAAGACCCCGTCCTTCTCGATCACATCGAAGCCATACCGCAGCAAAAGAGGCTGCAGCGCCGCGCGGGCATCGCTGACCTGATCGAACGTATATCCACGAACGACACCGTATAGCCTCTCTGCATCCACCGTGTTAATCCCGGAGCGCAAACAGAGTTCTTCGGCAACGGAGCGCAGAGTGCGTGCGCCGACCCGGCCATTCAACCAGTGACCGCGCAGGTAATTCTCTCCATCCGCCCAGAGTTCCTGATTGTTCGGAAAGGCCGGATAGGGCCGCACGTCCCACGCCCAGACAAAGGCATGGCCGAGATCTATCATCGGGCCATCGTAAATATCGGAAATCGGGTTGTTTGCAGCTTCTCCCCAATGGCCGAGGATCGCCCTCAGATACTGGCCTTGGATAAAGTCGTCACGCTGACCGTTTGAATACTTGGGCAACCGCGATTCCGACGACTTGGGATCGACGAACTTGTTCGGCTGGTTGGTTCCCTTGTCCAAGGCGGCACACCCGAGTTCAGTGAACCAGATCGGTTTTGATCGCGGCTCCCAATCGGTCGGCGTGGGTTGGCGCACCCCGCCGATGCGCTCGTGATGACTGTTCTGCCACCAACTCCTGAGATCCTTGTACCGCCAGATCCACGGTTCCCCATGCGCCTGATCCGTGATCTCGGTCCGAATCTGGCCGGCCTCCGCCTCGGGCGAGTGATAGTACCAGTCGAACCCTTCGCCGCCTTCGACATTGGCGCGCAGGTAGTCCAGATCGTATATGCTTGCCCACCCCGCCTGCCTATCCAAATGGGTATCGCCATCCCGCCAGTCGGAAAGCGGCATGTAGTTATCGATCCCGATGAAATCGATGTTATCATCCGCCCAAAGGGGATCGAGATGAAAGTACCTGTCACCGCTTCCATCTTGCGGCTGGTATCCGAAATACTCGGACCAGTCGGCGGCGTAGCTGATCCGGGTATCTGCACCAAGGAGGGCTCGCACATCCACCGCCAGCTGCCGTAATGCCTGAACGGCCGGGAAGCCCAGAGTGCCGCGGATCTGGGTCAACCCACGCATTTCGGAGCCGATGCAAAAGGACGACACGCCACCGGCCGCAGCGCAAAGGGCCGCGTAGTGCAGGATGAACCGACGAAGTCCCCAATCCTCGGCCCCGGAATAGGTGACCACGCCATCGCCAATCGAAAAATCCGCAACTTGAGCTGACCCGAAAAACGCCGCGACTTCGTCATCTGCTGTCGCTGTGCCATCCGGACTGCCGGGCTGGCCCGGTGCCTTTGACAGCGTGATGCGGCCCCGCCATGGGAGATGCGGTTGCTCCTCTGCGCCAGACCAGGGATCCGGCAATGTATTGCCCTGTTTCTGATCCATAAGGATGAACGGATAAAACAGCACGTCGATACCGTTTGCGTTCATATGACGGATCGCTTCCACTACAGAGGCATCCGCAGGCGTGCCGCCGTAGATAGGACGATCATCCACGCGCGCGATGGTCTCTGCCGTGGCTCTGGTCCGCCCGGAAACGCGCCATGGCATGTTACCACCGTCGAATTCGGTACGTTCGACCTTTGGTACTATCGGGCAGGAAACACAGCGGAGGTCACCCCCAAACCATGAGACAACCAGAGAGCCGGCCTTACAATTGGGCAATTCTTCCGACAGCGACTGGATAGAGGTCTCGAAGTCGCTGAGGCCAGAGGGTGTATGTACATTGGCTGTCCACTTGCTGCCCGGCCCCCCATCATAATGAACGGCTGTCGTTGCAAGCGAATATTCTCCGGTGCCCGGGATCAGAGCAACGCCCCGCACAATCTGCGCAAGGTCCTGCACATATGTGCCTGCGTTCTTCTGTTCCTGCCGAACAACTTCGAAAGAAAACTGGGGGACCCTGTTTCCAAACCGCTCCAGCGCAATATTATCCATGACAACGTAGGCGGTGCCCCGGTAGGCAGGCACCTGCCCAGCGCCCTCTGTAGCCTCGATCACCGGGTCCGGCAACTGGTCTGACGTGCCTTTGTAGATGCGCATATTGAGGTCCTCGCGCGAGACCTCTTCCCCGTCTGCCCAGATGCGACCGACGCTTGCGATCTCCCCTTCGCACAGTGCGATGGCCAGCGAGACGTTGTAGCTGAAACGAGTAGTCTTCGGCGCGCTTGGCGCGCCCTTTCCGCCGCCTCCGGTCGTCATTGAGGTTTCGCGGAATTGAGACGCCCAGATCACCTGCCCGCCAACACGCATGCGACCGTAAACCTGCGCTATCGCTTCCCCTTCGCTGGCCTGAGTCAATCGGAACCGTTCGATACGGCCTGTTTCGACAGGCTCCGATCCCTGCCCAAGCAGCCGTTGATCGATGACCTTGCCGACAGTCGCGCCAACCGCACGGCCCAATACGGCAGATGACAGGCCAGCCACTGTGCCGCCGACCGACCCACCGATTGCCGCGCCTGCGGCGGATAACAGAATTGTCGCCATTACCCGACCTCCCTAGGGAATTCAAAGCTCGCGACCACACGGCGACGCCAAGGCGCACTAAGCATGCTCTCGACAACACCATGGCCGCTATAGGCGTGAACAAAGGTCGGATAAGGGGTAAGCTGCACCAGAATGCCAAGATGCTTGGCAACGGCCCGCTTGCGCATCCGAAAAAGGATCAGATCGCCCGGAGAAACAACGTCAGCTTCTTTTTCGGACAAGTGCCGGGCGGCTGCCGCCCAGAGCCGCTCCTTTCCCTGCACCTCAGACCAATCGTAGCTGTAGGCAGGCACGATTTCCGGTTCGCGTCCATAGAGCGTCCTCCACACGCCCCGAACAAGACCAAGGCAGTCTGCGCCCGCCCCGAGGACAGAGGCCTGATGCCGATAGGGCGTACCGATCCAGTCTCTGGCCGTCTGAACGATCTGATCCGCCAACACCGTCATCTACGGCTCCCCCCTGTATTCACGCCCGATTGACGGGGAACCGACATGACCCAGTCCTCGCCGGGAATGTCCGGAAAACCTTGAAAATTGAGAAGATTATCGAACTTGAGCTGGCAGGTCTCGAATAGCTTGTCGCATCCGGCTTCAAGCCGGATCATGTCGCCCGGCAAAACCTGACCGCGAAGAGGCTGCCACAGTTGAACCTGTCTCGCCTCTCCCAGTTTCCGGTCCTTCTTGACCGCTCCCCAAAGACCGATCGCTTTGCCCGTCAGGACGGAAAATCGACCCCGCGAAAACCAACCGTCTTCAAAGCCTTCGATCAAATTCCAGTCGAACTGTTGCGCATCGCTGACGCGCTCGACCTCGACATCCAACGCATAGCCCGGCTGCGTCAAATCGAATGTGCAGGACGCATCCCCCAGTACCGCTGTACAGGGCTTCTGGTAGACCCGCCCGATCGGCACGTTGAGCTTTTCCGTCAACCCGCGCAGCTCGGCCCGGAAAGCGCCAGCGCCCCGTTTGATCTCACCGATGTTGCCCCGAAACTGAAGCCAGCGCGAAGAAGTGTTCGACCAGTTGACCAACCATGCGCGCACTTCGGCGTCATCGAACCGGCCAGCCTCGATGTCATCCTCGCGGATCGCGGCATCGCTCAGGGCGCCCAGTGCCTCGCTGTTATCGACAGACAGGCCTGTGCTCTGCTGCAGCGCCATTGCGGAAAGCCCTGTATTGGCCCTAAACGTGACACTGTCAAAAGCCAGATCGCAATCGTGATCGGTAAACCCGTATATCTCGCCATCGGCCCTCGTGATCGACCAGCAACGGCAGAGCGTTGTGACACCCGACGCCAAATGCGCCTGCAAATCCGCACCTAAACCTCCCATCAGACACGGACCTCGACAACCGGCACGTTCGGCACGTCACCCGCCTGAAAACTCGCGACGCTTGTATGTATCCGGTCGGCGTCAAATCGGACTGGTACATCGAATTCGAAGCCGGCAGTGATACGGGCCGATTCCACCGGAGGCGAGGAAAACGTCACGATACCGGTGGCAAGATCGACATCGTAATCGATAGCTTCCTGCATCTCATCCTGCTCAACCCCAATGCGCACTGTGCCTGAAACCGGTTTGTTGATCGGACGCTTGTAGTCGTAGTTGCCCGAGCGATAGGTCTTGGCCAGTTGGAATGAGACGGTATCGCCATCCGCAATGGCAATCACCTGATCCTGAAATGTCGGTTCGACAGTTGCGCGGCTCGACTTGAAATCGGACCAGTCCTTCCAACGAAAACCGTACATCTGTCCACGCCGCGCCTCGAAGAACGAAATCAGTGTTTCAATGTCATCCAACGACCGCATCCCAAGCCCGGCGTCATAACGGCGACGCGAATGGGCCCATGGCGTGTTGCGTTCTTCGAACCCGTTGGCAAGAGTGACGACATCCGTGCGTCGTTCAGGTCCCCCGATGGACCCGAAACTCAGACTAGCGGGAAACCTGACCTCGTGAAAATTCATGCCTCATCTCCCTAAGTTTCAGCGGTTCCGGTTGCCGCGCCCCAGCGCCCGGCCCATCTGTGCCGCGATCTGTCCCTGGCTGCGTTGAAAGCCCTGTACATCGGGCGTGGTGATATTCATGACGACATTCACCGAGCTACCGCCGCCCTTTACGCCCAGTTTTCCGTCAGCACCCCGCGCAAGCGGCATGATCGCCTCAGGACCGGCTTCTCCCATAAGCCCGAGCCCACCGCGCATCGGAAATGTCGTTGCCCCCGAAATGATTCCCCCACGGGCAAACGGCATGACCCTGCCCTGACTGAAAGCGGCTCCGTTCTCGAATGGCAGAAGACCTTCGACGATCGAATTTACCCCCTTGGCCATCAGCCCGCCGAAATGGTTGGTCACCGGGCGCATCGCAGCAGAATACGAGGTCTGGACCATCGAGCGCGCCATCGTCTCCAGCGCGTCGCTCAGCTTCATCCCGTCAAAGACCACGCCGTCGAAAGCCCGCCGCAGCCCTTTGGACAGACCGCGCTCAAGAACGGCGACGTCTGCACCGGTGGCGGCGAGTGACTCCCTCATCCGTTGCAATTCGCTATCAAAGCCTGCCGCCATATTGGCAGCCGCGCTCAGGCTGTCTTCGAGTGCCTCGGCGCGATCATCGAGCTCTTCAATTCCGTCTCGGTCAGCCATTTTACTCTCCTGTTACCTCGTCCGGAAAAGCATTCAGCAATCGATCAAGACCTTTGCGATCCATCGCGCCTGTCATTCCACCTTGCCCAAGCATCAGTCGAAGTTCGGCGGGTGTAAGTTTCCAGAACTGTTCCGGTGTCAGGCGCAGTCCGTAAAGACCGGCGCGCATCAATGCGGGCCAATCGAGCGCTGTCATGCCTCGCCCGGCACCATGAAGGCTCGGGCCAACAATTTGGCCGCAACCCGCGCCGCCGCCATCGGTCCGCCCTCGATATCCGCCGTCAGCAGCGCCTCGGCATCCAGTGCAGATCCTCCACCGCGTAGTCCGGCAAGGATCAGGGCCAGAACATCGGAACTGGAATAAACTCCGCTTTCGAACCGCTGAACCATGTCGACCAGCGAGCCCGCCTTCATCGAAGCCTCCAGCTCTGCCAGCGCGCCCAGCGTCAGCTTAAGCACATGCTCCTGCCCGTCGATCACAAGGCTGACTTCGCCCGAATAAGGATTGGCCATCTTGTTCACAGGGCGCTGAAGGTCAGCGCACCGGCGCTTGCCAATGACATCTCATAGGTCGCCTCGCCATTGTGACTTCCGGCATATTCTATCGACGTCACCTGAAACGGACCTTCGACGATGCCGAAATCCGGTATGACGATCTGGAAATCTGGCGTTTCACCGTCGAAGAAAAGTTGACGAGCGCGTTCATCTGTTCCCTCGTCGCGGAAAATGCCCGAACCGGAAATCGCCGCCGATTTCACGCCCGCACCGGACAGCAGCTCGCGCCATCCTCCCTGGCTCTCAAGGCTGGTGACATCCACGGTTTCCGCATTGAAACTGACCCGCGTCGCACGCAAACCGGCTATGGATTGAAACTGGCCGCTGCCAGTCATGTCGACTTTGACCAAAAGGTCTTTCCCGTTCTGAGCGCCCATTGTGCCTCTCCAGATTTATGAATTTCAGTAATCTTCGACGCGTGCGCGAAACCGAAGATCTATGCGACGGGCGCTTCCTGCCGTGCCGCTACGCCTTGCAGTTGCCCGTTCGAACCAGAGACCGACAAGACGGCCACGGCTCAGGGTAAGATCCGCGTCCACAAGCGTATCACTGATCGCTGCCGCAACGGCCTTGGCCCCCGCATATCCCGAGGCTTCGGTCACCACGGATACGCGAAACCGGTGGATGGCACCGTGCCCCGTCACATCCGACCTATCTCGGACGTCTTCCTCGCCCAAGGCGATATAGGTCTGGGGTATCGTGCCACTTGGCAGGGCATCATAAACCGCGCTGCCGACAAGCGACTGTATCTCCGGGTCGGAACTGAGTTTTTGATAGACCGCCGCCTGAAGCGCATCTCCCTCGCCATAGCTCATGTGACGATCTCCTCGTCCGCAAAACAGGTCAGATATCTTCCATTATCATCGCGCTCGGCCACTGCCCGAATAAGGAACAGCCGAGGACCTTCCCGAAACCGCTGGTCCGGCTTCGGCCGCGACGGCGCCCCATGGGGTGAGCCCCGCACGATGATCTTGTAGCTCATTGCGGAAATCGGCACGCCGGCTTCGGACCTCTCGCGACCCGTACGGGCACTGACATTTGCCCAAAGATGGCCAAGCGGCACCCAGACCTCCGAATAACCGCCGCCGCCGTCCGGCACACGCTCAAGCGTTTCCAGCATCAGCAACCGGTTCAGGTTGGGCAAGGTCATTGGCCATACCCCGGCGTCACACGCAACGGCCGGTAACGCTGGACAAGGCTGGCCACACCAAAGGGCATGCAACCGTCGCTCAGCACCGTTTCGTTGCGGTATTCATAGTAGTGTGCCGCAAGCAGCAGCACTGCCTGTGCAAGATCTGCGGGCAAGGCATCCCAGACCTCGGCAAATCCGGCAACAAACCTGATCCGCACCGACCCACCAAGCGACACCATCGGAAGCACGCCACCGACAGGGCGGATGCGCGGTCTCTGACTGTCCTGCTCAAGCCGGAACTGGCTGAGCGGCACATCCGTCTCCTGACCCAACGCGTTGATCAGCGTCACTTGCGTGATGGCGTTAACCGGTGCGACAGGCAACGTCTGCCCGGATCGGTCGCGCCAACCGGATCGCGTCCAGAGGAAGGCGCGCGAAATCAGGACTTTACCCGTGCGCGCTTCGATGGCGGCGATGGCCGCGCGCAAGAAACCCTTGATAACTGCATCCTGCAAACTGTCTTCGGCAAAGCCGCTTCCCTGACGCAGATGTGCTTTGAACTGATCAACCGGCAGAGCCGTATCAGGCAAAGTTGCCTCTTCGATCAACATCATGAATTCACTCCGTAAATTCCGCCTATCCGATACGACCCTCGTGAATTGCACGGGCTGATTATCCAACATTGCTGGACGTGGATCGCCCAGCAGGACAACTTGGAACGGCTATTATTGACACGCGCCAGGCATGAGGCCGGCGATCCGGCCTCATCTTGGGCGGAGGGTTCAGACGACGCCGAACTTCAACAGCTTGATGGCGGCGAAATCCGAAACGTCTCCGCCGACGCGTTTGGTCGCGTAGAAAAGTACATGCGGCTTCGCGCTGAACGGGTCGCGCAGCACACGCAGGTCAGGACGCTCGGCAATCGTATACCCGGCATTGAAATCGCCGAATGCGATCGAGAAACTGTCACTCTCGGCGTCAGGCATGTCTTCGGCCACGACAACCGCGTACCCCATCAGGCGGGCGGGCTCGGCCTGAGCCATGCCGTCAGACCACAGGAACCGACCGTCCGCATCCTTCAGCTTCCGCACCATGCCGGCCGTACGGGAATTCATCACAAAGGTCGCATTGGCCCGATACTGCGCGCCTAGCGCATAGATCAAATCGACGATCGCGTCGGCATCGCCGATTTCGCCATCGACCCCGGTTGCGACATAACCGATGTTCCCCCATGACCAGGACCCGTTATCGACTTTGGTGTGATCCAAAATGCCGCGTGGT
>JAAEZD010000010.1:125345-174031 GCA_018223035.1 Paracoccaceae bacterium
TGGTTTGTCTATGCCGTCGCCGTCGATAAATGCGGCCGCCTCGGCACGGGCGAATTTATCGGCAATACGCCCCGCCAGCCAGCCTTCGACGTCAAAAGCACTGTCGTCAAGCAGCCGCTGCGACGCCTTTGGCAAAGCGCAGAGTTCATGCAGGGGGATCGGAATCCTGTCCAGCTGAGGACTCGCGGTTTCGGCGACAGATGCAGTCTCGCTTGCCCATCCCGCACCAATGTGGGCGTGATCCACCAGCACGTCGTATGTCGTCGCTTCGACGTTGACCACAGAGGCAATCGATCTGATCGAGGCGGTCGAATACAGCACCGACTGGACACGTTCCGATGTCTGCGGGTCGACAAGATAGCCACCATCACTGTTGACCACGGTGGACAATCCCTTGCTTTCGATTTCAAGCCCGCGCAATGCGTCGTCATCGCCGGACCGCAGATAAGCGTTGAAAGCCTTGCAATGCGGAGCCCCCTGATCGGTAGACCCGGCAAGATGCGGACGCGCCGCCAATTGTGATTTTCGATCCAGCATTGTCAGTCGCTCTTCCGTTTGTTTCAGTTTCGCTTCCATGGCGGATTGGAAACCGCCGAAGTCTTCGATGAATCCGGTCACCGCCCGTTTCAGCGCCAGAACCGGTGACAGATCTTCCCCGGCCCGAGCCTTCGTCTCGGTCTTGTTCATGCGAACATCCTCTGTTTCAATTTTCGGAATGCAGCCTTACCGGCCTGCCAGTTCCAGTCGCGCCGCCTCGAAAGCAGCTGCCAGTTCACGCAGACTGTCATCCGCGGCGGGGTCTTCCCCCTTGCAGGCGACACGCGCGCTGGACAGCATCGGGAAGGTCACAAGCGAAACCTCCCAAAGCTCCAGTTCGGTCAGAAGCCTCTGGCCCCTGTCATCCTTTGTCGATCTGATGGTCCGGTACCCGATGGACAATCCGTCGATTGCCCCGGCTTCGATCAGGGCGGCGGCTTCGCGTCCCCGCTGCGTACAGTCAAGCAAGCGCCCCTTGACCCAAAGCCCGCGCCCGTCTTCCCGCACTTCGTCCCATACACCGATCGGCTGCAAGGGATCGTGCTGCCATAACATTTTTACCCGGTCTTGGGCCGCGCAGATCTTGCGGATGGTTTCGCTATAGGCGCCTTTCTGCACGATATCGCCACTCTGATCGGGCTCTCCGAACAGGCTGGCATATCCTTCGATCACCGACTTGTCGCGAATTCGGATGCCGCCTCCGAACTTCTGGAATTTGTGCTCCAGTCCATACTCACTCTCCATGACGCCTTCCTCATTCTGTGTTTTCGTGAACTGTCTCACTGAGACGAGACGATGACAGATTGAAACGCCTGGGCGAGGATGACGGCAGCCACCCCGTATACCGCCAACCAAAGACGTCTTTCGAGTCGCTCAATCAGTTCTTCCAGCCGATCCAACCGCTTGTTCATGTTCTCCTGATGGATCTGGCAAACCTTCTCATGCGCTGCCAATTTCAGCCCCGGCGCACATTCGAAGGGCTCGTATTTCCTCCAGTTTTCACTCATCCCTCTCCCCTTCCGGCAATGCCGGCAGACCAAGCAATGCGCGTTTTTCACCATCGGTCAGGAAATCCGCATTGCTGACCCGTGCCCATTGCGCATCGCGTTCGGCGGCCAGCGCCGACACCTGATCGAGATCCGGTTTCAGATCGAGACTTTCCGACGTGAATTCCGACAACCAGTTGGACAAGGCACTGCTGACACGTGTCACCAGCGGCAGCACAGTCAGACGAAAGAACGCTCGGTTCGCTTCTTGGTAGTTTGCATAGGTCGCATCCCCCTGAATACCGAGCAGCATCGGCGGCACCCCGAAGGCCAGCGCTATCTCGCGCGCCGCTGCCTCCTTGGTTTTCTGAAATTCCATGTCGCTGGGGCTGAATCCAATCGGCTTCCAGTCCAGCCCCCCTTCAAGCACCATCGGACGGCCCGCATTCCGCGCCCCCTGGTAATTTGCCTCAATCTCTTCCGACAGGCGCTGGAACTGATCCTCTGCCATCGACCCGTAGCCATCCGTACTGCGATAAACCAAGGCCCCACTCGGACGAGCCGCGTTATCGAGAAGCGACTTGGACCAGCGCGAGGCGCTGTTGTGCACGTCAATCGCCATCGCAGCCGCCTGCATCGGCGACAAACCATAATGATCATCCTGCGGATGAAAGCTCTTTACATGGCAGATTGCAGAACCCGCCGCGCTCACGTCGAACCTGTGTTTGCGCCCGCCCACTGAGTACTCGTAGGCGATGGGCCAGCCATCCGGCCCCGGCACCACACGCATGCGATCGGATCTCAGCACATGCAGCTCGAGCGGAAGCCCCTCTTCCCCCAGAACGGCTTCGACATAGGCATTCCCGCTCAGCAGCAACTGACAGAACAGCGCTTCTAAAAGCTCAGCCCGGCCTTGCCCAAGGTTCGGCCGACGCACGAGATCCAGTACCGGGTGGGTATCATAACGCTGCGTGCAATCCTGAAGCACAAGCGGAATGGCCGAGGCCGCTTCGGCAATCAGCTTGATCGACCGGAAACCGACAGGGTTTCCGGCAAATCCGGTCCGGGTCAGCGAGACGGTATCCCGCGCGCTCCATGCGACGCGGCCGCTCGACTGGAACGCGACAACCGGCCCCGTGGCGCTGGCCTTTTGTTCCGGCGCGTCGCGCTCGCTTGCCTTCCGCAGGAAATCCAAAACCATCTCTGATGCTCCTTGGCTCAATCTCCGGCAGCCCCGCAAAGGCCGCTCCGGTCGCTTGGCATACTGAATAGCCGCCAAGTGCTAACGCCCGAAAAAGTGACCGTACGGTGGGGTTCAAAGGATCCTGACCCGTGGACGGCGGTATTGGTTGGCAGGCGCGATCAGCAGCTCATGCACCGCCCAGACAAGCGCATCTACCCGATCCGGAGAGCCTTCTCCCTCATAGCCACGCGATGTCATGAGGCCCATCTGTTCTTCAAGCTCGCTCAGACCCTCGGCGTGTCGCACGCGCCCCTGCTCATACAATGCCGCGACTGGCTCGGCCCGCACGACCTTACCGCGTGTCGCGTGAACGCCCTTGTAGGGAACCAGCGGATCGACTTGCCGGATCACCTCTTCGACCAACTGTCCGCCCTGATTGACCTCGGCGATCAGCTTTTCCGCCCCATGGGCATCCATCGCCGCAATCGCTGCACAGGCCCATCCGACCGGCCCCACGCCCTTGATCGTGCAATCGGCAAGGATATAGGCCCGCCAGTCCTCCGGCGGCCCCTGAACTTGCGCACCGGCAACGATGATCCCGCAGGCATCCGCTTTGGAACCTGACGATACCGCCGGATCGACGGCAACGACAACACGGTCAAGCGGCGGCACCGACAGACAGCGCGCCCTGTCGAGCATTTCTCCGGTCCACCATGCGCCCTCGGTATCCGCGACTAGTACTCCGTCAAGCTCCTGCCGTCCCAGTCGCGTCCCGGCATAGCGTTCCCGCACCTCCGCAAGAAAGCTCTTGGCGAGATTGGCCCGGTTCGCTTCGGTCGCCGCCTGCGTTGTCACGGTTGACTTCAGCGCCATCAGATCCTTGAGAACCGGAACGTTTCTTGGCGTAGTGGTGACACAAACCCTCGGGTCCGACCCTAGCCGCAGAGCGAATTGCAGCATATCCCACGTGGCCTGAGCCTTCTTCCACTTGGCAAGTTCATCTGCCCATGCCGCATCGAACTGCGGTCCGCGAAGCCCATCCGGATCATGCGCTGAAAAGAATTGAGCCTCAGCGCCGTTGGGCCAGACCAGCTTCCGCTCGCTCGCCCGCCATTCCGGTCTGCGATCCGGCGGCGAACAGGCAAGAATGCCACTGTCTCCCATGACCATGACTTCGCGCACCTGATCATAGGTCTCTCCCAAAAGGGCAATGCGCGACGCCTTGCCTTTGTCGTCAGGACGCGCTCCTTCGACCTGGCTGCGCACCCATTCAGCACCGGCGCGGGTCTTGCCAGCACCGCGCCCGCCCAGCACCAGCCAAGAGCGCCACTTACCCTCTGGCGCTCTCTGATGGGGCAAGGCCCAGAAATCAAATAGGTATGGCAGTGCGCAGATTTCCTGCTCGCTCAGTTCATTCAGGAATGTCTCCCACACCTCTTTCGGCATAGATGCGAGCGAGTCTGCTCTCAACTTCTGCCCGGGCATCTTCGAGGTTGAGGAAATTCCCGGTTCGTTGGCCTCCTGCGTCCTTTTCCAAATGCTCGACAACGCTGATCTCCGTTTTCTGACAGACACGGATCAATCCTTCGATTGCCACGATCTGTTCTCTCATTCGTTCAAGACTCGAGAATTCCCCTTCCTGTAAGTTTTCCATGAGTATTTCTGCCTGTTGACGGACCCTACACACCGAGTCCCGAAGCGAGCGCAGGATCTGCGTCGCTTCAGACAGTCGTTTTTCTGAGGTCTTGTCGGTCATTTCGGCCTGGTATCCTTACACCCAAGGTTCTGCCGCAGCATGACGGAAAAAAAAGTCAGCCTCCGGGCGCTCGCCCGTGGCTGACTTTTCTTCTCCGATCATAGGAAAAACCTACATAAGACCGGTCGGAATGTCAAGTTAATTTAGGTTAAGGAAGCCCTGTAACACCGTGCGATAATTACGTAATTCTCATTAACGCCGTACGGTGGCCAGTAACGCTATCTTAATTGTTCGCCCGCTCCGCTTCGATCTGGCGCCATTTCGCCACGTTGCGATTATGGTCCTCAAGCGTCGTCGCAAACGCGTGACCCCCGCTGCCGTCAGCAACAAAGAACACGTAATCTGTTGCCGTCGGAGACGCTGCCGCATCAAGGCTCGCCTGACCCGGGTTTGCAATCGGCGTCGGGGGAAGCCCTTCGATTACATAGGTATTCCACGGTGTAGCACGGCGAAGCTCGCTTTGCCGAAGGCCGCGCCCCAGTACGCCTTGCCCCTTCGTGATACCATAGATGACCGTCGGGTCTGTCTGAAGACGCATACCCGCATTCAGCCGGTTGACGAAGACACTGGCAACTTCCCCGCGCTCACTCGGCACGCCGGTTTCCTTTTCGACGATAGACGCGAGGATCAGCAGATCCTGCGGCGTCTCAAGCGGCAAATCCGGGTCCCGCGCTTCCCAAGCGGCAGCCAGCCGGGCCGACTGGGACGCTTTCATGCGCTCCAGAACAGACTCACGCGTGGCGCCTTCGCTAATCTCGTAGCTGTCAGGCGCAAGCGTTCCTTCCGCCGGCACCTCTGCCACCTCGCCTTCCAGCATGTCCATCGCCTTGAGCGCTTCGACCACCTGCCAGCTGGTTACACCCTCGGCCAGAGCCACGCGATAGCGGGTATCGGACTCCGCACGGCGTGCGGTGAACACTTCCGGTACTTCTTCCCCGGCAGGATCGAAAGCTGCCCGCTCCACGAATTCGTTCGTGGTTGGATCAAGTTCGCGCACACGCGCCTCGATGCTGGTCACACCGACGCGATACACGATCTCGGTGCCACAGGTGCTAGCGCCGCCCTTTGTTACACTGTCCACGATCTCCTGCATCGAGGCGCCTTCCTCGATCAGAAAGCTGCCTGCCTTCAACTGGCTGGATTTTTCCGTGTAATCCGCCCCGATACGAAAGATCGCGGGATTGGTGACCGCACCCTGATCAGCCAGTTGCCGGCTGACCTCGGACATGTTCGATCCGCTCTTGACCCGCAGGCAAATCGCATCGCTCAGCGGACCAGAGGACGTGTATTGCGACTGTCCCCAGATCACGATTCCGCCGATCAGGAACAGCCCCACAACCAGAAAGGTCAGCATGTTCGAGGCAAGGCTGCGCCACATCAGCCCATCTTTCCAAAAATGACGCTGGCGTTGGTCCCGCCAAACCCAAAGGAATTCGACAAGGCAACGTCGATCTTGCGCTCACGCTTTGCATTCGGCGCCAGGTCGACCGGGGTTTCGACCGCCGGATTATCAAGGTTGATCGTCGGCGGTGCGACCTGATCGCGGATCGCAAGGATCGAGAAAATGGCTTCGATCGCACCGGCCGCGCCCAGGAGGTGCCCGGTCGCAGATTTGGTCGAGGACATGGTCACTTTGCCCGCCGCATCGCCCATCAGGCGCTCCACCGCGCCAAGTTCGATTGTATCGGCCATCGTGCTGGTGCCATGCGCGTTGATGTAATCGATATCGCTCGCTTCCAGCTTTGCATTCTTGAGTGCGGCGCGCATCGACCGTTCCGCACCGTTGCCATCCTCGGAAGGGGCCGTGATATGATAAGCGTCGCCCGACATTCCGTATCCAAGCACTTCTGCATAGATCTTGGCGCCACGCGCCTTGGCGTGTTCATATTCTTCCAGTACCACGATCCCGGCACCCTCGCCCATCACGAAGCCGTCACGATCCGCATCATAGGGACGGCTTGCCTTGGTGGGATCATCCGCACGCTTGGTCGACAGCGCCTTGCAGGCGTTGAACCCGGCGATACCGATCCGGCAGATTGCTGCCTCGGCACCCCCGGCAACCATCACATCCGCATCGCCAAGGGCGATAATGCGGCTGGCGTCTCCGATGGCATGGGCACCCGTCGAACAGGCCGTGACGACCGAATGGTTCGGCCCCTTGAAGCCGTACTCGATGCTCACCTGACCCGAGATCAAGTTAATCAGCGCCCCTGGGACAAAGAAAGGACTAACCCGGCGCGGGCCTTTCTCTTCCATCATTACAGCCGTATTCGCAATCGAGTTCAGACCACCGATTCCGGAACCAATAAGCACACCGGTACGATAAAGGTCTTCTTCTTCGGTCGGCATCCAGCCGGAATCCTCGACTGCCTGCTTGGCCGCTGCAATCCCGAACATGATGAAGGTATCGACCTTGCGCTGTTCCTTGGGGGCCATGTACTTGTCGGCATTGAACGTTCCGTTCTCGCCGTCACCGCGCGGCACTTCGCAGGCATAGGTCGTGGCCAGCCCTTCCGTGTCGAACTGCGTGATCGGTCCCGCCCCTGACTGCCCGTCAAGAATCCGCGACCAGCTTTGCTCGACGCCATCTGCCAGAGGAGTTACCAACCCCAGCCCCGTTACGACAACTCTGCGCATGAACTGCCCTTCTGCCTGTTGAATTACTGCTATATCGTTTCCAATCGCGAACCGCTCATACCCCGCACAGGGGCTCAGGGGCAAGAGTGCAAGCCCCGGACACTCCGCGCAAATGCGCCTACCGGCTCAACAATGAGGTAATTTTCGCGTCAGGACCACTAGATAAAGGCTGCAACCCGTTCGGTCCCGGGCCGCGCCACGGCAAGAGCCTCGCCAAGATCGATGGTCTTGCGAAACAACGCTCGCCCGACCAGTGCGCCGGAAATGTTCCCTACGTACTTGAGCCGGGAAATGTCATCCACCATCCGCACCACGCCGCTGGCAATAATCGGAGTTCGTGAAATCTGCGCCAGCCCCGAGATCAGACCAAGCTGCGCTTCGACCTGCACCATGTCGCTTGCCACATCGGTCACGATGATCGCGGCCAACGGCACATCGGCAAAAGCCTCGATCACCTGCTCGGGACTGAAGGCGCTGGACCGGCGCCAGCCTTCCGTCATCACCCTGCCCTCGAACACGTCAAGCGCGACGACAATCTGGTCCGGATGATACTTGGCCAGAACACGCACCAGCTCGGGATCCTGCACGGCAAGCGTGCCAATGACGATTCGTCCCGCGCCCTTGTCGATCCAGCGCTCGACAGCCTCCCGGCTGCGAAAACCACCGCCAACCTGAACGGGTATCCCTGCAGACCGGATCACCTGCTCGACGAGGGCAGTGTTGCGGTCACTCCCCATGACCCCGTCCAGATCGGTCAGATGCATCCACTCTGCTCCGGCTGCCGCGAACTCCTCCGCCAGTTTCACCGGGTCTATGTGCCAGATGGACGGTTGCTCAAGGTCGCCCTTGTCCAGCGTCACGCACTGGCCGTTCAGCATTTCGATGGTGGGATAAATCAACATGGCTGTCCTCCACAGTCTTAGTGATCGTCCGATCACTCTACCATAAAGTGAGCTTACGTCGCGCCAATTCGCATAATTGCCGCCGAAGACCCTGTCGAGCTTATCGCGCCGTCGGCGGACCATTGCGCCGCATCAGGATCACGGGATCGTCGCCTTCACCGGTCCGTCTTAACTCGCGGTACCCCAACTGGTCGGCCATGCGCAGGGACGGCGTGTTGCGCAGATTGATGCGGATCACGAGGGCACCGGGAATGACACGGTCGTGCCAGTCATGGGCCGCATTGGCCGCTTCGATGGCAAGCCCCTTGCCCTGCGCTTCGGGCACCAGCAGCCAGTCCGCCTCGGGAAAGGAATCGAAATCTTCACCAACGGGCTCGGTACCGTAAAAGAACCCCACGTGGCCGATCATGCGCCGCGTCGCCAGTTCTGTCACAGCCCATTGACCGAATCCGGTCATCTGCCAATGCCCGGCATTACGCAGAAAGGCTTCCCAGGCCCGACGACGCCCCCAGGCCGGTCCGCTCAGGTTGCGCAAAGTCTCGGGCAAAGTCGCGATTTCAGCGTAATGGTCGAAATCCTCGGGACGCATCGCCCGCAATGCCAGCCGTGACGTGTTTATGTTCGGAATGGATCGGATCATTTGGCGCCCGTCCTTTCTGCCTGCCTCGTTCAGACCAATGGACAATTCCCGCCCGACAAGCGCAAGAGGCAACTCGGCGCTGAAACGAAAAACGGCGCCTCCTTGCCGGGAGACGCCGTTTAAAAGAGTATCCTGAAAGGCTTAGGATGCTTCTTTGATGAATTTCACTGCATCGCCGAAAGTTTGGATAGTTTCGGCCGCATCATCGGGGATCTCGATCCCGAACTCTTCTTCGAACGCCATGACCAGCTCAACGGTGTCAAGGCTGTCCGCGCCAAGATCGTCGATGAACGACGCGTTCTCGGTCACTTTCTCTTCTTCAACACCCAGGTGTTCCACAACGATCTTCTTAACGCGGTCTGCGACGTCGCTCATGTCCGTTCCTCATTCTTTGCCGGGCTATTTGCCCTATTCTGCCCTTACCCGCTTGGGATGGGTTCCGTTTCACCCCGTAACGGAGCGGCTATTTCCCGGATTATCCGGGGACGACAAAAAGGGGCCGATTGGCTCCACCTGCCGGAATCTGCGCCGCCTATAGCATACGCAGCGACAATGGCAAACGCTTTCCCTGCGCCCCCTTCCCCGCCTAGAACATGGCCATACCGCCATTAACATGCAAGGTACTTCCAGTGACATAGGCCGCTTCGGGGCTGGCAAGATACAACACTGCCGCCGCGATTTCCGACGCGTCACCCATGCGCCCTGCAGGCACCTGGGTCAGAATCCCTGACTTTTGCTCATCCGTCAGCTTGTCGGTCATCGCCGTGGTGATGAAACCGGGTGCCACCGCGTTCACGGTGATCCCGCGGCTTGCCACTTCATAGGCCAGCGATTTCGACATGCCGATCACGCCCGCCTTGGACGCCGCGTAATTTCCCTGGCCCGGGTTCCCGGTCGCACCAACAACCGAGCTGATGTTGATGATCCTGCCCCAGCGCGCCTTCATCATGCCCCGCAGTGCGCTTTTGCACAGCTTGAAGGTGGCAGTCAGGTTCACGTCGATGACGCTCTGCCATTCCTCGTCCGACATGCGCATGAACAGGTTGTCCCGCGTGATGCCCGCGTTGTTCACAAGGATGTCGACCGACCCCATCGCCTCTATGGCCTGCTTGACCAGACCCGAAACCGCTTCGGCATCGCTGAGGTTACAGGGCAGAACGAACGCCCTGTCGCCCAGTTCGGCAGCCAGCGCTTTCAGCGGCTCCACGCGTGTGCCCGAAAGGCCGACCACGGCCCCTGCCGCGTGCAGGGTTTTCGCGATTTCACCGCCAATACCACCCGAAGCACCGGTGACCAGCGCGCACTTCCCCGTCAGATCAAACATGCATAACTCCCGTTTGAGGCGATTTGGCCCTAAAAATTCCCAATTCGCGGTCTATCCCCGGTGCGTATTGCACCGCCAAACATTGATTTCAAGGATATCGAACCGATGTGGAAGACCGTCGAAGCCCGGGATACCGGCATCGATCTGCCCGGCACCAGCCTGCTTGGCCAGTTGCCGCTGGCAGAGATCATTATCCTCGTCGTTGCCATGACCTGCGCAGCCATCGCGATACGAAATCTATTTCAACGCAGGCGCTCGAAATCCGCTTCAGGCAAGTCCGGCTATAAATCGCGCTATCCGCGCAAACGGTCTTCCTATTCAGCAGCTTTCAACGCCATTCAGGCCCGCAAGAAAAAATCGGCGGAGCCTGCGAGACCGGCCCTGCATGACCCAGTCCAGCAACTCGCGGTTATCAACAAGGCCAAGTTTCAAAAGGTGCGCCTTCTGAACAAGGAAGAGGCGCGAATTTTGCCCATCGTGGAAAACTATTGCCGCGAACTCGGCCAGGGACACCGCGTCATGGCACAAACGAGCCTCGGCGAATTGCTGCGCACCACCGCCGACAAAAAAACCGATGCGGATGCGGCCTTTGCCTGCGTCAATTCAAAGCGGCTCGACATCGCAATTATAGATCGCAGCGGTTTCATTGCCGCCGCGATCGAATACCAAGGCTCCGGCCATTTCCAGAACGGCGCTTTCATGCGCGACGCGGTTAAGAGAGAAGCCCTGCGCCGCGCCGGCGTTACGATGATCGAAATCATGCCGGACGATACTGCTCCCTATATAAGGCAGCAGATCGCCCGCCAGATCGGCACAGCGGTCGACCTCCCCGAGATCGCCTGACCTCAGCCGCCGACGATGACCGAGCGGACATCGTCCGGCGTGCCGACCGCCTTGCAGGAAATCGACCGTTCGATGCGGCGGATCATGCCTGAAAGGGCCTTGCCCGAACCGATCTCCCAGACTTCGTCCACGCCCGCCGCCGCCATTGCGGCCACGCTCTCGCGCCAGCGGACCGACCCGGTGACCTGTTCGACCAGAAGCCGGCGAATCTCGGCCGGGTCACTGACTGGCGCGGCGATGACATTGGCCACCAGAGGCACGACGGGTGCCTTGATTTCCACCGCGTCCAGCGCCTCGGCCATGACCTCGGCCGCCGGGGCCATCAGCGCACAATGGAACGGGGCGCTCACTGGCAAGAGCATCGCGCGCTTGGCGCCTTTTGCCTTGGCAATCTCGACCGCCCGTTCGACAGCCGCCCGATGCCCCGAAACCACAACCTGCGCCGGGTCATTGTCATTGGCAGCTTCGCAGACTTCGCCTTGGGCCGCTTCGGCTGCGACCTCGCGGACCGCCTCCAGATCAAGGCCCAGAATGGCGGCCATCGCGCCGACACCGACCGGCACGGCCTCTTGCATGGCGCGTCCGCGTGTGCGCAGCAGCCGCGCGGCATCGGCCACGCTCAGGCTGCCTGCCGCCGCAAGCGCGGAATACTCCCCCAGCGAATGCCCTGCAACAAAGGCCGCTTTTTGAACCGAGACACCTTCGGCCTGCAGCGCCCGCAGGGCGGCAATGGATGTCGCCATCAGGGCGGGCTGCGCGTTCTGGGTGAGGGTCAGCTCTTCGATTTCGCCGTCCCAGATCAGCTTGCTCAGCGGTTCGCCAAGCGCATCGTCCACTTCGTCGAATACCGCCTGAGCCGCAGGATAGGCCTCAGCCAGCGCCTGCCCCATGCCAATCGCCTGCGCCCCCTGTCCGGGGAATACCAGTGCCTTGCTCATGAAAAACATCCTCATCCATTTTTGCGTGGCATATAGCGCGCAGCAAACCAACGCAACGTATGGGGAGAGAAACAAACTGGGCCGGCCCCCGGAGGCCGGCCCGATACTCGTTAACACACAACTCTGCCCGGTCGCCTTCAGGCGTCCGGTTTTGCCAGACCGCCCAACTGGGCGCGCAGGCTGTTGCGAACCAGATCATCGCCAGTGGCAAGCCGCATCAGCAGGCTTCCGTCCAGGTCAAAGACCTCGACCGCATCTGGAAAGAACTCCACACCGCCAATGCTGTCATAGCTGCGGCGCAGGATCGTCCGGGGCCGTCCGCTGTCGTCCTTCTGGAGCACGCGAATTTCCTGGCGGATCGGATCGAAATAGGCATCGGGTTGGTTGTCGACGTGGTTACGCATCAAGAGCGCAAGCCCACATAGAAAGAAGAAAAGCGAGGTGCCCAGCTTGAACATAACCATCTGCCCATCTGCGACCTGATCAACAAACAGCCAAATGCCGGCCGCGCTCAGGACAAGCGCCGTTCCCGCGACACGGAACAATACGATGCGCAGCGGCCAGTTGGCAGCAAAGGTCAGCATCACCGGCGGGTGATCGTCAAAGCCTGCGCTTTCCAGCCCTCGTCGCTGCGTCATTTGCATTGCACCCGTTCCACCACCCGCCGGGCACCGCTGGGGCTCCGGCTGTTGTTTGACATCTATCGTTAACAAAACGACTAGATTGCGGCGCGGGCGGGGAAATGTACGGGCACCGGACAAAGAGACTCACCCGGCCCACAGGTGGCGCGCAGAAACACAGGCTTGCCCTGAGCGGTAAAGCGTGTATATGAGCCCTTCCTTTTGCGAAAACATATGAACCGCGCAGTCTCTCGTGGTGGGGCCGCAAAAGGCTAAGGCCCCTCCTTTGAAATGCGCCTCGATATAAACAGGAGTACGCATGCCACTCTATGAGCATGTCATGATTGCGCGTCAGGATCTTTCCAACACGCAAGCCGAAGGCCTCATCGAACACTTTGGCTCGGTCCTCAGCGACAACGGCGGCAACCTCGTTGATCACGAGTACTGGGGCGTCAAGACGATGGCCTACAAGATCAACAAGAACCGCAAGGGCCACTACGCATTTCTGCGTTCCGACGCGCCTGCAACCGCCGTTCAGGAAATGGAACGTCTGATGCGCCTGCACGACGACGTGATGCGCGTCCTGACCATCAAGGTCGACGAGCATAAAGAAGGCCCGTCGGTCCAGATGCAGAAACGCGATGACCGCGACCGTGGCGAACGCCGCGAACGCCGCTGATCCGAACGCTTGAGAAAAGGACGCTAAATCATGGCTACCAAACCATTTTTCCGCCGTCGCAAAGTTTGCCCCTTCTCGGGTGACAATGCTCCCGCGATTGACTACAAGGACACCCGTCTTCTGCAGCGCTACATTTCCGAGCGTGGCAAGATCGTGCCCAGCCGTATCACCGCCGTTTCGGCCAAGAAGCAACGCGAACTGGCTCGCGCCATCAAGCGCGCCCGCTTCCTCGCCCTGCTTCCCTACGCCGTGAAGTAAGGAGAGAGACATGCAAGTTATCCTTCTGGAACGCGTGGCCAAACTTGGCCAGATGGGCGACGTCGTCGACGTTAAGCCCGGATATGCACGCAACTACCTCTTGCTGCAGGGCAAGGCTCTGACCGCATCCAAGGCGAACATCGAAGCCTTCGAAGCACAGAAAGCCCAGTACGAAGCCAACAACCTCGAGACCCGCAAAGAAGCTGAGTCTCTGGGCGAAAAGCTGAATGGTCAGCAGTTCGTCGTGATTCGTCAGGCCTCCGATGGCGGCAACCTCTACGGCTCCGTCACCACCCGTGACGCGTCGGATACCGCGACCGAAGCCGGCTACAAGATCGACCGCAAGCAGGTCATCATCCGTACGCCGATCAAAGAACTGGGTCTGCACGAAGTCGAAGTGCACCTGCACCCCGAAGTCATGGTCACCATCGAGCTGAACGTTGCCCGTTCGCCCGAAGAGGCCGAGCTCCAGGCTTCCGGCAAGTCCATTCAGGAACTGGCCGCCGAGGAAGAAGCAGCAGCTGAATTCGAGATCCAGGAACTGTTCGACGATATCGGCAGCGCCGCTTCCGACGACGACGATCTGGCGGAAACTGCCGGTGTCGCGGAAACGCCCTCCGAGGACGACGAGAACACCGCTTCCTGATCAAGGAACCTGTCGTATTGAGTTAAAGCCGCGCGGTTTCGCGCGGCTTTTTTTGTTTTTAGGGCTTTGCGGGTCCATGCCAGCCTTAATCTTTCGCGCCATTCCAGTCCCTTCAGCGCGCACATAACGGCACTTCTCTTTTGACAGGATCCGAAAGTAAGCCATTGATTACATTGCCTGACCCTGAAACCGAAACACTCAGCCCGACACTTTCGAACGGCCCGAGAGCTTTTAACACTCCACATCGACAGAACCGGAAAAGTGATCCTTCTCAAGGTCATACGGGCTTCGGCAAAGCACAGCCTATGGAAGTTTTAACGACTTGCCAGAAAATCCCGGTTGGCTAAATTGCCCTCGCAACATTCAGGATCGATAAATGCAGGTATTTTCGCGTCGCCGTTTTCTGGGCCGAACTGTAGCCATTGCAGCGCTGCCCCTCGTCTCTCCCCTCGCCGCGTGCAGCGGCACTGGCAACGATACGGTCACACGCGCAGGCCCGCCGCTTTATCCCAACGAAACACCCGAGCTGCGCCGCCTGATCAACCAATACGCCGATCTTTATGAAATCCCGCGCCCCTTGGTGCACCGTCTCGCGATCCGTGAAAGCACGCATCGCCCCGAGGCGATCAACCGGCCCTATTACGGCTTGCTACAGATCCTGCCCGCAACGGCCCGGTCGATGGGCTTCCAGGGCGAACCGATCGATTTGCTCGACGCGGAAACAAACCTCAAATACGCGGGCAAGTACCTGCGCGGGGCATGGTTGCTGGCTGACGGCAGCTTTGACAACGCGGTAAAACATTACTCGCGCGGCTATTATTACGAAGCCAAACGGCGCGGCATGCTGGAAGAAACCGGCATCGGCTAATCTGCTTCGTTAGCGGATCGGGCCGGGGCTACAGGCCCGACAAGCGGCTCAGGCCGTCGCCTTGAGCCGCGCAGGTTCCATCATCGTCCAGATCGCCGCCCCCAGCGCGGCACCCGCCAGCGGGGCTACCCAGAACAGCCAGAGCTGGTTCAACGCCGCCGTTTCGGCAAAGAGCGCCACGCCGGTTGATCGCGCCGGGTTCACCGACGTGTTGGTGACCGGGATCGAGATCAGGTGGATCAGCGTCAGCGCAAGACCGATGGCCACCCCGGCGAAACCGACCGGCGCATTGCCCGAGGTCGCCCCAAGGATCACCAACACAAAGAACGCCGTCAGCACGACCTCTGTGATGAGAGCGGCGCTCATCGAATAGCCCATTGGCGACAGTTCACCATAGCCGTTAGTCGCAAAGCCACCCGTCCCGGCGAACCCGGCCGCGCCAGAGGCAATCAGGAACAGGACAAACGCGGCGACAATCGAGCCGACTACCTGCGCGCCCCAGTAAGGCAGCACCTGACCCATCGGATGACGCCCTGCCAGTGCGAGCCCAAGCGTGACTGCCGGGTTGAAATGCGCGCCCGAGATATGCCCAAGCGCAAAGACCATCGTCAGCACGGTCAGGCCAAAAGCCAGCGCGACGCCAAGCCACGTAATCCCGACATCCGGCACGCCAGCCGCCAATACCGCGCTGCCGCAGCCCCCAAGGACCAACCAGAAGGTCCCGAAGAATTCCGCCAAAAGTTTATTTTTCATCTAAAAGCCCCCCTATTTAAATATCGCCAAGAGTAACTCAACCTAAGGTAGATTTCTACAAGTTATTCAGAGCAGTACCGGATATCTTCGGCGATTTCCTGAATCGACCGGACCGCTTCGCTTTGGATGCCGGGGTTGGAGCAGTTAAACTTCGGGGTTTCACAGACGCAAAGAAAAAGGGCCGCCCGAAGGGGCAGCCCTTTGAAAATCACAAAAGCGCAAGGCTTATTCTTCTTCAAGCGCCTCGACAGCTTTCTGAAGCTCGTCCTTGTCGATTTCTTTCTCGCTGACCTCGGCCAGTTCAAAGACATAGTCGACAACCTTGTCTTCAAAGATCGGCGCGCGCAGCTGCTGCTGCATCTGCGGGTTTTGCTGAACGAATTCAAAGAACTGGCGTTCCTGACCCGGGTACTGACGGGCCTGGTTCATGACGGCCTGGCTCATCTCGGCATCGGTCACTTCGACCTCGGCCTTTTGACCCAACTCGGCCAGCAGCAGGCCCAGACGGACGCGGCGCTCGGCCAGTTTCTTGTGCTCGTCGGTGGTCTCGATCTCGGGGTGATCGTGGCCCTGCACGTCGGGGTTTTCCTCGTGCCACAGCTGGTGCGCGATCTGACCGGCTTCGGCGTCGACAAGGCTCGGCGGCAGATCAAAGCTGACCATGCCGTCCAGCGCGTCGAGCAGGGCACGCTTTTGAACGGCGCGGGCAGCACCGGCATATTCGGCTTCCAGACGCTCGGAGATCTGGGTCTTGAGCGCGGCGAGATCTTCGGCGCCGAATTTCTTGGCCAGATCGTCGTTGATTTCAGCGGCTTTCGCGGCTTTCACTTCCTTGACGGTACAGTCGAACACGGCCTCTTTACCGGCCAGATGCTCGGCCTGGTATTCCTCGGGGAAGGTCACGGTTACCGCTTTTTCGTCACCGGCTTTCACGCCGACCAGCTGCTCTTCGAAGCCGGGGATGAAGCTGCCCGAACCCAGAACCAGCGGGTAATCCTCGGCGCTGCCGCCTTCGAATGCTTCGCCGTCAACCTTGCCGACGAAATCGAAAACGACTTGGTCGCCATCTTCGGCCGCGCCGTCTTTGGCCTCAAAGTCCTGTGCGTTTTTCGCAAGGTTCTCAAGGGCTTCGTCGATGTCTTCGTCCTTGGCCTTGACCACCAGCTTTTCAAGCTTGACCGATTTCAGGTCGAGCTCGGGGATCTCGGGCAGTGCTTCGTAGGACATTTCGACCTGCACGTCGTCGCCTTCTTTCCAGTCCTCGTTGGTCATCTTGACCTCGGGCTGCATGGCGGGACGGTCGCCGCTGTCTTCAAAATGCTTGTTCATCGCACCGTCGATGGTTTCCTGCATCGCTTCGCCCAGCAAACGCTGACCGAACTGCTTTTTCAGCAGCGGCATCGGCACCTTGCCCTTGCGAAAGCCCTTCATCTCGACTTCGGGCTGGGCTTCGGCCAGCTTTTCGTTGACCTTGTCGTCAAGCTCGCTCGCACTGACGGTGATCGCGTAGCCGCGTTTCAGACCTTCGTTCAGGGTCTCGGTGACTTGCATGTGCATCCTCGCATATACTGACAGGCCGCCAAGGGGCAGCCTGATGAAATTTGCGTCTTACTAGTGGGAGCAAAGGGGAGGATCAACCCGGAATCGCCTGCCGCGATGCGGCGAATGGGCAGAGGGCTGCCAAGGGCGAAAAGGGCTGTGCACAAGCCGTACAGCATCTGTACACCCCCTGTACATCAGCGGTGCAGCAATACGGTTTCGGCGACGCGGCTCAGCCCTGCGCAATCCGGCGCGAGGTGGCGCGGGCAAGGATCAGGCGACGCAGGAAAGCGAGTACGAAGATGCCCGTCAGGATCAGCACGATGGTCGCTGCCGGGGCGCTGTCGAGGTAGAAGCTGGCATAGGTGCCGGCCAGCATCGAAAACAGGCAGACGATCAGCGACACGACCATCATCGCGCCAAAACTGCGCACCAACAAAAAGGCCACCGCCCCCGGTGTCACCAGCAGGGCCACCGCGAGGATCAGCCCCACGGAACTAAGCGTCGCGACGATGGTGAGCGAAAGCGCGCAGAGCAGCCCGTAGTGCAGCCAGTTTGTCCGCAGCCCCGAGGCCTGAGCCTGTGCCGGGTCGAAGGCATGAAGCAGCAGGTCCTTCCATTTCAGCACCAGCAGCGCAGAGACCGCCAGCGCGATCAGACCGGATGTCCAGAGATCCTGCGGGCCGACGCCCAGCATATTGCCGAAGAGTACATGGTCGAGGTGCTCATTGGTCTGGATCGAGGTGTAGAGGATGATGCCAAGGCCGAACATGCCGGAAAACACCACGCCCATCACCGTGTCCTGTTTGACCCGGCTGTTGTAGGAAAGGTATCCCGTCGCCAGCGCGCAGGACATGCCCGCGACAAAGGCCCCGACGATCAGCGGCAGGCCCAGCATCCAGGCCAGCACGACGCCGGGTAGAGTCGCATGGCTGACCGCGTCCCCCATCAGCGCCCACCCCTTGAGCACGAGGAAACAGGACAAGAGCGCGGTCGGCGGTGCCACCAGCAGCGCGATCCAGAAGGCGTTCTGCATGAAAGGAAACTGGAAAGGGAACAGCAGGCTTTCGATCACGGGCGCATCTCCCGTGTTTCGAGCGGGGTCCGATCCAGCGCGGCGCTCGCCTTGCGGCGGGCGGCCAAAATCCCGTGTTTCGGCGCAAAGACAAAGGCCACGAGGAAGAGCAGCGTTTGCAGGCAGACGATCACGCCGCCAGTTGCTCCGTCGAGGAAATAGCTGAGATAGGCGCCGATGAAACTGGTCAGCGTGCCAATCAGGACCGAGACCGCGATCAGACGCGGGAAACGATCGCAGAGCAGGTAGGCCGTCGCCCCCGGTGTCACCACCATCGCGATGACGAGAAAAGCACCGACTGTCACCATCGCCGCGACGATCGCGGCAGAGAGCAGCATGAAGAAAACAACGCGCAGCAGGTCGGGCTTGAGACCGATGGTGCGGGCGTGGTTTTCGTCAAAGAACACGACCATCAGGTCTTTCCACTTGGCCAGCAGCACTACAAGGCAGACCACCCCGATGATCGCGAGTTGCAGTGTATCGCCCGGGGTGATGGCAAGGATATTTCCCATGATGATGGTCTGGATGCTGACCGACATGGGCGCGAGCGAGACCATGAACAGGCCCAGCCCGAAGAAAGAGGTAAAGATGATGCCGATGATCACGTCGATCTTGAGCCCGGAGCGCCCGGAGAGAAACAGCATCGCCCCGGCGGCCAGCCCGCCCGAGATGAACGCGCCAAGCGCAAAGGGCAGACCGAGGATATAGGCCCCGGCCACCCCCGGCACCACGGAATGGGAAAGCGCATCGCCGATCAGTGACCAGCCTTTCAGCATCAGATAGGCAGAGAGAAAGGCGCAGACACCGCCCACCAGCGCCGACACCCACATGGCGTTGAACATGTAGCCGTAACTGAAGGGTTCGAGCAGGAAAGCGATCATTCGGTGCTTTCCTTGGGGCTTTCCTTGGAGACGGTCTTTTTGACACTCTTCGACTTGCGCTGGCTGTATTGCACAAAGGGACGTTCGTCATCGGTGATGATGCGCAGCTCACGCGGATCGTCGTCGTCGTGGAGCGCATCGCCGCCAAGGGTAAAGTGGCGCAGCACGCCGCCGAACGCTTTTTCCAGGTTGTCCCGGGTAAAGATGTCTTCGGTCTCGCCATAGGCCAGCACCGTGCCCTTGACCAGAACCGTGCGGTCGCAGAATTCGGGCACCGAGCCGAGGTTGTGAGTAGACACAAGCATCACCCGGCCCTCATCGCGAAGTTCGCGTAGCAGGGCCACGATCTGGTCCTCGGTCTTCACGTCGACCCCGGTAAAAGGTTCGTCGAGCAGGATCACCTGCCCTTCCTGTGCCAGCGACCGGGCAAGGAAGACACGTTTGCGCTGCCCGCCGGACAGTTCTCCGATCTGGCGGTGGCGGTAGTCGAGCATATTCACGCGCCGCAGAGCCTGATCCACCGCGTCGCGGTCAGCCTGACGTGGACGACGCAGAAAGCCCATATGGCCGTAGCGCCCCATCATCACCACGTCTTCGACCAGCACCGGAAAGGACCAGTCGACCTCTTCGGACTGGGGCACATAGGCGACGAGATTTTCGCGCAGCGCCTGCTTGACGGTTTTGCCAAGCAGGGTGATTTCGCCCCGCGCCGCCGGGACAAAACCCATGATCGCCTTGAACAACGTGGACTTGCCCGCCCCGTTTACCCCGACAAGCGCGGTGATGGTGCCGCGCGGGATTTCGAAACTGGCATCATGCAGTGCCGTATGGCCGTTGCGATAGGTCACGGTCACATCGCGAACGGTGATGCCGTCCATCGTGCCCAAAGCGGGCTGCGTGGTTTCGGCGGGCTGGTCGAGCATCGGGGGTCCTTACCGGGTCACACCCTGTTGGTGTCTGGAAAACATTAGCTCAGTTCGCGGCGGGTGCCAGCGCATTCGCGATGGTTTCCGCGTCGATGCGCAGAAGATCGAGATAGGTGGGCACCGGTCCGTCTGCGGCACTTAGACTGTCGACATACAGCATGCCGCCATAGCTCGCGCCGGTTTCCCGCGCGACCTGCTGGGCGGGCGACTGGTTCACGGTGCTTTCGCAGAAGACCGCCGGTATGTCATTGTCGCGCACAGTGTCGATGACACGGCGCACCTGTTGCGGCGTGCCGGTCTGGTCGGCGTTGATCGGCCAGAGATAGGCCTCTTTTAGGTCGAAATCGCGGGTCAGGTAGCTGAACGCGCCTTCGCAGGTAACGAGCCAGCGGCGGTTTTCCGGCAGCGCTTTGATCCGATCGCGCAGCGGGCCGACGGTGTCGGTGATCTGCTGTTTGTAGGTTTCAGCATTGGCGGCATAGGTTTCGGCATTGTCCGGGTCGTGTTCGGACAGGGCGTCGCGGATGTTGTCGACGTAGACCATCGCGTTATCGACACCCATCCAGCCATGCGGATTGGGCAGACCTTCGTAGTCGCCCTCGGCAATGGAGACCGGATCGACTCCGTCGGAGAGCACCGCCGAAGGCATGTCACCGAGATTGGCGATGAACTGTTCGAACCAACGTTCGAGATTCATACCGTTCCAGAGGATGAGGTCCGCCCCGCTGGCGCGCACGATGTCCTGCGGCGTCGGCTGGTAGCCGTGGATTTCCGCCCCCGGCTTGGTGATAGAAACCACCTCGGCCGCGTCGCCCGCCACGTTCTGCACCATGTCCGCAAGGATGGTGAAGGTGGTGACGACCTTGAACTGATCGGCCTGCGCGCCCGTTGCAAGGGCAAGCGTCGTCGCCGCGCCAAGGGCCAGTCGTTTCAATATGGTCTGTGCCATTCAAGGCTCCGCTGAGTTTTAAGGGCTTGTCATTACGTAAATGCGACGCAGTCGCAAAAGTCAAGTAATGCAAATGAGAATTATTCTCAATATTGAATGCACACCGATCTTTTGACGAGGAGAAGAATCTGTTGTGTGGGTTTGACAGTCGTCGAGAGGAAAGCGTGCCGAGGAAACTCCCCGGCACGCGGATTTCACCCCTGCGTCAGGTGGCGCAGCTTGGAGAGGACGCGGTCAGGATCTTCTTGATAGCCGACAGGTTCGTAGAAACGCCCGTCTTCGTCAAAGAGAAGAACACTGGCGGAATGGTCCATCGTATAGCCGCCGTCTTCGAGCGGGACCTTGGAAGCGTAGATACGGAAGGCCCGGATCGCCTTGTCGATCTCTTCCCGCGGACCGGACACGCCCTGCACGCCCGGCACCCATGACACGTAGTCGCGCAGCGCATCGACACTGTCACGCTCGGGATCGACGGTGATGAAAAAGACGCGCAGGGGGCTGCCTTCGTCTCCCAGTTCTTCTTGCCAGGTCAGGATGTCCCCGAGCGTCGTGGGGCAGACATCGGGGCAATGGGTAAAGCCGAAGAAGACGGCAGAAGGCGCGCCCGCAAGGCTGTCTTGCGTAAAGGTATCGCCCTCGGTGGTGGTCAGTGTGTAATCCCCCTGCCCCAGCGTGTCGCCGACCGTTTGTGTCATGCGCGGCTCTAGTACGCGGACCCAGAGAAACGCGCCGAGGGCGACAATCGCCGCCCCCCAGAGCAGAATGATCAGAAGGTTTTTACGGGCCATGATTACTCCTTGGCCATGCCGGAATGGCCGCTGTGATCGCCATGATTGCCATGACTAGCGCCGCGCGCGTTCGGCGCGCCAATGGCAAGTGGCACGGTCACCTCGCCCGCCTTTTCAAAGGTCAGGGTGGCGTTGACGGTTTCACCTTCGACAAAGGGCGCTTCGATCTGCATGAACATGATGTGGTAACCGCCCGGTTGCAGCTTGACCGTTGCGCCCGCCGGGATCGGCAGACCATCGGCCAGTTCGCGCATCTTCATCACGTCGTTTTCCATCTTCATCTCGTGGATCTCGGTCCGGCCAGATGCCGGGGACGAGGCCGCGACAAGCCGGTCGTCGCTGTCGCCATTGTTCACGATGGTCATGAAACCACCCGCGACAGGGGCGTTGGGCAGCGTGGCGCGAGAGAACCCGCCCGACAGCGTCAGGTCGCCAAGCGTGAATTCACCCGCTTTATCCCCGTGACCGCCATGACCGTGACCGGCGTGCATTTGAGCGGCCGTGACGGTCAGCTTGGGGGCCGGGTTGGGCACGTCGTGAGACCCGGAGGTATCGGTCCAGTCAGCCGTGCCGTCGGCGCAGATCTGCACAGCGGGAAAGTACAGAACCGTATCGGGAGCCACGTCGCGGCCCACGGTGCCGCGTACGGTGAATTCATCGTACCAGCCGTCTTCGAGATTGGCGCCCGACCACGTCACCTTTTGCACGCCTTCGGTCATGCTGTGACCGTGCATTTCGTATGGCGTCGCGTATTCCGCGGTTTCGGTCTCGAGCGTCCAGCCCGCCTTGGGCATGGGCTTGGCCGCGTAGAACCCGTCGGGCAGGCGCAGCTCTACGGTATGAGTCGCCTGCCCGTCGCAGCCATGCGGCACGCGCAGGGTGATCTTGGTAGTCGCACCAGCCGCGACCTCGGTCTGTTCCAGCGTGGAATGCGCGATGGCGGAGGTGGCGAGCGCCGACAGGAGGCCTGCGGCAATAAGGGATTTGGTCATCTGTATCTCCAGTAGCCCCGCAGGCGGTTCTTTTGCCGGATACGGGGAAATTGCGCGGCCCTAGGGCCGATTGATCGGATTTGCCCGGATACCGGGCGTGGGGATCAGATCAGCGCCGGGGGCGCGCGTGCGGAGATGTTTGGATTGCCCGTCTGGGAGGTAGCTGTCAGGTTCGAAAGCTGCGCCAGATCGGTCGAATAGCGCAGCTGACCCTCAGCCAGTTCGGGGCGCATATCCGGCGCCTCGGGCAGCAATCGGCAGAACGGGCAGCGATGCTCATGGGCACCCTCAAGGTCGCCGCAGATGTCATCATAGCTGAGCCCGAGGCCGAGAGCGGCCATCTCGCGCGCGGGATCGTCGCGGTCGGGCGCCATGAGGTGAGCAGACAGGACACTGACCAGCGCGATCAATATCGCGGCAAGGCTTGTCAGCAGGAAATGGGTCGATCTGCGGGTCATGCTGCCGATGTAGCGCGGATTCCCGCCGCAGGGGAAGAGGGCTTGATGCGGTGCACTGGCGCGGCGGATCCCGGCACAACACGCCCTAATTTTGGTCAACCGATCCTGCCGGCCGCAATTGGGCGATTTCGCAGTTGCCTTTAGGGACGGGCTTGGGCATTTTCGTGGGGCAGTCCTTTTGTCGGACTTTCACCGCGCCCCTGACGCGCCAGGTCCAAGACCGACTGCCCCGACTGAGCAACCATCACATGGCAGTCACGTTTCTCCGTCACAATGAAAAAAATCGCCCCGGCGACCACCTCTAGATATTGACACCCCACCCGTCACTGACACAATATGCTGTAGCTTTGGTGCTCACGAGGTGACTCGTCAGCAAAGAGGGAAACCGGTGAGAATCCGGTACTGCCCCCGCAACTGTAAGCGGCGAGCCAAGGCCCGAAACCACTGGAATTCACGTTCCGGGAAGGCGGGCTAAGGCGATCGAGCCGCGAAGTCAGGAGACCTGCCAAAGCGGCGAAGATGACGACCACGGACGGTGGGTCCGGGAGGGAAGACAGGGGCGAAAGCGCCTCTCTTCGAGTCCCGACTCAGACGGCTCTGAAAATTGGCAAGGGACCAGACAATGACGATCACAGTGTATTCCAAACCGGCATGCGTACAATGCACCGCAACCACTCGCGCGCTGGATGCACGCGGGCTGAACTACGACGTGGTCGACCTGACTCAGGACGCCGCCGCTATGGAACGGGTTCAGGAAATGGGCTATCGTCAGGCTCCGGTCGTGATCGCCGGGGACGAGCACTGGGCCGGGTTCCGCCCGGACATGATCGGACGTCTTTCGTAAATTTTCCGAATGGGGATTCTAAGCCATGAGCGGGCTTGTCTTTTTCTCTTCGCGATCGGGCAATACCCGGCGCTTTGTGGAAAAACTTGTCCTCGCGGCGGACCGAATCCCCATTGACGAGACCGAGGCTTTCCCGGATATCCGCGCGCCTTACGTTCTGATCTGCCCGACATATGCGGATGCGCATGGGCGCGGCGCGGTGCACCGGCAGGTGATCCGCTTTCTGAATGCTCCTGAACGTCGCGCCCTGCTGCGCGGCGTCATTGCCGGGGGAAACCGGAATTTCGGCGCGACCTTCGCGCAGGCGGGCGACGTCATCGCCCGCAAATGCAATGTGCCGGTGCTCTACCGTTTCGAGCTTGCCGGAACCGATACCGATATCGCCCGCGTCCAGGCCGGGCTTGAGACATTTTGGGGACAAGAATGCTCGATTCCAGCCTAACCGCGAACCTCGACTTTCACGCGCTGAACGCGATGCTGAACCTCTATGACGAGGACGGCAAGATTCAGTTCGATGCCGACCGCAAGGCGGCGCGCCAGTATTTCCTTCAGCACGTGAACCAGAACACCGTGTTCTTTCACTCGCTCGAGGAAAAGCTCGGTTATCTCGTCGAGGAAGGTTACTACGAAGGCGCTGTGCTGGATCAGTACGAGCCGACCTTCCTGCGCAAGATCTGGGATGCGGCCTGGGCCAAGAAGTTCCGCTTTCCCGCCTTTCTCGGCGCTTACAAGTATTACACCTCTTACACCCTGAAAACATGGGACGGGCAGCGTTACCTTGAGCGTTTCGAAGACCGTGTCGTCATGGTCGCGTTGACTTTGGCGCGGGGCGACGAAACGCTCGCGCTCAAGATCATGGACGAAATCATCGACGGGCGGTTCCAGCCCGCGACGCCGACTTTCCTCAACGCCGGGAAAAAGGCACGGGGCGAGTTCGTGTCCTGCTTTCTGCTGCGTCTGGAAGACAACATGGAAAGCATCGGGCGCGGGATCAACTCGGCGCTGCAACTGTCGAAACGCGGCGGTGGCGTGGCGCTGATGCTGACCAACATCCGTGAGCATGGCGCACCGATCAAGGGCATCGAAAACCAGTCTTCGGGCGTGATCCCGGTCATGAAGCTGCTCGAAGACAGCTTCAGCTATGCCAACCAGCTGGGCGCCCGTCAGGGGGCCGGCGCGGTCTATCTGAACGCGCACCATCCCGACATCCTGCGGTTCCTTGATACCAAGCGCGAGAATGCCGACGAAAAGATCCGCATCAAGACGCTGAGCCTTGGCGTGGTGATCCCGGACATCACATTCGAACTCGCCAAGAAGAACGAGGACATGTACCTTTTCTCGCCGCATGACGTGGAAAAGGTCTATGGCTGCGCCTTCTCGGAGATCTCGGTCACCGAGAAATATCACGAGCTGGTCGATAACCCGCGGATCCACAAGAAAAAGATCAACGCGCGCAAGTTCTTCCAGACCATTGCCGAGATCCAGTTTGAATCGGGGTACCCCTATATCCTGTTCGAGGACACCGCGAACGAGGCCAACCCCGTCGCGGGCCGGATCAACATGTCGAACCTCTGCTCGGAAATCCTGCAGGTGAACGAAGCCTCCGAGTTCAAGGACGACCTCGGCTATGCCCATATGGGCAGCGACATCTCCTGCAACCTCGGCTCGCTCAACATCGCGAAAACGATGGACGGCGGCGATCTGGGCAAGACGGTCGAAACCTCGATCCGCGCCCTGAACGCGGTGAGCGAGATGAGCAGCATCGATTCCGTGCCGTCGATCCGCCACGGCAATGCGCAGAGCCACGCGATCGGTCTTGGTCAGATGAACCTGCACGGCTACCTCGCCCGCGAGCGCATCCATTACGGATCGCCCGAGGGGGTCGATTTCACCAATATCTATTTCTGCACCGTGCTGTTCCACTGCCTGCGGGCGTCGAATGCGCTGGCAGTCGAAAAAGGTGAGAAATTCAAAGGGTTCGAGGACTCCAAATACGCCGACGGCAGCTTCTTTGAGCGGTATGTCTCGCAGGACTGGCTGCCCGAGACCGACAAGGTGCGCGGGTTGTTCGAAGCCGTCGGCATCGAGATCCCGAGCCGCGAGGACTGGGCCGCGCTGCGCGACAAGGTGATGGAGGGCGGGTTGTATAACCGCAACCTTCAGGCCGTGCCGCCGACCGGATCGATCAGCTATATCAACAACTCGACCTCTTCGATCCACCCGATCACCTCGAAAATCGAGATCCGCAAGGAAGGCAAGATCGGCCGGGTCTACTACCCCGCGCCCTACATGACCAACGACAACCTTGAATTCTACAGGGACGCCTATGAGATCGGCCCCGAAGCGATCATCGACACCTATGCGGCGGCAACGCAGCACGTCGATCAGGGCCTGTCGCTGACCCTGTTCTTCCCGGCCGAAGCCTCGACCCGCGACATCAACAAGGCGCAGATCTATGCCTGGAAGAAGGGCATCAAGACGATCTACTACATCCGCCTGCGTCAGATGGCGCTGGAAGGGACCGAGGTCGAAGGTTGCGTCTCCTGCTCGCTCTAGGCATCCCTGCCCCATGATTCCCGTCCCGGGGTTGCATCCCCGGGCCGCCTGCCCCCGAACCTGCCTGCCATAAGGTGCCCCGCATGAAAGATACTGTCGCGACCCGAGCCGTGCCCCGTGCCGTCAACTGGAACCGTCTGGAAGACGACAAGGATCTCGAGATCTGGAACCGCCTGACGGTCAATTTCTGGCTGCCGGAAAAAGTGCCGCTGTCCAATGACATCCAAAGCTGGTCGCAGCTGACGCCGCAGGAACAGACGCTGACGATCCGCGTCTTTACCGGCCTGACCCTGCTCGACACGATCCAGAACACGGTCGGCGCGCCGACCCTGATGGCAGATGCGATCACGCCCCACGAAGAGGCGGTGCTGAGCAATATCTCCTTTATGGAAGCGGTGCATGCGCGCAGCTATTCTTCGGTCTTTTCAACGCTCTGCCAAACCGATCAGGTGGACGAGGCGTTCCGGTGGTCCTCGGAAAACGAGCATCTTCAGGCCAAGTCGCGGCTGATCCTCGACGAATATGACGCCACTTCGAGCCCGCTGCGCAAGAAGGTCGCCAGCGTCTTCCTTGAAAGCTTCCTGTTCTATTCCGGTTTTTACCTGCCAATGCACTGGTCGAGCCGCGCGCGCCTGACCAACACCGCCGACCTGATCCGTCTGATCATCCGCGACGAGGCAATCCACGGCTATTACATCGGGTACAAGTTCCAGCGCGGCATGGAGCGGCTGAGCGAGGCCGAGCGTCAGGAGATCAAGGATTTCGCCTTCTCGCTGATCTTCGATCTCTACGACATCGAGGCGCGCTATACCGAGCAGCTTTACGATCCGCTGGGCCTGACCGAGGACGTCAAGAACTTCCTACATTACAACGCGAACAAGGCCCTGCAAAACCTTGGTTTCGAAGGCCTTTTCCCGGACGAGGCCTGCCGCGTGAACCCGGCGATCATGGCCGCGCTCTCGCCGAACTCGGACGAAAACCACGATTTCTTCTCGGGCTCCGGCTCTTCCTACGTGATCGGCAAGGCCGTCGCGACCGAGGACGAAGACTGGGATTTCTGAGGGAACGTCAGGGATAATTGGAACCGCTACCGGATTTCGGTGGCGGTCGTTTTGTGCATTCCTGATCGCGTTTGAGGTTTCGTTCCAGATGTCCGCAAACAGCCTAAGTATTACCGGTTGACGGCAACGGCTCGTCTCTGGACAAGCTGTTGAATGCGATTTTTGGTTTGGATATTCTGCGTCATCGGGTTTCTTGGGTCGGCAACGGGACCTCTGCTTGCATGTCGGATCGAGGCACCGATCAATATCGAAGATATCGAGTTGGCAGACTTGATCGTCATTGGCACGGTAAAGAAATATGCGATTGTTTCGGACGCTAACGCAAACGAACGCCGTTAGGAAAAGCTTCAGCATTTGGCGAGTGACGCAAACCCACAGATCAATAAAATTCTGAAATCCCACACATCTCATCCGAGTGATTACGCACGCTTCGAAATCCATGTTGAGCAAGTCTTAAAAGGTGACAGCTCAGACGAAGTTACGGCGGTTTGGGACAACTCTACGTTTGCCGAACCTGACCGGTTGAACGGCGAGACGTACCTGATTGCCCTTGTTGCGCCCACGTCTCCTAGATCACCGCCATGCGCAAGCAAAACTCGCTCAATATAACTCTCTGGTTCTTACTCGCAACGATGTGGAGTTCGTCTTATGCGGGAATAAAAATCGTAGTTTACAACCTAGACCCTTCAGTCCTTGTTCTGGGGCGCCTGTTTGTTGGCAGCGTTGTCATCTATGCCGTATTGAAGCTCCGCAAAATGGTCCTTTCCACGGACATACGAGACTGGGTTTCATACACAATTACAGGTCTGCTCGGCTCGGCGCTGCCTTTCTTGTTGATCACCTTTGGTGAGCAAACAGTCGACAGCGCTCTTGCCTCGATTCTGATAGGTGTCGCGCCAATGGCCACTTTGTTGCTTGCGGCGGCAATCGTCCCGGAGGAAACATTGACGCTGCGGACAACGCTTGGCGTCTTGGGAGGGTTATGCGGCGTTGTCATTCTCGTGGGGCCTACAGCGCTCGCCGGCATAGGCGAACACTTGATCGGGCAGCTTACGATTGTCGGAGCGACCCTGTGTTACGCCGCTTCCACCGTATACATTCGCCGATTTGTGAAACGCCCTGCGTTGGAAATGGCCACCGGTTCCATGATTGTCGGAACCCTATTCATGACCGGTATCGTTATCCTTTCGGACGCGGACTTAGGTGCAATTGAACCAACTATAGGTTCACTTGGCGCTATTCTCTATCTTGGGCTGTTTTCAACGGCCTGCGCAAATCTGATTTATTTTTTTCTCGTGCCCCGGCTCGGCGCTACACGCATGTCTCAGGTGAACTTTGCCGTTCCCGTGGGCGGCGCACTCCTTGGCGTGTTACTGCTGAATGAGACGATGACCTTCCAACGTTTCGCAGCACTCGCGATCATCATCGCGTCTGTCTATCTTGGCACGACGAATGGCAGAATAAGATCGACAAAGGCTCGATGAACGGACATTCAAACCGTCACTCTCGCGTGCGCTTTTTCCGGCAAAACGGACAACCACTTGCTAGCACCAAAATAACATATAGAAGCCGCATGCTCCGATAGGTTGCAACGGGACATACCTGCCGTTCGCTTCTTCACCTCCGCGTCTGATTGGGCTCAGAACGGAGCCGTTGTATCGCTTCATTGGTATCCTCCAACGTTACTGCCAAGAGTGGATGTCGGATCACCCTTTGAGAGAATAATAATTACTATATGCACGTATAAATTGTATGTTAGCGTAGCGACATAATTTGATTCAAAGATTGCGGAGGCAAGCATATGACCCAGCAATTTCATTGCAGTCGCGCGCTAAAAGGAGGTGCTGTCCTCCTGTTTATTGCGTCAGCAACAGCGGTATTTGCACAAGAGGCCCCGCGCGACGGCTCCGTCTTGCCGTTGCCGCCCGCGCCTTTCGAAGGGGTCATCACGGAAACCTTCGAGGGCTCGACCCAGGATTACCCCCAGCCGGTGACGCCGCCCGAAGGATCACCCAACGTCCTTGTTATCCTGATTGACGACCTCGGCTATGGCCAGCCGGGTACCTTCGGGGGCCCGGTTCCGACCCCGGTTATGGATGCCCTTGCAGAAGATGGACTGCGTTTCACACGGTTTCACACCACTGCCATTTGCTCCCCGACACGCGCGGCTGTTCTGACCGGACGCAACCACCACCAAAGTGGCTTTGGCACGATCACCGAACTGTCTACCGGCTATCCGGGCTACAACAGCATCTGGCCGCGCTCTACAGCCACCATCGCAGAGATCCTCAAAGATCACGGCTACTCGACCGCCGCCTTTGGTAAATGGCACAATACGCCCGACTGGGAGACCTCTCCGTTGGGGCCGTTCGATCACTGGCCGACCGGATTGGGATTTGAATATTGGTACGGCTTCCAGGGCGGAGAGACCAGCCAGTGGGACCCGCAGCTGTTCCGGAACACGATCCCTGTGGAACCCGCGATCGGCCCTGAGGAGGGCTACAACCTCAATGTCGATCTGGTGGACGACGCGGTCGCCTGGCTCGACCGCCAGCAATCTGTCGCGCCAGACAAGCCCTATTTCGTTTATTTCGCCCCGGGCGCAGTGCATGCGCCTCTGCACGTCAGCGAAGAGTGGATCGACAAGTTCGCGAGCCAGTTCGATCAGGGCTGGGACAAGGTCCGCGAAGAAACGCTCGCCCGCCAAAAGGAGCTCGGTGTCGTTCCCGAAAACACCGACCTTACGGCGCGACCGGAAGAGATCGAGGCCTGGGACTCGCTTGATGCCGAGGCCAAGCGGCTATTCAGCAGGCACCAGGAGGTATTTGCCGGGTTTCTGGCCCAGACGGATCATGAAATCGGACGTCTGATCGACAAGGTGCAAGCCCTGCCCGAAGCCGACAATACGCTGATCATCCTGATCGCGGGCGACAATGGGCCAAGCGCCGAGGGCAGCGTCACCGGCACGCTGAACAACATGATGACCCAGAATGGCATTCCCGACACGGTCGAAGACCAGCTGCCCGTGATTGACGAGATCGGCGGGCCGCTGCATGAAAACCACTACCCTGTTGGCTGGGCATGGGCGGGTTCGTCGCCGTTCCAATGGATGAAGCGTGTGCCCTCGCATTTCGGGGGCACCCGCAACGGCATGGTCGTCAGTTGGCCCGCGCGGATCACCGATGCAGGCGGTATTCGCTCGCAGTTCCATCATGTCGTAGACATCGCACCGACGATCTTGGAGGCTGTTGGCATTCCGGAGCCTAAGGTGGTCAATGGCGCCGAGCAGATCCCCATGGCTGGCGTGAGCATGGAATACAGCTTTGACGATGCCGAGGCTCCGGGAACACGGGCCACACAGTATTTCGAAACCGGCGGGCATCGCGCGCTTTATCATAACGGCTGGGTTGCAGCCTCGTTCCACGGCGCGCCCTGGGTGCTGACCGGCTCCGTCGGTTTCGACGACAGCACCTGGGAGCTTTACAACATCGAGGAAGATTTATCGCAGGCACATGACCTCGCTGCCGAGAATCCCGACAAGCTTGCCGAGCTTCAGGCGATGTTCGACGAAGAGGCCGAGAAATTCCAGGTCTACCCGCTCGACGACCGCTTCGCCGAGCGGGCGAGGAACCCCGAACGTCCGTCCGTGACCCGTGGTCGGGACGTGTTCACCTATGCGCCGGGAACGACACGCATTCCGGAAGGCAGCGCGCCCCCGGCCTATCAGCGCTCTCACACGATCACCGCCGAGATCGAGGTGCCTGACGGAAGCGCAAGCGGCGTGATGATCGCGAACGGCGGGTCAGCGGCCGGTTATACGCTCTATCTCGAAAACGGGGTTCCGGTGTACGAGTTCAATTTTTTCGGCAAGGAGTTCTTCCGTGTCGCAGGAGAGGCGCCGCTCGAGCCGGGTGAGCACAGCGTGACGATGGTCTATGAACAACTCTCCTTCGAGGCCGGAAAAGAAGTAACCGGCGGCACGGCAACGCTTTTCGTGGATGGTGCCGAGGTTGCGAGCGGAGACATCGAGAAAGTCGTTCCTTCGCGCTACTCCGCAACCGAGACGCTGGACATTGGAATGGACCTCGGTGCAACCGTCACTCCTGCCTACAGGGAGGAAGCGCCTTTCGAATTCACGGGCACGATCAAGCAGGTGACTGTCGAATTGCAGTAGCGTCAGTATCCGGCGGCAGTCCTGCTGCGGCGCGGGCTGCGGCTGCTCCAACGCTGGATCGGGCCCAATAAAAGGGGGCGCCCAGTCGTTTAGATTTTGATGATTTCCGCGATAGCCAGTGCTTCTACGAGTTCAGCGACGAGGTCTATGACGGTGCTGTGCATCATTGTGTCGACCGTCAGAATGGAGAGCCTTCGGCCTTGTCATTTTCCCTTGATGCGACGTACCGCGTCCACCGAGGCTCCGGCCAGGAGTGCAATGTCGGAGGGTCCGGTGACCATGTCCCAGCCGTTTCCTGCCATCTTTACCGTGTGATCCACCGTCAGGTTGTGTACCGCTGCAAAGCGGCCTGACTGCTGAACCGTTTTTCGAACATCATCTACTGCGGCGATGACGGAGGGATCATTCGGCTCTCCGGTCGGTAGTCCGATCATGGTCAGGCTAAGGTCCGCCGGGCCCACATAAACGCCCGAGATTCCGTCCACCGCGATGATGTCCGGCAGCGCCGCCAGCGCTTCGCGCGTTTCGATCATCGCGAGGATCAGCAGGTTGTCCGAGGCCTCTTTCCAATAGTCGGCGCCAAAGGCCACGCGTGCGCGAACCGGACCAAAGCTGCGTTCGCCGCGCGGCGCATAATGGGCGGCGGCGGCGAGTCTCCGGGCATCCTCGGCCGAGTTGATCATCGGGCAGATTATCCCCTCGAACCCGTCGTCCAGCAGACGCGAGATCATCGCTACGTCGTTCCACGCCGGGCGGGCCAGAAGCGGCAATTCCAGTCCGGAGGCGGTTCGCGCCAGCGCCCGGGCCTGGGTCAGGTCGATCTGCCCGTGTTGCAGGTCAAGCGTCACGCAGTCCCAGCCATGGGTGGCCATTGCCTCCAGCACGGCGGGTTCGGGGGTCATCATCCACCCATTGAGCAGAGGGCGACTCTCTTCCCTGGCGGTTGCGATGACGTCGGACAGTCGTTTCGTCATGAGGATACCGGTTCAAAGCCGAAGAGTTCGGCGGGATTGTCGACAAGGATCTGCTTGCGTGTGGCGTCGTCCGGGGCGTAGCGGTAGAATAGTTCCAGCAGATCGGCATCATTCGGCGGTTGTTTCTTGGAAACCGGGTGCGGCCAGTCTGACGCCCAGACGCAGCGTTCCGGCGCATGCTCGATCAGCGCGTGTGCCAGCGGAACGACGTCATCATAAGGTGCCCCGGCGACCGAGACCTTTTCGCCAAGCGACAGCATCACCCACACATTGCCGCGATCGAGCTGTTTTTTCAGGGCGACGATGTTCTCGTCGTTCACACCCTTGGAGGCATCCGCACGGCCCATGTGGTCGATCAGGATCGGGATATCGACATCCGCGAATTTCTCGACGTGCTGGGCGATGCCTGTCTGTTCGGGCTGGACTTTCATGTACCAGCCCATGTCGCGCAGCTTGTCCGTGGCCGCCTTGAAATCGTCGTCGCTCAGTACCGCGCCAAGGGCCTGACGGAAGCTGAAGCGCGCGCCGTTGATGCCGGCGTCGTTCAGCTTTTGCAGGTAGGCATCGTCCTTCTCAGCGAAGACAAGCGCATTGGCGCAGCCCTTGTAATTCGGACCCAGAGCTTTGAGCCCGTCCAGGACCACCTGGTGATCCGCGCCATAGGTCGTTGTCTGGACGATAATCCCGCGGTCGATGCCCAGTTGGTCATGCACGTGTTTTGCGCGTTCCCAAGTGGCCGAGGGCATGTGATAGGCCGCGCCGGGCCGTGTCGGATAGGTCTCGGGATCGCCGAGGACGTGAAACTGGCTGTCGCAGGTGCCGGCCGGCGGCAGGACATCGGGGCGGCGCGGGGTCGGGTTGAACGGGTAATAGTCGGGCATGATCTGTCTCCTTACGGCGCCGCGTAGGCGATGACGTTGCACTGGATGAGCTTTCCGTTGTCGAGGTCGGCCTGCATGGCCTGCCGGACCGGGCGGTCATCGGGATCGGGAAACATGGCCTCCCATTCGGCGTTGAGCGGGCCGCGCTGCGACCGGTCCAGAAGCAGGACGTCCAGCTTCAGCACGTTTTCCGGGCCCATGCCCGCCTCTTCCAGGATCCGGGACAAGTGCTGGAACATCAGGCGGGTCTGCTCTTCGAGTCCCTCCGCCGCCTTGCCCGTTGCCGGATCGAGGCCATAGATGATTCCGCTCATCAACAGCCCGTCGACGACAGCAGCCGCCGGGATCGGGTTCTTGTGCGAGAAATCCTTCAGGTAGATGCTGCGACGTTTGCCCATCTTCGCTCCTCCTCAGTTGAAATGGCAGGACACGGTGCCAAGCGGCCCATAGTCAGCGGTAAAAGTATCGCCCTTGCGGGCGTCGATCGGACGGATGAAGGACCCGGCGAGGATCACCTGCCCGGCCTTCAGCGTGACGCCCCAGGGGTGCAGGCGGTTTGCCAGCCATGCGATGCCGTTGGCGGGATGGTTGAGCACACCCGCCGCGACGCCGGTTTCCTCGACGATGCCGTTGCGAAGGACGATGGCGCTGGCGCGGCGCAGGTCGGTGTCCATCGGTCGCACGGTGAGGCCCCCGCAGATGATCGCGCTATTGGCGGCATTGTCGGAAACGGTATCCAGCACGCCGCGACGGCGTCCGCTGGCCTTGTCGAAGCGTTCGATCCTTGCATCCAGCAGTTCAAGCGCGGGTGTGACATAGGCGGTTGCATCCAGCACATCGTGCAGCGTGCAGGCAGGCCCCGCGAGGTCTTCGCGCAGGATGAATGCCAGTTCTGCCTCGATCTTCGGCTCGATCAGCCGCGCGGTGTCGATCTGCGCCGCATCCTCCAGGAACATCTCGTCGGTCAGAAAGCCGTAATCGGGCTCGTCTATCCCGACGGCCTGCTGCATCGCGCGCGAGGTCAGGCCGATCTTGTGGCCCCGCAAGACGCGGCCTTGTGCCAGCTTCAGCTCGAGCCAGGCGTTCTGGATCGCATAGCTGTCGGCCATCTGCATGTCCGTATAGGCAAGCGAAAGTTGTCCGATCTGGGTTCCATTCTGCTCGGCCTCGTCCAGCTGCCGCGCGATGTCGCGGACGGTGCTGTCCTCAAGCATTATTCGCCTCCTGATCCGCGACGCCGTTGGACAGGATGCCGATGCCCGGCACCTCTACCTCGACCACGTCGCCGGGTTTCAGCCAGACCGGCGGATCGAACCGTGCACCTGCGCCGGTCGGGGTGCCGGTGACGATGATGTCGCCAGGCGACAGGGTCGCGAAGGAACTGAGGTAGGAAATCAGGAAGTCGAAGGGGAACATCATGTTCGCGGTCGTGTCCTTTTGACGGACCTCTCCGTTCACGCGGGTTTCCAGCGACAGCTCCGCTTCCGGGTCCAGCTCATCCGCGGTTACGATCCAGGGGCCGATGGCGCCCGAGCGGTCAAAGTTCTTGCCTTGCGTGACGTTGAACTTGCCGTGGCGCAGCCAGTCGCGGATTGTACCTTCGTTGCAGAGTGTCATGCCGAAAACATGGTCCAATGCGGATTCGCGCGGGATGTCCCGACCGCCTTTGCCGATCACCAGCGCGATCTCACCCTCGTAGTCGAGCTGTTCGGACACGCGGGGCCGTTCAAGCGGAACGCCGTGGCCTACAAAGGATTGGCGGGAACGCACGAAGAGCGAAGGATACTTCGGCAGGTCGGACCCGTCCTTGTACTCAGCATTGCGGTTGCCGTAGTTCACCCCGATGCACCAGATCTTTTCCGGTTGGCCCACGGGGATGGTGAAGGTCACGTCCGCAGGATCGAACGTTGCCCCGTCGGCCACGGCTTGCGCGGCGTCGAAACCATCATTCTCGATCAATTCCTGCAGGCTGGTAATGCCGTCCAGGCGCCCGTTCAGCGGGATGATCCCGTCCTCGGTCACGATTCCGAACCCGGGGGTTCCATCCTTGGTGTAGCTGGCAAGTTTCATGGGTCAGGCTCCTGCATTTTTAGGGGTCTGTTTCAGGGTACGGAGGGTGGTGACCTCTCCGAGCGTGGCGTAGTTTGGGCCGCCGAGGCGGCAGATCGGGTCAAGTTCGAGCGTGTCGATCTTGCCGTCCGTCATCAGGCCGTCGCGCAGGTGGATGCGCAGGATCTCTCCAACGATGAAGCGGCTTCGGGTCTCTCCGAATTCCAGCACCTGACGCAGGCGGCATTCCATCGCCACCGGGGCGGCTGCGATCCGGGGCACGTCGATCAGGTCGCTTTGCGCGGTTTCCAGGCGCAGCATGTCCGCTTCGCTGATGTGCGCTTCGACTTCCTCGGCGCTTTCGTGCAGCGGTTGAAGCAGGTTTCGGTCAGCGATGTGAACAACGTAAGCCTCACGGGTCAGAATATTTCGAGAGGTGTCCTTGTATTCAGAACCTTTCCGACCGACGCTGAAACCAAGCATCGGCGGTTTTGGTGAGACGAAGGTAAATGTGCTGAAAGGGGCAAGATTGACGCCACCCCCGTCGTTCAGACTTGAAACCCAGGCAATGGGCCGCGGAACGACAATGCCGGTCAGCAGACGGTAATTTTTTTCGGCCGACAGATCGGACGGATCGATGATCATGGCACTCCTCCCTTTGAGGCCAGACAAGAACGCGGGCCCTGTATCGGCAAGTTCAAAAGCTGAAAAGGTCCACTATGTGGAATATCTCGGTTTTTTAGGTTGCGTGGAAACGGGTGGTTCTGCGTCCATTAGGAACAGCTCCGGAGCGTCGCAGGAGGGCGGCACCGGATTGAGAAACGCAAGGGAGGTACTCATGAAGTCCTGGAAGAAAGCACTGGCCGTTGTTCTGGCCGTCCTGCCCGGCACGGGCATCGCAGCCGATTTTCCGTCCAAGCCGGTCACGCTTGTCGTGCCCTATCCGCCGGGCGGCAACGTCGACACCTCGGCGCGCATCATCGCGCCTAAGATGGAAGAGATCCTGGGTCAGCCGATCGTGGTCGAAAACCGCGCCGGCGCCGGTGGCATGATCGCGGCGGAATACGTCAAGAACGCCGACCCGGATGGCTACACGCTGTTCATGGCCGCAAACGGGCCGCTGTTGTTCGCGCCGATGACGATGAACCGTCCGGACGCCTACGATTGGAAGACCGACTTCACCCCTGTGGGCAGCGTGTCGATAACCCCGATGGCGCTGACCGTACGCAAAGACGTGGGGATCACCGATATCGACGAACTGCTTGCCAGCAGCGGCGAGAAGAACCTGCTCATGGCATCGCCGGGGGCGGGCACAACCAACCACCTGGCCGCCGAGAAGCTGAAAGCCGACAGTGGCGGCGACTTCCGCATCGTGCACTACAAGGGCAATGCGCCTTCCATCGCATCGCTGATCGGCGGCGAAACCGCGTTCAGCTTTGACCAGATGTCGGTCATCCTGCCCTACATCAAGGATGGCGAAGTCGTGCCGCTGGCCGTGACGTCCAGTGAACGTGTCCCAGCCCTGCCCGATGTTCCGACGCTGAAGGAAACCGGCAAGTTCGACTTTGCCGCCGTGACCTTTACCGGTCTGCTCGCTCCGGCAGGAACCCCGCAGGAGGCGATTGACGCCCTCTCTGCCGCGCTGAATGAAACGCTGAACGGCGAGGATGTCAAAAAGCGGTTCGAGGATCTCGGCTCGCTCGCTTCGCCCAAGACCCGGGCCGAGTTCGGCGACTTCCTGACCGAAATAGACGACACCTGGCGTCCGGTTGTGGCAGAGGTGAACGCCAACAAATAAGACTAGCGTAGGGGCGGCGCCGGAGGAGGTGCCGCCCTCGCCACCGGGGGAGTTGTCATGAACCACAAGTATTTTGCCATCGGGCGCGTTGCCGAACTGATTTTCGGCGTCTTTCTCTTCGTGCTCGGTCTGATCGCCGCCATCTACGGCTGGCGCTACGGGCTGGGACAGCTGAACGATATCGGCCCGGGGGCCTTTCCGCTTGGCCTTGGAATCGCGATGATGATCCTGGCCGCCCTCGCCATGAAGGAAGCAGGAGCCGACGGCCCCGTCTCGCGGCGGTTGACGCCCGCCTTCTTCTATCTCCCCGGTATCATCATCTGGTCGCTTCTGATCGAAGGCGCCGGCCTTCTGATCGCGACCCTTGCGCTGATCGTCATGTGCTCCTTCGCCGAAGACGAGCTTGATCTCAAAAGGTCCATTCTGCTCGGCCTGATCCTGACGGCGGTAGGCTATTTTGTTTTCATTCTGGGCTTTGGCCTGACCTTCAACCTGATCGGGGACTGGTTTTGAGCGTACTGCATGACCTCGCACTCGGCTTCCAGATCGCACTGACCTGGCAAGCCATTCTGATCTGCCTGGGCGGTGTCGTCCTTGGCACCTTTGTCGGCGTGCTGCCCGGAATCGGCGCACTTGCCGCAATCTCGCTCTGCCTGCCGCTGACCTATTACATGTTGCCCGTGCACGGCCTGATCCTGCTGTCGGGTATCTTTTACGGTGCGCAATACGGCAGCTCGACCTCGTCGATCCTCCTCAACATTCCCGGCACGCCCGCCGCTGCCGCGACCTGCCTTGACGGCAACCCGATGGCGCGCAAGGGCCGCGCGGGACAGGCACTTTTCATCGTTACGCTCAGCTCCTACTTCGGCGGCATGGTCGGGATCCTGCTGCTGGTCGCCTTTGCCGCACCGCTGGCCCAGTTCGCGCTCTCTTTTGGCGCGCCGGAATACTTTGCCGTCATGCTGCTTGGCCTGGTCGCGGCTTCGACCGCGTCGCCCGGCTCGCCGGTCAAGGGGCTCGCCATGATGGTTCTGGGCCTGATCTTTGGCATGGTCGGCACGGACGTCACATCCGGCGCCTATCGCTTCACGCTTGGCTATCTGGAGCTTACGGACGGCATCAACCTGGTCGCCATGGCCATGGGACTCTTTGGTATCGGCGAGGTCCTGTCCAACCTCGCCGCACCACCTGCCCCGCAGCCGCCGAAGAAAAGCTTTCGCTTGCAAGAGATGCTGCCGACCCGAACCGAGGCACGCCAGTCGGTGATGCCCGCGATCCGCGGTTCGCTGATTGGGTCATGGATCGGCGCGCTGCCGGGGACGGGCCCGGCCATCGCCGCTTTCGTCGCCTATGCCACGGAAAAGCGCGTCTCGCGCACGCCCGAGAAATTCGGCACCGGCGCGGTTGAAGGCATCGCCGCCCCTGAGGCTGCCAACAACGCCTCCGTACAGGCGGCTTTCATTCCGACCCTCTGTATCGGCATTCCCGGTGACGCGGTCATGGCCTTCATGCTGGGGGCCATGATCATCCACGGCATCGTGCCGGGCCCCAACCTGATCACGGAACAGCCCGACATGTTCTGGGGTCTGGTCGCCAGCTTTGCCGTCGGCAACCTGATCCTTGTCCTGCTGACGCTGCCGATGATCGGCGCCTGGGTGAAGATCCTGAACATCCCCCGCCAGGTGCTCTATCCGCTCATAATTTTCCTGATCTGCGTCGGCGTCTTCAGCGTGAACAGCAACGTCTTCGACGTCTTCGTCGCGGTGGCTTTTGGCATTCTCGGCTTCGTAATGACGCTCTTCCGTTACCCGGTCGCACCGATCCTGCTGGGGTACATCCTTGGCCCGCTGGTCGAAGAGAACTTCCGTCGCACGCTTTTCATCAGCAACGGCGATTTCAGCGCATTCCTGTCCTCGCCCGTCTCGGTGATCTGCCTTGGCCTTGTGGCGCTTGCGCTGATTGTTCCGGCAGTGCTCGCGGTGCGGCGTCGCAGGCTCAGGGCCGCGTCGTAGTGATGGCGGCCGAGATATCCTCGGCCGCCTTCCCCAGCAATTCAACAAGTTCCGCCACCCGCGCTCCGCGCTGACGCGAGGCAATCGCGATGGTGCTGATCGCGGCAACGGGGCGGCCCAAGACGTCGTTTATCGGAACGGCAATGGCGCTTGTCCCTTTCGCAATGGCGCGGGGCAATACGGTGTGGCCGCGTCGGCGGGCATCCGAGATCCTGTTGCGCAATGTTTCCATCGGCACGCCATAGGCGCGCAGACGGTCTACATTCTGAGTCAGCACTTCTTCGGCTTGTGTCCGGGACACCCGTGAGAGGATCGCTACACTGTTCGCACTGATCCCAAGGGGCCGTCGCGACCCAATTTCGATCGACAATACCTGGATCGGAAAGGAGCCGATACGCCTGTCGGCGCAAACCGTATCGAGCCCGCTTCGAACGGAAAGAAAGGCCGCGTCCCCGATCGCTTCACTTAACTGACTGAGCGCCGGCGACGCCAGTTCCCGGAACCGCCGGAGTTCGGACGATAGCCCCAGAAGCGTCAGCTCTCGTCCCACGTGATACCGCAGGTCCGGCTGTTTCTCGACGATGCCGCGCTCCTGCAGTGTCACAAGGATCCGGTGAACCGTCGGCTTGGTCAGGCCCGTGGTCTGGCAAATGTGCTTGAGCGACGCGCCGGTAGGCGAATACCGGGCAATGGCGTCCAGAATGTCGAACGCGCGGTCGACGCTTTGTGTGCCACTTCGTGTCTGTCTGCCATCAGCCATGATGCAAGTTACCAGTCTTTTCCGGACGTTTCCGCATGAAAAGGGAGTAAGCTTACCTGCCCTTGCCCCGGAACTTGCTTAACCCGTCGCTTCTGTTACGCGACAAGGCTTTGTTGCGCAAACCGGGTGTGGGCTTCGCTAGGCAAATACGATTGCGGCAAGATCGAGATCGTGCGGGACTTCGCCCGAACCTGCACTGCCTCCCCCGTCACCTAAACGGCGATGAGGCGGCGCAAGAAGGACGAAATGCTCTTCGCGCACGTGAATCGCATTGTAGGCCAATGTCCAACATGCGGAAAACCTAGGTTGATCCAAGACAAGTTTACCCTCAAGCGGTGGTCGTTGCTTTGGAGTTGTTGCTCTTGTCCAGCTTCCAACTTTGTTCATGAACAAAAAGGCTCGTGGCTCAACCAAAGCCACGAACCCGGAAGCACTGAGCTTGCAGGTGTCAGAACCGCCAAGAAGCTCTCAGGTTGACACTCCATGCGTCGGCATCGACACCAGAGCTATTGATATCGCTGAAATGATGTTCAAGCAGTTCCACGCTGATGATGCTTTTAGGGCTGACAGCATAAGCGGCGCCGATACCAACGAACTCGCCCCACTCATTTCCAAGGCCATTGACATCCACTTCAGCAGCACCCGCGGCGACATACAGTAATGTCTGCCCCAAATCGTAGCCAGCGGTCGCCTTCAGGCGCATCACCGAATCCACTGAGACAGTGGGGGCAAGGTCGATATCCGTCCAATCGTATTCGAATTCGCCCCCAAATACCCATTGCCCCGCATCAAACCGGTATCCGGCGTGAACGCCAAAGCTTACTTCGTCATCCTTGTTGGCGCCCCCGGTAGGTTCTACCTCAAGGTAGCCTATGCCAGCACCCGCGTAAAAACCCGACCACTCGTTCGCGATTGCAGAAGTCGTTGAGAGGGCCAGAAACGCTACTCCCATACAAAGATTTTTTTTCACTGTTGTCTCCAAGTTCACATCGTTTGTGCCGAATTACAAATTCCGCCGAGTCATTTGCGCAAATCGGCACCGTCCGAAGATTCAATTGCGCTTACTTTACGGACGATTGCCAGCTGTAGTGGTAACATTTGTCATACGTTCACCTTTGCTGCGTGTTTGGTTCTAAGAGCGGATCGGGCATCGTCCAAGGAAAGATGCACGAGTGACACGGAAGTTTGCACGAACGAACACGCGTCTGTCAGGGGTCCGTCGATTGATCCGAAGTTCCACATCTGCGGATTGGGCGGCTGGGAATGGACCGCAAAACCGCCAGCAGCGATGCCTTTCGAACAGAAAGGCGCCCCGCTCTCACGAAACGTAGCACTAGTCTTGGCCGGACAAACCACGCCTCCCACTTATCTAGAAAAGCTAGTATATTGGTTATGTCATCGCAAAAGGATGACGACGGACGAAGCGAAAGAGCGGAGTGCAAAGCATGGTGCGTATTACGAGTTGGCCACGCGACTGGAACCCGCGTGAGCGTTGGGAGGATTTTCTCGCTTTGGCCAGTATTTTCCTGGCGCTGGTGTTCACCACGCTCAATCCCGAACCTTCTATGGGCTTGTCAGCCCTGCCGCGTTTCATCTTTTGGCTCGCACATATCCTGATTTTGCTCGTGCTCCTGCACGTCGCGCAGGTTGGACTACAGAGGATGTCGGCGTTCAATCGGCTTCATGCTTGGGTGCAGGTTTTTGTATCTGGAGTATTGGGCACGCTACTCTTCACTCCCGTGGCGCTTATGCTGGAGTATCTCTTCTTTGTTGATGCGGCCCTGCAAGACACGGGTGAACCATTCGTTCACACACTCGCGACTGAGTTTGGCGCAGTGCTGCCCGGCTCAATCCTCGTTTGGTTCTGTCTTAACGCCACCCGTCTGCTGCGACTTCCGGATCAAATTGCGCCGGATAAACCGGGTGCATCGGACCCGATGAACCATTTTTGGAGTAAGGTCCCCGACTCTCTTGGCCGCGATCTCGTGGCGCTGACAGCCGAGCTACACTATTTGCGGGTGCGAACCACCGAGGGCGATACGCTTATTCTGTATCCCTTTGGCCGAGCTGTCGAGGAACTGGGTGACCAAGGGTATCGGATCCATCGGTCGCACTGGATTGCGATCGAGCATCTGAACTGCCTCGAGCGTAAAGGCGACCGATATTTCTGTCGAACCGATATTGGACTTCGCCTCCCAGTTAGCCGCTCCTATCTCCGCACGATCCGGGACGCGTACCCGTCCTGACAAAAACTTGCGGAGAGCGGTTTTGAGGACGGGTGAAGCAAAAACGTGAGCGGCGCAGATCAATATGTTCCTCAGGCGGCCAGCATCGGGGCTCTTTCCGGTAAATCCGTTCAAGACGCACGAAGGCGCGGATTGAAAGGAATTGATTTCAAAAGTGAATACAATTGGCGACCTTGCTCAACTCTGCGGCCTGCGCAATCCTGACGATTGACCGGAACGCAGCAAATGACCGCTCCCGTCCAATAACGCAAAATTCTTTCCAAAGATTTGGATTTCAGCGCCATTTTGAAGTGCCAGCACTGACAACCAGTGTTCCCCGCCCGATGTTATGATCACGTTCCACTGGATAAGACCGTCAGTTCAGCCACTTCCGCAGCGAAGATGCGTTATTGGACGCTCACCCGCAGACGGTCAGTCACGTATTCCATCACGAGCACAATGGCAAAAATCGCAAGGATGATCATCGAGGCGTTCTTGTATTGGAACAGATCAAAGGCAACCTTCAGCTCCTGGCCGATCCCGCCCGCGCCAACGAGGCCCAGAACGACCGAAGACCTGACAGCCTTTTCCAGCGCAAAGAGTGACGTGTTGATCAGCGACGGCGCAGCGTCGGGAAGGATCGCGCCGAAGAGGATCGAAAGGCGATTTGCGCCGATGGCCGAGAGAGCCTCCTGAGGTTCCTTGTCCGAATCCTCCATCGCCTCGGCAAAGAACCGACCGCAAAAGCCCAAAGTGTCCACGACAATTGTCATCGTACCGGCCACCGCGCCCAACCCGACTGTCGCGACGAAGAGGAGCGCCCAAACAAGGTCGGGCACCGTGCGCAGCAAGGAAACGAAAGCTTTAACGAGGTAACCCCCACGACCCAACGGGGTAATACCGCGCGCCGCGAGCCACCCGATCGGGAGACTGAGCAGCACGCCGATAGCCGCACCGACCAGCGCGATCTGAAAGGTTTCGATGATCCGCAAGCCGATCCGTTTGAGAAAGGCCGGATCGGTGTTCGGAGGCAGCATCCGGTCGACAAGCGACACCATGCCGGGCAGACCATCGGCGAGCTGCCGGGGGGTCGGGGACACCGATTGCATCGAACTGATGATCAGCGCACCGGTTCCGACCAGCAGGATGAAGGTGATTGGCGAGAACCCGGAACAGCGCCCTGGCATCGCGTGTTGCCGCGCTTCATCCATTGAAGGTTTCCTTTAGATCGCGGTTGGTGAGATCGGCACTGGGCCGGTCAAGAAAGATCCGCCCGTTCCGTAGGGCGATAACACGGTCCGAGAACTCGCAAGCATGTGCCATGTCGTGGGAGGTAAAAAGCAGGGTGATCCCATGCTCCCGACATAGCCGGGAAAACAGCTCCATCACATCGCGCCCGGACACCGGATCAAGGCTTGCCGCAGGCTCGTCCGCGATCAGCAATTTGGGCTGTCTAACAAGCGCGCGTGCGATGGCCACCCTCTGCTGCTGCCCGCCCGACAGCGCATCGGCCCTCCGTTCGGCAAATTCACCGAGGTTGACCTCGTGCAAGGCCCTCAGCGCGGCAGCGCGCCATGACTGAGGCGCGATCGTCTGGCTGAACCCGCGCCAGCTTCCCTCGGTCCCCAGCATCCCATGCACGACGTTCGACAGAACAGTGCGCCGCCTTACAAGACAATGCTTTTGAAAAACAAACCCCGTGGCCCGGCGAATGCTTCGCCGCTGAGCGGCATCGGGACTCCGGCCAAAACTGTGGTCCATCACAGTTATCTGGCCACCGGAATTTGGGTGAAGGCCGATAAGACATTTCAGGAGTGTAGACTTGCCGCTCCCGTTCGAACCGATCAGCGCCACACGTTCGCCTTCTCGGATCGTCAGTTCAATCCCTTTGAGAACAGGCGTAGCCCTGTCATAGGTTTTTCTGAGGTCAGTAGCAGAGAGGATCGGCTTTCCCTGCCCTTGCGCTGAACCAGTGAAGGCATCTTGCGCCGTTTCCGTTCGGATACCGGCACGAATATCCTCTAGCAACTCTGACAAGCTTCATTCCTCAAAACAGATAATGGCGGAGCAGGTTTTCCGCCCCGCCAGATTGGCACCTAGAGATCACTCGCCAACAAAGGCCGAGGTATCGACACCAATGGTCTTGTACATCTCGCGCACATAGTTGTAGTCGGCGTCATTGACCTTGGTGAGGAAGAATCCGCCCTCGTACTTCTTGTTGTCTTCGCCCTTGGTGACTGCCGCCATCAGTTCCGCGCTGTCATTGACGAAGGCATTGGCGATCTTGCCCAGATCATCTGCGTCCATGTCCTTGCGGGCGACAAGAATGTCGTTCGGCAGGTCGCGGCCACGTGCGATGACGGTGAAGGACTGATCGGGGAACGCTTCACGGATGCGGCGCAGGTGGCCTTCGTTCATGCCGACCGCCTGCACATCACCACGGATCAGCGCTTCGATCGCGACGTTTCGCGAAATAATCTGTGGCTGGTAGTCGGACGCATAGGCAAGACCGAAGTCGGAGAGAACCTGTGCCGGCCCGAGATGCTGCGAGGTGGAGCCGACCGAGCCAAAGGTCACGATCTTGCCCTTGAGATCGGCCACCGACTTGATGTCGCCCTCGGACATGGTGACGATCTGGGCGTAGTAGTTCGGACGCTGCCAGGCCACCACGATCTGAGCGCTGGAAAGCTCTTTAATCACGACATACTCGGCCGGGCCGGTAAGCACGAGATCGACCTTGCCCTGGTTCAGGGCTTCGACGGCCGACGTGCGCGACGACACCGGGAACAGTTCGATATCAAGGCCCGTCTTATCTTCCAATGCAGCTTCAAAGGCTGCAAATTCCTGCTGCAGGGCTTCGAGGCCTTCGACATCGGTAACGGCGAACTTGATGGGTTCAGCAGCAAGCGGGGTCGCCAGGACAACGGCGGCTGCGGTCAGAAACTTGCGAAACATTTTTGGCTCCATGGGTAATGCTGTATACACAGCAATGTCACATGGATGGGATAATCGATTCCTGTAACGACACCGTGACGGGTGCAAAGTCGAGGTCAGGAAACGATGACGAATTGGAAGATAACGGGTGGCCGAGTTCTCACCCCCGGCGGGTTTGAAGAGATCGATATCAGTATTGTGGAGGGACGTCTTTCGCTTGAGGATCACTGCGGTGGCAGCGAGCTCGCCTGTGAAGGTTGCCTCGTATTGCCAGGTATAGTGGATGTGCACGGCGATGGGTTTGAACGGGTGATCCGCCCGCGCGCGGGTGTTGACTTCCCTCTGCCCCTCGCACTGCAGGAAGCCGACCGGCAGATGATCGGCAACGGCATCACGACCGCCTATCACGGGTTGACGGCGTCGTGGGAAACCGGCCTTCGCAGTTTCGATGCCGCGCGCACTTTCCTCGATATCCTTGCCGATGTCGCACCAACACTCGACTGCGATACACGCGTGAACCTGCGCTGGGAAGTTTACTGTCTTGACCCGCTGGACGAGTTGATCTCATGGCTCGACCGTAGCCCCGACATGGTGCTGTCCCTCAACGACCACCTAACCGCCTACCTCGATCTGCCGCCGGACCACAGAAAGATCATCCGAATGGCCGAGCGCATGGAGACTCCACGCGAAGATGTCGTTGCGCAGATTGCCGCCCTTCACGCGAGGATCGATGAGCTTCCCGAAGCAGTTGCCAAAGTGGCCAAGGCCGCCACGGCGCGTGGGCTGACGGTCTTTGCCCATGACGAAACCTCGCCGGATCAACGCCGGGCCAACCGTGCCCTTGGTGTCTCCGTATCCGAATTTCCGATGACATGGGACACGGCGCGCGAAACGGCCGCGGGCGACGAACATATCGTGCTTGGGGCGCCCAACGTCCTGAGGGGCGGTAGCCAGAACAATGCGATTGACGCCGAACCGGCCATCTCCAGCGGCCTCTGTTCCGTCCTGTCATCCGACTACTACTATCCCGCTCCCCTACTCGCTGCCTTTGCGCTTGCGGACCGCGGTGTTGTCCCGCTGGAAACGGCGTGGAGACTGGTGTCCAGTTCACCGGCCGAGGCGGTGGGTCTCTCTGATCGTGGAAGGATCGCTGAAGGCCTCCGTGCCGATGTATTGATCATCGACGCTGAAACCCGCAGACTGAAAACCGTTTTCGCCGGCGGAAGGAGGGTGCTTCAGCGTGACTAGGCAGATGAACATCGACGGCGTGGATGGCGCGGCTCTGGAGTGGCTGCGCGACATCGGGCGTGCGCCCTATCTGCCCAAGCAGCACCGCGCGATCTGGTTGCAGGTGTACGATCGGATCGGTGATGCCTGCCTCAGCGGACCGCTCATCCCCGGCTCGCGTCTGCCCGGCGAGTTCGACCTTGCTGAACTCTTTTCCGTTAGTCGCCTGACCATGCGCAAGGCACTCTCCAAGCTGCAGCAGGAAGGCCAGTTACAGGCACGAAAGGGGGTCGGCATCTTCGTTCGCCGTAGCCGGACAAGCTACACGGTCGATGACGATCTTCGCTTTTCGCAAAGCCTGGAAGCCAATGCCGACAGCATAGAAACCCGCACAATGGAACTGACGCGCGTCCCGGCAGACAAACACTCTGCCGCGTGGCTGGCCATCGACGAGGGCACCGAGGTCATCCGCCTCAGCCGCCTGAGAATTGTCGATGGCGCCCCGATCTACCTGGCCGCCAAGGACTTTCCGGCCGATAAATTCGAAAACTTCGAAGCGGCATTTGCCCCTGCTCAATCCGTCACCGACGTCTACCGCGCCCACGGCATCGACCATCACATGCGAGGCGAGACCCGCGTCAACGGTAAGTTCGCGAACCGAACGGAGGCCGAAGCGCTGCAGGTGACGCATCGCACGCCCCTGCTGCAGGTCATTTCGGTGAACCTGTCTCCCACGGGCACGCCTATCGAATACAACCGTGGTCGATGGGTTTTCTCAGCCGTCGAACTGGTTTTCGGCGCGCGGCACGCATCGGCCGCAAACCGATCGGCTGGCTTTGGATCTTAGGCTGGCGGAATTTTTGCCTTAACTACCAAATTTAATCAATAACTTATAATGAGTTTTCGACGTTTAGAATTAAGCTTGGATGTCGCTTGAGCACGAGCAGCGAGCGCGGTCCGACTTCTTAAAAATCTGTACTGTTCTGTTTGACCTAATCCCGAGCACCGCGATGTCATTGCACCCTGAAACTGGGCTGTAAATCTGGCCAAGGAAGTAAACCCGGTTCGCACTAAAACTCGGCCATTTTCATTGCCGGTTCAGCTTTTAATCCCCCTGCATCACCCCCAAAGATTTGAGGGAACCGCCTACTCTCCAAACCACCGTGCGCAGGGCTACGCCAAAACTTCGGGAGCGCTCTTCAGCGGCACGCGTTAGAATACTCCCATGAGGAGAGGACACAATTCAGGAAGTGTGGCGGGAGGGCACGTCCGTCTTAACTACAAGGATGGCTTCACACGTGTCGCGTACCGCAATACTTCCGCTACCTCCAAAGGGCGCCGTCCCGGATTTGTCTGCGATGAAGGAATTTCTGCCAGACCAATAACAGAAATGGGAGGACCTCAAAAGGCAGCAACGCGATGCGCGCGGACGGCCCCGTACGCCTCCCGGTAGTCGTCGTTGGGCTAATGATGCACCAGCCGCCTACCTGCTTGCCTACCCGGGGATCTTCCAAAAAAGATATGGACGGCGACAGTCGCATCTGTCTCGCAGATTTTTTAGCCCGGGTCGATGATGTGCCGCACGAGCTGGGCGGGGAGATTCGCGCATTCATCGATATCACTTTGACGTGGCTTTCCGTGCGTCTGTTCAACTCCGCCCCCGATGATGTGGCCATGCGCCGCGCCGATGCCATTTAAGCGGCGGTGGCAAGGGTGCAATTAATCGCGAGTCTGCAGTCGGAAATCCTCTCGGCGCTCCGCCCCGAAAGCTGACCCTGACCGTCAGTGTGATGCGGGGCGGGGGATTACCGGGGGCCCCTCACATCCCGCCAAACCCCTCGCGCCCGACGCTGTCATAGGCCACGAACCCGGCGTTGCGGGCATCCTCGGGTGTGTAGATGTTGCGCAGATCGCCCAAACGCGGGTCGTTCATAGTCTTCGCCAGGGCCTTCAGGTCCAGCGCGCGGAACTCGTTCCATTCGGTCAGGATCACCAGCAGGTCGGCCTCTTTCG
>JAAEZD010000091.1:0-2551 GCA_018223035.1 Paracoccaceae bacterium
GAAAAGGAGATCGAGGCCGCGCTGGGACAAGCGCAGCCACACAACATCAACGTCAAAAGCCACGAGAAATCCAGCGAACGCGTATTCCTGGAAACCCTAAGGCAGGAAATCTACGAACAGTATCGCCCCGCCTTCAGAGAGGTGACGGCGATCCTCGTCGAACATGGATTTCGCCGCCCTGATCTCGCCAATATCGGCATCGAAAACGAGACCAACCGCTTCCTGAACTACGTCAGACTGACCCATGTGATCGGCGATGAGGCATGGCAGACTGCCCCGCTGCGCAGCGCCGAAGACCGCCGCAAGGAGATCATGCACTACGCGCAGGAATGGGTTGATGCTGCCAATAACAAGGTGCCGGAGGACTACGCCGCCTGGCTTGAGACGGTGAAACGAACATTCGGCACACGCGAGGCAATCGAAGCGGCCAGCAAGGAAGAAATCACTGACGGCCTGATGTCACTGCATGCCTTCACAGAACAGCTGCGCTTCGTCAAAGGAGGCCTGAAAAACCTTCCCGCTGAATTCTGGAGGGCAAACAACGAAGATGTCGACCGCGTAAAATCTACATTGACCTACCTACTGCACGGCCCCGGCGATTTCATCCAACGCTTCCACGATGTACTCTATGACCGCTCGATCAAGCTGAAGCGCTTTGCTTATTTCTGCGCCCTCGAACTCTACGGTACTGTCAAACCCGACGAATGCCCGCCGATGAACGGACGCATGGCCAAGGCATTGCGGTTCCTCGGCTTCGATGTGAAAGGAGCCTGAATGGCAAAACACAGCACAATTATCGGCGACATCACACGGCGCACCACCATCTACAGGGTGTTCCCGCGCAATCGCTTCTTTGAACTCTTTGGCGAGAAGAAGAACGCCTTGGTCTGGCCGACCATGTGGGAAGACCCGTTCGAGAATTTCATCTTGAGGTCGCCTGTCCGCACCGCCGCTGGCGAGACCGGAGAGTTCGCCTTCCACGAGGATGTCTACGGCCAGTGCTGGACGCTCAAGAAGAGATCGGATGCAATGTGGCGGATCTACTCGCCGAAAACGAATGCCGTGCGAGTTAGAACAACAGTTGGCAGACTGATCGACAGCCTTTGCGCTGCCAACAAGGGTGTGACCAACGATAGCTGCTTCATCGGCAAGGTCGACTATCCGCCCGATTTTAAGCTCAAGAAATTCGCGCGCACGGTGTTCAAGGACGGTCTGAACGCCGAAGCCGTTGCAAGGTCCCTTCTCAAGAAACGGGATGCTTTCGAGCACGAGGACGAAGTTCGGCTGATCTATTTCGAAGGTCAAAACAGCAAGCACGACGGCGGCGTTTATAAATACGAACTCAATCCCCATGCAGTGTTCGACCAGTTCATGATCGATCCTCGTATGTCCTACAAAGATTTCTGCACTTTTAAGGACGAGATTGTCGCTAGAACCGGTATCGACGAAGCGCGCATCAAACGATCTTTACTTTACAAGCCGCCCGAAGGCTTCGTCGTCGAAATACCGTGACGGACAGGACAAACTTGCGTAGCGGTTCGCGGCAGGCCAATAGCCCCTCGTACGGCTGGTCCGGCACCATCGTAGTGTCCAGACTGCGAGCCTATCAACGTGGGGTTTGACTGTTAGCTTCCGTTTGGATCCTAACTTCCAGCTCGTGGGCCTCTGATACGCCCAAGCTGACGAGACGCCCAAGGATGGCATCGATGCGGCTGCGTGACAGGTGAGACTGACCATACAGAGAGGGATCATCGACCGCCGCCGCCTTCAACCATTCAGCGACTTTTCGACCGATACCGAGCTCATGCCACATCGAGCGGTCGCCGTTCGTTACATCGAGCCAAGTTTCGACCGCGTTCAAGAGGAAATCGAGATGTCGTGCTGTCGGAGCAACGTTCAGGGTGTTCATCGTGCAGAGTGCGATGAAGGCCGTAGGGCCGCCTGAAATCATCGGGCGTAGCGTTTCAAGAAGCGGATCAACCCGGTCGAAGACAGCCGGAACGAGATAAGATTTTGCTCCAGAAAATGGGTTGTGGAGGTTCATCAGCAACGTACCGATCATTGGACCGGTTTGTAAGTCGATCCCGAGTTCTAACCGGCGACGATCCCAAGACCATCGATTCAGCTCAATCGCCCGCGCAACCATCTTCTGCCGCAAAGCGGACGCCCGAGCTGACGGCCGATGCGGCTCATTGAAATAGTGAACATCAGCGGCATGTATGACCGTTTCAGCGACATCGCAAAATGACCTATCAGGTAGCTCAGTTATCGGCTTAAGAAACGACCAGAACTGATCCTCCGCGGCGTCCATCAAGGCAGATGATACCAGGGCGTAGAACTGATTGTTCCAATCGCTTGGCGTCTGACTGAGTTCAGCATCAGCGGAATAGCCGTGACCATTCATTCGTGCTGACCAAGGCGCATAAGATTCAATGATCTCAAGGTACCAGCCCGGCCGAGCGCATCCTTCAACATTGAGCAGACTCAACCACCGTGAAAGCTCTTGGTCGTTGGCGTGAACGACCGCCTCCCTGGAGCTACGCCTCAGGGA
>JAAEZD010000040.1:0-23020 GCA_018223035.1 Paracoccaceae bacterium
TGACAGGCGAAGCTGTCCTTTCCAGAGTGCGCGTGATACCATGAGCCGTGCCTTTTCTTGAGGTGGATTGTCCGACGTCAATAAATTAACGCTTGAACCCGCGCAGTGGTTCAAATTCCCTTCTGCAGTCAAATTTCCCTTATTCGTGCTGGATCGACCGAGACCAAATTCGTGACATCTTTCGTTTTAGCGGATGCGGTAGACCATTTGTTCGCTGCAAGCTGGAACTCGATCCAGATGTTCGCCTCATTATCGAGCTGCACCCATTAGGGATTAATTTCACCGGCGGCATTCGGAAAGTTTGAGTTCTGGTTTCAAGGTCTGTTCAAACCAAGTGAGGCTGACCATTTCCAGCAGTAATTCCGCCATCAACTGCCAGAGCGACGCCAGTGATGAAGCTGGCATCACCAGACGCCAAAAAGAGGATCGCTGCGGCTACTTCTTCCGGCTCTCCAACACGCCGCAAGGGAATCGCCTTCAGAAAAGCCTCTAGCTTATCTGGCTGATTTTCAGCCGCGCGACTCATAGCTGTGTGGGTCAGAGTCGGACAAACTGCGTTAACACGGACTCCTTTTGGGGCGAAATCGATAGCAAGTGCGCGTGTCAACTGCACGGCGGCACCCTTTGCGGCGTCGTAGGCCTCCATCGCCCTATCGCCGCCGAGACCGGCAACAGAAGTGGTATTGACGACTGCCCCTCCTTCGGCTTCAAGCCAAGACCGCGCGGCCTCGGTAACATAGTGCAGCCCGTGAACATCAGCCTCGAAGTGCCCGCGCCATTTTGCGTCAGACATATCAGTGTCCAAGTCAGTGACCGGATAGCCGGCGTTGTTGACCAAGACGTCTACACCTCCGAGTACCTCGGCGGCGTAAGAAACCGCCGCCTCCACGGACCTCTGGTCGGCTACATCACAGGTTAAACAAAGCGCGTCTGAATTGCTTGGCTCTGGCCAATTTTTATCTATCAAGCACACGCTAGCTCCTTCTCGCGCGAAACGGTGGGCTGCAGCGCGCCCAATACCAGAGGCGGCACCGGTAACGATTACTTTCTGCCCTTCGAAACGTTTCATATAGTCCCCCATGGCTGCAGCATCAAAATTTACTATAGGTTGACGGCGATGTACTAGGTGTCATCATTCCCCTTCATCGTTCCCTTGCTATTCACCTATGACCCGGCCAGCTTGTCGGCCTTAACGGCTCCCCTTGCGCCCATAGGCATAGGCGCTCCGGTTGTCGTATCGATACGGGTTTGAGCCTCGGCTTCGGCGTTGATTTCAGCACCGGTCAGGATCAGTACGGCAGAAATCCAAAGCCACATTAGCAAAATGACCACGCCCGCCAGCGCTCCGAAGGTTTCCTGATAACTCCCAAAGTTTTTGACGTAGAGAGCGAAGCTTGCTGACGCCGCTATCCAGAGGATTGTCGCGATAAGCGCACCCGGGATGAGCCAGCGCATACGTGCGGGCTGGCGACATGGCGCGACCCTGTAAAGCAGGCTAATGCCCAATACAGTGAGCACGGTAAGCGTGATCCAGCGGAGAATGCCTATCAGGAATTCAGTTGTGGGACCGAGCGCGAGCAACTGTAGTATAGACGGAAGGACAATCGTCGCGGCGAGACCGCCGATCATTCCAACTATCAGTACCAGCGTCAAAGCCAATCTGGTCACGTAAAGCCGGATCATGCCACGTTTTTCGGTCTCGTCATAGGCAACGTTAATGCCTTCGATCAGGCTTCCGACCCCGGCCGAGGCTGACCATAGCGCAAGCGCAAAGCCGACAACTGCAGCAACTCCAAGCCCGCCATTTTGGCTTCCGGCCACAGCGGATGCTTGGCCAATGATGATATCTGCAGCGGCCTGCGGCACAAAGGCAGTCAGGGTGTCGATCTGATCCGTGACTTGACTCGGTTCAAGTATCAACCCCGCGACAGCCATTACGGCAGTGATCCCGGGGAAAAGCGCAAGAAGCCCGTAAAAGGCGACGCCTGCTGAGATAAGCATAACGTGGTCTTTTGAAATCTGCCCGACGACACGCTTGAGAATGGCAAACCACCCGCGCCAGGAAATCTGGCGCGGGAGAGTGGCCATCTGGCCTAGATCTTGAGATCCGCTCACGAGCTTGGTGTACCGAGCTTTTGCTTCTCGGCTTCCTCGCGGCTTGCGTCCGCAACCTTCGAAACGGCGCTGCGAACTTCATCTGCGATATGTTCGGCCGCAGACTTGTCGCCCGGTGCCTGGTCGTCGATTTTTGCCCGCTCTTCCTCAAGAACCTCCTGAGCAGTTTCAGCAGCGCGATCAGCAACTTTCAGAGCCTTCTGGCGCTCGGTCTCCAGCATCCGCTCGGCCTTGTCATAGTATCTGTCCGACTGCTTGCCGAACCAATCGTCTTCCTGCCTCGTGCGAGGCAGTGTTCCGGCAAGTACGGCACCAACAGCAAGCGCCAGTCCTCCGACAACAAGTGGATTCTCTTCGAAGAAGCGTTGGGCCTGATCGGCTCCCGCCCGAGCACGCCGAGCAGCAGACCTGCGAGCTCTTACGGCCGCCCATCTCGCCGAGATGACGCGCTCCCTCGCTTCTTCGCTGAGGGTATCTGTCCCGTGGGCCAGTCGTCGGCGAATGCGTCTCGCACGCAACGAAACGGCGTCGCGGGCACTGGCCGCACTGTCCGCAGCACTTTGCCCTGCGGAGCGAACACTGTCGCCCGTCTTCTGCGCTGTTTCCCGGGCACTGCCGGCGGCACGAGAGGCGCCGTCAGACACACGGTCATAGAGCCCAGGGCCATCGTCCTGATCGTCCTGATCGTAGTCATCCCAGAAGTCGTCATCGTCGGCGTAGAGCCAATCCTGAGAGACACGTCGGTTGCCGTGAGCGCTGGCAAGGCCGGCTTCACCCAGGGAATGGGTGGCAGGATCGCTGGGGGCGGTTCTATAACCGCCTTGCGCAGCGCGGGGTTCCGTACCTGAGCGGCTGTAATCAAGCCGGGATGGTGCCGGTGTCGCGGGGTCGCTGTGGGAAAAATCCGGAACCAGACGTTCTTTGTCTTTTTCCCATGACCGACCGCTAGCCAGCCACGCCAAGCCAATTCCTGTCAAAGCGAGTGCGACAGGATTACGTTTGACTGATTGGGTAATTGCCTCGCCAATGTCCTGACCATGGTCGGACAATCCGCGGCCCACTTCTCGCAGGATGCCCTCGGGTGAAAGCCGATCCTGCAGTTCGTCGACAGTGCGGCCGAGCTGCGATCTTTCACGCTCGATATCACGCTCGATTTCGTCCGGTGTGCGATTGTCAACCATTTGTCCGTCCTCCCTGAATTGCGTTCGCGTCACGCTTGATGTTTTCGGCTGTTCTGGTCGGCGCCAGACTGGACAGCTTCAGATCCTTGCTCCCCTTGGCGATCAACGCGGCAGCGATCAGGCCAAGTGCGACACCAACGATGAGCGCGGCCCATACCGCGTCTACCCCTGCTTCGGTGAGCCCCGAAACAACGGCGGCAGCCATAACATTCAGCGCCACGAGTGCCGCGACTACCGCAGCCACCAGCATGCCAATGGCGGATAGCGCCCGACGCAGATTTTGGTCGACTTCGGCGCGGGCCAGATCAACTTCACTACGGACGAGCGAAGATACGTGCTTGATCGCGTCGCTGAAGAGCGAACCCGTGCTTTCGGTGCGGTCATGATCGGTCGTGGTCATAGTTTTTCTCCTTGAACGGCAGGATTGGTCCCGACAGGGGCCCCTGTCACTCTGAGATCTGCTGTCTCAGCTGGGGTGCCAGGCCGGCGCGTGATTTCTTGCCCCAAGAGGTCGTCGTCATCGTCGCTTCCCAGCATCTCGGAGAGATCGACGGAGCGTTCGCGGTGCCGCTCGGACGCTCGCGCAACTCGCGTGCCCGCAAATCCCAAGAGTGCGGCGCCGCCCAGAAATGCCAGCGGATTGCGGCGGGCGAATTGCGAGAGATCCCCGGCCATTTCGCCAAAGTCCTTGCCACGAACGTTGTCCGACACGTCGGCAAGAGCAGACGCCATCTGCCCGAATGTACGTTCTTGCGGCGATCCATCTCTGAGCTCGTCCGCTGCGCGGCGCAGAGCGTCGCCCATGTTCGAAATTTCATCCGCGACCCCGGTTTTGACCGCATCGCCGCGCTTGGCGGCCTCTTCTGATGCCCGGTTTTTCAAGCTGTCCGCAGCCTCCCGCGCTTCAGCGCCCAGCTCTTTCACTGTATCTCCGGCAGTCTCTGTGCTGTCGCGTGATTGTGTGGGTATCTTTTGTTGTGTCATGGTCGTTCCTTTCTGTGCGTTCGCAGCGGTCGGGCGATGACATTCAGGAGGGCAACGACGATAACCGGAAGCCCAAGCAGATAGATTATGCCGTTCATCTGAATTTCCCCTGCGGCGTTACTTGGGCGCCGCATCACTGTGCTGAAATGACGCATTGGTACAAAAATTGTTCCATCACGTTTTTACGAATCTCGAAATGAAATTGGCGACCCTAAACCTTTGACACCCGACGGGCACGGTAAACGTTCCGATTGAAACGAACCACTTTCAGTCGCCACCTCTTCATTTGCTTTAGCGTCTTGGGTTCAGCATCAGGAGAGAGCCGGATTAGCATAGCGTCCGCAAGCCATATTAGTCAGCTGCAAACAGCCGACGCTCCGATTTTCGAGACGAACAAGGGCGGTGTTGAAGTTCAAAGCATCGCCGACAGTTTGGCCCACTAATAACCCTTACAGAGCACACCCTGAAAAGTGCCAGCGCGCCACTTCAACTTGAAATATCAACGGACAGTCGACAATTGCATAGTGTAATCGACAGATTCCGTCGGCGGGCCCTCACGCGTCGGCACGGGATTTTGCCTCTGCCGTATCTTTCCGGTGCGCGAACATTACATGGCATCCTAGGTGCGCGAACTAATCAAAAAGCTGCTATTCGCCCAGAATAGTGGGACAGCTTTCAGATAGCAGAGTTAGCAGTTTCGGTGACGGAAGCCAGCGCCGCTCTTAAGCTACTCTCCGAAAATGGTTTATCCAACTTGGCACTCACCTCTCCGCCCGCACCCTCGGGGAGATCAGCGTAACCAGTTGCCAAAATGATCGGCAGGTTTTGTCGTCGCACACGAAGGGCCTTAGCAAGTTCCACACCCGTCATTTTAGGCATTGCCTGGTCGGTAATCACTAAATCGAAATCAGGCCGCTCGGCAAAGATGTCGAGTGCTTGATCGCCAGAACTGGCCTCCAAGACCTCATGCCCCATGTCCTCGAGCATCCCGACGGTGCCCATTGAAACCAACAGGTCGTCATCCACGGTCAGGATTGTCAACAAGCGTTCCCCTCTTGGCTCGCGCGATTGTCCGTGGCTGCCCCCCTCAATCTCGACACTATCGGGTTCCCCATCGCCCACGGGAAGGTAGAGATGTGCCGTTGTTCCCTTTCCGGCAACGCTCTCCATTCGAAATGCACCACCAGATTGTGCGGCAAGTCCATGCACCATTGATAGCCCTAGACCCGTGCCCTTGCCTACGCCCTTAGTAGTGAAGAACGGCTCGAATGCCCGCTCAAGTGTCTCAGCGTCCATACCGCAACCAGTGTCTGCGACGGAAATTACAACGTATTTCCCAGCCGCCATGTCGGACCCCCCGGCGTCGGAAAACTCACGAGCCGAAAACGAGAGGCGCCCTGAGCCATCCATAGCGTCACGGCTATTTACGGAGAGGTTGAGAATTGCCATCTCGAGCTGGTTGGTATCGACTAGGACGGTCGGCAAGTCCTCGGGGATATCGAAGATCAGGTCAATTTGCGGACCCAATGATCGCTGGAGCAGATCTTTCAGATCCGGAAGCAAACGCTGAACTTCAACCGAATCGAAGTGGAGTTCCTGTTTCCGGGCAAAAGCGAGCATTCGTTGGGTCAACCCGGCTCCGCGATCCGCAGCGGCAACGGCGTTGTTTAGATAGCGGGCCGCGTCGGATTCTGAGGAAAGCCTGCGACGCGCAAGCTCCAGGCTGGACCGAATGGCCGCGAGCAGATTGTTGAAGTCATGCGCAACACCGCCGGTCAGCTGCCCAATCATATCCAGCTTCTGGCTTTGCCTGAGCGCCTCCTGAGCCGTTGCGAGCGCCGCATCCTTTTCGCGGCGTTCCGTGACATCTCGGCCGGTTGCGAAAATTCGGTTCTCATGTCCCGAGGCGGTCCATGCAAACCATCGGTAACTGCCGTCATTGTGCTTGAGACGGAACTCGACTGGATTGGAAACCGGGGTGGACATGACATGACGAAACGCGGACTTCGCCGTAGGTAGATCATCTGGATGGACAAGCCGCGCAAAGCGCCGCCCGCGCAAGTCCTCGACGTCCCACCCCAGCAGGGAGTTCCAGGATTGGTTAAGAAGCTCCATTGAGCCAGATCGTGAGGTTACCGCCATTAAGTCCAGACTGAGGTTCCACGCTTGATCCCGTTGACGTGTTAGGTCGTGTACCGCGGCTTCTCGGGCCATGATATCATTATGGATATCCTTGCAGGAGCCATACCAGCGGATAATTTCACCCGTGTCGTCACGAACCGCCTTTGCCCGGCCAAGCACCCAACGATATTCACCGGACCTGTGACGCAACCGATACTCGATCTCGTAAGGTTCACCGGTGGCGAGCGAGTGGCGCCACACCGACCAGGCACGGTCCTGATCTTCGGGGTGGAACATCCCATTCCAAGCCTCGCCGTCTGTCGAGCCTTCGGGAACCCCGGTGTATTCATACCAACGATCATTGTAGTAATCGTGAAAACCGTCCGGCAAGGTCGACCAGATCATCTGGTCCACAGAATTCGCAATCGTGTGGAATTTGGCTTCGCTTTCGCGCAGCTGCTTTTCCCGCATCAGTAGCTCTTCCAAGCGGTCACGCGCCTCGAACTGGCGACGTCGGGCCTTGAGGGCTGACTGGACGGCGCGAAGAAGCTCTTCCGCATGCATGGGACGCGTCAGAAGCACGACGTTCCCCAACGCATCGATCCGCTTGCGCGCGGTGTCTGACCGCGAGCGTTCGCTTCCGATGGCCAGCACGATGAAGGGCAAGTCGGACCATGCAGGCTGCCCGGCTAACGCTTTGTGCAGGCTTTCGACGTTGTAGTTGTCCAACGTCTCTTCGGTCAGCAGGACCGCGCCGAGGTCTGTGGTCATCAACGCCAGAAGGCTGTCGAGATCCCGAGCAATGGACGACCCTATGCCCTGTTCCGCGAAGAGCCGCTCTGCAACCTGAGCGTCTCGACCGTGAGGCGCATAAATAGCGATTTCAGGTCCGCCCGTGCGCGCGTCCTGTTGCAATCCGGTCGAAAGCACGACGTTCACGAGCGGTCCCCACTAGGCCTAAGATCCATCAGATCGTCGGTAGGGCGTCCGTACACCGGGCTGCCGGTTAGAATGCCGCTGAAATTGGTTATTGGCTCGCCGACAGTCACGCCGTTCTTATCGATGCGGAATTCCCGGATTGACCGTTCGTGATCCGATGTACGGGTCTTGACAACGGCGATGGATTTTCGCAGGTACCCTTTTGCCTCGAAAAACCTCAGAAGCATCACCGTGTCGGCAAGGTAGCTGATATCGATGTCTGCCCTGAGATCGTCGGTAATTCCGTGATACCCGACAATCAGAAGCGACACTACGCCGCGTTGTCCGAGATAGCTCAACAGCTCGTGCATTTGAAGCATCAGATAAGTATCGCTCGGCATCGCGTGCAAATAGGCGTTGAGGCTGTCGATACCGACGACCGTCGCCTTAAGCTCCTCAACACTTTTCCGCACCTCTCCAGCGAACTGGCCTGGGGTTAGCTCGGCAGGGTCGATCTGTCGGATGATGAGCTGACCAGCTTCGACATATGGGGTCAGGTCCATATCCAGCGCCTTACAGCGCTGTATCAACGTCCTCAGCCGCTCGTCGAACAGGAAATAGGCAGCCTTCTCGCCACGTTCCAATGCAGAAAGCATACACCTTACTGCGGTCGTGGTCTTGCCTACGCCCGCCGGACCCGAAAGCAGCGCGGTGGTGCCGGGGACCAACCCGTCGCCCAAGAGCGCATCCAGTCCGGTCAGTCCCGTGGAAATCGGTGTACTGGAGAAAGGCATCTCGTGATCTGCGGCAACCAGCCGCGGATATACTCGCAAACCGCCCCTTTCGATCGTAAAATCGTGGTAACCGCCGTAATATTTCAGCCCGCGCATCTTCACGATCCGCAGCCTGCGCCGTTCAGCCCCGAACTCGCTGGCGAGCTGGTCAAGACTGATGACGCCATGAGCCAAGGAGTGCAGTTGAAGATCGCCCGGATCCGCAGTTCGATCATCAAGCATCAAAACCGTGCAGTTACGCTGGGCAAAATGGTGCTTCAACGCCATGATCTGTCTGCGATACCGCAGCGGACTTTGCGAGAGCAACCTTAGTTCTGACAAACTGTCGAGGATCACCAGACGCGGATCGGTTTCTTCGACGCGTTTAAGGATTCCCCGCACGGTTTCACCCAGTTCGACATCGCTGGAGTGCAAGAGCGATTGGTCCTGATCCAAACCAAAATTGGCCTCGTCGGTCATTTCGAAGATGTCCAGACCGTCGAGCGACCAGCCATGCGACGCGGCAACAGCGAGAAGCTCATACTTGGTTTCCGACAGCGTGACGTAAAGTCCTGAAAGCTCAGACCGAATACCCGCCAGCAGGAACTGAAGAGCCAGCGTCGTCTTGCCCGCACCGGGCGTCCCTTCAACGAGATACAGTCGACTAAGGTATCTTCGTAAGTCGTCATGCCATATCCCAACCGTCTTTGCGCAGCTTCTCTTAATATAAACAGCCCCGACGCAGTTTAGTTCCTCTTCAATCTGGCTTTGTTATATTCTTTGAAAATCGGCTGCGATGTCATATAACCCAGACCCGCGGCACTGAAGCTTCTCGAGCACGCTGCAAACCTTACGCCGCGCGGATCGGGATCGAACCTGCCTCGCCTCAAGTGTCCGGGGTCGGACCATGATCGCATCACCGTCCTCCCGAACGTCAAACTCTCTCACGGCAGCCACGATATGCGAGGCTTGGTTCGTCGCGGCGACCGAAACCAGTTTTAAAGTTGCCTGCGAGGATTGGGAACCGGACAGGTCGTACCCAGCCCTGTCCAGGATATCCCGGAACGAACCGATATCGACGTAGCCGCCGCTTGGCAGAGGCCCCTGCCCTGTCATCTCCGTTGGCTGTTCAAGTTCCTCGCGACGAAGTTCTTGCCGATCCACGACGCTCGCAACACTGGGTCCGTCTTTCGTATCGATACCAGCCAGAACGTCCAACAGATAGGCCGGTTGCGCGCCCATGTTTGAGATCAAACAACGCGCATCCAAATCTTCGCCGCCACCGCGGTTGATTAACAGGCTCGACCTACGTTGATCGCGGAAGCCCTTGAGAAGAACGTGCAGATAGACCAGCCAGACGACCGTCGTCGTCAGATTGGCCCCGATCTGCACAAGCTCAGAGTTCTGGCGGATGAACTCAAGCATGACCAACGTCCATCAGGCCTAGCGTTCCCAGTACCGCAGCGCTGCGCATTCCTTGAAAAACGCCGACGGCTTTTTGTCCTTTGCGACGAACATCCCGCCATCCGGTTCGTCTGGCAGGCCTGCCTTCTTAAGGAACGGCAGAGCCTCGTCGGTGACCATCATGAACTTTTTGTGTGCAAATGCGTCCGCAACCCAGGTCTTTGCAGGGTGACTTCCGGCGAACATTTCGGCCCCTTCATCGGACACCAGCACGGCGACGGCATCGAACAGGACAGACGGACCACCGTTGATCTTCTCGTCCGCCTCGACGCTGGCACCGTCGGATAGTGTCACACTTCCGACCCTCGGGCCGACAAGCGCGACAACAACGCCCGCCTTTTCCGCACCTTTCTTGAGGGATGCCAATACCTTGGCATCTGCCCCGTTGCTGATCAGGACGCCGAGCTTACGACCGGCGAAACTATTCGGGCCATTTTTCAGAATGCTGAGCGCATTCGACTCCGCCAACCCATCAACCCTTTCACGGGCAGGTTTTGCAGGCTTCGGAACGTCCATTCCAAGCCCGTCAGCCACCGACTGGGCGAGCCCGTCGTCGATATTCGGCAAATGGGACAGAAGACGTTCGCGAATTGCATTGGTTTCAACTTTGCTAAGCTCAAAAACCAAAGCATCGGCGATATGCGTCTGCTCAACCTCCGTCTGGCTGAGGTAGAATTGGCGGGCCTGACTGTAATGATCCGCAAACAGCTCTGACCGCACCCTGTCTTTGACGCCTTCCGCTTCGGTCTGCACAGATCGGAAGCCGGTTTCAGGAGCCTCCCTCGGACCACCCTCGGTTCCGCCCCAGGAGTTGGGTTCATAGTTCGCACGGCCCTTGGGGTTGTGCATCGCCATGTGGCCGTCCTGCTGGAAATGATGGAACGGGCACTTCGGTGCGTTGATCGGGATATGCGTAAAGTTCGGTCCGCCGAGACGTTTGATCTGCGTATCGAGGTAAGAGAAGTTACGGCCCTGAAGCAGCGGATCATTGGTGAAATCGATGCCCGGCACGATGTTTTGCGTGCAAAAGGCGACCTGCTCGGTCTCGGCAAAGAAGTTGTCGACGACACGGTCCAGCACCATCCGGCCGATGATGCGAACGGGCACATCCTCTTCCGGGATCAGCTTGGTCGCGTCGAGAATATCGAAGGGGAAGCTGTCGACGAATTCGTCATCGAACACCTGAACCCCCAGCTCCCACTCCGGATAATCTCCGCTCTGGATTGCGTTCCAAAGATCACGCCGATGGAAGTCCGGGTCCGCGCCGTTGATTTTCAGCGCCTCGTCCCAGGTGACCGATTGGAGGCCCTGCTTCGGCTTCCAGTGGAATTTTACGTAAGAGGATTTCCCGTCTGCATTCACAAACCGGAAGGTGTGCACCCCAAACCCTTCCATGAACCGGAAGGAGCGGGGGATGGCCCTGTCGGACATGGCCCACATGATCATATGCATGGCCTCGGGCATCAACGATACAAAGTCCCAAAAATTATCGTGGGCGGTCTGCGCCTGCGGAAAGCCGCGGTCGGGTTCCTGTTTGGCAGCGTGGATGAGATCGGGAAACTTCATCGCATCCTGGATAAAAAACACGGGGATGTTATTGCCGACGAGGTCCCAGTTGCCCTCCTGCGTGTAGAACTTCACCGCAAAGCCGCGCACGTCGCGGGCGAGATCTGCCGACCCCTTGTTCCCGGCCACGGTCGAGAACCGGCAGAATACCGGCGTCTTCTCACTCTTGCGCTGGAAGATATCGGCGCGGGTCAGTTCGGGGATCGGGTCCAGAGTTTCGAAATATCCGTGCGCAGCATAGCCCCGCGCATGCACGACGCGTTCTGGAATGCGCTCATGGTCAAAGTGGAACATCTTCTCGCGGAAGTGGAAATCTTCCATCAACGCCGGGCCGCGTGCGCCCTGGCGCAGGGTGTTCTGATCGTCGGAGACCGGGACACCCTGAGACGTCGTCATCACCGGCACGTCGCCCCCGGCGGTCTGATGCGTCTCCCCGCCTTCCCCGTAAATCGTCTGCGGCTGCTTCGCCGTCGGTTTCGTCGTTTTCGCGGGTGTCTTCGATTTCGTTTTGGTTGCGGCCTTCGCCATGATCATGCTCCTATTAGAGTGGGGTTATTCGGCTGCGAGGGGCAGCACACCGGCCGAAGCCGGAAGTTCGATTGGTGGGAAATCTACGTCGGGCGCCGGAGCGTCGCGTTCCGCAATGCAAAGCCGATAAAGCTCTTCATAGCGGTCAATCATCGTATCGAGACCGAAGCGGGTAACTGTAAGCTGCCGCACGTCATGACGATCCAAGCGCGTTGCCTTTAGCGCTGCGGCGGCCAGTCCGACCACATCCCCCTCTCCGACGATGATTCCGCCCTCGCCGACGACTTCAGACACGGCGCCTGCATCGAATGCCGCCACGGGAACGCCGCAAGACATGGCCTCGACGGCGGCAAGGCCGAAGGGCTCATTCCAGCGTGGGGTAAAAAGACAGACAGAGGCTCGTGAAACGGCGTCTGCCAACATGTCAGGATCGAGGTTTCCGCAATAGGCTATCGTCGGCCCGAGGAATGGCGCCACGGCTTGATCGAAGTAAGCCTGGTCTTCGACAGGCCCGAAGATCCGGAGCGTTAACCCCGCGTAGCGCGCGGCCCGAACAGCTTCCGCCGTCCCCTTGTTAGGGGTAATACGACCGAACCAGACCGCCGTTCCATTCCCCTCGGGCCTAAAGGACCACCGGGTCGTGTCGATCCCATTGTAGCCGACATGAAGCGGCAACTCAGACGTTGCGGACGACCAGGCCTTCAACTGTTCGCCCGAGCAGACGGTAAATCGGTTCCATGCTGCACCGGAAGCGTGGACGGCCCGACGCAACGCGTCAAACGGCGGCACGTGCAACGAGGTCAGCATCGGCACCCGGTCCCGACGTGCCATCCGGGGCGGATACCGATGGAGAGAGTTGTTGTGAACAACATCGAACCCGCCGTCACGCAACGGGATCAGAATTCCTTCGAACGCCGCGTCGAGATGCGCGTTCAGCGCATCGGTCCCGTGGAAGCGGTGCCACGGATAATCGCGGTCGTAGTGATGTTCTACGATTGGATGCAGCCTCACTTCCGATGGCGGCTTGCTGTCGCCAGACGCGAACAGCGTGATGTCATGCCCCCGGTCGCGAAGAGCTGATGCCAAAGCATATGAGTGGGCTTCCATGCCCCCCATAAACGGCGTGGCGATCGGATGCCGAATATGGGCGATGAGGGCAATGCGCATGGGACCTCCGTTGCCGCAAACCGGAACGGTCCGGGCTTCCTGTAAGCGACAATGAGTGAATTTGGACTTTGGACTGCGGTCTTTCTATCGAAGGAACCAATCTCAGCGCCAATTGTTCCAATATTACAAAACTTAATACTAAATTAGTTATTGCGATCTCGGTTCAGTTGGAAAGGGTCCTGCTTTGGAGCAAACTATTCCCCGCGCGCTGCGCGGCAAAAGCGGCCGTGTGCGCACGCCTGACATGCGCGATCCGTCGCTGCCCCGCGTCGCGATTGTCGGCAGTGGCCCAACCGCCATATACGCGCTGAAACAGTTGCTGACGTCGCCTCAGCCCCTCGAAATTCATCTCTTTGAACGGGAACGCGAAATCGGCACAGGAATGCCGTATCGCGAGGGTGAGAACCTGCCTCAGATGCTGTCCAATATCGGCAGCAGAGAAGTGCCCCCGGTTGTAGAGACGCTTGAGGATTTCCTTCGATCTTGCGATGCGGCAACTTTTCGAGAATTCGGGATATCTGGCGACGACATCGGACCGGAAACCTTTTACCCGCGGCTGGTTCTAGGCCGGTATTTCGTGGCCCAGCTTGCGGCGTTAACGGCTCAGGGTCGGGGCAAAGGCCACGCGGTAGAGATACGATCCCGTCACGCGGTCACTGACGTTATTCCAAGCACTGACGGCGCCGTGGTGACCTTCGAAACGCCTCACACGGCTGGCCGGACGTCTTTTGAGCACGTCGTTCTTGCGACCGGCCACCAATGGTCCGAGAAAACGGACCCATCCGGTGTTGTGCTGCACGCGCCTTGGCCGGCAGAGCGTCTGCGCCGCTTCCTGGATTGCCGCGTCGGTATCTTGGGGAGTTCTCTGACAGCAATCGACGCAGCAGTGGCGCTGGCGAGTTTTCACGGCCATTTCGACGAAACGGACGGGACCCGGTGGATCCCGAACAGCAAGGATAGTGCCTTCCGTATGGCCATGCTTTCAAGACGCGGGCTGCTTCCCGATGCCGACTGGTTCTATCCCCTGCCCCTCCCCGGCCTTCCGACATTTAACCGCGCAGGTCTCGATCTTCTTGTGAGCCGCACCAGCGGGAAAACGGGTCTGCTCAAGGCTTGTCAAAGGAAACTGGGCGAAGACCTCCGGCTCCTGGACCCGACCTATGCCACACGGGCCCAGCCAGACCGTGTAGAGGGTTATGCCGAACGCCACTTTGCCGACCGGTTAAAACAAGGCGGCTGGGGTGCCGCGCGAACCGGCCTGGCCACGGCTGCCAAGGCCCGGGAGGCCCGGCACACCGATCCTTGGCGCATGGCCCTTCTGGCCGCGCACCTGACATACGAAAGTCTTCTTCTACACTTCAGCGCCGAAGACCGCCGACAGTTCGACAGGGAGCTCCGGCCGGTCTTCGCCGACGTCTATGCTTCGGTGCCACATCGCTCGATCCGACGGATGCTCGCCCTGAATGACGCTGGAGTTCTGGAGCTGCATGGGCTGGGTCACAATTACACCATCGCTCCGGCCGGACACGGGGTCCAGGTGTTCGGAAAATGCGGCGTTATGGAATTCGATCACCTTGTAGACGCACGTGGTCAGACCGCAGCCTCCCTCGCCGATCTCAGCTTCCCAACCCTATCACAGGGCGGTCATTTCGATCCTGAGTCGCTACGCGTCACGCATGAGATGTGCTGCGCCTCGACAATCACCTGCGCCGCCATCCCGGTCCTGCTGCGGCATAATCCGTTCGTTCAGGGCCTCGAAAATGTAGAAGAGCTCGGACGGCGCGCAGCCGACAATGTGCTGGCGTCGATAGCCCCACCCAAGGCCGCTTAAACAGACCGGGGCGACAGACGATAGGCTTGTGCCCAACAGCTTAGCCCCTCGATCGTGGGCTCCGGTTCCTGCGGAAGGCTGCTCAACAGGACGCGCGCGGCATCATCACTGCAAAACGTCTCGACCAACATGCGCGGCAGGCGCATCTCTGGATCGGGGTGACTATAGAACAGAGCAAACGGCGCTGTGTTCAGCTGTGCAACCAGCGTTGCCAGCTGCGGCAGGACGGAGCTGCGATAACCCGCAACTCCGGGCGCCATGACCCGCTGCAACAAAAGTAGTCCCCTTCCATTACTCACCGTTTGCGTGGTCGACAGAACGAACGAAACCGAAAGTGTCAGAACCACCATGCCGTTCACCGCGCACACCACGCCGAGCAAAGCGTAGCCTAGGTTTGAGGGCTCGGTCTTGCCACCTCCAACTGTCGACAGCAGATGGCCGGCGTGCGAAATCGCGCCAACAAGACCGGCATCTGCACCTGACTTGGACATTATGACGGCACGGTCGAAACCATTGAAGATCATGCCCCAGCCCATACCGATCCCTGCGACCCACCAGAGAGCTACGGCGCTCATGACCACCGGACCGACGGCGATATGTCGAAAACGGCGGTCCGGAAGGCGACGGAACACCGCAAAGACCCACCTGGCGATCCGGAAAGACAGAAAGCGCGACGGTGTTCCGCCAATCGTCGTAAAAAGAAAGTCGGCACACACGTAAACGGTAAGAACCACCCCGATCAAAAGCAAAAGCATCGTTTCAGATTACACCAAATTCCGTCATTCGGCAGCCGGTAACAAAAAGACGCTCTGGGCTTTCTCGACCTGAGCAACCCGTGCAGCATCCGTGGCTTTGTCCTGAGCCTGGTCCAGCTTGTCGATGACCCTGCGGGTGGTGGCGTAAGGCCTATCCTCCATTTGCGAACACAGTGCGAAGTCCGCGTCATCGGGAGCACGAAGAATACGGATGCCGGTCCTCGCGTTCTCGATCAGCCCCATGAGGCGGAAGGCGTAAAGCCAGTGCTCCATGGTTCGATGCCCCCATTTAGAAGCGAACAGCTCCGCATTGCGGACAACCGAGCCGACTTGGTGGATCGGGGGCATGCAATGCGCGTGGTATTGGTGAAACACCTTCGCCCCCTTGATCCAAAAGATCGGGATACCCCTTTCGTCCAATGTCCGCCCAAAGTCGGTATCTTCCCCTCCGTAGCCGACATAGCGCTCGTCGAACCCGCCAGACGCGGTCCAGCTGCTTCGGTCTATCGCAAAGTTAAGCGACCAGAAGCACCGATAGTCCTCACATTTGTAGATGCCGTCGGCGGGCGGCCCCTGCCGGTCAGAATGACGCACAGCCAGCTTCTCGAACTTGGCATAGTCCAGCCCGTCAGCAGTGGCTCCACCCGGCAGATAGCCTACCTCGCCCATCAGAAGCCCTGCTTGACAAGCGGACTTCGAGAGGTAGTCGAAGACAAGGTTAGGATGAGGGATGCAGTCGACATCGACAAAGACCAAGAGGTCGCCTAACGCAGCCGCGGCGACGGCATTCCGTGCGGCGGCAAGCGGCAATTCAGGTCCGGTAACGAAAATCTGCCTGACCGGGAAATCCGTTTCGGGAAGGCCGTTGTAGGCTTCGTTTTGCATCACGCCGATGATCAACTCATCCGGGCGGACAGTTTGGGCCTGAAACCCGGCGACTACGTTTCGTAGATGCTCGGCGCGACCGCCGGCGATGGTCAAGGCAGAGATACGGGTCATACGACGATTCCTTCGTGCTTATGCTTCAATGAGGGCGAGGATGGGATCAAAGATTGGAGCCAACGGGCGGCTTCAATGGCGGTGTCATGGTTTATGAGTGCGGACTGCGCACCGGGCCGATGCCGGCCGCGGGCTTCTGCCACGGCTATCCGCCAGGACCCCGCGCTGGACGGCATGTGATCGAGGTGCAAAGCGATCCCCGCCCGGGCAAGCGCCCGCGCTTTTTCGGCTTGTTCATCAAAATAGCGCCACTCAGGAATGACTATCCAAGGGCGGTCGGCGGCCATCACTTCGGCGCAGGTGGTATTTCCGGTCGAAGACACAACGAGATCAGCCGCCGCGATGTGGTCCGATACGGTGTCGATCCAGCCTTTATGAACAAGGTTGCTACTTTCAGTCCCATGCCAGTCGACCTGCATCGCGCCGACAGTGATCCACGTCCATTCCGGGAGCGCGCGAGCAGCTACGCCAAACGGGGCGCTCGACCAGCCGCTTCCCCCACCACCCGACAGGACAAGGGCGAACTTTTGACGAGCGTCGAGCCCAAGTCGCGCGCGAGCCTCGTCCTTCAATGGAGCCTCCGTCCGAAGTCCAAGACCACCCGCGAAATGTGTCTTGCCCAACATTGTCTCGGTCCAGTCCGGCTGGGCGAGCTGAGAGGCAAAGGGGGCAAGAAGCCCGACCGCGCCGTCATATGCCGCGCGGTGCCCTGGGTCACTGCGATCTCCGTGCTGCAAAATCTTGACGTGCGGAACCGAGCAGATGCGGCAAAGCTGCGCGACCTCGGCGCTGACATCGCAGATCATCATTAAGGGATCGGCAGCATCGAACCACGCGGCCATCGTAGCCATCGCACGACGTATCCCCGGCCAACCAAGGGGGGCGCAGTGCATCGTATCGGGCGTCGCAACCATATCAAGCCCTTCGTGCTCCTGCCCCGAACGTTCGAAAAGCGATGGAATCTTGACCACACTCGTGTTGTCACGCATCTCAGGAAATATGTCGTCGCGGGCGCAGAAGATGACGACCTCCTGCTCGGTCGGAAGAGCGTTCACCAAGCTCGCGCACCGCTCCGCGTGCCCCCGTCCTTGGTGGTGCACGAAATACCCAATGGGTCGTGGGGCATAGGTAAAGTCACGCATGCCGCACCGCCGATCGTTCGGTCGATCCGTAGATCACCGCGAGCCCGTCGAGAACGCCCGCTGCATAACTATGGCGGCTTTGGAAAGCCTTGCCTCGCAACAGGTCGGCGATGCCATCCCGTGCATTCGCAGGCAGAATGGCGGCGCCACAGGCCGCCAACATGTCCAGATCGTTACCGCTGTCACCGGCAGCGATGCAATCGGCCAACGTCAAATCAAGCCTCGTAGCTTCGAACGTGATGGCGGCCGCCTTGCCAGCATTCGCTGGAAGAATATCAATGAGATTGCCATGCGATTGGACGACGCGCGCTAACAGCCCGTGGTCGGCCAGAGTTTGGCTGACGCGTCGGCTATCGGCTGCGCTGCCGAAATAACTCAGCTTCCAGCGGCGTTGGTCGAGCATTGCCTGCGATGTTAACCCAAGGCCCGCGATGACTTTGGCAATATCCTCCCGGTGCCACCCCTCGGCAATACAGTCGGCGTAGGACCGGCACAGGCGATACTCGCCCCAACCGTCGTACCGCCAAATCTCGCTTCCGACAGACGTCACAAGAATATCCGGACATTGCAAATCCCAGGCTGCAATCACTCGCCGCGCCTCGGATATAGATCGGCCGGTGGCGATAAGAACGCAGGTGTCTTCTCGTTTGGCAGACCATTTTCCGAATTCCGCCGCGGACCGACGGTCGCCCGTCAATGTCCCGTCTACATCGCAAGCAAGGATGCGTGAAACTTTCTGATGCGCCTTTGCACGTCGCGTCGCAATATCCCGGTAGACGAAGACACTCTCGCTTGCCCACTGCTTCCATTGGTAAAGTTTGCACGCTTTAACGCGCGCATCGGCGCAGCGTCGATCGCGCTCCGGGTCGTACAACAAGTCCAAAAGACGCTGAGCAAGGTCAGCTGTATTTCCAGGATCAACCAAAGCCCCATAGCCGATGTCACCAATGATCGACGAAGGTCCGCCACTGCGCGTTGCCACGACCGGCACACCGGCTTGTGCGGCTTCGACAACCGTCAGTCCGAACGGTTCGTGCCAAGCAGGATTTCCGAACACGCCGTCAATTGCGGCCAGATCATAGAGAGACCTTACGTCAGCCGCAGTGTGACGCTTCGGCAGTGCGACGCTGCCCCACAGATCATATTGATCGATCAGTCCCATGAGTTCCTGGTGAACGGCCACCTGTTCGTCCGGACCATCGCGAAGAGATTTTCTCAACCCAGCAAGGATCACAAGGTTGGCGGTTTCGCGGAGTTTGGTGCTCTCGCCGAAAGCGCGCACCAACGCCGCGAGGTTCTTCTTATTTACGGGGCGCGCGACGGCGAGAACGATCGGCTTGTACAGGTCTCGCAGGAATGGGGCAATCAGGCTCCGTCCCTTATTCGGACCCTGAGGCGGTGTCAGTGCGACACCCGGCGAAATCCGATGGATCCGACCTGCCGCATCAGGGTCATAGGCCATGAGCTGCCGTTCCGCTTCATCGCGGGATGACACGATAATCCCATGCGCCGTGCGGATTGCCGCCAATTCGTCGAAAACGCGCTGCGATGCAGGATCGCAATCCGATTTCTCTAACGCCAATGAATGCGGTGTATAGATCCATGGTATTGCGAATTTCTCAAAGGCCGCCCGGGCAATTGTTGCCGCGTCCGAGAAATGGGCGTGAATAACGTCCGGTCGATAGCCAAGCTCACCCAACATCTGACAAAACACTTCCGTGATTGCCGGGATTTCAGCATTTAGAGCATCTTTGTCGAGGTAGATGTCGTTCGTGGTTCTCAGACGCAGAATCCGCAGCTTGGGGCAAACCTCTTCAACGTTTTTTCCGTAGGCCGGACCGAGTTCGGGATCGGCGAAGCCGCGTGTTACAATGTCCACGCCGGTGACCTGATCCAGCTTCGCCTGCGCGAACGCTGCTCCCAGAACATAGGCGATGTGACCGCCCGTATCCTCGGTCAGCCCGTAGTGGACAGGAGGCGCTTTGAGGCACCCCCCCAGCGCGATGTGGAGGATCCGCATTTTTTGTCCCTTTGACGATTGAAGTCTTGGAAGCCGGATGCATCTCCGACACAGAAAGAACTCATGCTGACCGCACTGGTTCCCGAATTTATTGTGCTAATGCGGTGTTGATTTTCCTGCCCCGCGCCACAGGACTATCAATATGCGACAATACCTTTTTATCGGCGGCCTTCATCGGTCTGGCACCAGCCTCTTGGCGCGGCTTGTTGGAAATCATCCTGACATCTCTTCAATTTCCGGCTCACCGGCGCCCGAAAACGAGGGGTGCTATCTGCAAGGGGCGATCCCTCACACAGCGATGAATGGCCGACCAATGCACTTTGCGACAGACCCGGATCAGCATCACATCGAAGGATGCAGCTACGATTCATTGGAAGTTCGTAAGCGGATTGAGGCTGATTGGGCCCAGTGGTTCGACCCCTCAAAACCTTGGCGGATCGAAAAGTCGCCCGTCAACCTGACGCGGATGAGATTATACCAGCAACTTTTTCCGATGTCGCAGTTCCTCGTCATCACGCGGCACCCGGAAATGGTTGCGGCAGCGGTAGCGAAATGGGTGGACGACACACCAACTGCACTGACGGATCATTGGATCGCGGCCCACCAACAATTGTGTAGGGACCTGCCCTATCTGCACGCCGTTTGTGTCATTCGATACGAAGACCTGTGCCGTGACCCTGCTCGCACGATCACGGGGGTTCACCAGTTCATGAGCCTGGGGCCGACAGGTAACGGCACATGCACAGCGGTCCGCGCCGGCAACGAGGATTATGCCCAACCGTCCGGGCTAAGTGACGAACTGCCCTGCTGGGGATATGGACCCGGTGGCGAGGTGAAACCTTGGTCTCCGATCGTGCGCCATCCTCTAAGATCCGTACGGGAACTCGTGGCGAAAACACTATCGGCTCAATAGTCGTCAAGCGGCAGGCGCATATCAATGCAAAGCCATCCGCCCTCGAACCGCCGCACCTTTTCAGCCTTCAACTGCATAGCGGACGCTTGAATAAGGCGTGACCCGAACCCTTTTTCTGCATCGACGTCATAGTCCGGGACCAGTTCGCGCCAATGAATGTCGACGCCGCCATCGTAGGGCGACCACTCGACATTGATCGTTCCGTCGGTATGTCGCAGCGCACCGTACTTTGCGGAGTTCGTTACCCATTCATGGAAAATGAGCACGAGAAGCGTAATAGCTTTGGCAGGAATGAGGACTTTGCTGCCAGACATTATGATTGTTTGGCGGCTGTGTGCCGGCGCGAGGACTTCACTAAGAAGAGCCTCCAACGGGATGGGCCGAGAAGCGTCGGTTTTCAGCATGAGCGAATGGGCCCGGTCAAGCGCAGTCACTCGATCCCTCAGATTTGTCACCACTTCGTCTTTGTCTGAGCTCTCACGCGATGCGCTCGAAATCATCGCTGCTACGAGAGCAAACAAGTTCTTGATCCGGTGGTTTATCTCGGCCAGGTGCAGGTCACGCTCGGCAAGTAACTTTTGCTCCGATGTCACATCGAAACTGACGCCCATGACCATATCGCCTCCGGAATCCGATCGGAACTTCGCGACTCCTCTGAGCCACCGTTCACGACCGGACGGCAAGACCAGCTTAAATGTCTCGTCGAATTCTTGACCTTCCCTGACCAAGAGGTCGAGCGCACTGAACACGCGATCTCTTTCGTGTTCAGCTATGCGCTCCATGATAACATCGCGCGACAGGGCTTCGTTTTTAGTTAGCTCAAAGAGCTCCCGGCAGACGTCGTCCAACCGAAGTGTTTCGCCATCCAGGGCGCATTCCCACCGCCCAATTCCGGCAAAACCAAACGCGTCTTCAAATCCTGAACTGATAGAGGACATCGGTGTATGACCCAGTACAACCAAGAGTTAACAGGCGACCGAAGAAATGACTCCGGACCCTCTGCCAATGTTAACGTTCATGCTCCAGAGTCAACCAGTCAAGTGAGTTTGAGCGGGCCTTGGCCATAAAGGTAGGCCGGGTTGAAAGCTCCCAATGCCTTCAGCGCCTTTTTATCAAGGACGGTCACTTGGCCGCGGGAGATGTCGACCACACCGGTTTCACGCAGTTTCTTCACCACTCGGTTCATGTGGATGCTAGTAGTCCCGCACGCGTCCGCCAGTTCTTGTTGGGTTAACGGCAGCGAGAACCCATTTTCACTGGCGAGGTCAACAAAATTGAGACGTTGCCACAACTCAGCCACCAAGTGGGCCAGTCGACCATCGGCACTTAGTCGCTCCAACTTCATGATCCATTCACGGTGCATAGCGGCATCCAACAGGGTCGAGTACCAAAGCATCCGTGCAAGCGTTGGTTCGGTCTCAAGTATCTTCTGAATCCGACGATGCGGTGCGTAGCCGATCTGCACGGTGCCAATCGATACAACATCATGGTCGAGACGCTTCAGTGCGAAGCCATGCAAATCTACGAAATCGCCCGGCACGTGCAAAGCAATTATATGGCGCTTCCCGTTGTCTTGAATGACCCGAGCCACCGTTCCTTCGATTAGGATGGTGCTCTGATCAACAACCTCACCGCGGTCGAGAATGGTATGCGGAGCAGTGAATCGCTCTACGTTCTCGATCAATCCTTCCAGCAGACCCTTCTCTCGCTCCGACAGGGCATCTCTGGATCGACCTTTCAAGAACCGCCTCGTGTAGGGAAAATCCTGGTGCGACATGTTGATGTTCTTGTTCTTTCTGCCCTGCGAGGGCGCTGCTCATGAATTGGAATTAACATATGTTAAGTTCGGGCACCACGCGCGTTTCTCTTTCTTTAATCACAACCTCTTCCTACGAGGAGTGTTCCTTAATTTGCCTGTTCGTTCGCCTGCGAACGGCTTTGACCAAAGGCTTTTCGATCTTCTTGCTCGTTGCAAAGATTTGGGGCATCAGAAGTCATTGTGCGCCGTATGGAGGATCTGTCACAAGTACCGTAGTACTTCTGGCGTATCGACCACGACGAACCGATGTCAGGAGCGGACCAGACCACGCGCGCCTAAACGACGCTTCGAGCCTCTCCCACCTAGCTTGGCGTCTTGCACCCGGGGCACACTACTGTGTCAAAGGGATAGTCAGCGGGCAGTTGCAGAACCCCGCCCCTGCTGCCACGAATCAAAAGCGTTAACCCAGTCAATGTCGATGTGGTGTGCTGCGGCGCCGGCTACCGCCGTCTTCGCAATGCAAGAGATATCATCCCTAACGCCAGAATAAGGCTAAAAAGTTTTCAGTGTACTTTCCACATTTGGAGCACCTCGCTGCCAAGGTTGATCCGGTGAATTGCGAGCTACCAGCGCGAGAGCACCCCGATGAGGATGGGCAACCCCCAATCCAGCCGCCAAGGTTCCGCCAGACACTCTTAGCCAACCTCCTGTTGCTACCGCAGTTCGCGCCTGGGCTGCCTCATTTGACGGGTCCAATTTGATTGTTAGTGCATTGTCGGCCTCT
>JAAEZD010000041.1:0-22264 GCA_018223035.1 Paracoccaceae bacterium
CACAAACAGAAGACCAAGGGAACTACCCGATTCAGGTTTTCACCGAACCGCTTTAAAGATGAACATGCCGATGCCGGAGCCGATCAGCCCCCCGGCCAGCAGCACCCAGCCCATTCGGAAATCCACCGTGCGCCGTTTGAGATGCGCCAGTAACGCCGAAAAGGACGAGGCGACAATCTGATTGGTGGAGGTGGCCACGGCCACAGCGGGGGGGATGCCCACAAAGAACAACAGCGGCGTGATAAGAAACCCGCCGCCGACACCAAACATGCCTGATAAGATGCCCACGACCCCGCCCAAACCCAAGAGGAGGAAGGCGTTGACCGATACTTCGGCGATAGGCAGGTAGATTTGCATGACAGTTGGTAGACCTGAAGGCGATTTCAGAGACAGATTCCAGCAGCCTTTAGGGTTTGAATGCGTTCTTCAGGCCAGTTCAAAAGTTTGAGTAAGATGTTACTGTCTTGGACATATTCCATTTCGTCACTGCGTGCATTCTTCTGTATCCCGGAGACCCTTGGAGCCGCAGACGGTATTTGTCCATTCCCTTGACGTGTGAAGACATTGCGGACCCGATTATGGGGGTGTTGCGGAGCCTCATCAATTGTGAGGACAGGTGTCACACAGGCGGTAGATGCCTCGGGGTGGAGTGCCCAGTCGTCCCGATGCCGCGTTTTAAACAACGCTTCAAGCCTATCTTCCAATGCCTTCCATTGTGCTTGATCCTCAATCACAGAATTGAACTCATCGGCAAGCTCTGTCATTTTAAGCAACGCGGTGATCGAGCGTCGGTCCAGCGCTCCGACTGCGATCCAGCGATGATCCAAACATTTGTAAGTGCGATAAAACGGTGCGCCGCCATCAAGTAAATTGGAACTACGTTGGTTGCGCCATTGGTGATTGGCAAACAAGCCCATGACGCTGGTCATTTGGATTGCCGCGCCATCAATCATTGCGGCGTCAATAATGCTACCAGTTCCAGTTTGCTCGGCTTGCCACAATGCTGCTAAAATGCCAAACGCCAGCAACATGCCGCCGCCACCGAAATCTCCAACCAAATTCAATGGTGGTGTGGGACGCTCGCTTCCTATCGCAGCCAGCGCGCCCGAAAGTCCAATGTAATTAATGTCCCGGCCCGGGGTGTGAGACAATGGCCCAGTTTGACCCCAACCTGTTACTCGCCCATAGATCAATGCGGGTTGGCGTGTAAGGCAAACGTCTGGTCCAAGGCCAAGTCTTTCCATGACGCCGGGCCGGTGCCCCTCGATAAGCACATGAGACTCTGCGATAATATCGAGGGCCACTGCTTGAGCGCGCGCGTCCTTAAGGTTCAGCGTCAGAGTGTGGCGCTTGCGACGCATTGGATCGTTGCCGATGTTCAGTGTTGCTATACCTTGTGCGCGCTCGATGCGAATGATCTGCGCGCCGTGGTCTGCCAGCATCATCGCGCAGAACGGCGCAGGTCCTTGACCGGCGAACTCGACAACCCGCACTCCTTTAAGAAGTTCCGACATTTAACCTTCTTTCTTAGATAACGCCCTTCGCACGCAAGGCATTGAGTTCGGCAACATCCAGATTACACGTCTCTTTCCAAAATTCCGCGTTATGCTGACCATGGGACGGCCCAACAGACTTCACTGCGCCCGGTGCGTTTTTCATGCGTGGTACTACATTGGGCATGGCCACCGGCCCGAGGCGTTCATCTTGTGCGTAAACGATAGCCTCCCGAGCACGGAAATGATCAGACTCGAAAATATCGGCGATCGAGTTGACTACGCCCCCAGCAACTTGAAAATGTGCCATTTGCGATAGAATATCGTCGCGACTGTGACAGGAAAACCAGCGAGAGATCACAGCATCTAAGGCATCCGCGTTAGCCACTCGGTCTGCGTTCTTTACGAAACGCGGATCATTAGCCATCTGTGGCTCATCAATCATTAGCATGAGGCGCTCGAAAACGCTTTGCGCTGAGGCACTCATAGAAATCCAATGGTTATCGCTTGAGCGATAAATATTGCTCGGTCCGGCGTATTGGCTGCGCGTGCCAGAGCGCTCGCGGACTACGTTTAGTTGATCAAACTCAATCGGTAGAAATTCCATCAAGCGGAACATCGATTCAACCAATGACAGATCGATTACTTCTCCGGGGTTGGTCTTGTCGTTAAGCTTACGGAAGCAGGCAATGAGAATACTAAGGGCGCCGAACAAGCCCGTGACCGCATCAGCGACAGGAAAACCGACATGCATGGGTGCATCGTCGGGCTTGCCGCAGAGATAGGTAAATCCTGAATAAGCTTCCGCAATGCGCGCAAATCCTGGCTGCGAGGAGAGCGGACCGGTCTGCCCATAGCCCGTCACCCGCAAGATGATTAGTGAAGCGTTCACTGCATGTAACGTTTCGCAATCCAAGCCATAGCGTTCCATTGTGCCAGGTCTGAAATTTTCGACCAAAACATCAAATTTCGGCAAAATTTTCAATAGGAGCTCACGTCCTTCTTTTGTACGCACATCTAAGGTAACCGCACGCTTGTTGCGATTGCTTACTTTCCACCACAACGGCTCGTCGTTTTTATGAGGAGCCAAGTCTCGCAATGCGTCACCTTTGCCGCCAGGTAGTTCAACTTTTACTACCTCAGCGCCAAAATCGGCAAGAAAGGTGCTTGCCATCGGCCCTGCAAGCAATGTTGACAGATCAAGAATTCGAAGCCCTTTAAGAGGTGGAGCCGACGTTTCGTTCATCATGTTAGATTCCATACTTCTGAAGATCTCCGTTTATTGCTTGAGCCGTTGCCAAAACCATCCGTCCGCACATCTCAAGATGTGTATCGGTCGCGCGAGTAAGAGGGATGGCCAGCGTAACGGCGGCAATCGTTTCGTCTTTAGCATTCACGACAGGTGCGGCAGCGCCGGCAGCGTCAGCGGCCCACTCGCCGCGACCAACGGCCCATCCGTTCTGATGTAGTCGGTTCATACGATCCTGAAGGAGGTCATCTGATATACTGTGCCTTCCAGCAGCGCGCTCATCGGCGATATGACGCAGCAAGTCTGTCCAGTCAGGGTCAGTTAAGCCAGCAATCAGACACTGGCCCGAAGCGCCGATAAAGATCGAGCGACGATCTCCCGGATCAAGAATATAGCGAACAGGTTGACGGCTTGGCACGGTCTCCACAACTACACGATCCCAAGCCTCGCGGATCATCAAACAAGCAGTTTCACCAGTGATATCTCGGGCGTGTTCCAGATGTGGACGCGCCACTTCAGCCAAACTGTTTTTTCCAATGATACCCCTACATAGAGCCAGACACCCAACAGAGATTGAGTAACTTAGGCTACGGGGATCCCGTACCAAAAGACCTTCGACGACAAGCGTTTTCGCCAGCCGCGATGTGTTAGCTTTGTCCAAAGACAGTACGCCGCTCAGCTCTGTGAGAGTGAGCGACCTATTCCCGCCATCTAAAGCGCGAAGCATCGCGATTGCGCGACTAACTGTTTGCAAAGTTTTCGCAGTCATAGGGTATCACTATGTGATTTGTGTTATCAAAAATAATAACCCATGACAGCTTACCAAGTCAATTACTTTGAAAATAATTCAAAAAGGTGGTTTACAGGAGCCCAAAAGCGAACCTAATATTTATTATTCGCAAATTAGTGTCACATAGTGACTTATCTGGGAGGGTAGAAATGTTAAATACTGTTAGAGATAGGATTGCGGCGATCAGCATGGTTGCGGTTTCGGCCTGCGGCTTTGCGGCATCGGCGTCGGCGCAAGAGGAGATCGATCTAATCGTTGGCCCATTCGGCACCGGTTCGTATGTATTGAGCAGCGCGCTCGAACAAATCACAAAATCTGGCGAGTCCGGTGTTATCGTTTCTGCTTCAGAAACGCCTGGGTTGGCATACAATGCTCGCCGGTTGTCTTCAGATGCGGATATACGCCCAAAAACGATGATGTCATTTACCTCCAGTATTGATTATCTCGCAACCCGTGGCGAAGGTCCTTTCACTGAACCGCTGCCCGGCTCAATGGTGATTGCCAATTACAACCTCGGCACCGTTTGGCTCGCTACATTCGATGAAAACATCCGCACTCCTGAAGATCTGATTGGAAAAACGATTGCGCTCGGTCGGCCGCCGCAAATCCTTTGGACAATTGATCCCCGGACAATCATTCGCCACGGTTGGCAGCTTGAAGATCAGATCAATATCGAAACCCTTGGGACCAGCGAAGCGGCTCAAGCTTTGCTGAACGGATCGGTCGATGCAGCAGTTATAGGTGGATACGCAAACCCAGAGACACGCGCGTTTCTGCCTAGCCCGCAAACTGTAGAACTTCAGGCTTCTGGGCGCACACTATACCATATCCCATGGGGGGGCGAAGCGATCTCAACAGCCGTCGAAGCTACGGGAATGCCGCTTATCCCTGCCGTCATCCCAGCAGGGGCCGTCGAGGGTATCGAAGCCGATATGGACTCGTTCTATGATGCAGTAATGTGGGCTGCTTACCCAGATTTCAGCGAAGAGGCGGCCTACTCTATCGCTCGAACGATCATCGATAACATTGATCAATTTGCCGAGTATCACGCCCTTGGCCAACTGATGTCGCCAACAGCATTAATTTATGGATGGAAGGCTGAGGACATCCACCCAGGTGCGTTGCGTGCATACCGTGAAGCCGGTTTGATCGAATAGGTAACAAAATGAGTGATACTGGACTAACATCGGCGCCACTATGGGAAAAGCTTGTGCGGTGGATAATCGCTCTAACTGGGGTGGGGATGGTTGCTTTCCACATGGCCAGCACGCAGTGGCTTTTGGCTTCAACTTATGAGCTGCAAAATATACATTTGCTATTTGCATTTCTGTTGGTCCTGTTGCCAGGTTTACTGAGTCATTCTGTGTGGGCCCGTATTATCACTGGGCTGTGTGTAGTCGCGGCTATTGCCGCGACTGCCTACGTCGGTTTCAGCATCGACCATCTTCAGATGGTGTTGGGTTTCCCCGAGACAATTGACGTGATTGTCGGTTTCCTACTGATTGTCCTGTCAATCGAAGCGACACGACGAGGATGGGGAATCACGCTGCCAATTGTTTCAGTGGTTTTCCTCAGCTACTTCTTTTTGGGCCACTTGCTAGACGGCCCCCTCTATCATAGGCAATTCAATGTCGACTATGTGGTGTCCTATCTGTCCATAGGGCTGACCGGTATTTATGGAACTTTTCTATCAATCTCGGCAAACCAGATTTTTCTCTTTGTGGTCTTTGGATCCATGTTTACCGTTCTGGGGATTGATTCCTTGCTCAGCGAATTGGGGAAATTGGCGGGGCGACACTCTCGAAGCGGCCCTGCGCAGATGTCAGTGGTATCCAGTTCGTTGGTTGGCATGATCACCGGAGCGTCGGTCGCCAATGTTGCCGTAACCGGTGCCTTTACCATTCCGTACATGAAAAAACGTGGTTACTCCGCCGAGCTTGCAGGTGCCATTGAAGCCACCTCCTCCACAGGGGGGCAGATTGTTCCTCCAGTCATGGGGGCAGCGGCCTTCTTGATGGCATTTTTTATTGGCATACCTTATGTCGATGTCATGCTGATTGGGATCATCCCAGCCCTTTTGTTTTATGTCGGCGTCGTTGCTTCCGTACATTTCGCGTCATTGTCTGAAGGTATCAACGCGCCGACCGAACGGCCAGATTACCGCGTTATCATGAACCGCGCACCGGCGTTCTTGATCCCGCTTGGTATCATAATCACCTTGCTGGTGAATAATTATTCGCCAGATCTCGCCGCATTTTGGGCGATCATTGCTTCTGTCATCATTTCAATGGCTCGCTCAGACCGCCCCAGTATACGTGACCTGCTCAATTGCATGGTAAACGGAGCACTTATAGGAGCTAAAATCGCCGTATCCCTAGCCGTCGTTGGGATGATTGCGCAAACTCTGATCACCACGGGACTTGGTTCGAAGATTGCCGGGCTAATCGAAACCCTAAGCATGGGCAATATCGTGTTGGCGTTGCTGCTCACCATGGTTGTGGCAATCGTACTTGGTTGTGGGGTTCCGCCAGCGGCGGCTTATAGCCTTGTTGCGATCACGGCCGCCCCAGCGATCATTCGGCTAGGTTTGGATCCACTGTCTGCGCATTTCTTCGCATTCTACTTTGCAATTATGTCTGCAGTGACGCCTCCAGTTGCCATGGGTGCGCTGGCCGCTGCAGCATTATCGGGTGGGAGTTATTTGGCAACCTCTATCAAAGGATTTAAACTTGCAATTTCCGGGTTCATCGTGCCATTTTTTATCGTTTTTAATCCTGTTGCCAGGCTTCAAATAGATCGGCTCGATTTGGCAATCGCAGCGGTCATTTCGATGCCGCTTTCACTGATTTGTCTGTCTGCAGCTATCTATGGTTATGGTCTAACCCGGCTGTCATCCTTGGAGCGAGTTGCAGCGTTCGCCAGCGCAACATGTGCTTTTGGGTTCATGATCTTCCGCCAGTTCAGTGCTCTTCCTCTGGAATACCCGATGTTCGTCGCGTCGATAGTATTAGCCACCCTCTTGGTGATCAGTCAGCTGAGGAGTCGCAAAATTTTATCTTCCGTGTGAGCGAATGGACCGACGGGCGGGGCGTAGGAGAGGAGATAACCCATGAAAATCAAGGACCGCGTCTTTGTCGTGACCGGCGGAGCCTCCGGCCTCGGCGCAGGGGTCGCGCAGATGCTCATAGAAGGCGATGCCCGCGTCGTGTTGGCCGACATGAATGAGGATAAGGGCGCCGCGGCAGCCACGACGCTTGGCTCAGCCGCCCGGTTCGCGCGGTGCGATGTCACTCAGGAGGCCGACGGACAGGCGGCGATGCAGACTGCCATCGACGCCTTTGGGCAGGTCGACGGCCTGATCAACTGCGCCGGGGTGGCGCCGGGCGAAAAAATCCTCGGGCGGAATGGGCCGCATGCGCTCGACAGTTTTGCGAGGGCCGTGTCGATCAACCTCATCGGCACTTTCAACATGCTCCGCCTCGCCGCGAACGCGATGAAGGACAATGCCCCCGGCGAAGACGGAGAACGCGGTGTAATCGTCAACACAGCCTCCATCGCTGCACAAGACGGACAGATCGGCCAGGCGGCCTATGCCTCGTCCAAGGGCGGGGTCGCCGCCCTCACCCTGCCCGCCGCTCGGGAACTTGCGCGGCATGGCATCCGGGTTGTGACCATCGCGCCCGGCATCTTTGCCACACCGATGATGGCCGGGATGCCGCAAGAGGTTCAGGACAGCCTCGGCGCCAGCGTACCCTTCCCCTCGCGGTTGGGTCACGTGCTCGAATACGCCGCGCTGGCCCATCATATCATCAGGAACCGCATGCTGAACGGAGAGGTCATCCGCATTGATGGTGCCCTCCGCATGGCCCCGAAATAAGGAGACAGCAGATGTCGCAATACGATCCCATCATCATCGCCGGCATGGCCCGCACCCCCATGGGCGGCCTTCAGGGCGACTTGTCCGGCGCCACTGCCAGTGACCTTGGCGCGGCGTCGATCAGGGCGGCACTTGACCGCGCCGGTGTCAGCCCCGAGGATGCGCAGGAGGTCGTCTTCGGCTGCGTCCTGCCTGCGGGCCAGGGCCAGGCGCCTGCCCGTCAGGCCGCCCTCGGCGCCGGACTTCCCCTGTCCGCCGGGGCCACAACAGTCAACAAGATGTGCGGGTCCGGCATGAAGGCCGCCATGTTCGCGCATGATCTGCTGATCGCGGGTAGCGCCGATATCGCCATCGCCGGAGGTATGGAGAGCATGTCGAACGCCCCCTACCTGCTGCCCAAGATGCGCGCCGGTGCCCGACTGGGCCATGCCGAGGCCAAGGACCACATATTCCTCGACGGGCTTGAAGACGCCTATGACAAAGGCCGCCTTATGGGCACCTTCGCCGAGGATTGCGCCCAGGCGTTCCAGTTCACGCGCGAGGCGCAGGACGCTTACGCCATAACCTCGCTCGAGCGCGCGCAGAAGGCCATCGCCGACGGCACTTTTGCCGGTGAGATCGCCCCGGTTACGCTGAAGACCCGCAGGGGCGAGGCACAGGTCGACAGGGACGAACAGCCCGGCAAGGCGCGGCCCGATAAGATCCCCACGCTAAAGCCTGCCTTCCGCGACGGTGGCACGGTGACGGCAGCGAATTCGTCCTCGATCTCCGACGGGGCTGCGGCGCTGGTGTTGATGCGCCTGTCCGAGGCCAAGCGCCGGGGGATCACGCCGCTGGCCGCGATCCACGGTCACACCACTCATGCGCACGCCCCGAACCTGTTTCCGACCGCACCGATCGGCGCGATGAGGAAGCTTGAGGAAAGGACCCGTTGGGACCTGAAGGATGTTGACCTGTTCGAGATCAACGAAGCCTTCGCCGTGGTCGCCATGGCCGCGATGCACGACCTCGGGCTGCCGCATGACAAGGTGAACGTGCATGGCGGAGCCTGCGCACTTGGCCACCCGATCGGCGCGTCTGGGGCGCGTATTCTGGTGACGCTGCTCGCCGCGCTTCAGAAATACGACCTAAAGCGGGGCATGGCCTCGCTCTGCATCGGAGGTGGTGAGGCAACTGCAATGGCCATCGAACGGCTCAACTGAACCGGATCGACACCTGAAGAAGAAACGCGGCGCCAAGGCGCCGCGTTTCTTCGTTCGAACGGCGAAGGTTACTTCGCTTCCGGCGGGATCAGCTCTTCTGGAACGTCTATCCCGTGCTCCTTCTAGTAGCGATAGGCACCGGCATGCAGTGGGGCGTTCATGGTCTGCAACGCAGCCTTGGCCTGGATGACGCTCATCCACTGCGCCTCTTCGGTCAGACGCTGGGTGCTTTCGAACACGAATCGCGTGATGTCATACGGGTCGTTTGCGGGAGAGGGGTCTGATGCCGGAGGGGGCAGAATAGTACGCTAAGGGCTGATTTTGGCCCCTGTGCGGTGCAGGGTTCTGTAGATCGTTGGCCTGGAGACCGCGAACAGCTCAGCCAGATCACTGATAGAATACTCGCCGGTGTCAGATTTCACAAATAAATTCAGCACTGGCCGTTGTTTTCACTGACACGCTCCTGTCACAAAAGACTTCAATACTGATCGCCAAGCAGTTCAGTGCGTTGCAAAACCGTCAGGGAACGGTTCAGCGCGTTGCAGGAGGCAGGATTGGTCATGGACCTGGAATCTGTTCCGAAAGAGGTATGGCAGAAAGCCGAGAAGAGAGCGGATTTGCTTCGACCGCTCGCGGCGCTTGATGAAGCACCGGCGCATCTCGTTCGCGTTGCAGCGATTGATTTGCAAATTTCTGAACGTTGGGCTTACAAGCTGATCCGCCGGTTGCGCATGGAGAACGGCGCAGTCACCGCGCTGTTGCCACGTGCTGGCCGCGGGGCTCCGCGCAAGCCCCGGATCATGGAGGATCGAGAAGCGGTCATCCGTCAGGTCATCGAGCATTTGTATCTCAACCGACAAAGAGCGCGTCCCTCGGAAATCGTAAGGACGGTTCAGATCGAGTGCCGAAAGTCGGGCGTTTCACCTCCGAGCGAAGCCACGATCAGGAGACGGATCAATCAGATCGACACGGGTGTCGTATCCCGACGACGCGAGGATGATCCGGCCACGAAGCCGATCCTCGGCGCGACCCCGATCCCGAACTATCCGCTCGACGTCGTGCAGATCGACCACACGCCGGTCGATGTGATCTTGGTCGATCCGTTCGAGCGTCTGCCAATCGGGCGACCATATCTGACGGTTGCGATCGATGTGATGAGCCGGGTGATCGTGGGTTTCCACCTTAGCCTCGATCCTCCCTCCGCCACGAGTGTCGGCCTGTGCCTCGCCCATATCGCGGAGGACAAGAAACTCTGGTTGGCCGCGCGCAGCATCACGAACGTCGAATGGCCGATAGCAGGCAAGCCGAAGAAGATCGGCGTGGACAATGCCGGCGAGTTCCATTCACAGGCTTTCGAGCGCGGTTGCGCGCAACATGGCATCGAGATCGACTGGCGACCACCAGGGCAGCCTCAGTTCGGTGGCATTGTGGAGCGTGTGATCGGAACCCTTATGCGGCGTATTCACAAGTTGCCGGGCACGACATTTTCCAACACGGCGCAGCGCGGCACATACGACAGCGAGGGGCGGGCCTGCCTGACCCTTGAAGAGCTGGAACGCTGGCTGACGGTTGCGATCTGCAAGGACTATCACCTATCCGCGCATAGCGGTCTGGACGGAAGCGCGCCGCTTGCGCGGCTGGAAGAGGGTCTGGCAGCCTTGGGCCGATCCAGCGATGGCATCGCCATTCCGCGTGACATGCGCAGCTACCTGATCGACTTCCTCCCAGTCCTGCGCCGAACGTTGCAGCGCGACGGGTTCACCGTCGATCACATCCGCTATTTCTCGAACGCCCTGAAACCATGGATCGTCTCGCGTGACGCCCGAACGGAGGGGCCTCTGGTTCTGCGCCGCGATCCTCGCGACCTCTCGCGTGTTTATGTTCTCGATCCTTTCGACGGTTCCTGGGTCGAAGTACCGTATCGCACGCTCTCCCGCCCGTCGATGACGCTCTGGGAACATCGGGCGGCGCGGAGACGGGCGCAGGAACGCAATGCGGCGACCGTGGACGAGGGCGCCATTTTCGCCGCCTTCGAGGAAATGCAGGAGATCGAGCGCAACGCGGCCCGGCTCTCCAAGAGCGCCCGCCGCCGTCGGTCGCGGCCGGAGCTGGTTCGGCAGTCTCCATCGGCAGCCAAATCGGAGGCGACGGACACGACCGAGCTCTCGCAAGACGAACCCGACGGTCCACCGCAACCATTTACAGACATAGAAGAGTGGTAGGTGCAGATGGACCATCTTCTACCTGAAGCCCGGCGCATCGCGGAAATGCCTGCTATCGAGCGGCTCCACTGTCTCGCGACCGATCACTGGATCGGCTATTCTCGGGCACAGGAAGCCCTGAAACACATGGGCATGCTATTGGCGACGCAACCTGGTCGTGTTCGGCCGCAGAACATGCTGATCGTGGGCCCGAGCAACAACGGCAAATCGACCATTGCCGAGAAATTCCAGCGCCAGAACCCCCGGCGAACTTCGGAAAAAAGGGACCGGCATATCTTTCCGGTGTTGTCGATCCAGATGATGCCGGACGTGACCGTTCCCCGTTTCTTAGCACAGCTGATCGCTGCGTTAGGGGCTCCTTTCGGAAATATGCGGCAGACGGATCGGCGGAACGCCGTGACAGTGAACCTTATGCAGGCGTGCGGGGTGCGGCTGCTCGTCATTGACGAGTTGCACAACCTGCTCTGCGGCCCATCATCGCGGCAGCGCGAGATTCTGGGGCTTATCCGGTATCTGGGCAATGAGCTTCGCATCCCCATCGTTGCGCTCGGGACCAAGGATGCGTGGCTGGCCCTCCGGTTGGACGACCAGCTCGAAAACCGCTTTCAGCCGTTCTTGCTGTCGAGGTGGGATGACGGTTCCGAGACCGGGCGGCTTCTGGCCAGCTTCGAGACGGTGATCCCCCTGCGCGAGCCGTCCGGTCTCGGTCTGCCCGCGTTGCGCTCGGCGATCATGGAGCGATCGGAGGGCCTGATCGGGGAAATGCACCAGCTTCTTTCGAGCGCAACAGCACATGCGCTGATGGAGGGACGGGAACGTATCGTGGAAGACGATCTGGTGAACTGTATTTTCCAGGCACCCTCGTACCGGCGGCAGATGATGGAACGGGAGCTTCGGGCATGAAACCGGAACCGGCCTGGCCGTTGCACCCGCCACCGGGGGATGTCGATACTCTGCGTCAATACGTTCAAAGCCTTGCCCGTAAATATGGCGTCCCTTTCGAGAGTTTCTGTTTCTACGCCCTGAACATTGCGCATGACGACGAAGAGGCCCGTTCATTCATTCAGCCGACAGAAGACGTGCTGGAACGCCTGTCCGCCGGCCTCGGAATGGCAATGAGCGATTTGCGCATGTTCGAAGAACGCCGCCGCAGGAACCTCGCGCACCTATGGGCGGAGTTCGAAGCGTGGATAGCGACGCCAGAAGGCCGGCGAAGGTATGAGTGGGCTTTTCCCCCGAAGTCGTAACATTTGGGCACACCCGCAGGTTACTACCGGCTGTGACAGCGAAAAGTGTCACAAATGAGTGGCGCGGCAGGATTTGTGACAGTATCAAGATAAAAACCACCCTAATGTGACAGATTGCCATGCCCCGGATCGGATATGCCCGTGTAAGTTCATCGAGCCAGGATAGCGAAATCCAGAAAGCCAAGCTAAAGGAGGCAGGCTGCGAAATCGTCCGCGCAGAGACCGGCTCCGGGGCATCCCGCGACGGCCGAACCGAACTCTCAACCATTCTGGAATTTCTGCGCGCGGGCGATGAACTGGTGGTGCATCGCCTTGATCGGCTCGGTCGCTCGACGAGGGACGTGCTGAACTTGGTGCATGAGCTCGATGCAAAGGGGGCATCGTTGCGCGTTCTTGAACCCGAAGTGACCACGGCAGGCGACATGGGGCGCATGGTCATCACCGTCCTCGGGATGGTCGCGGACATGGAACTGAAGTTCATCCGTGATCGCCAGCGCGCTGGCATCGAAGTAGCGAAGAGCAAGGGTGCCTACAAGGGGCGGCAGAAGCAGGTGGACGACGCGGAAATCCGTAGGCTGGCATCGGATGGTATTACCAAGGCACAGATCGCCCGTGATCTCGGCGTGTCCCGCATGACCGTTTATCGCGCGCTGGAGGCCCGAGGCACCGAAGCAGACATAGAAAGTAAATAGGGCCAGAGGAGGCTGTGCGGACTCTCCTGTCTTTCGGGCCGCAGCGCATCCGTAGTTCTGTTGATCAATGGGCAGGCGCCACGTACCATCGCCCCAGCGAAGTTTCCTGACATCGGATGTAGATCTGCTCAGGTGACATATATTTGTAGGGTTTCTTGCGGTATTATGCGCCTGCATACTGCCGATCTTATTAATAACAATCACAGGTTACACAATGCGCTTCGCATAATATCAATTCGCCAATCAACGTCCACAACGAGTGGGACCCTATCGAAGAGATTATTGTTGGGAAAGCCGACAATGACGATGGCGAGATCTGGTTCATGGAGATGAACCCTCGTCTCACGGCAACACTACCACTGATCAACAGCGTGTCCTCGAAGGGCGTTTTCGAGACGATCCTGAACTTCGCACGGAATTCTTCGCCCCTTCATGATGTCAAGACGACCGGGTACTCAGCCGAACTTCCGATCGACCGCAACGATCTCACCTCGGTCATGGATTCGGACCTCTCGCCGAATACGCTGCTAGTGACAATAAGATCCGTTCTGATTAACGGATCGACGGTCGCGGAGGTCCGCCGCAAGGCTCTCAAGGCTGACGATGCGTATGTTTGCCGGAGATCCGGCTCGCTTTCGGCGGCATTAGCATGAACGAGCGACGGGCCTAATCCGGTGGCGCGTTCAATTATCCTGGATCTCGGTCCGCTACGGCACAATTCGGTTTTCCGGTGGTTTTGGATGGGCACCTCCCTCCAGATGCTGGGCGGCCAGATCACCGCCTTCGCGGTCCTGTATCAGGCATGGGAAATGACCGGTTCCACACTCATGACAGGTATGGTCGGACTGGTCGTCGCGGTTCCGACTATCCTGTTCGGGTTCTTGGGCGGAATCCTTGCAGATACCCGGGATCGGCGCGGGCTAATGCTGCTTGCAAACCTGGGTGCGGTCATTGCGACGCTGCTGCTGGTCGGCCAATGGCTGACGGGCTTAGCCTCCGCCGCCTTGCTGCTAGTGCTGGCAGCTACCCAGGCCGGTTGCGTCGCGCTCGGGCAACCGGCACGCAAGGCAACAATTCAGGATATTCTTCCTCGCGATCAGCTTGCCGCTGGCATCGCGTTGACCCATGCAGCCTTCCAGGCAGCAATGCTCGGAGGGCCGGCCATTGCCGGCTTTGTCGCTGGCATTTGGGGCGTTGCCGGCTGCTACGCCGCGGTTGTAGCGGCGTTGTTGCTCGCATTCGCCGGACTCGCGGCCCTGCCGCAGACCCGGCAAGCATCCGGTTCGGAGAACCTTCCGGATCGCCTCGTGGCAGGGCTTCGCGCCGTGCTGACGCGACCGGTCTTGCGCGGTGCGCTGCTCGCAGACCTTGCCGCCATGTTGCTGGCGATGCCAATTGCGCTCTTCCCAGCACTGAACAAGACGCATTTTGGTGGTTCCCCGGAAACATTGGGCCTGTTCCTCTCTGCGATCGCAGCGGGAGGGATCATTGCCATGCTGATGTCGGGCATGGTCACCCGGGCGTCCCGCCTGGGGGCTATCCAGTTGGCGGCGGCAGCCACGTGGGGTCTCGCCCTTGCCGTGACGGGGCTGGCATCGTCCGGCTGGCTGGCCCTTTTATGTCTGGTGGTCGCGGGAGCAGCGGACACGATCGCCGTCATGGCGCGCGGAGCGATCGTCCAGCTTTCCAGTACGCCCGAGCTGCGCGGCAGGATCATGGCGGCGGAGCAGATCGTCGGCGTTGCCGCCCCGCAGGCAGGCAATTTCCGCGCCGGGTCAATGGCGATGTTCATGCCTCCGGGTGCGGCGGTCGCATTCGGCGGCATCATGTGCGCCATTGCCGTGGCGGGGATCGCTTGGACCCACCCGGGGTTGTCTGGCTTCAGGGCAGACAACACCTCGAAATGGCGAGGGTGAAATTCAGCTGCGGACTGTTTGGGTCAAGCGGCAGGCGCAGCAGATGCAAGGCACCACTATGGAAACATTTTCGGAATGTTGGTCCAAGTTATTGGATAGGGTTCGCGGTTGCCGTTCTCATCACACATCACGAATGACGGTTTCCAAGATTCAAGCGTTCACTGAACAGCTACTGACAATCTGCTGAACTTGTTTGTGAAAAACAACATCGCCATTCGCCGCGTCCGCAAACCCTGCCAAAAACCACCGTATTTGTCCCGCACATCGTGACCAGGGGTTTTTGTCCAAAGCGGCCGTTCGTGACATTTGCGGCGAAAGTCGGGACCGAGCCCAATTTGCCGGATGCTGCGCGATTCATGAATGGCGGCTTTCGGTTGTGCGCGAACGGTGTCTATGCAGTAGTTGGCTGGAACCCATGTCTGAGCCTGGAAAAGCATCCAATGAGCAGCAGCCTCACGACTACACCCGTACTAACGAGCGAACGATTGGTTTTGCGTCGTCCCGAGCGGGATGATCTACCGGCGTTCACCCGGTTTATGACCAGCGCTCCATCGATGGAAGCGCAGGGAGAGACTGTCACGGTGGAACAGGCATGGTTTGGGTTTCTGACTGGAATCGGACACTGGCATTGGCACGGTTTTGGCTTCTTTATCGTCGTTGAAAAGAAGACAGGACAGCCTGTCGGGCGCGTGGGCTTGATCAAGCATTCCAACTGGCCGGACATAGAGTTGGCATGGCATCTCTTCGAGGACGGCGAGGGAAAAGGTTTCGCCACAGAAGCTGCAATCGCCGTCAAGAAATGGGCCCGCGAGGAGCTGGGGTTAGATCGGCTATACAGCTACATAGACCGAAAGAATACTGGTTCGCAGGCCGTCGCGAAGAGGCTCGGTGCCGTCACGGAGGGAAAACGAGCTCCGCACGAGCCTGAGGCGGAGGTGTGGGTCCATTCGATGTAAAAAGCTGATGGACAGGCTCAAAGCCGCCGTTCGTCAGCATCCACCGAACGGCAGCAGAGTCCCGCATACCAGGCATTACCGCTGGCAGCGGCGAAGGTCCGGTTCGAGCCCACCTTGCACAATGTTGCGTCGTATATGAAGGTCTGCTCTGGCAAGAGTTGGTAACCGACCAACTTGATCAAGACGAGCGGGGGTACCGTTTTTGAGGTTTCTGCATGTCAGTGTGACCGCACGTGATGCGGACGCGCTCTCAGGGTTTTACAAAGAAGCTCTGGGGTTCACTGAGCGAAGGCCGCCGAAACGGCTACGCGGAGAAGCCGTTTCGCGCGGCAACGGTCTGCCTAACTCGGATATCTACGCGATCTGGTTGAACCTGCCTGACGAGCACGGGCCATTTTTGGAGATTATGGAATACATCGAGGCTGCGGAGCGCTCCTCGCCCGCAGTCAATGAGCCCGGCTATACCCATCTGGCGTTCGAGGTGAGAGACCTGCAGGCCACTATCGAAAAGGTGTTGCGGTCAGGAGGGAGTATGCAAGGTGAAGTGGCCAACTTTGCAACACAGCAACAGCCCCATCTCATTGTCTACGTGCGTGATCCGGAGGGAAACATCTTAGAGCTGGAACAAAGGTTCAGTGCTGAGAAAGCGGACGCCACATAGTTCGTCGTGAAAGCCTTTTCTGTCCCGCACTGCCGACGGTCATCAAAGCGCCGATGAAGGCGCTGCTGTGCGCCTCAGGTGGTCAAAACTCACACGTTTCTGTCACCGGCGAATAGGACCGTTTGTTGAACGGTCCTGGAGGTCAGCTATTCGGACGAAGCTGCCATTGAAGTTTGAGCGTATTTTGCTCAGAATTACTCAATTAGAAATTTCAGGGTTTCACTATGACACAGGATCAAAACTTTGCCCTTTGCGTTGTGTCGATGCTTGGAACGTATGGAGTTTTGTTGGCGTTTTCAAAGCGATATCGGGATGATACAGCAAAGATGTTCTGCATGGAGAAATCGACGTTGCGAGTTGCGATTGAACATCCTCTGGCAACACTTGCTCATATTCTATCGTTCATTTTACCAGTCTACGCGATGGCCTTACCCATGTAGCCTTTGTTACATTGGGCTCCTTGCCGCCATTCACTGCGCTCCAAAAACCACCGTTTTTGACTTGGACGCGAAGCTTTGCTGCCCTTCACGGCAAGCGACAATTCAGGCCCCACCAAGAAATATGAGATATGTAACATTTACCTTGCATCGAATCTCTATATGATGTTACATATCTCATATAAGGTGGTGATAGGAGAAAGCCATGATGCCCGTAGTCAGAATTAACGATGCAACTTTTGCAGATATCAGCACGCTCAAAACTTGGTTCAAGACAAAGTCGCCAAGCGAAACCATCGACCACCTTGTAAAGGAGGCGATGGATCAACTCGGAATCGAACGCGACGACGAAATAGAGGGGGCAACCGTGGCGTCAACAGATGGCGCTCTGGTATTCGATGCCGCACCCAGCCTCACTTTTACCAAGCCGATCAAGGCGACAATCAATGGTAAACCGATCCAGAATCCCAACTGGGCGTCAATTCTGCATGTGATGATCGCGCAGGTCAAAGCTAAAGGGTTCGAGGGTGAGAAGCTGGTCCGAGAACTGGGCGTTCCTTCCAAGGCTGCCAGCTACGACGACGACGGCTACAGGTATTTCCCCGAACTGGGTGTCTCGGTGCAGGGACAGTCCGCGGCGGACGCATGGAAGGAAGTTGATCGGCTCGCCAAAAAGTGGCGGGTTCCAGTCAACGTCGAATTCGCTTGGCGACAAAACCCGAAAGCCCAGCACCCTGGCAAGGTGGGTATCCTACGGTCAGGGCATTCCTAAATGGAAGTTCCGTCAGAGCCGGTGCGGTTAGAAGACTACAGCTTGAATGAAATCGTTCAATTGCTGATGGGCGGGACCGAAGTGCGTCGCAAGCAAGGGATCGCGTTCCACCTTGATACAAGTGACAAGCGCAAGGTCTTTGCCTTTTATGACCGCAATCGCGATCTCTGGCCGCGCACCAAACCTGTTCAAGCCAAGGAAGTGGAAAGCGTTCTTAGGGCGCTCGACGGGCAAGAGCCTGCGGCTGCTGAAGTTCTACCACGGGCGAGAACGGACAGGCCAGTATGGCACCTTAAACGCGTAGAGGTTCATCGGTTCGGGGGCCTTCAGAGACACCTTGGGCCGAACGGCGAAGACCCCGCCCCTTTTCTTTTTGATCTGGACAAAGAAATTACGCTCATTAGCGGCTTCAACGGTGCAGGCAAAACAGCGCTCCTGAGCTCAATTATTTGGTGCCTAACCGGAAAGGCACTACGCTCACAACATATGCCGCACGAAGTGCATGAACCGATGGCGGTCGAGCGGTCAGCCGACGCAGACAAAACGCAGGAAACGAACGACCAGCCAGATATTGTGATCCCGCCAATAGTGCCAATTCCGTCAGCAGATAATCTGGCAAAGCTGGGAGACTCCCCAAAACTCGATACCCGCGTCGATCTTACGTTCATGCGGCTGGATACGGGTGAGATACACCGCGTGTCGCGTAGATTAGATACCTCCGGAAAAAAGCTGGTCACCCTAGTCGAAGGATTGGAAGGACTTGGCCTTTCTGCGCTGGCGATTGAGGCGGGAACATTGATGCCCGGCGTCGCTGCGCAGATGCGCTTCGATGAAAAATCTGATTTCACGCAGGCCGTCTCACAATTGACAGGCTTGAAGCCCTTGGAAGAACTTGGGAACCGCTCGGAACGGCTTGTAAACCGCCTTCGCACCACTGAAAAGCAGACGACAGAAAATGTGCGCGAGAAGAAGGCCACGGATTTCAAAAAGGCGCTGCAAACCCTGCAGGACGGCTGGGAGGAACACCCCGATCTTGCGCAGATGCCCGAGATTCTGTTGCCAGGGGATACGCGGGCAATCGAACCCGAGACGGATTCCGATAACAATGGAGAAGGGCCGACCGACTGCCGATCCTCGATAGCAGCGGCCAGAAAGAGGCTGCAGGCGCTTCAGTCTGAAATGTCGGCAGCGACGGAAACAATTCTCGGCCGCCGGGTCGAACTGACAACAAGACAGGAAGTAGATGCTTTTACCCGCGTGCTCGAAGACGCCGCCGACCGGCTTAAGGGCAGCGCTCTACGAGAGCTTCCATCGGTCGTGTTACTCGGGAACCTCGGAAAGATCACAGACGATGAATCGGTCACAGGCTGGGAATCGATAAGGGAGATAATTGCGCGCGCGCGATCGCTATCCCAACGGCTGGAAGACGAACGGCAGGCGGCGCGGTGGCGGCTGTATTCGCGGGTATCTGCATGGCACAAGCTTCATCATCCGGACCAGGACATCTCAAACTGCCCTGTCTGCGGGACCGATCTCGAAAAGGTGCCTTCTGACGCTCTACTTGACCTATCCGTGAAGGCTGCGCTTGACCGATGCCGCGAGGCCGACGGCGACATTGCCAAGACTGCGGCGGAATGGGAACGCGACGAAGCCGCTGCGTTCCTGAGCGTCCTGCCGGAAAACCTGCGCGGCTTTGCCGACCAAACGCAGCAAAACTCGCTACTCGATCTGTGCCGCAAAGGCTACGTGGACGAACTGCTGGCACATAAGGCATTCTCCGGACGATTGGAGCCGTTGCGGACAAATGGGAAGAAGGTGTGGGACATCGCCTTAAGCGAGCATCCTCTCCCGAAAGCGCAAGAAGTTGAGAGCAGCACGCTCCCCGATCTTTTCGCTTCAGGAAAGTTGCAAGAGCGGCTTGACGCGATTAGTTCGACCCTGAAGCTCCGCGAGCACCGACTGGAGGCAACGACTGCACTGAAATTGCTAATGGGCCGATATATCGGCAAGGCGAACTCGCAGGATGAACCGGCCGATGCCGCGGGAAGCGCACCTGCCTCATTAGCCGATGATGGTCCTAAGTCAGACGAGGAGCCGCTGCGTGAGCAGATCGATGCGATCAGACGCGCAGTACAAAATGCCATCCCTATGGTTTCCTTCATACGCCAGCTTGATGACCTGGAACTGCTTCGCCAGGATTGGCAGTCAGCAGAGGAACGCCTTGCACTGCTCGCGCGTGCGGCAGATGCGATGGAACCCTATTTGGAATTTCCCGATCTTGTATATGAGAGTGTCACTGGCCTGATCGAAACGCTTAACCGCGACACTTCAACATGGCTCGGTAGACTGTATCGCTCGCACTATAGTGGCGGTCCAGCGTACGGCGGTTTCGAGCCGGGAGAAGATAGAGGCTTCGGTTTACGCGCAGAACTTGGCGAAATGCGCGTTCCCGCACATCAAGTCATGAATTCAGCGCTGCTGCGTGCTTGCGTATGGGCCTTTCTGTTTGCCCTATGGGAGCATATTAGCAAAAAAACGGGCGGATTGAGTTGCATGCTGCTTGATGATCCACAGACCCATTTCGATCCGATCAACAGCGAAAATCTAGCCGCTGCAATACCGTCTATGCCCGGCCATGGCATCCATCCACTGATTGCGTCCAACGACGTGCGTTTTGTCGCTGCAATACAGGATAAACTTCCTTCCCGGGCTGCTGACGCGCCGAGTTGGACGGCACTCCGGCTCGATCCAGTGTCATTGTCGAAGCTCACAGCCACACTTAGCCCTGCCCTTGAAGAGATACGGGAGAAGCGCGCTCGGTGGCGTGAGGATGAAAACGACGTCGTGAAGGCGCAGGAATTTGTAAAGTGCGTGCGGGTAGACATCGAAAACCGGCTATGGAATCTTCTGGCGACTGATCCGCTGGTCATGCACGCGCCGACGCTCGGAGATTTGCTAGGACAGCTTCGGCACGCCCGAAATGGAGGCGAACGCCCTTTTGAGGAGCCTCCTTTTGAAAAGCTCGTCTTGCACGAATCGCTGCGCGACACCGCTCTTTTCTATAGGATAATCAACAAAGCGCATCACCGACCGATGGATGTAACGCCGCAGGACGCCGACGATGTGAACAGGGCTTATGAAAGCGTTCATAGTATTCTGAGGAGCTGCAGTGCCTCTTATGCGCGCTTCATGGGGCGCCTTACGAGTGAAGAACGCGATTTCATCCTCGCAGACGCCCCGGCTACACCGGATGCTTTTCACCCGCCCGAAAATAAACTGCCGGTTCTCGGCAATCTTGCCGCCTGCAGCAGCGCAGATATTCTCGCGATCACGGAGGATCATGAGCAGTTTGCGCTGGAATCGCTTGGCGCAGTAGCTCTGTATGCTGTGCGCGGTCCGACGCTTGGCTCCCTCGCGTTGTCGGGACAGGTGGTAATAGTCTCCTTGGACCGGGAACCGATGGAAGGTGAGCCGGTGATCGCGCTGTACAAGAGCAAAACACTCGCCCGCCGCTTTCATCGTGATAGGAGAGACCCATCCCGTACGGTTCTTGCCGCCGACCGCTCCGGGACGGAGCGTGTGCCGCCGGTAATGATCGTCCCGACAGCCGCCACACGCGCCATGCCCGTCATCGGCATATTATACGATGCGCAGAAACCTGGCGGACAGGACGAAGCCGTAGCCGTGCCTTCGAGCGATATCCTGTCACGCACCTTGATGATTGCGCGTATTGTGGAGGACAGCGCCTATCCGGTCGTGCGCAATGGCGATATGGTGATCTTGGAAGCGATAACTGATATATCTGCGGCGTCTATAAGCCGACTGCAGGGGCGTATCGTTGCTCTGACGGCACGAAACGGAAGCGAGAGTTTTGGCTACCTCAAGCGGCTCGGTCCGGAAGCAAGCCCTGGCAACCGTGTTTATGAGAATATTGGGCTGAACGGCCAAGCCGTCTGCGTTTCCATAGGCTCAACACCGATGACAGGGCTTGTGCTAGAAAAGCTTTGGCGCGTTCACGGTGTTCTGCGAGTATCTGGAAAGTAGGCGGCTCTATAACCGATCTCGGTTCGCAGTCTGCTTTATTCTACCATACTGATCACAAGCTTGCCTTCGTCCATTAACGACAAGCGCCAATACTATTGAGTGGCCTCGTCCTCTTTCCCTGCACCAGTCAAATACAAACTGTTTGTAGCAGTGGCGATGTTCTTCCCTTTCGGGCATTTCATGCCCGTCCGCGCGAAGCGCCGGGCCTGTCGGCGGGTGGCCTTTTGGTTGCCCGCCGACAGGTCACCTTGAAACCGTCCACAACCACGATCACACCACCCCACAACGTGGAAAACCCCCGCCTGCTGACGGGGGCCTCGTTCATTTCTGTAGTTCTGGCTGTTACTCGGCGGCCATCCGGTCGGCCTGCGCGGTGCGGTCCATGATGTAATCCACAGCCTTCTGCGCCTCGGACGCGGCGCGAAAAATTGCGCGGCTGTCTTCCTTCATCGCTTCCAGCCATCCTTCGACATAGGCCGCGCTCTGGTCGAATTCAGGCTCGACACCGATCTGCGCGCACAACATGCAGTTGCCAACCTCTGCGACCAGCTCCTCAAACGCGTAGGCCTTGCGGTCATTGAACCGGCCCAAGCGGTCAAGCCGCTTTGTCGCACCTGTCCAGTGGGTCTTATGCCGATGTCGGCATAAGACCCATAATGCCGCGCTCCGGTTTATGCCGCGCCGACCCTTACAACCTATTGCGTTG
>JAAEZD010000042.1:0-3864 GCA_018223035.1 Paracoccaceae bacterium
GCGCATGATCAGGTACTGCTGCGTAAAGGTGATCGTGTTGTTCGCGATCCAGTACACCACCAGCCCGCTTGCAAATCCGCCCAGCATGAACATGAACACCCAGGGCATCCATGCAAAGATCATCTGCTGCGTCGGATCGGTCGGCGCCGGGTTCAGCTTTTGCTGCAGGAACATCGAGATACCCAGCAGGAGCGGTAGGATGCCGATAAAGATCAGCGCCATCATCGATCCGGGATCCGGTGCACCCCAGGGCAGCAGGCCAAAGAAATTGAAGATCGAGGTTGGGTCAGGCGAAGACAGATCCTGAAACGGGCCAAAGAAGGGCTCGTGGCGCAGTTCGATGGTGACAAAGATCACTTTGTAGAGCGAGAAGAAGATCGGGATCTGCAGCAGGATTGGCAGACAGCCCGCCGCCGGGTTCACCTTTTCCTTCTTGTAAAGCTCCATCATGCCCTGCTGAAGCTTTTGCCGGTCGTCGCCGGCATTTTCCTTCAGCTTTTCCATCTGCGGCTGCAATTCCTTCATCTTCGCCATCGAGACGTAGGATTTGTAGGCCAGCGGGAACAGGACCGCCTTGATGATCAATGTCAGGCCGATGATCGACCAGCCCATGTTGCCGATCAGCTCATGGATATGGTGAAGCAGCCAGAAGATCGGCTTGGTCAGGAAAAAGAACCAGCCCCAGTCGATGCTGTCGATGAAACCTACAACGCCGCGGTTTTCGTACTTGCGGATGGTTTCCCATTCCTTGGCACCGGCGAAAAGCTGGGTCGTTACAATCGCCGAGTCGCCATCGGTCACGGTCTGCGTCGGCAGCACGGCCTCGGTCTGGTAGATATCGCGGCGCTCGTCATATTTCGCGACCGATTTGAACGCGGTGCCGGGGGCGGGGATCAGCGTCGACATCCAGTAATGGTCGGTGAACCCGATCCAGCCGTTCTCGGCGACCTGCTCGACTTCGGCGCGCGCGCCTTCGTTCGCGTTCATCTCGAAATCGGGGATATTCTTATAGGTCACCTCTTCGAGCGTGCCGTCGGACATGCGAACGATGCCTTCATGCAGGATGAAGAATTTTTTTAGGTCCGCCGGTTCACCGTGACGGGCGAGCACGCCATAGGGGGCAAGGCCGACTGTCCCGCCTGAGGCGTTTTCGACCGACTGGGTGACAGTGAACATGAAATCTTCGTCGACTTCGATGGTGCGGCGGAAGGTCAGGCCGTTATCGTTGGACCAGCGCAGCGTGACAGGGCTGTCGGTGCTCAGTGTCTCGCCGCTTTCGATGGCCCATTCAGTCTTGGGCGAAGGCACGTCGTCCGGAGACAACCCGGCACCGGGCGCCCAGCCGTAAAGCGCGTAATAGGCGTTGGGTGTACCGGCGGGGGCCAGAACCTGAACGATGGGCGAGGCCGGGTCGACCTCGACACGGTAGTCCTTGAGGAACAGCTCGTCGATGCGTCCCCCGATCAGAGAGATGCTGCCACGCAGACGCGGCGTGTCGATGGCGATGCGCGGGGCGTTCGCAACGGCCTGCTCGGTCTCGCCCACGATCGCCGTCGTGCCCTGCTCGGTCGTGGCGGTGGCGGGAACGCTTGCGGTCGATCCAGTCTCGGTGGTCTGGCTGGTCTCCGTCTCGGTCGGGATCTGCTGCGGCGGTTCCGGTGGGAACAGAAACAGCCAGACCAGGATCACCAGCCCGGAAAGTACAGTTGCGAGGATTAGATTCTTGTTCTGATCGTCCATTGGGGACCGGCACCTTCGTCCATGTATGACACCGGTGGGTTCAACAGAGTGCGGCCAGAAAGGTCAAGCCGAATCCGGGTGACATAGGGCCGCGAGGGCCAATTGCAGGGCATAAAACAAGGGAGACGGCGATTCTTGCGAAATCCTGCCGGTCGGAGGGTGGGGTGGCAGGTTCCGTTGTGGAACGTGGTTCGCAATGTGACGAACCGGTGCAGTCATCCCGGTTCGGGTGCCGATGGCGAAGATTCCCACCAGATAAGGCGGGGAGCACAGCGGGCGTTGAGCCAATCTGCCTCGAAGTCTTATTGGGCCCCTAGCCGGTGTCGCGGCGCAGGATCGGGGTGTCGATCAGCGTCACCCGATGGGCAGTCAACCAAGAGAGTGTTTTTTCAAACGGCATCGGCCGCGCGATACCAAAGCCCTGTACGTGATCGCAGCCAAGCTGTGCCAGTATCACATGTTCACCGGCGGTCTCGACACCTTCCGCAAGCGTTTCGATCCCCAGCCGTTCCGCCATGGTGAGGATGGCCCCGATCATGCGCTGTTGTTCCGGGTCGAGATCGGCGCGCAGGACAAAGGATCTGTCGATCTTGATCCGGCTGATCGCAAAGCGGCGGATCGAGGCTATCGAGGCATGACCGGTGCCGAAATCGTCGAGGTCGATGTGACAGCCCAGCTTGCCCAGCCCCAGCACATTGCGCGTGACCATGTCGTCAGAGCAACTGGTCACCACGGTTTCGAGTATTTCGACGCAAAGTCGCTCGGGCGTCAGATCGAACCGGTCGATTTCCCATTTTATGCGATCCACCAGCGTCGGGTTGCGCAATTCATCCGTAGCAAAATTCACGCCGACCATGGGAACATCGAACCCGGCCTCGTCCCAGGCCTTCACCGCGCCAAGCGCATGCTGCAACATGATCTGGCCAAGGCGTTCCCCCAACCCGGCCTCTTCGAGGATCGGCAGGAATTCGTTGGGGGGAATCATGCCATGTTCGGGGTGGTTCCAGCGGGCAAGTGCCTCGAACCCCGTCACCTTTCCCGTGTCCGAAGATACCTGAGGTTGATACCAGGCGACGATCTGGCCGTTTTCGAGGGCATCTGCGGCTTCGTCATGTAGCGCGCGCCTGGTCCGTACCCGGCGATGGAGTTCCAGCGAGAAGGCCCGGATTGCAGAGGGCCCGTTCAGCTGGGCGTCGGCGAGTGCAGTCGCGGCTGCGGCGATCCAGTCATCGGAAGTCTTGCCTGGCGCACGGCTGCGCTGGCAAAACCCGATGGAGCAGGAGAGATAGAGTGACATGCCGTCCAGTTGAATCGGGTCTTCAAGCGCGGCCTGTATGCGTCCAGCCAGGCTGATGCAGGTTTCAAGATCAAGCTGCTGTATCGGGCTGGTACAGACCCCAAAACGGTTGTCGCTGAGACGGGCAAGCGTATCGCTGGCCCGCAGAAACCCTTGGATTCGCTGGCCGCATTGCACGACCACCTGATCCGCTGCCGCCTGTCCGTGCAAATCGACGAGATCACGATAATGGTCGATATCTATCAGGATGCAGACCGATTTGAGACGTGTTGCGCCGGTTCTTGCGAAGATATCCGCCGCGATTCGTTCAAACCCGTCCCGCATGATCAACTCGGTGATGCGGTCGCGCCCGCCCGCGCCGCCGATCCCGTGCCGGGAATAAAGCCCGGTCGCGGCAAAGAGCAGGGGCAGCCCAAGCGCGGTCAAAAGGAGAGCGATTTCTCCACCGAACCAGAAGGCGGCAAGCGAGATGGCCGGGAGAAAGGCAATCGACGATGGCCCCGAGATCATCGGTGCAATCCAGTCCCGCAGTTTTACCAGGCTGTCGGGAATTCGCATGTCCTACCCTTCTTGATGCAGCTTGCACCAAGTGACACTAGGCAAGCCCGATCACCGCCCGGTTAACGTCTTGGGGATTTTTGCGACGAATTAGTCGGGAATTTTCGCTGTATCCCTCATCAGCCCTGCGAAATCGAAAAGCTGCGGGTCGAGCAGGTGCGAGGGCCGGGCATTCATCAGCGCCCGGAACATGACCTGACGGCGGCCGGGGCTGTTGGCTTCCCATGTATCGAGGATCTGCTTGACCTGCTGGCGTTGCAGCCCGTCCT
>JAAEZD010000042.1:3874-22218 GCA_018223035.1 Paracoccaceae bacterium
TCCTGGCTGCCACAGAGATCGCAGGGAATGATCGGATAGTTCATATCGCGGGAAAACCGCTCGCAATCCGCCTCGGCCACGTGGGCGAGGGGGCGATATACGAAGAGATCGCCCTCTTCGTTCAAAAGCTTGGGCGGCATGGTCGCAAGACGTCCGCCGTGGAACAGGTTCATGAAGAAGGTTTCGAGGATGTCGTCCCGATGGTGGCCAAGCACCACGGCAGAGCAGCCTTCCTCGCGTGCGATCCGGTAGAGATTGCCGCGCCGCAGCCGCGAGCAGAGCGCGCAAAAAGTCCGGCCCTGCGGGATCTTGTCCATCACGATCGAATAGGTGTCCTGATATTCGATCCGATGGGGGACGCCCATTTTTTCGAGGAATTCGGGCAGCACGGTTGCCGGAAAACCCGGCTGACCCTGATCTAGGTTGCAGGCGAGGATGTCGACCGGCAGCAACCCGCGCCATTGCAGTTCATGCAGGACGGCAAGCAGGGTGTAGCTGTCTTTGCCGCCGGAGAGGCAGACGAGCCAGCGCGCGCCGCGTTCGATCATGCCATATTGTTCGATGGCTTCGCGCGTCTGCCGCACGATGCGTTTGCGCAGCTTTTTGAACGCGGTGCTCGACGGCGCCCCGGCAAAAAGTGGATGTATATCGTCGTTATCGTCCAGCATGTGCGAGCTTTAGTCGAGCACCCCGGTCCGGGCAAGGGCGCGTGATGATTGTCAGGGCACGTTGTCGATGCCCGACCCGCCCAGAGGGTGACAGCGTCCGATCCGGCGCAGGGCAAGCCAGCCGCCTTTCAGCCCGCCATGCTTTTCAATCGCTTCCAGCGCATAGGCCGAGCACGTCGGCTGGTAGCGGCAATTGAAGCCGACCCAGGGCGAGAATATCAGCCGATAGGCCCGTACGGGCAGGGCGACGATATGGCCAAGCGGGGTCATGGGCGGGCATGCAGCTTGCGCAGCGCATAGCGCAGGTCGTTCTGAAGGTCGGTGAAATCGCGTTCGGCCGTTGCACCGGCCCGTCCGATCAGCACGTAATCCCAACCACTTTGTCCCGCATCGGGCAGGACCAGCCGCGCCGCTTCGCGCAACCGGCGCTTGGCGCGGTTGCGGGCCACGGCATTGCCGACCTTCTTGGAGCAGGTGAACCCGACACGAATGCCGTCGTCATCCTCGGGCCGCTTGCGGGCCTGTACCATCATCGAGGACGTCCCCTGACGCCGCGCACGGGCGGCGGCGAGGAAGTCGGCCCGTTTCTTGAGGATGGCAAGTCCGGAACTCATCGCACAACCCCCTGTATGCGGACAGAATCCGCATTCAGACGGTGAGCGTGCCGGGTTCCGGACAATAAAAGAGGCACCGCCGGAGGCCGTTTCCCTGTGCTGGTTGGTCCAGCGCGGAAAACCTCCGGCGGTGCCACGTCAATCCGTTCCCGAGGCGCGTTGTTTACGCGCTCAGTTCCTTGCGGCCGCGGGCGCGACGTGCGTTCAGGATCTTGCGGCCGGCTTTGGTAGCCATGCGCGCACGGAAGCCGTGCCGCCGCTTGCGGACAAGATTAGAAGGTTGAAAGGTGCGTTTCATGGCGCTCTCTCCAGTTTCGGGCGGGATGTGGCGCGGATTCGCCGGACCCCGGGTATAAGAAGCCCGGTCTCTACTGTGGGTTTCACGGCAAGTCAAACCCTTCGGCAGAGAAATCGACAGCGTGTGAAACATTTCGCCGTTTCAGAGGCGGCAATTCCCCTTATTCCTCAAGTTATTCGGGAAATTTCGCTTCGCAAACCCATATTTGATCAAAGAAACGTCAATCCCCTGTTCCAGCGCCGGCGATTGCAGCATGAAGAATCCGGGCGGACAGAAGCGAGGCAAGGGCAGATCAATGGCAGAATCGATGCAGTCTCCGGGGTGGCGGCGGTACATACCCATCGCCATCATCGCCGCGGTCGCGCTGATCGGTGCCTTTACCCTGCGCGATTACCTGAGTTTCGAGACCCTGCGCGACAACCGGGAATCGCTGCTGCAGTTCCAGCGCGACAATCCGCTGCTTCTGGGTGCGGTTTTCGTGGCGATCTACGTGACCATCGTTTCCTTTTCCCTGCCCGGTGCGGCGGTTGCATCGGTGACGGGTGGTTTTTTGTTCGGACTGCCGCTGGGCACGGCGCTGAACGTCCTATCCGCCACCATCGGGGCGTCGGTCATATTTCTTGCCGCGCGCTGGGGTCTGGGTGCGGCGCTGAGCGCCAAGATCGACGCCTCCGAAGGGCGGCTACGCCGGTTGCGCGAAGGGCTCCGCGAAAACGAGATCAGTGTGATGCTTTTGTTGCGGCTGGTGCCTGCCGTTCCCTTCTTCGTAGCCAATCTGCTGCCAGCGCTGGTCGGGGTGCGGTTCGCGAATTTCTTCTGGACTACGGCGCTGGGCATCATCCCCGGCGCGCTGGTCTTCACCTCCATTGGCGGCGGCCTTGGCGCGGTTTTCGACCGAGGGGAGACACCCGATCTTTCCCTGTTGTGGGAGCCGCGGATCATCGGTCCGATCCTTGGTCTTTGCGCCCTTGCGGCGCTGCCAATGGTGATCAAGGCATTTAGGGGCGGCAAAGGGATTTGAAAATGGAACGGATCAAGACGGATATCCTCGTGATCGGTGCCGGTTCCGCCGGGCTTTCGGTTGCATCCGGTGCGGTGCAGATGGGGGCCAAAGTGGTCCTGCTTGAAGGCCACAAGATGGGCGGCGATTGTCTGAACTATGGCTGCGTCCCGTCCAAAGCCCTGATTGCCAGCGCCAAGGTCGCCCATCAGCAGGCGCATTCGGCTGCCTTCGGTGTGGCCAACGTAAAGCCCGATGTCGACTACAAAGCTGTCATGGAACATGTCGCCGGGGTGATCGACACCATCGCGCCTGTCGACAGCGAAGAGCGGTTCGAGGGACTGGGCGTAAAGGTCATCCGCGAATTCGGCCATTTCATCTCGGAAAACGAGGTGCAGGCCGGGGATGCCATCATTACAGCCAGACGCATCGTCATCGCCACCGGCTCGCGCCCGATGGTGCCGCCGATCAAAGGCCTGGACAGTGTTGAATACCTGACCAACGAGACGCTGTTCGATCTGCGCGAAAAGCCGGAACATCTGCTGATCATCGGCGGCGGCCCGATCGGAATGGAAATGGCGCAGGCGCATCGCCGTCTGGGCGCGCGGGTCACGGTGATCGAAGGCAGCAAGGTGCTGGGCAGGGGAGACCCGGAACTGGTACGTTACGTCACAGATGCGCTGACCGGGGAAGGCGTAGATATCGTCGAAGAGGCCAAGGTCTCCTCTGTACAGCAGGTCGACGAGGGCATTCAGGTCAGCTGCGAAGACGGCCGGGTGTTCACCGGCTCACACCTGCTGGTCGCAGTGGGTCGCGTTTCGAACATTGAAAAGTTGAACCTCGGGGCGGCCGGAGTCGAGACGGCCGACAAAGGCATCCGCACCGATGACGGCCTGCGCACCACAAACCGCCGCGTCTATGCTATCGGCGACGTGGCGGGCGGTATGCAGTTCACCCACGTGGCCGGTTATCACGCCGGAGTCGTGATCCGGTCGCTGCTTTTTGCACTGCCGTCCAAGGCCAAGACCGATCACATCCCGCAGGTGACCTATTGCGACCCGGAACTAGCGCAGATCGGCCTTACCGAAGAGGGTGCACGTGCGATGTACGGAGATCAGACAGAATGTGTACGGTTTTCATACGCCGAAAATGACCGTGCCCAAGCCGAGCGCAAAACGGAAGGGATGATCAAGGTGGTGGTGGTCAAGGGGCGCCCGGTGGGAGCCTCTATCGTCGGGCATCAGGCGGGCGAGCATATCAACCTTTGGGCGCTGGTTCTGGCGAACAAGATGAAGATGTCGCAGATCGCGGGGATGGTTTCGCCCTATCCGATCATCGGTGAAATCAGCAAACGTGCCGCCGGGGCCTATTTCTCACCTAAACTGTTTGGTAACAAAACGGTCAAACTCGTGGTTGGGGCTATTCAGAGATGGCTGCCCTGAAGATGGAAATGGCTTGATGCTGAACACGCTGTCCGGGCGCATTCTGGTTTTGACCACGCTGTTCGTGATGCTGGCCGAGATTTTCATTCTCGTGCCTTCGGTATCGCGATACCGCGAAGTCTACCTGAGCGACCGGCTCGAACGCGCACAGATCGCATCGCTGGCGCTGCTGGCCGACGATATGATCGATATGGATCTGGAGGCCGAGCTTCTGGAAAACGCCGAGGTGTTCAACGTCGTTCTTCGGCGCGATGAAATGCGGCAACTGGTGCTGTCCTCGCCCATCCCGGATTCAATCTCCGAAACCTTCGACATGCGCGAATCCAGCGCGCTGGGTCTGATGAAGGACGCGCTGAAACGGCTGGTGACGCCGGGGAACCAGATCATCCGGGTTATCGGCGCACCGGTTCGCGACGCCGGGCTTCTTATTGAAATAACGATGGAATCCGGCCCCTTGCGGCAGGGCATGATCGATTACGGCATTCGCGTTCTGACCCTCTCTGTCATCATCTCGCTGATTGCCGCGATACTGCTGTTCCTTGCGGTGCGCATGTTGCTGGTCAAGCCGATCAAGCGCGTGATCGGCAATATGAAACGCTATGCGGCGGACCCCGAAGATTCGCGGGGGATCATCGAGCCCGGCGCAGGTATCCGGGAATTGCGCGAAGCCGAAGAGGCGCTTTACGGTCTCCAGACCGAATTGACCCATGCGCTGCGGCAAAAGGAACGGCTTGCGCAACTGGGTGGCGCCGTCGCCCGCGTGAGCCATGACCTGCGCAATATCCTCGCTTCGGCACAGCTCTTCACCGACCGGATCGAGACCAGCGAGGATCCGCTGGTGCGTCGCATGGCGCCCAAGCTCGTGAATTCGATTGCCCGTGCGATTTCGCTCTGCGAAAGTACGCTGGCTTTCGGCCGGGCCGAAGAGCCCGGGCCGACCTTGTCAATGGTGCGTCTGGTTTCGGTCGTGGATGACGTGATCGCCAGCGAAAGCATCGCCGTCGAAGACAGCGGCAGCACCCTGACACGGGATGTGCCGGGCGACATGATGCTGCGTGCCGATCCCGAGCAGTTGTTCAGGGTGATTCTGAATCTCGTACGCAACGCGCTTCAGGCGCTGATCTCCGCTCGCCGCAGCGGCGTCGTGACAATCTCGGCGCGGGATACCGAAGAGGCATGGTATATCACCGTTTCCGACACCGGTCCCGGGCTACCCGCCAAGGCCCGGGAACATCTTTTCCAGCCTTTTCAGGGTGGTGCACGCAAGGGCGGGTCCGGCTTGGGCCTTGCGATTGCATCCGAACTGGTGCGCGGTCACGGCGGCGCGTTGCGGCTGGTCACATCGACGGATGAAGGCACAACCTTCGAGATCCGGCTGCCCAAAGGGCAAGACATCATTTAACTTCAAATCGGGGGTTGCAAACCCCCCGCGCCTTGTCTACATCCCGCCCTCAGTGGACCGATAGCTCAGCTGGATAGAGTACTTGACTACGAATCAAGGGGTCGGGGGTTCGAATCCTCCTCGGTCCGCCACTAATCTCCTAAAAATTCAAACACTTGCTCGCGATTGAGCTCACAGCTGGAACTATAGTAAGTCCATACTGTGAGCCATAGTGTGGGCCGCAATGTTTCCTGAGTTAGGAACGACGCTGATTGGAATTGTTCAGCATCGCTCTTGCCTTTTGTGCCACGTCCCGTTTCGCGAACTTCGCATACTTCTGAGTTTGCTGAACGGTGGCATGCCCCAGAAGGTGCGATACTTCTTCTAGACGCATTCCACTGTTAAGCATTCTAGTTGCGTAGGTGTCTCGGCACGAATGGATCGTTGCCTTGCCCTTCTCCGAAAGTACACGCTGACTGCTCGGGCAGCATTCAGAGATTGCCTTACGAAGGTTCTTGGTCGCCCTGTCCATCGTTTCGAATGGCTGAGGTCGATTGTGCAACCGATACAGCACGTCATAAAGGCGATCACTGATTGGAACGAAGACAGCTTTCTTGGTTTTGTGGTTCCAGTTGTCGATCATCCGTTCCTGTAGGTCGATATCGGCCCATTCGACCCTTGTGGCTTCTCTAAGCCGGACGCCAGTATCAATCAGATAGACGAAAAGATCGTGGGCCTTCTGCCAAGCAACAGCGTCCTCATACTGATCCACTTTTGATAGACAGTAGGCAATGACCTTCTCTTCTTCTTCATTGGTCAGGGACCGGCATTTGACGAACCCCTTGGGCATGACGAATGTCAGATCATGGTTCACCTTATATCGTTTCCGGCAAATATTACACGCACGCTTCATGAACCTGATTTCGATGTTGGTGCTGTTCTGTGCGAACCCTTCATCTGATCGGGCTTGAAGGTGATCTTCCAAATCATCGTCTGTCAAATCACTCAAAAGGCGATTGCCATCCAAAGACCATAGCCCGGCTGATTGAAAGCGGGGGCGAAGACCTAGCAGTTTGTTCTTGCTGTTTTGGTAGCTGTCTTTTGTCGCACCAGAAACGCTGTCTACGGTTGTCTGGAATGCGTCTAGAAGGCTGATCTCGGGTTTCTCGCCATGTTGGCGAATATCCATCAACCGGTTGTATTCAGCCATCATGACACGGTTCGCACCTGCCTTGTCTTTGCGTTTGGTGCTGCCCCGGTGTTTACGGCCATTGATTTTGAACTCATACCAGAAGTACGGCGAGTTAGCTCTTTTGAAGGTGTGCATTTGGGTTGTTCCTATGAGCACACGAAGACCGGGCATTGCCATCAATCGGGCATGCCAAAAGCCCCGCCATGCGCTGGGCAAGCAGGGTTCAGGTCATAGTGTGCGAGTTGATATTAAGGGGGGATCAGTCCTGCTTGCTTGGCAGGTCGTTCAGTTGGCCCTTGTGTAGGGCTTCTAGAAACTCCGAAACTTCGCGTCGGTTGAGATTGCCAAACAGCGACCGGCTTATTTCGGGGTGGTACTCCTGAATGCATCGAAGCACCCAGACATACCGGCTCATTTTGAGGGTTTCAGCGATGGGAACCCACAGCGATGCTGGGATGGCCATGTAGCCGAGTTCCATTTGGCTTATCATTGTGTAGTGTTCTATGCCGAGAGCAGAGGCTAAGCCTTTCTGGGTAAAGCCTTCTCGCAAACGGGCCTCTTTTACGGCTGCTCCTAGGCTGTCCCGATTTCTTTGCTTTCTTTGTTCCGACAACATGTGCGGCTCTCTCAGTTAAAGTTTCGGGTGGAAACACCAGCAGTGGGAAGCTCGTTTGGGGTTCCGGCTTTTAGTATTGGATTTGTTGAGGAAGCGGTTGGCTAAACGTGTCTGAAGATGCCTCTCTCGTTTTGTCGCTTCCAGTAGTCCCTTTGGATCACTGTCGGGTTTGCAGTGTAGTAATCAGCTAGGTCTGCAACACCCAAAACATTCAATAAGTCGCGGCCTTCTGCGCCTTTCACATTGAGCGCTTCATATAGCCATTTGCAATGAGTGCGTAGACTGGGGTTAAGGATGGCGGCGCTCGGCAGTTCAGATTGGATGTATTCTCCGTACCTCCGAGTGCTTGGAAAGAATTTCCGTACGGAGCTTAGTGCACATCCTACGTTGAGGTAGTCCGCCAGTTTTTCTTCATGGCGTTGGTGTTTCACCTGAGAAATCTTTGCTAGTGATGACCGTGCTGCGTCCAGAACGTCTGGGTTAATGATAGGTTCTTGAGTGTCCAACATATGGTTTGTCCTTTGCTGTTGGGTTGAGGGCATGTGCCCGAGAAGACAGGGCCTGTCTTAGATCCTGTCGGATTGTATTTTTGGAGCATCGAGCCACCCGTCTCGCCGAGATGGCATGGAAAAGGCGTTTGGCTGTCGCTCGGCATAGGCGCTCAGGGGGTATCTTCCCCAAACGCTCGCTCCGCAGTGAAGTTTGGCGGAGATACGTTTTTAAAACATGGCGTTGAGAGTTGTTATAAGTTTGAGCCCAGATTAGGTGACGCTGCTTGCTGTCAAAAAATTGGGGCGTCTCACTCAACAGCGATTTCGCCGGCACGTCTTAAAAAGGGTGAGTGCGACTGCGTGTATTTGCTTGTCAGCACTGCTTCTCCTCCAAGTTCGAAGCCGTAATTCGATGGATCGACCTTTCAGAGATGCCAAGGCGTCTGGCAGTTTCTCTTTTACTGTATCCACCGGCCAATAGATCAAGCGCCTCTTGAGACTTCATCCGAGCTGTCGGCTTCCGGCCTTTATACTTACCTTCAGCTTTGGCCTTTGCGATGCCTTCCCGTTGCCGTTCCAGCATCATCTCCCTTTCGAACTGGGCCACCGAGCCAAGAACGTTCAGCATCAGCTTGCCTGTGGCGTTTGAGGTGTCCAATCCGAGGTCGAGGACGCGAAGTCCAATCCCTCTTTCTGAAAGTCCCTCTACGATTTCTCCCAAGTGGCGAACTGAACGGGCCAGACGGTCCAGCTTGGTTACGACCAGTAGGTCACCCTCCCGACAGAACCGTAGAGCCTCCTCAAGGCCCTCTCTGGGTGCAACAGAGCTTATCTGTTCCTCCCACACCCGTTCGCATCCAATGGCCCTCAGTGACTCTGTCTGGGCCTCCAAGCCAGCTTTCTGTTCAAGGGTCGAAGTTCGTGCATAGCCTACCAACATGGTACGCCCTCCTGTGTGTCAGTGATGTCTATGATTTTGTGGCGGACCGTCTGCCAAAATGCAGAACCGATCCATAAGGCGTACAAAGCGCCACCTTCAAAGACGTGACACAGGGGCAAGGTCTAATGGCAGGCCGTAAGGCGCTGGGCGATAGGAGGGCAGGGAGTTTTCCGCGGCCTTAGCTAGGGGGTGGGGGTCTGAGAAAACTGACTTCAAAAATGAGGGTTATTGTTGGGGTTATTGTTTTTTGATGAAGCTTTTTAGTCGGAAGAGGAAACGTCGGACTGCTTTTGGGTCGGAAACAGTTGACCGTCAGCTAGTCCAAGCTTTCAGTAAAGGAATTGTCTGGAGCGGACATTCGGGCTGGGCGCTGCGAAAGTCGTGTTCGAGCCCTCATGACGTGAGTGCGACGCGTAGCATTCGGCTCGATTGGCGGACAACCGACACTAGTCGGGCACGACGTGAACGGAAGCAATGCATAGAAACAGCCCACTAAAAAGCAGCAGTGACGTGGTCTATCGGAGTTGATTGACCGGCTGTAAGCGGACCTTGAGCTTGTCACTGCAATGAAGTTCTCAAGAAAAGGCCGTTGCGCATCATTCATGCGGACGACGGTTATGTAAGATATTACATCATACAATGCATCCCAGGTGTTTATCTAAATCTGAAGTTGTGGCGAATTTTCGCTTTTTCTGATTGGCCGGCGCATAAATCAAATGCCTTTTCGAGATTTCCTTTAGAGAATATTGAGCCTATGTCCTCATATGAAAACATCGAGCTAGTTGAGTGTGTGTATAGCCGACCATCGTGAGAAACTATCGGATAATTAAGTCTCCGTGTGTGTTTTTCTACAAGCTCAATATTAAACAATGCTTTGAACGAAGTTATCTCTTCTTTAACGTTCGTCAGGTCGGTGATGCTGCATGACCACTCATCCCTTATGTCTCCTAGGTTAGGGGGTTCCCAATACTCGTAAATACTCCATACTCTCGGTCGAAATGCCGATACACATTCAAATACACCGCGAATGCTCGATATGTTCGATGGATTTAAGAACGTATTAAATTTGAGCGTAACGTCTCGGCTTGAAAGCAGAGCTGCGAATTTGGTGACTATATCAAAGTTCCGTCTGTCGCCTCGAACCGAGGCGTGAACTTCCGAGTTGTCGCCATCAATGGGCAGTCCGACCAAGTCGACAAATTTAGGGATCCACGACAGTGAATTCTCATTTCTGTGGAAACCTACCGCGTTAGTGTCCAGATGCACGAATGCCCCTCCGGACTTCGCGTTACTCACCAACTGTTCAATAAAGCTATAGCTTGATGGATCGCCTCCGCCAAATGTGATATAGTCAACACCATAGTTCAATAGTTCGTCTGTAATTCTCATGCAGACTGACGGTTCTGGAGCTGCCCCACCGAAGGGGACATAGCACCAAGGGCACCTAAGAGAGCATCGATGCTCAAAATTGAACACGGCCCTCACCCGCGCATCTCTTGCGACATAAGTTGATTGCGGTTTTCAGTATCTATCCATTCATCGAGAGGAATCGAGTTCTCCCAAAGTGTCTCAAAATGTTTGCTGAGCATCTCAAAGTGGCTGATGCCCTCAGCTGGCGACATGGATTTAAATTTCATGCAAAGGAAAAGATTTGAAATCCTTCCTCCATCCATCGCCACATGATAAGGATCAAAATAAGCGATCCGGTGAGACAAGAAGACCGTACAACTCATTCCCGTTCTAGCGAACCGAACTTGAAAATCTGGATACGTTTCTGCGGTCTTAATGATGTCCTCAAGTGGCAGCTTGCTGTCTGCCCCCTCATTTCCGTTATTCAATTTGTTTCTGAAAGATTTCTCTAGCGAATTGGGAGCAAGAAGAATGATTCTAGCAGGTATCCCTTTATCGAGACGCTTCTGAACATACTTCCAATGACGGTTGATGCCCCGAGACAAGTACGAAGCACCAGAGTTGGCGGCTAACTTAATAACCTGTGCTTCTTCAATGGTGTCTTGAGTATCGGAATTTCTGCGACTTTTGTCCGCGCGGCGCTGCATGTTGTATGTGTCTTCCAGTCCATACGATATTAGTGAATCAGCGATGCGATCTGACAGAGTAGAGTGGGCTAGTAAAGTCGCTCTATGTTCGGAGGTCCCGACGATACGGACCACCAAATAAACAGCTACCGCGACGGCCATGACGATTAGGTAGGTTTGACCATCAACCTTCTCGTAACTTAAAAGGTAGTTCGCTCCGAAACTGGATAACGCGAATAAAATGACATCTAATATAAGCGTTACATTAAATAGTTGAAGTCTGCGCATTTTTTTTCCTTCAGGTGTGAATGCGCACTCTCAGGAAGGTCGCAACTCCGCCATGTCAAAGCACAAGAAGCCATCAATCTCAAGTTGGACTATTTTGCAATGGATGTCTGCTCTCCGTCCCTGTGATCAGAGGTTCCGATGTGGAAGTAGTACTGGCCATCTCCACTCCGGGCCGGAAGCGTCAATTGGCCCCTTGAAACGAACCTCTGGTCTATCCGCATAACTATCCCGATTATATGGAGTTCTCATGTACGTTCTCGGCCTCATCACTGCCGTTGGCTGTTTTCCGTCAATGCTGCCCTCGCACCGCGCATTCTGGACTTTCGTCGCAAGCGTTAAAGCTATGGACAGCCACTGACGGGGTGGCATCCAAATGCGCATAACCGTTCATCCAACCGGCGATTCAAAAAATCGATGGCGCTAGAGCATTTCAAGGCTTGTAAGCAGTTGCCTCGCGTATTCATCTGCCGCGTCCCTTACACTGCTCGCTGTGACCAGAGCCAGCCACAAGATTCCAGAGACTAGATAGGCTATCAACAGATAGATAGCGGGCGGCTCTGGAAGTTCCCCTATGAGAAGAACGTCAAGCGAGTTATACGTCACAAAGCAAAAGCAACCGAACAGCATTGCAAGGCCGGCAGATCTCAGGCCGTACAGGTTTCGCCGAAACCCATAGGCTGTATTTTCTTTGAGTAGTAACGCAAACTTGGGACTATCGCGGGTGTGTGCCAGAAGATAGCGCACCACGGACTCATACTTTGCGTCTGCTTCCTTCGGGTTTGCCTGCTCTTCGTCGGGCGACGGCAAATTTATGCCTTCAATTAGGGCTTCTGCCCGATCATGGTATCGTTGTTTCGTATGCGCATCGACGGTCTCATCGCTATGCCGGAGCATTAGCTTTGATGGATACCCGCCCCATTGTGCCGTGAGTGATTTCTCAACACTCTTGCCCTGCCGCCGAGCTAGGTCTGCCAATAGATAAAGTGCGGCAGACACCACGATGACCCACATAAGATGCACGACACCAAATTCGAATAAGGGCGTGTACGTTGCGGCGAGCGCAATGAGCGGACTTGCAACCAGAAACGCCGGGAACAGACGAGCTTTGCGCCCGTAGTTGTCAAAAATTTCATTCAGTGAAATCATGGGCTCTCAACATCAGAGTAGATAGGAATGTCTGGCAATGGCACGTAGCCTAGTCGAGGGCCTACATTGTATGGAATCCTAATGCCTTTGCCTTCAGTTTTGGCAGTCAAACATCCCCGGCGCCTAAAGGCGTTCATAGCGACCCGCTTTGGATGATGTTGGTCGTCTTTAGCTGCGCTCGCAACCGCAACCGTACCGCTACTAGAGCCTTGTGCTAGAATCGGACCGACAATGCGGTTGAGCAGCGTTGGGCCAATGTTTCGGCGGCTCCCGTGATGTGGCATCGACACTATATCAAACTGTCTAAGAGGAAGCCCGATGACATCGCACAGATCGGCGGCATTGGTTAGTGCCTTTTGCCCAGCATCGCTGGCTAGGAAAACCTTCTTGTCGTCCAGACAACCATAGAGTACGACACTGCTTTCGTTCGATGCGCTCGTCTCGCCGCCATCATCAAGCGTTTCAATGCCCCAAGACTCAAACACTCCCAAAACAGCATTTTTGACGCCCGTCAAAATCCCGGCAAAAGACTGTGTCCGTAGCCCCTCCATCTTCGCATGATCGGCAGGCTCGGGTGTACGGCTCATATTTGGCAACAGGTCAAGATAAAACTTTTTCGTTGGCGAGAGGACGGTGAAAATTCCGATCTGCGCTCCGGCAAATGGATCGTAGATCGAAATATTCTTCTTGATTGCGATGTCTTCGAGTTCGGCGACGATTGGGAATCTCTTACGCAATTCTTGAGCCAACCCCTGAACCGTCCAGCCATGCTTGAAACGCGAAACAAGTTCTTCCGCATACAGCCAAGGCCTGTGCATCCACAACTCGTGGACGTCACATTGCTCAAGAACGACTCTCAGTCCTGAGCTATGGTCGTCGTCGGGGTGGGTTAGGATCACACGGTTGACCACGTTCGTCCCGTAGTCTTTGGCGATTGCCTGAACCAAAGCCTCTCCAGAAACTTTCGTTCCGCCGTCGATCACAACGGCTTCCCATTGATGTCCAACCGATATTTTTGCTGAGATCGCATCGCCGCTTCGAGATGCATCACCGACGGGGTGAAAATCGATTTCATAGCTATTTGACATTTGTTCACCTTACTGCCTGCGGCGAACAGAATATGAACAGCTCGGCTTTAGTTCAACCGATACTCGTCATTTGCCCGATAACGATGAGTCTGAAGTGCGCAGCTCGACGCAGTGAACGACAGTATTCTGCCGAAAACATGTCACGGCTCGCAATTGCAGCGAAACTCCACCTTCCGCCGATTTCGTTGAAAAACTCCGAAATTCAGACAGCTCGATTTCCGGGCAAAAGCCTATCAAGCCAAGAAGTCAGATTGAATTGTTCTTCAGGCTGCAAGAGCTGGTACATGAGCGGCGAAATGCTAATCTAGCCGAACCTTCCGCCAGCAGAAGCTGGTCCAGGTGTAAGGCGAAAAGAAATTTCATCGAACAGTGCCGAAAATAGAATTTTTCAAAACAATCCGCTATGACCTGCATTATGCGGCATAACCAGCCACTTTGTATGATCTCAAATAGCACCTTCAATGGGGTTTTTTGAGCAATCCTAAGCAAGCTCGAATGTCTCTTCCCCCTCTCCGTCGGATATTTTCTCGTATTGCACTGATGCGTTTCGAGCGCATCAAATTAACTTGCGGAATTCTTGGAAAATTTGCACTTGGGATAACGTGAACAGCCAACAAAGCGACCAAACTTTCCATTACGCCTGACTTGGTGTCCCGAGCACCCATCATTTGGGCATGCCTCAGGCTTCTCTAAGGCCGATAAGAAATCCTGTTCTTGTTGCGACTTTGCCGCCTTCTTGGACCGCTTTTTGAACTCCCAAGGTGCCTCAACGCTATTGGCCGACCAGATACCTCTACGGTTGGCCTGAGCGTCTCTAAGAGCCCACAGATACCGCTCGTCCGGTGCATAATGCTCCAGAACCCATGCCCAGCCGTTTAAGACCATTTCCAGTTCCACATTCCGTGTGACGTTTGCACCGCCACCGAAAGTAGAGGCCTTGTGTCTACAACCCATTTCGTCCTCGAAGTCGGCTGATGAATAGGTTTGGGTCAGGTATGGTACAGAAACTATCCGCCCGTAAGCATCGAAGGAGCTTCCTACGTCCATCTTGGTAAGGACAGCCAGACGTAGGCTGTGGCCCCCAATGAGGCGGGTCAGAAATTCCTTTGCCTCTTGGCCTCCGGGCTGACCCATCTCCGGTGCATCGATGAAGCCGAAGCGCACCGCAACTTCTGTGGTCTTGGTGCTCCCTGAACGGCCTTTCCAATTCGGAACCACAACCTTGGCTAGGATACCATCGCCATCAAAGATCCTGCTGACTTGCGCTTCGACGGTTGGTACCGCTGGTTCTTCTGGAGCGATCAAAAGTGTTTCGATGTCGGTCATTCGGTCTTGGACGCAGTTGCATTGGTCTCGACGATAGATGCCGAAGCTGGCTATTTCGTGGCGAGACGCCGGAGACAAGGACAGTAAACGCGAAAGTATCTTGATGCGCGCTGAGATGGGTTCTGCGAGCCTTTAAGGCGGCCCACGCTTGCTCTGAATCGCTCAGTGCTGCTCTTAGCGTTCATGGTTATGCGAGTAGATATCCCTAATCATGATTTGGCTATCGTCAGATACTCTCGGACTCAAATCGAGGCGAAGATATGGTCCAGCCGTTTCTGATAGAATAGAAGCACCGAAGCTTAGAGAGCACCTCTGTCAAGTCGATGAAAGCGCCCGCCGACTAATCCAAGGTTTCATTTTGCACTTGTCCGGAACTCCTTCGTCCATTTGAGTTCTTCGTTGTTGTTTACTACTATGCTGGGGACGCTTTCTGAGGCTGGTAGAATTAATCTGGATGCCAAGTTTCCCCAAGACTGCACTATTTCTCCTGTCGCTGGCTCAGGTGCCCGTTTCATGACTACATCAATGACACCCGACTTCCAAAAATACCTGCAGTATGCGTTCGCAACTTTGGTAATGTTTGGGTATGCCCAAGAACGTCTGAAGTACAACCAAGGCCTTTCTTCGAACTGAGCTCCGAGGAAGTACCTATTGGAGAGCGTGGACCTGAGGGGCATGTTGTCTGCTCGTGCCTGATCGACGATTTCTTTCACAATTCCAGCCCGGTAGTTGGGGGACGTCGCATAGTAAATTTCAGTAATGCGCATGAGGCGATCTATTCGTTCTGTCGTCTCTCGCCTATCTGCAGGCGACTTGCGCGATGTCATCGAGTTCTTTTCCCGATCCTTTCTTTGATGCGCTCGCTTTCGACAGTTTGCACTACAAAATTTCTGATCTCTGCGCTTTGGCTCGAATTTTGAACCGCAATGCGGGCAGTCTTCTGGAGCAGCGTTCTTCATTAATTCTCCTTCTTTTTGTTTTTGGTTAGTCGCTGACGGCTTCTCGATTATGCGCATCGAGGGTGGCAATGGCGTCTTAGAGCCACCGACGCGCATCTTCGATTGTGGAAAGGCGTTAAGTACCTTGGTTAGCTGCGTTGGACGTGTCCAATACAAAACGAGGTGTTCGGCGGCCTGCGTTATTTGGACTTTTTCTGTCGGAGATCAGCGCAGTGTGAACCGGCAACGGTGGCTGGGTTCACCGCCCATTTGCCTGCTTTCGGTTGGGCCTTTGGATTGAGAGTTGACTAAGGTTACATCCTGTCGGAGGCGAACTACGACCATGCCGTTGTCAAACGGGATCGGGCATTCCTCGATCAGAAACGTTGCCAAACCCGGCTGAACCGCAACGTCAATAGCAAGAAAACGGTCAACCCAAACCGGATGATGTTCTCTATCGTTTGGTTACTTATCGGTCGTTTTCCAGAATTGGCTCCCACGCTGCGTGTCTTGGAGGCCGGTTTTCGACTTCATAGGATCAATGACGTGCGCATCCACAGGCTGGTTTTCCAGTTATCAGTTCTTGTTCGCGCTGTGTGATCGCGAATGTTTCAAACTAGATATAAAACCCTACCGAGCGGGGTGATCTCTCTATCGTATGTAGACTTTTATGTCGTTTTCCGGTTTTTGGAGAGAATTGCGCGTGAGTAACTAGGCGAAAATCTATATAAATGTGTTTGTTTTCAGGGTTCTAAGAGAGTTGTGACGGTCAGTAAGCAACGTTGAGTGTGGGATGAAAATGCACGCTGCCAACGAGGCAATTAATGTGGGCCATAGTGTGGGCCTGATATCTAGCGTTTGCGGGATTTGTCTGCACTAGGGTGCTTATTAAGCTATTGAAAATAAACGATACAGGTTTCATGTTTAGTGAGTGCATACCCGCCAAATCGAACTACGAATCAAGGGGTCGGGGGTTCGAATCCTCCTCGGTCCGCCACTACCACATTTTCCCGGATGTAGTTGGGTCGCCTTGGGCGGCCCTTTTGCTTTGTGTATAGAGCGTTGAGCGGTTTCATCGTGACGCTCGCTTTTCTTCGATGTTGCCCGTATGCTTTCCTTGAGTGGTATAGAATGTGGTATGTCCGATGGCGCTGGGCGGAAAGCTGACACGCAAACTCGTTGAGAATCTTGGTCCCGGTCGGCACGGCGATGGCAACGGGCTTTACGTGGTCGTTGATAAGTCAGGCGCGCGCCGTTGGATTGTCCGGGTGGTCGTGAAAGGTCAGAAAAACCGACAGGGGAAGCCCTTGCGGACGGACTACGGGCTTGGCGGAGTCGATGTAGTGACGCTCAATCAGGCGCGCGACAGGGCGCTAGAGTATCGGCGCATGGCGAAGCAGGGGCTGAACCCACGTTTCAATGCCAAGCGCGAAATTCCCACATTCGAAGAAATAGCCCATCAGGTTCATATTGAGCGCCTCCCCACTTGGAAGAATGCCAAGCATGGCCAGCAATGGCTGAATACCCTGCGCGACTATGCTTTCCCGAAAATCGGACGGATGCCGGTTGATAGCATCGGTCAGCCGGAAGTGCTGATGTGCCTATCTCCTATCTGGACGGAAAAGCCCGAAACCGCGAAACGGCTGGCCCAGCGCATCAAGACGGTATTGGACGTGGCGCGTTCGAAAGGGTTCCGCGAGGGCGAGAACCCCGTAACTGCAATCAAGGACGGGCGTGTTCTACCGAAAGTGGCGAAGAAGGTCGTACATCACAAGGCAATGCATTGGCAGGAGGTGCCAGCTTTTTACGCGGACTTGAGAACGCGGAATGCAATGGCGGCAAAAGCGCTGATGCTGACCTGTTTGACCGGATCGCGCACCAATGAGGTGCTTGGGATGAAATGGGGCGAGGTAGATCTTGAGGAGAAGCTTTGGACTTGCCCGGCAGAGCGTATGAAGACCGGTGAGACCCATCGCGTTCCTTTGACAGAGGAAATGTTGTCGATCATCGAACCTTTGCGCGAGATGCAATCCGATTACGTGTTTGAGGGGCAGAAGCGCCACAAACCGCTGTCAAACATGGCTATGTTGATGCTGTTGCGGCGTATGGGTGTCGAAGGCGTGACGGTTCACGGGTTCAGCTCGACATTCCGCGATTGGGCGTCTGAGGTGGCGAGCGCGCCCCGTGAAGTGGCTGAAATGAGCTTGTCACATCGAATCGGTTCGCGGGTGGAGCACGCATATGCCCGGTCTGACATGCTGGATAAGCGTCGCGCGCTCATGGAGCGGTGGTCGAATTTTGTGTCGGGGACGTCTGGAGAAATCATCCCTATTGGTGTGAGCAAGAAATGAAATGTCGAAAGGTGCCTGCGCACACTACCTTAGTTCAAGTCGCCCTCTGAAATTCAACGGAAACAAAAACGTTTGAAATGAAGGAAGGGGTCTCGTTTAATACCCTTTATGACTGATACGGAGCGAAATGAAGCCCTTCACAGGGTGTTTGAAGAGATGCTTGGGCATAGCATCGAGAACCCGAAAGCTCCACACTTACCACCCATAGATGTTCGGCCGGAGAACTTTCACAATTCCAAAAAGGAGTTTCAAGCGGAGCGCGATGCGGTCGAAGCCAGTATTCGTCACGCGAACGGGCTTATCCAGCAGATTTGGCCGTGGGTTTTTGATGAAGCGATAAAAGACTCTGTCGGAGAACGGCTATCGGACTGGTTGGATGAATCAGCTTTTAAGCGGAATGAGCTAGGTGACTTCCGCATAGATGAAACAGAGTTGCTTTTACTTCACGCTGCGAAATCTTCCTCTTTCGCAAAGTGGCATGCCCCCATCGGGTGGTCCGGTTTGATTGTTAGTGCATCGTCGGCCTCTG
>JAAEZD010000043.1:0-22212 GCA_018223035.1 Paracoccaceae bacterium
GCCAGCATCGAGATGTTCGAAGCGGTGGGCGAAAAATACTGGCCGGTCTATTTCGAAACCCTGCGCGAGCGATTGAAACCGGGCAAGACGGCGACGCTTCAGATCATCACCGTGTCGGACCAGCGCTGGGAAGTTTACAAGCGCGGCGTTGATTTCATTCAAAAATACATCTTTCCGGGCGGCATGCTGCCCAGCCCGGCGGTGCTGCGGGCGCAGGTCGAACAGGCCGGGCTGGCGGTGGAACGTTCTATCGAGTTCGGCAAGAGCTATGACATCACGCTTCGACGCTGGCACGAGACCTTCAACGAAAAGTGGGACCAGATCGCAGAGATGGGTTTTGACAACAGGTTCCGACGGATGTGGAATTTCTATTTGACTTCATGCGCGTCGGCCTTTGACAGTAAGGGCGTCGACGTCACCCAGATTACGGTGTCGCGGCCTTCGTAGCCAAATTGCCGGAAGTTATATGCCCGACGCCTCACGACTAGTTGCTGCGCTCAGCCTTGCGTTCCTAGCCTTTATCGTGTCCGGACAGATCATGCCGCTGATGACGGAGGGCATGGATTTCGGCTGGTTCACTTACGTGAATGTCGCGATCGGCCTGGCGATCGGCTGGGTGGTCATGGGCGACCGGGCCGGGCGCGGGATGACCAATGCGGTGAACAACGGACTGACCGGCATGGTGGTCATGGTCTTTTGGGCGCTTTTCATCCAGGGCGGCTATGAAATGATGCGCCGGGCGATGCGCAACCGCTATGACGGCCCGCTTGAAGCAGTCGCGGCGATCTTTCAGATCGGGCTGGATTATGCCATCACGATCTTTGTGACCCATATCGTGATGACGCTGATCGTCGGCGGCATACTGGCCGGGCTGGCGACCGAATATGCCTGGCGTCAGTGGCGCTGATCCAGCGGGAGAGTTTTCATGTCAGACCTGTTTTTCTATGGCACGCTGTGCAATCTGCCGCTGCTTGAGCGCGTTCTCGGCCATGCGGTCGAGACAGCACCTGCCGTGCTTGAGGATCACGCGGCGTTCTGGGCGGCGGGCGAGGCCTTTCCGATCATCGCCGAACGTCCCGGCGCGCGCGCCGAGGGGCTGCTGGCCCGTGGGTTGAGCGATGAGGACGTGGCGCGGCTGCGGTTCTATGAGGGGGCGTTCGATTACGACCTTGAGCCTGTGCAGCTTGTCGGCGGGGATCAGGCGCTGGTGTTCTTTTCGGCGACCGACCGCTGGGAGCCGGGTGCGCCTTGGCTGCTTCCGGACTGGGAAGAAAAGTGGGCCGAGTTGCAGAAGATCGCCGCGGTGGAGATCATGGCGTGGTATGGCCGGATAAGCGCCGAGGAGATGGTAAAACGGTTCACGCCAATCTCGATCCGGGCCAATGCGCGGATGGTGGCGCGGCGGCGGCCCGCCAGCACCGACTGGGATCTGACAAAGGATGTCGAGGTGCATGCGCATCATCGGCCCTATATGAATTTCTTCACCATGGAAGAGATGGACCTGCAGTTTCGCCGGCATGACGGGAGCATGAGCGATGTGCTTAATCGTGGCGCGCTGATGGTGGGCGAGGCGGCTGTCGTGCTGCCCTATGATCCGCTGCGCGACAGGGTGCTGCTGGTGCAGCAGTTCCGCGCGCCGGTCTTTATGCTGGGCGATCCGGACCCGTGGATCTGGGAGCCGGTTGCCGGTCTGGTCGATCCGGGCGAAACCGCCGAAGAGGCCGCGCGGCGCGAGGCGCAGGAAGAGGCCGGGCTGACGGTTCGTCAGTTGCACGCGGCGGGAAAATGTTATTCTTCTACAGGGTCTTCCGGGGAGTTCCTTAACCTGTTCATCGGCATCTGCGACCTCGAGGATCGCCCCGAAGGCGGGGGCGGTCTGGAAAGCGAGGGCGAAGACCTTGTGAGCCGGTTGGTGAGCTATGACGAGCTGATCGCGGATATCGATGCGGAACGGCATCGGGACATGCCGCTGGTCACGACCTCGCTTTGGCTGTCGCGCCACCGCGACAGGTTGCGGGCCGAGGCGGGCATTTAGGAAAAGCATCGCGGGATTGTCCGGCATCCGGGGCTGACGGTTTTGTGACTGTCAGCAAGGCGGGACGGGAATACCTAGCAGAGCGCGGTTTCGCGATAAACCGTTCGCGGGGCAAAGCCGCTGGCGTGCGTTGATCGCTTGAGATCGGGCGTCAGCAGGGCTACACCTTTGCTGAAGATAGGAAAGGAACGCCATGCGTATCTCACGTGATCTGGCAGAAGCCGTTGGAAACACACCCCTGATCCGCCTGCGGAAGGCGAGCGAGGAAACCGGGTGCGAGATATTCGGCAAGGCCGAGTTCCTGAACCCCGGTCAATCGGTCAAAGACCGCGCCGCGCTGTTCATCATTCGTGATGCGATGGCACGCGGGGAGTTGCAGCCGGGTGGCACCATCGTCGAAGGCACGGCCGGGAACACCGGGATCGGGCTGGCGCTGGTTGGTGCCTCGATGGGGTTCAAGACGGTCATCGTGATCCCGGAAACCCAGTCCGAGGAAAAGAAGGACATGCTGCGTCTGGCTGGTGCCGAGCTGGTTCAGGTGCCTGCTGCGCCTTACAAAAATCCAAATAACTACGTGCGTTATTCACAGCGACTGGCCGAAAGGCTTGCACAATCCGAACCAAAAGGCGCTATTTGGGCCAATCAGTTCGACAATACAGCAAACCGGCAGGCACATGTCGAAGGCACTGGTCCCGAGATCTGGGAACAGACCGACGGCAAGGTCGACGGGTTCATCTGCGCGGTCGGGTCGGGCGGTACGCTGGCCGGGGTCGGCATGGCCCTGCAGCCCAAGGGCGTCAAGATCGGTCTGGCCGATCCGATGGGGTCGGGCGTGTACAGTCTTTACAAAGAAGGTGAGGCCAAGCCCGAGGGCAATTCGATCACCGAAGGCATCGGGCAGGGGCGGATCACCGCCAACCTCGAAGGTTTCCGGCCCGACATGCTCTACCAGATCCCGGACGAAGAGGCGCTGCCATACGTCTTTGACTTGTTGTCCGAGGAAGGGCTTTGCGTCGGCGGATCGAGCGGCATCAACATCGCGGGCGCGGTGCGCATGGCCAAGGATCTAGGGCCGGGGAAGACCATCGTGACGATCCTGTGCGATTACGGCACGCGCTATCAGTCGAAACTGTTCAACCCAGAGTTCCTGACCGAAAAAGGACTGCCGGTGCCGTCGTGGATGGATCGCGCGCCTGCGTCGATCCCCGGCGTCTTTGTGGATAGCTGAGACCTGATCCCATGCATCATCGCCTGCTTTCCGCCGTCACCGGTTTCCTGTGTCTGCTTGTCCTAGGTTTTGGCAGCGCGGTTCAGGCGCAGCAGGCCCCCGATTACGATGCCTGGCAGGTTCTGGCCGACCGGGCGGAAAACCTGATTCAGGCTGACCAGGCTTCGGATGAAACGCTTGAGACCCTGCGGTCGCAGCTTGCCGATTGGCGCGAGAAGTTTCTGGCTGCCGAGGGGATAAACTCCTCTCGTATCAGTACCTTGCAAAGTCAGATTAATGCGCTTGGCCCGCCCCCCGATGTCGAGAAGGGCGACGCGCCGGAGCCCGGTGAAGTGGCGACGCGGCGCGAGCAGCTTAACGATCAGATGGCGCAGCTCAAAGCGCCCGTCTTGAATGCGGAAGAGGCCTATAGCCTTGCCAACGGGCTGATCGGGGAGATTGACAATATCATCCGCGAAAGGCGCGCGGACCAGCTGTTGCAGCTTGGGCCAAGTCCGCTGAACCCGGCCCGCTGGGGCGTGGTGGCCGGTGCCTTCGGCAGCAATATTCGGTCACTGGCGCAGGATTCCGTCGACAACTGGCGTTCGGAAGACTTCAGGCGCAAGTTCTGGGGCGATCTGCCGGTGTCGCTGCTGGTTCTGGTGCTGGGCCTTGTGCTGACCGCCCGCGGACGGTCCTGGGCGACCCGCCTGTCGAACCACCTGCGGCTGGAATCGCGCCGTGGGGCAGGGGTGTTCAGTTTCCTGACCTCGCTTGGGCAGATCATTCTGCCGATGCTTGGCGTGGCGATGGTGACCACCGCGATCAACAACATGGGGCTTTTGGCTCCGATCACCGAGCCCGTGGTCCAGCAGATACCGGCTTGGATTACCCTGATCCTGCTGATGTGGTGGATGGCCGAACAGGTGTTTTCGCGCTCGGATGCGACGGCCACGGTCAAACTGGAACCGTCAGACCGCAAGCAGGCCCGCTTCCTGAGCGTCGTTTTGGGCGTAATGCTGGCGGCGCATGATTTCATCAGCACGATCAGCGATGTCGGGGAATACACGGATAATACGCGCTACCTGCTCGACTTCCCGATCCTCGTCCTGACCTCGATCGCGATCTTCCGGCTTGGGCAGGTGCTTGCCCATATCCTGCCCAGCGGCAGAACGGAGGAGGGCGATGAGATCGGGTTCCTCGACCGGGTGATCTGGGCGCTGGGGCGCATGGCCATGGCCGTCGGCGTCGTCGCGCCGATCATGGCAGCCATCGGCTACGGCGCAGCGGCAGATGCGCTGGTCTACCCGGCGGTTGGAACGCTGTTCCTGGCCGGTGTTGTCACGATCATTCAGCGGCTGATCTACGACCTTTACTATCTTGCCACCGGGGCCAGCGAGTCCGAGCAGACAGGGCTTGTGCCGGTTCTGGCCGGGTTTCTGGTGGCGGTGCTGGCGCTGCCGCTGCTGGCGCTCATCTGGGGCGCGCGTCTGGCCGACCTGACCGAGGTCTGGGCGAGGTTCCAGGAGGGCTTTGCCATTGGGGACAGCCGGATTTCGCCCACCGATTTCCTGACCTTCGCGGTGGTCTTTACCATTGGCTACATGTTGACGCGGATGCTGCAGGGGGCGCTGCGCAGCTCTATCCTGCCCAAGACCAAGATGGATGCGGGCGGGCAGACGGCGGTGCTCTCGGGGATCGGGTATGTCGGGATCGCCATCGCGGCGCTGGTAGCCATCACCACGGCGGGCATCGACCTCACCGCGCTTGGCTATGTGGCCGGTGCGCTTTCCGTCGGTATCGGTTTCGGCCTTCAGAACATCGTGTCGAATTTCGTCTCGGGCATCATCCTGTTGATCGAACGTCCCATCGGCAAGGGCGACTGGATCGAGGTCAACGGCCAGATGGGCTATGTGCGCGATATCTCGGTGCGTTCGACCCGGATCGAGACCTTCGACCGCACGGATGTGATCGTGCCGAACTCGGATTTCATTTCCGGAACGGTGACCAACTTTACCCGGGGCAACACGATTGGCCGGGTGATCGTGCCGGTGGGCGTCGCCTATGGCACCGATACGCGCCGGGTCGAGGAGATCCTGCGCGAGATCGCCAATGACCATCCGATGGTGCTGGCCAATCCGGCGCCCAATGTATTGTTCAAGGGGTTCGGCGCCGACAGTCTCGATTTCGAGATCCGCGCCATCCTGCGCGATGTGAACTGGGTGATGAATGTGCACTCGGAGATGAACCACCACATCGCTGCCCGGTTCGTTGAAGAAGGCATCGAGATTCCCTTTGCCCAGCGGGACGTATGGCTGCGCAACCCCGAGGCGCTGAACCAGCGCCCCGAGCCGCAGGAAAGCGGGACCGGGGCAGGAGGGACTGGAGCGAACCAGACCCCCGAAGGACCGGAAGAGCCGGACGCCGCTGCGCAGTCTTCCTGAGCCGGTCGCCGGGTGGGGCATTACCTTCGGGCGACCCCATGTCCCTTGCGCGGCGGTGCACGCGAAAGAAAGCGCGGATTGCCCGGAATTTTTACCGATTTCTCCTTGCAATGGGGCAAGTGTTCCGGCAAATACCCGCCCTACGGAGAGGTGGCCGAGTGGTCGAAGGCGCACGCCTGGAAAGTGTGTAGGCGGGAGACCGTCTCCAGGGTTCGAATCCCTGTCTCTCCGCCACTTGCCTCGATGCAACTATTCTCCACCGCCCAGCGCTGCCGGATTTTTCCCTTGTATTAGAGGGTTATAGAATTGTGGCTGTTGCGTGGTTTGATTTGGAAATCGGGCAAAAGCGTTCTCCGATGCCGGAATTCTCCGAACCTGTTGACTACGGCGTTTTAGGACGCTTTTTGTAAGTCATTGGTCAAAAGTGCTTTTTCTTTAGTCGGAACGATGTTTTCGATGCCAGAGGTGCTCGGTCGAAATGACGCTGGGATCCAAATCTTTGGCAGGGGTTTTGGGGATAAAAAGGGCGGAGAGCTGCCGTTCGTTGCAAGCGAGAGGACAAGCCGAGCCCACCCCACAAGCGGACATTCCGCCAGTGTGCAAGGACAGCTCCCTCATGGTCAACACGCTGGGCGGAAAGCGGACCTTCGCCGCGCGAAGAACAAAAGTCCGCAAATGGGCATTTTGGTTTAATTCCCTAAAGGTGCTCGAACATTTACTGGCGTCTGCTCGCGGCGTCACGCGCGTTTCATGCGACTTCGAACAGTCCCGCGGCACCCATGCCGCCGCCGACGCACATCGTGACGACGACATAGCGAACGCCTCTCCGCCTGCCTTCGATCAGGGCATGGCCGATCAGCCGGGCGCCGGTCATGCCATAGGGGTGCCCGATCGAGATGCCCCCGCCGTTCACGTTGTAGATCTCCGGGTCGATGCCGAGGGTATCCCGGCAATAGAGCGCCTGGCAGGCGAAAGCCTCGTTTAGCTCCCACAGGCCGACGTCGGACACGCGCAGCCCATGCTGTTTGAGCAGCTTCGGCACGGCGTAGACCGGACCGATGCCCATTTCCTCGGGCGCGCAACCGGCAACGGCCATGCCGCGATAGAACCCGAGGGGTGAGAGGCCCCGACGGTCGGCTTCCGCGCCTTCCATCATTATCAGCGCGCTGGCACCGTCGGAAAGCTGGCTCGCGTTGCCTGCGGTGACGCTGCCGCCCTCGAGCACCGGCTTGAGGCCCGCGAGGGACTCCGCCGTCGTGTCGGGCCGGTTGCCTTCGTCGCCCTCCAGCGTGACGGGAACCTCCGAGGTTTCACCGCTCGCCTTGTCCTTCACGAGCATGGTGGTCGAGAACGATACGATCTCCTCGTTGAAGCGTCCGGCGGCCTGCGCGGCGGCGGTGCGCTGTTGCGAGGTCAAGGCATAGGCGTCTTGCGCCTCGCGGCTGATGCCGTACTTGTCCGCCACGAATTCGGCCGTCTTGAGCATCGGCATGTAGGCATGGGGGACCTTCGCGGTCACGTTCGGGTCGATGGAGGTCATGACGGCATCGAAATACGGGTTCTGGACCGCCGAAATGTTGTCCTGACCGCCGGCCATGGTGACGGTCATCCCGTCAACGATGACCTGCTTGGCGGCGGTTGCGACAGCCATCAGTCCCGAGGCGCACTGGCGGTCCATCGTCTGCGCGGCGACCGTGACCGGCAGCCCGGCGGCAAAGGCGGCGTTGCGGGCGATGTTCATCCCGGCGGTGCCGACGGCCAGGACGGTGCCGATCACCACGTCGTCGACTTCCGCCCCCTCGATGCCGGCGCGGTCAAGTGCGTGATGCATCGCATGCCCCATCAGAGTGGGTGACTTGGTGTTGTTCAGCGCGCCCTTGAAGGCCCGGCCGATCCCGGTACGGGCGGTGGAGATGATGGCGGCGTTTCTCATGGTCGGTCCTATCGGTCGGGGTCAGAAGGTGTGGGGGATGGCGAGGATGATGCCCGGCCAGGCGATCAGCAGGCCAAGCAGCGCTATGTCCATGACGAAGAACCAGAGCACGCCGCGAAAAACCATCGCGGTCGGCGCCGACTTCCCGACGGTGGAACTCAGCACGAAGACGTTCATGCCTATGGGCGGCGTGATCATTCCGATCTCAAGCAGCTTGGCGACGAAGACGCCGAACCAGATCAGGTCGATGCCCGCGGTCTGCACCAGCGGCAGGAAGATAGGTAGGGTGATCAGCATCGCGCCGATCGGTTCCAGGAACATGCCGAGGACGAGGTAGATCAGCGCAATTCCGACCAGCAGCAGCGCGGGCTGATCGTTCAGGAAGGCGACGGAGTCGGAGATCATGAAACCCACGCCAGACATTGTCAGGAATCGGGTCAGCATGCTGGCCCCGATTGTGACGATGAAGAGGCTGCCGCATGTTGAAAGCGTCTCGGTCACCGAATTCCAGAAGACCCGCCAGTTCAGCTGCCGTTCGAAAGCGGCGACCCCGATGGCCAGCAGCGCGCCCACGGCTCCGGCCTGAGTCGCGGTGAAGAGCCCACCGAAGAGGCCACCAAGGACGCCGATGATGAGTAGCAGGACCGGCATCGCCCCTTTCATCGCGCTGATCTTGTCGGACCATGCAACCGTTTCGGTGATACGCGGGGCGAGCGACGGCTTCAGCGTGACCCGCAACAGGATCACCGCGATATAGGCCACGGCGGTCACGATGCCCGCGCCGATGCCGCCAAGGAAGAGGTCGGTGATCGAGACCTGCGCCACGACGCCGAACACGATCAGCAGGATCGACGGCGGGATCAGGGCGCCGATGGTGCCCGCAGCGGCCACTGTCCCGGCCGCGAGGCTGCCGTCGTAGTTGTTGCGCATCATCTCGGGCACCGCGACCTTGCCCATGGCGGCCGCACAGGCGACCGAGGATCCGGTGACCGCGGCGAAGCCGGAGCAGCCGAAGACCGACGCGATGGCGAGGCCCCCGGGCAGGCGGGCCAGCCAGAGCCGCGCGGCGTCGAACAGCCCCCGCGTCAGATTGGCGTGGAAGCAGATGTAGCCCATGAAGACGAACATCGGGACGGAGCTGAGCGTCCAGTTCGAGATGAACGTGAACGGCACCACCTCCAGCATCCCCCAGGCCGCGTCGGGGCCGATCAGCGCGATCAGACCCACGTAGGACACCAGGATCAGCGCGATGCAGATATGCATGTTGGCGGCGATGAGGGCGAGGAGCCCGGCGATGCCGACGGCTCCGATCATGGCGTCAGACATGGTCATGGTCCCCGTGATGAGGCAGGAATTCCTCGCCCGGTCCCATGCCGTAGATCAGGCGCAGGGCGATCTTGACCAGCATGAGCAGCGCCACGGCGGCGAAGGTCACGGGCAGCATGTAGTAGCTGGGCCAGAGCAGGATCTTGGTCGTCTGCTCGACCACAAACTCATTGACGGCGAATTTCTTCATCGCCTGACCCCAGGACTGCGCCGCCATGAGGGCATAGACCCCCGCCGTCAGGGCCAGCATCAGCAGGTCGAGACGGTTCTGCACCTTCAGGGGAAGCATCGCGGTGATGAGGTTGACGCCAATGTGCCCGTTGCGCACCTCGGCCGTGTAGATCGGCAGGAAGGCCACCGCGATCATGTAGTAGTTCGTCACGATGGCGCTGGTCGTCGCGATCGGCGCATTGAAGATAAGGCTACCAGCAATGTCGAGGCAGATGTGCAGCATCATCGCCATCAGCCCCAGAGAGGCGACGGCGATGAGCGCGCGGTCCGCGCCCCGCACCAGTTTGGTGATCCAGTCGGGTGTCATGGGCGCAAACCTTGTCTCAGAGACCGTACTTGGTTTCGTCGAGCTTGGAGAAGATCTCCGTCCGGTAGACCTCGGCGACCTCCTCGGCGGTCCATTCCTTGTCCATCGGCAGCAGGCCCTCCCACTTGGCGACAAGCTCCTTGAAGCGGGCGATCTTGGCGTCCGCGTCCGTCAGGCCATGGGTCTCGGTCGCGATCTTGGCGATGTTGGCAAGGTCGGCCTCGATGGCGGCGTTCGACTTGGCCAGCATCTCGGACGAGGCTTCGTGGATGTTGATGCCCTTCTCCTTGGCCATCTTCAGGTTGTCGGCCACATCGGTGACGAACTTCCACGTCGTCGCGGCATTGCCGAGGGCGGCGGCGTCCAGATAGGCGCGGCGCTCCTCGTTCGAGAGCGATTTCCAGAAGTCCCGGTTCACGCTCATCACGTCGAGGCCGTGCACGGTGCCGCCCGGCATGTTCGTCGTCACATCGGTCGCCACGTCGATCAGCCGGATCGAGGTCAGTTCGGACGGCGCGTTCATGGCGCCGTCGATGGTGCCTTGCGATACGGCCTCGAAGATCTCGTTGCCCGAGAGGCTGACGCCGACCGCGCCCATGGCAGCCGCCCAACGCGACCACGCCCCGCCCGCCGCGCGCAGTTTCTTGCCCTGAAGCTCCGCCTCGGTCGTCATCGGCGAGGTGCCGAGGATACCGTAGGCGCCGGTAGAGGCGTTGCCGAGCGGGACCTGATTGTTCTTCAGCCGCTCTGCCACGCAGGGTTCGCAGGTGACGATGTATTCGCTCATGGCGCCCGCCATGGCGAAGGGGTTCTTGCCCAGCATGGCGAGTTCAATGGGCAGCATCGCCTCGGGCAGGTCCGAGGGGAAGTAGTTCAGCACGAGGTAGCCGCCGTCGACGATCCCGTCGCGCATGCCGCCGAAGGTTTGTTTCAGATCCAGAAGCGACGGCGGGTAGATACGGACGTTGAGGTCCCCGTTCGTACGGGTCTTCAGTTCCTCTCCGAAGGCCTTCACGCCGTATTCGGCCCCGCTGCCGGGAGGCACGCCGACCACGATCTTGACATCACGGGCCATGGCCATGCCGGATGCCATGACGGAGAGTGCGAGGGCCGCCGCGCAGCCCAGAAGTTTCGTCTTGTAGTTCATCCCAAATCCTCCCTTGGGTAACCCGGTCCCGGTCGGGGACAACGGAGTGGTCCGGCCGCTCCTCGCGACCGAATTCTTCAGCGGTCCGTCATCGCCCGCGCCACCTGGGGGCGCGTTTCTCGGCAAAGGCCGCCGCGCCTTCGCGGGCGTCGTCCGAGGTGATAACGGTTTCCAGAATTGCGTTTTGCCTCTGCCAGAGCTCGGCCTCAGACCAGCGGTGGCTGTTCGCGACGACCTGCTTGGTCGCGGCGAGCGCGAGCGGTGCGTTTGCGGCGATCTCCGCAGCCAGCTGGCGCGCTGCGACCAGTGCTGCGCCGGGCGCGGTCAGCCGGTTGATGAGCCCCCACCTTTCCGCCTCCGCCGCCGGGATCATCCGCCCGGTCAGGGCGCATTCCATAGCGATCTGGCGCGGCATCCGTTCCGGCAGACGGACCAGGCCGCCAGAGCCGGCGATCAGGCCACGCTTCGCCTCGGGCAGGCCGAACTGGGCTGTTTCGGACGCGACGATCAGATCGCAGGCAAGCGCGATCTCGAACCCTCCGGCCAAGGCATAGCCTTCGATGGCCGCGATCACCGGCTTTGCTGGCGGCGTCTCGATCATCCCGGCAAGGCCCCGGCCCGCCAGTTCGATCCGCTCACCGTTCAGGAAGGCCTTGAGGTCCATCCCGGCGCAGAAGTGGTCCCCGGCGCCGGTCAGGATGGCGATGGAAAGCGTCTCGTCCGCATCGAAGGCGTCCATGCTGGCGGCGATGGCCTCCGACGTGGCGCGGTCGATGGCGTTGCGCCGTTCGGGCCGGTTGAGGGTAACCGTCAGGATCGCACCATCGCGGGTGGTGAGAACGGTTTCGGTCATGCCGCAGCCCTCAGCCGGGACCAGAGGCCCATGCGGTCGCGGATCACGCGCCCAGAGACGACGCGCCCGTCGACCACGCGGACCAGACCGTTGACGTCGAGCGTTTCCTCGACCGGGCCATCGGCCACGTCCGGCAGGCCACGCAGGTAGTGGCCGCGCTGGCGCAGGTTGAATGCGACATGCTCTCCGGAACAGTGGAGTGCGCCTACCTCTGCCCCGGTCACTTCGAACTCCAGCGGCACGCCGGTGATGTGGTCGTCATCACAGGGGATGTCGCCCGGCAAGGGCCAGGCGCCGTGGAGCCATGCGAGGACCGCCTTTTCCGCCTCCCGGTTTGTCGGTTCAGGCACCACATCCCAAGGCGCGGCGGCGGGCGCATCAACCGGATCGCAGGTGCCCGACTTGAGCTGGCGACGGCGGGTGAAGTAATCTTCCTGCGCCACGCAGCCGGTCAGGACCCCGCCTCCGGACCGGTAGATCCCGACGCCCGACCAGACTGCTGCTTTACCGTTGCTCGCCCCGTGTTCGCTAAACCAGATCGCCGCCCAGCCCTCGCCCACTATGGTCTGGTGCACGGTCATCCCCATGCCGGGGAAATTGCGCATCTGCACCTCGACCGCCGGAAGCCAGACGTCATCACGGCCTGCCAGAACAACGTCGCCGATGCTTAGCGCATAGTCCGGGGCGCAGAATTCTTGCGCGGCAGCGGAATCGTGGCTGTTGAAGTAATCGACAACCCAACGACGGAGGAGCGCCAGAGTATCCGTCACGACGTGCCTCCGTATGTCTTGCGCATTTCGTGCTTGAGCAGCTTGCCCGACGCATTGCGCGGCAGGCTGTCGGCAAAAATGATGCGGCTGGGGCATTTGTAGGTGGCGAGGTTGGCGCGGGTGTAGGCGATCAGGTCCTCGGCGCTGGCGCTCTGTCCGGGCTTCCGGACGATGACGGCCAGGGGCGTCTCGCCCCATTTCTCGTGCGGGATGCCGATCACACCGACCTCGGCAACCGCCGGGTGGCCGTTGAGCACGTTCTCGATCTCGGCCGGATAGATGTTTTCGCCGCCCGAGATGATCATGTCCTTGAACCGGTCGAACAGGAACACGTGCCCTTCGTCATCGAGGTATGCGGCATCGCCGCTGCGGTACCAGCCCTCCGGCGTGATCGCCTCGCGCGTCGCGGCGTCGTTGTGCCAGTAGCCGGTCATGATCATCGGAGTGCGCAGCCAGATTTCCCCGACCTCGCCAACAGGCTTGTCCGTGCCAGAGGATGGATCGACCACGCGCAGTTCGACCCACGGCAGGGCGCGTCCGCAGGACTTGAGCAGGCCGCTGCGTGGGCCGCCCGGGTCGTGGCTTTCCGGTTCGAGCGTGACGACGGTCCCGGAGCTTTCGGTCATGCCATAGGCATGCATGAAGCCGCAGCCGAAGGCGTCCATCGCGCGCTTCAGCAGCACGTCCCCCATGGGCGCCGCGCCATACATTAGTAACTCAAGGGTGGAAAGGTCGGCGTCGCGAACCCCGTCAGCAGCAAGCAGAGACTGGACGACGGCGGGCACGAGGAAGGTATGCGTCACCCTGTACCGCGAAATAAGGCGCAGCATCTCAGGTACGTCGACGGCCTCCATCAGCACCGTGTGACCGCCCGCAAGCATCGTGCTGCTGCCATAGCCGCAGCCCCCGATGTGAAAGAGCGGCATGGCGACGAGGTTCACGCTCTGCTCCGTCATGCCCCAGCTTTTCGCGAGGTCGCGGGTGTAGGAGATGCCCCGGTTCGACAGCATCACGCCCTTGGGCAGGCCGGTGGTGCCGGACGTATAAAGGATCAACGCGGTATCGTCCGGCGACCCTTCATGGCCGGGATCCTGCGGGTCGGCCTCGGCGCGCATCGCATCGAACTCCGGGCCGAAGCGCACAACTGGCAGGCTGGGAACGGACGGCAGCAGCTCTGTCCCGGTGTCGTCCGCGATGATCAGGGATGCTTCGCAATCAGTGAGGATCAGTGCGATTTCCCGCGCCGAGAGCCGCCAGTTCAACGCGGCCACCACAGCGCCGATCTTGTTGCAGGCGTAGATCAGTTCGTACATTTCGGGCCGGTTCTTGCTCAGAACCGCCACCCGGTCGCCGGGACCAACGCCGCGTGCCCTCAGTGCATTTGCTGTGCGGGAGCTGGCGTCGTGCAGGGCGCCAAAGCTCTGCGTGCGGTCATGGAACGTCAGGGCGGGGGCATCGGGCCGTCCGGCTGCGTGGCGGCGCAGGACGGTCGCGAAGGTCTCAAACCCGCTGTCGATCTCGGCCATCTCCTCCCCCCTCATCGTTCAGTAGCTTTTGGGCAGCCCCAGAGAGTGCTGCGCAAAGAAGTTCAGAACCATCTCGCGGCTCACCGGGGCGGTCTTGTGCAGGCGGGCGATGAACCAGAGGTCCGCGAGCCCGTATTCGATGGAAAGCCCGTTGCCGCCATGCACCTGGATCGCCTGATCAAGCGCGACAAGCGACGCATCGGCCGCGGCGAACTTGGCCATGTTGGATACTTCACCGGCCTCGGAAGACCCGGCGTCGTAAAGCTCTGCTGCGCGGGCGGTCATCAGCCGCGCCTGCTGCACGCCGACATAGGCCGCGGCCAGCGGGTGTGCGACGCCCTGATGAGAGCCGATCGGAACGCCCCAGACGGACCGTTCCCCGGCGTATTCCGCGCCTTTCTCGATCGCGTAGCGCGCGATCCCGTTGTTGATCGCCGCCGCGCAGATCCGTTCGGGGTTGAGGCCCGCGAACAGCTGCTTGAGCCCCTGTCCTTCGACCCCGACCAGCGCGTCAGCGGGCACCTTGACGTCGTCGAAATTCAGCATGAACTGCGTTTCTGGAACGTGAAGGGCGGTTTCGATCGGCGTCTTGCTGATCCCTGCCGCATCGACCGGCACGAGGAACAGAGACAGTGATCCGCGTCCCCGCGCGTCCAGCTCCTCACCCCGCGCCACCACCATGATCGCGTCGACCTCGTCCACCGCGGAGGTCCAGTATTTGTTGCCCCGGATCGACCAGCCGTTACCGTCGCGGCGGCAGATGGTCGAAACCTGGTGCGTGTTCGATCCGGCGTTCGGTTCGGTGATCGCGAAGGCGAGGCGCTTCTTGCCAGAGGCCAGCCCCGGCAACCAGTCAGCCTTCATCTCGTCACTTCCATGGGTCTGGATGATCGGCGCGCAGATGGATCCGATGACCAGCGACAGGATGGGGCAACCCTGCGCCGCCGTTTCCTCGACAATGACGTTGTAGTCCGCCAGACCGCCACCGCCGCCGCCGAATTCTTCAGATACATGCACGCCAAGGAAGCCGGCTTCACCAAGCGCATCCCAAAGCTCCACGGGCTTCGCGTTTCGCTTGTAGACGTCCTGGAAATACTTGCGCCCGAAGCCGCCCACCAACTTGCCGACGCTGTCGCGCAGCATGGCGTGATGGTCTGCCGTATCGACCAGAGAAGAGGTGAAAAGCTTGCCCATGAGCGGCGCGTTCCCTTGCTATGCGGTTGCCGGGGACGGCCAGTCGTAGAAACCCTTGCCGGATTTCTGACCAAGCTCGCCCCGGGCGACCATGTCCTGAAGAAGTTTCGGCGGGGCGAAATGCGGCCCCAGAACCGTCGAAAGATGCGTCGCGATATCGAGTCGTACGTCGAGGCCAACCATGTCCGACAGCCTGAGCGGCCCGACCGGATGGCGGTAGGCGGTGGTGATGGCGCGGTCGATGTCCTCCGCGCTCGCCACGCCGTCCTCGACCATGCGGATCGCCTCCAGCGCCTGCACGAGGTCGAGGCGGCTGGTGGCGAAGCCGGGCCGGTCGGACACAACAGCGGATTTCTTGCCGATGCCTTCGGCGAAGGCGCGCGCGGCGGCGATGCTGGCGTCGGAGGTCTGCGCCCCTCGAACGATCTCGACCAGCATGAGCGACCAGACCGGATTGAAGAAGTGCATGCCGAGGAAGGTCGCCGGGTCCGTAACCGATCCGGCGAGGTCGTCGATGGACAGCGCGCTGGTGTTGGAGGCGATCAGCGCCGGTGTTCGGGCCGCGATGGCCGCCAGCACCTGCTGCTTCAGCGCCAGACGCTCGGGCACAGTTTCGACGACCAGCGACAGGTTCTGTGGCAGGTCCTCGACGCGGGCCAGACCCTGAACGGAACCTATCGCCCGCTCGGCATCCTCCGCGTTCACCTTGCCGCGGGCGACGGCCCCTTTGGCAGCGTCGCGCATCGTGGCGAAAGCGACATCGCGCCGGGCGGCGTCGGGCTCTACCATATGAGCGTTGTATCCGCCCATGGCGAAGACATATACGATGCCGACACCCATGGTCCCCGCGCCGACGATGCCGACGGACTGCGCCTTGCGTTCAGCGGACATCCTGCACCTCCGCGGTCTTCGCGAGGGGTTCCTTACGCAGGTCGAAGCCTGAATAGTCCTCGGCTGCGCATTTCTCCAGCAGCCGGCGATAGTGACGGACCCCGCCTGAATAGGGCATGAAGACCCGCGGTTTCCCCTTCACCTCGCCGCCGTTGTAGAAACTATCGGCGGTCATATACAGCGTTTCGGCCACCCGTTCGGCGACGTGTTCGTTCCATGCCTGCTCGGCCTCCGGCGTGACCTCGATCTCTGCGATGCCGTTCGCGCGGAGGCTCTTTAGAAGGTCTGTCAGCCAGTCCACCTGAAGCTCGGTCGAGACCATGACGTTCGACAGGACGGTCGGGCTGCCTGGGCCGCCGACGATGATCAGGTTCGGGAAGCCCGCCGTGCCAAGACCCATCTGCGTAATTGGCCCTTGCGCCCATTTCTGATTGAGCGTCACCCCGTCGCGCCCGGTGATCCGGGGCTTGAGCAGCGCGCCGGTGAGGGCATCGAAGCCGGTGGCGTAGATGATGATGTCGAGCGGGTAGTCCTTTTCCGCCGTGCGGATGCCTGTTGCGGTGAATTCGGTGATCGGAGTTTCGCGGATTTCGGCAAGCTCGACATTGTCGCGGTTGAACGCCTCGTAATAGCCGCTGTCGACGGTCGGGCGGCGGGTGCCGAAGCCGTGCGTGACGGGCAGCAGCTTGGCGCGCGTCTCGGGATCTTTCACCCGCTCGCCGATCTTGCGGCGAAGGAACTCGGATGCGACGGCGTTGGCCTCGGGGTCGAGCAGGATATCGGGATAGGCCAACGCGAAGCCGAAGCCGTAGCGATTGTAGGCCGCTTCAAACACGCGCTCTCGCTCCTCCGGCTCGACATCGAGCGTCTTGACCTTGCCCGGCTGAAATCCCAGCCCGGTCGGGGAGTTGCGCGTCATCTCGCGGCGGGCGGCGTAGGTGGCCTTCACTTCGCGGATTTCGTCGTCCGTCAGCGGCGCATTCGCGGCAGGGACGGAGTAATTGGCGGTGCGCTGGAAGACCGTGACGCGCTCTGCCACCTCGGCGATGACGGGCGTCATCTGCATGCCCGAGGATCCGGTCCCGATGATGCCGACGCGCTTGCCGCGGAAGTCGGGTTCGTGACGCGGCCACTGGGCGCTGACGAAGGTCTGGCCCTTGAAGAGGTCCTGACCCGGATAGTCGGGCGTCTTCGGCGCCGACAACTGGCCGAGACAGAGGATCAGGCGATGGCAGGACAGACGCGCACCGTCCTCGAACGTGACGAGCCACCGCCCCGCAGCCTCGTCATAATCGGCCGAGCCGACGCAGGCATTGAAGGTGATGTCCTTCCGCAGGTCGAAACGGTCCGCGACGTGGTTGAGGTACGACAGGATCTCGGGCTGGCGCGGATAACGCTCGGTCCAGGTCCATTCCTGCTCAAGCTCGGGCGAAAAGCTGTAGGAATAGTCGTAGCTTTCAACGTCGCAGCGCGCGCCGGGATAACGGTTGTGGTTCCAGACACCGCCGAGCTCGTCCGACGCCTCGACCACGCGAACGTCGAAACCTTCGCGGCGGAGGGCATAGAGCGTTCTCAGCCCCGCGATGCCCGCTCCGACTATCAGGATATCCACGTGATCCAAGTGTCTGTCCTCCCCTCGGCGGCTCCGGACCGGTTGGCGTCTCCTCCGACTCACCGACCCTGAAACTTATCAGTATCTTTAAGTTACTGATCAGTATCATTCAAGTACTAATCGGTTTTTGCGCTGCAGAATGATCTCTGCGGCGCAGCGGAACGGCCCCGGAAAACCGAGGCATACCAGCAGCTTGCCGTTGTAACGATTGAGTTTTCAGGCGCCGACGGTCGAGGTGGCCTTTGCGTCCGAACCAAGAAGGTTCAGCACCACGTCGGACATGCGCGAGGCGACCTCTTCCGCATGAAGGGGGCCCTCAGGATTATACCAGAAGGTCAGCCAGCTCACGGCACCCACAATGGCAAACGCCGAAATTCGCGGATCCGTGACGTCAATTTCGCCCAGGTCCTTGCCGCGTCTGAGGACATCTTCAACAAGCGCGACGAACTTCTGCCGGAGACCGGACAGGGTCGCAGCATCCTCCGGCAACAGGTTCTTTTCCTCGCGGATATTGATGGCAATGGCTTTTCGCGTGGCGATGATCGCCTCGACATAGCGCGGCACGAAGGTCGACAGAGTGTCAGCCGGACCTTTGCCCAAGGCGACGGCGGCTTCTATCTCGTTGAGCGCGCCCTTGACCCCGCTCGCGCAGATTTCGGCCAGCAGCATGTGCTTAGATCCGAAATTCTTGTAAATGAAGGGCTTGGTCACGCCGAGACGCTCGGCCACGTCATCAAGGGTCGTATTCGTATAGCCCTTCTCGTAAAAAACCTCGGTCGCCGCGGCGAGCGTCCGTTCGCGTTTGAACGCCGCCACTTCGTCTCCGATTGTCTTCCGAACGTTTGCCATGCTGTTACCCTTCGCGATGGCCCTGCCCAAGGCCTGAGGACTGCGGGCTTGCCTGACTGGTATTATAAAGATACCAATTAGTACGATCCGCTACCGAAACTCAAGGCTCTCATCGTGCCGATTCATCCCGCCTACCTCGATTTCCTCGCCGATCCCCGCAATACGGTGCAGCCGCCACCGCCGCATATCCCCATGGAGAAGGTCAGAAAAGCGGCCGACCGCGCCATGGATCAGGGCGAATTCGTCGAATTGCCGCGGGTCGAAGACGGCGAGGTCGCGCAGGACACGCACGCCGTCCGGTATCGCCTGTATCATCCGGTCAGGGACGAGATCACGCCTGTCATCTTCTTCTTCCACGGCGGTGGCTTCGTCTGGGGCTCCGTCGACACCCACGACGGGATCTGCCGAAGGCTGGCGGCGCGCACGGACGCTGCTGTCATCAGCATCGATTATCGCCTGTCACCCGAGGCGCCCTTCCCGGCGGCGCGCGAAGACGGCCTCACCGTGATCCGGCATGCGCTTGCCGCGGCGGATGAACTGGGCATCGACCCGACCCGCTTTGCGCTCTGCGGCGACAGCGCCGGCGGGCAGATTGCACTGTCGGTCTGTTCGGCCCTCGTCTCGGCCGGCAAGGCCCCGACGCAGATGACTCTCATTTATCCAACCGTCGACCCGGCGTGTGACAGCCCCAGCCAGACGGCATTTGCCGACGGGCCGCTCATCACCCGCACCGCCATGCTCTGGTTCTGGGACTGTTACCTGGGCGGCAAGTCCTCATCCGTCGTGACGATAGGCGACGAGATAGTGCGTCGGTTTCCGCCCGTGTTCATCGTCACCGCGGAAAATGACCCCTTGCGAGACGAAGGAGAACGGCTCGGCGAGCGACTTCGTAATCTGGAGGTAGCTGTCACGACGCATAGGGCCCCCGGTCTCATCCACGGCTTCCTGTCTCTTGCAACCTGTCCGGATGCGGCTAATGGCGCCTTTGACCTCGTGGTTCAGTCACTGAGTTCGACATTGGGGTCCGGGGCGGAAAATTAGCAAAGTTTTTTGCGCTCCGAGGCAAGGCGAGTGTTATCCGATTGGTGGCCCGACCGGAAAAATGTCTTCTTATTGAGTTTGACTTGGAAGCGGACACAGCTTTCAAGGGGCTCGAACGACGGCTCTGGGCCGTCAGCGCCCGCGGGGCTGGCGCGCCAGAGTGAGGGGCATGCTGCGCCGCCGCATGTCTACTTCGAGCCCAGTTTGACTGATGCTGCACCTTGCTCCAATGTCGGCTTTGGTGGCCTTGCAAGTATGTTGCCGAATTTTTGGGTAAATTACGGAAAACCATTGTCACTATGTTCATTTTGTTGTTAATTTCCGCCCCTGTTTTGGTAGGTGTTGCCCTTATTTTACTGACACGAAAGAGAATTTACATGTCGCTCCATAGCAGAGCCATGCAAGCCAATCCGATTTACAGATGGACCTTCCCGCGTTCCGCCAGAAATCAACAGCGTATGCTAACGTTCAGCAGGTTATTCCTACGTGGTATCGGGATATTAAGCCTTTCAATCGGAGTTCTATTATTTGGCCTTCTCTGGTATATGCACCTGTCTCCGTTCAGAGGAGAAACCTTTGAACAGACGAAATGGGAAGTAGAAGGAAGTTGCCAAGGGCTATCGGACTGGGAATGCGCACAGAAAGAAGCATCCTGCCCCAGAGGTGGAATGGTCCGCGACCTGACCAGAAATTATCTTATACCTGAATCTGTATCACGCGATGACGTCTATGCGCTTCTCGGGCGAACCGAACGGATCGTAGAAATCTATGGGCAATCCTGTGTAGCCTACACTTTGGGCATGTGTAGCGGCCTCGGCATTGACTACGATTCCCTTTATGTCTGCTTCGACAGCAATGATAAAATATCTTCCACAGGCCACGTTCAGCATTGAAACGACTAACTTGGATCATGGCCATGCTTGGCTACGAAAGCCGCCTTTGGTGCGCGTGCTGTGAATTCACACTTTGTCCCGCTAACCGACCTTCAGACTGGCCGCAGAGAAGGTCGGCTTGGAGCCCTTATTGCCTGATGCTGCACCGGGCGCCAATGACCGTTCTTCTGGCTACGGCCAAAAACGTGACAAAATCAAACTGAGTTTTGCCAAGGGTTTGTGGCACAAGATTTTTCAACCGTTCTGGTTCGACCGCCCACAGTGACGAAAACGACCGTTTTTGACCGTCACCGATTTCCGGAAGCTGCCATTGGCGCAACCGCAGCTAATTCACACTATGTCCGCGATCCGAGCCTTCAGTCGGGTCACAGCGAAGGTCCGGAAGGAGCCCCTTCTCCGACCTTTATGCGAAGCGCAGCATTCGCCGTCAAAAGGTCGAAATCGGACGTTCTATGCGTCGGTCACCAACATCCTTTGTGTAGGAAAAGCTGTCCGTGGTACCTGCCGCACAATTGATCCCGTGGTAAGAACAGCTTCGGTCCGCTGAGTGCCGCTTACTCAGTCAGCTTGTTCTTAAAGATTACTCCGTCCTTCATGATCAAGTCGAAATTCGCGTCTGGGTCCGCGACCAGTTCGAGGTCATCCAGCGGATTGCCATCGACAAGTATCAGGTCGGCATAGGCACCTTCCGCGATCACCCCGAGGGGGCCTGCCGTATAGGGATTGCGCGGGCCGCTCAAAGCCAGCAATTCCGCGTTGCCCGAGGTCGCGATCTTCAGCGCCTCGTAAGGGGAAAACCAGTGTTTGAGTTTGGCCAAAAACTTTCCTTGTTTCGGCCCCAGCGTCGGGTCGAACAGAAGATCGGTTCCAAAGGCGATTTTGACATTGTTCTCCTTGGCCAGCCTGTAAACCTTGTCTGTCCCATCGGTCACTTGGATCCATTTCTTTTGATTTTCTCCCGTAAACGGAAATGCATCTTCGTCGTTCAGAAGCGGCTGTATGCTGAGCCATAAGCCCTTTTCAGCCATCAGCTTGAGCGTGTCCTCTTCAAGTAGAAACCCATGCTCGATGCTGCGCACGCCTGCCTCGATAGCCATCCGTATTGAGGCATCCGTGTTGGCGTGAACCGCCACATAAGTGTTCCAGTTCTTCGCGGCGTCGACCGCTGCTTCAAGTTCTTCGAGAGTATACTGCGATACATCGAGGGGATCGTAGGCCGACGATACACCGCCGCCAATGGACAGCTTGATTTGCGAGGCTCCCATCCGGAGATTTTCTCTTACCGCGGTAAGCATATCTGACACGCCGTCTGCGACCCGAAGTTGACCGACTTTCTCCAAATAGACCGGAGTTGCGGGGTCCGCCGGATGACGGCCATCAGAGTGACCAGAAGTCTGGCTTATGTTCGGACCCGACGGATAAATGCGCGGTCCTTCGAGCATTCCCGTATCAATGGCTTTCTTTACCGCGAAAGGACTTCCGCCCACATCACGAACCGAGGTGAAACCACGCATCAATGTATCGTGTGCGCCTCTGGCTCCAAGTAATGTCAGCCAGCCGATGTCAGAATTCATAAGTTCCGAGAAGGTGGGTTCGGAGAACATAACATGCCAATGCGCGTCGATCAGGCCGGGTATCAGAGTTCGGCCCTTGCCGTCGATTATTGTGGCGTCGTCTGCGGCGATTGCCTCGGTGGAGACTGTCTTGATAAGGTTGCCCTCGACGAGAACATTCGCGTTTTGGAGCAGCGCCTCGTTCACGCCGTCGAAGACGTTCACATTGGTAATCAGGGTAAACTGTGCACTTTCCTGAGCATTCGTAAAAGTCGCAAGCATTGAAATGACAACGGCAAGAAAATAATTTTTCACGGAAGCCTCCATTTATGAAACCAACAGAATTGATGGCTCAAGGGTCGTTGCGACAGTTTCCGCTATCTCAGTTTCATGATTTCTT